>LVBG01000012.1 GCA_001603115.1 Spirochaetales bacterium Spiro_05
AAGACAGAAGCTTCTCATGGTTCCCACCGACCGGTTGGTGATCGTCTATTGCGCCATCGGCCTCAGGGGCTACCTCGCCGAAAGGGTGCTCAGGCAGAACGGTTATACAAACGTACGCAACCTCACCGGCGGCTACAAGACCTATGAGAGTGCGGTTCGTGAACGATACCTGTTGGAAAACAAGGATAAGATTTCAGTCAAGAGAGAGGGTGGAACCATCAACCACCTGCATGAGGACGGGTCGTTCCGCAAGAGAACCGAGAACAAGATTTTCACCGTCGATGCCTGCGGACTGCAATGTCCTGGTCCGATCATCCGTCTCAAGCGGGAGATCGACAACCTTGAGGAAGGGGACAGGATTGTCATCAAGGCCTCCGACCCCGGCTTCGGCGTCGATGTCCAGGCGTGGTGCAAACTCACCGGCAACGAGCTGATAACCGTCAAGACCACCGACGGCATCATCGAGGCAGTGGTTGGCAAGGGAAACGCCAGTGTCTGCAGCATGCCCGACTCAGTGGGAGAGAAGCCTGCGATCTGCGACTCCGACAACGGTGCCACCATGATCGTCTTCTCCAACGACCTGGACAAGGCACTTGCTTCATTCGTCCTGGCCAACGGAGCCGCTGCATCCGGAAAACCGGTGACGATGTTCTTCACTTTCTGGGGATTGTCGGTGCTTCGCAAAAAGGATGCACCCAAAGTGAAGAAGGACTTCATGGGAACAATGTTCGGAGCCATGCTGCCCAAGGGTATGGACAAGCTCGCCCTCTCGTCCATGAACATGGGAGGGATGGGGGCGGCGATGATGAAGGGCCGCATGAAGAAGAAGCATGTCGACCAAGTACAGCAGATGTATGAGGAAGCACGCAGGAGCGGAGTTCGCATGGTGGCCTGCCAGATGTCCATGGACATCATGGGCATCAAGGCCGAAGAGCTGCTTGACGGCGTTGAGATTGGAGGCGTTGCAACCTATATGGGAGCCGCCAGCGAGAGCAAGATCAATCTTTTCATCTAGGTCCGGTTCTAATAGTGGGGTGGCCTCTGGTTTTCAACCATGCCATCCCGATCTTCTTCGGCCAAGTCGGTCACCCGTTTCTCCAACTTTTCCAGACGGGCTGTCAAGAGTGCGATCTCCTTGGCCTGGTCAGTTACGATTTGGTCGAGAGTCACTATCGTCTCTTCTGCATAAGCTAGTTTCATCTCAAGTTTCGTAAGCCGTTCATCCATTGTAGTCGCTCCTTGTTTGTACCTGTATCCTAGCACGGGTGAGCACGCCCGACAACTCGCCCGGTTGTTGCGGATGCTTTCCGATTTGTGCATTTTCTACTTGCCAGATGCCCTTGGCGTGGTATACTGACATGTATTTTGTTGCAGAACGTCGATTGGGAGTCCATCGCTCTACCATCAGCAGATATGTGGATGAACTGAAACAATACATTGACATCTACGAGGAAAACAGCCTCATCAAGATCAAGAACCGCGATGAGGATGAAAGCATCGCCCTCAGCGTCTATGAGAGCCTGGCCTTCAACCTCTCTGCCGAAATGCTTGCAAACAGCACCGAGTTTCAGAACCCCCACCTCGCTTCAGGCTTGAGAAAAATCGCCATGAACATGCGCTCCTATGCACCGAAGATCAGCGAGAATGTCATCGGCCTCGCCGAGCAGATCGACAAGCAGCTGCAGGAGAAGAAGGAGAGCAGCAAGTTCAATGCAATCCTGGAAGTGCTCATCGACAGCTGGGTGTCAGGACGCATCGTACGCATCGTACAGAGCCTCAAAGGGTTCGACCCGATCGAGACTGAACTGGCCCCCTACTTCATCGGATTTCGGGAGGAAGACACCGGCGGCAGACACCCTATCAGTGTTACCGGTCGCCTGCGGCACACCACCGAAATTGTCACCATCGACATCAGCACCAT
>LVBG01000013.1 GCA_001603115.1 Spirochaetales bacterium Spiro_05
AGGTTGATGTCCTTCACATCGAGCTTTTCCAGGCTGCCCAGCACATGGTCGAGGACGATGGAATCGGACATGCTTCCGGGCAATTCCGAGTACCAGAGAGGTACGTTCGACGAGTGTGCGCTGAGAAGGCCTAGATTTATTTGTCTCAGGTTCTCGTGGTCGCGGTTGTACCCTCGCTCCACATATGCATTGTTTTTCCCATAGGACGAAATCGAGGTTATATCGAACAGCAGTGCCTTCTTCTTCGCCTGTTTGTTGATCCAAAGCTCGAAGAAGGTGTTGCGCCTGTCGTCGGACAGGGATGCAAGCAGCTCGCTGATCCGCTGCGAGCAAAGGGCGGTGCCATTGAAACCACGGTCATTCAGCCAGTCCTCGGCTCTGCTGAGGGCCTTGCCCTCGCAGACGCTGTATCTTGCAAGCTGGAGGATGGCATCGGCATCGTCTGCTCCGAATGCTTCCTTCAAGGCTGTTTTGATGCCGACGTCCCTGGCAACCTTGTCCAGGATGAGGTTCTGTCCCATCAGGGTGGTTTGCGAGACAAGCGAATTCTCGGCCTTGGCAGCTTCCATCCTGGCCAGGTAGAAATCATTGTATATCTTGCTTCCGTCAGGACCGAGGCGCCCGATGCACTTTCGCTTGTGCTCTCCGCGCTTCTTCTCGCTGTTCCAGAAGGCCTGGTCCTCGTAGAGGTAGGTAACACCGTTCTTCTTGTTGGTGATACGGATGATTTTCGTCGGTTTTGCATTGGCATCTATCATAGATACAATTATACCTATGTTTTATGCTTTTGTCACGTACTTTCTGCCAATATTTGCAACTATTTAAAAGAATTACTCAATTCCTAGATATAATCAAGACGGGAATTTGAGATAATCTGGAATCATCTATAATAGTTTCCTAACGGACGTTGATAAACTCCTAAATAATATAAACATGATTCCAAATTCCTATATTTATATTTTCTTTCTTATTGGAGAAATTTGGAAAATACCTTTGATTTATTCCTTCAAGAAATCGTCATATACATCAGTTTTCATCAAAGACATGACTCACTTGCTTTTGGCGATTATGCTGTTTTCATATTGACAATCTCTTTTTAACTTTTTCTATCAATTCAGATACAATATCCTCTTTCATTGTTAATAAAATTCCAAAATATAGAAAAATTCCAGTAATTATTTCGATAACAAGTTTCATATAAATAACAATCTGCATAGAATGAATAACGAACAGAAACCCTGCCATGCAAATCGAGGCAATTAGTATTCTTACTAATGTTTGCCAGATTCCAGTTAATGAAAAATGATTTTTACCAAATAAAATATATACTATCATTACAATAACTTCACTGATTACGGAAGCTATCGCTGCACCAAATTCCGCATATTTTTGAATCAGTATGTAATTACCAATCAGATTGACAATTGCCCCAATACTCACACTAGTCAGCATTTTATTCTCTTGGTTTGTAGCTAGCATGACTCTCGACCCGAGTAAATAACCTATTGGAGCAATAATCAGTAGAGGACTAAGTATCCTCAAAATCAAGGCTGAGTTTTTATATACTTGCCCATACAACACGACGACTAAATCATTAGCAATGAATTGCAGCCCGAGCATCATTGGGACAGAAAGTAAGAGAATCAACTTTAATGTCTTTGATAAGAGCAAGTTATATTCATTAATTTTTCCTTCCTTGTAATACAACACCATCCTGGGTACAATTACCATGGTAAAGGAATTGACTATAGTCAAAAGAGCTCTACTCATCCTGCTTCCATATGAGTAGAATGCTACATTAGTTGCACCAGCCATGAGTCCGAGCATCGTTACATCTACTAAAGTGTAGATTTCTATCGCTAGGTTTACAGCAACGAGATATAGTATTGGTTTGAAATGTTGTATAAAGGATAACCCCTTCAACGTGAATGAAACATATCTGTGGGATAGTAACATATTTACTAGATAGTTCCCCGCTGTTCCAACGACACTAATTGCAGCATACCATAAGTAATCTTCCTGAGTTCGTACAAATATTAAAAGCAAAATTACGCAGAAAAACTTAAAAAATAAATTTCTCTTGGCAATCAGTTGAAACTCTTCCAGCCCATCATACAACCAAGAGATATTCAGGGAATTCAATGCTATGGAACAGCCAACAATAGAATACAAGGGTAAGTTATTTTTAAAAGCAACGTTATTATAAATTATAATTGAATACAGAAGCAGAAAAAACAACGTAGAACTAAAATTAATTAGATACAACTCAGAATAGATTTTATTCAGGTTAGCTCGATTGTTTCTTGCCCGTGATATCTCGCGCAATCCATATGTAGGTAATCCAAGAAAAGATAAAATGACGAAATACTGAACGATATTCTGGGCATAAGCTACTTCGCCAATATCTGCGGGAAGAAGAACTCTTGCAACATAAATTCCAATGAATAACGGAAAAAGGATATTAATTAGTTGGTTTCCAAGGTAAAAAATACTATTTATTGTTAAAGATTTCTGTTTCATCATTCGTTATTCTTAAGTATAGGAGCAAGATTCAGGTTTTTCATTTAGTCTCCTATACAACTATGGCATCCTGAATATAAGGAAAATTCAAATCTCTTTCTTTTATCAAAAGAGGAATTTGTTGTTCTGGCCACTTGATCCCAATCCTTTCATCGTCCCACCTGATCCCACACTCGTCCTCCTGATGGTAGAACTCATCACACTTGTATGTGAATTCAGCCTCTTCTGAAAGCACGAGGAACCCGTGGGCGAAGCCCCTTGGAATGAAAAACATATTCTTCTTCTCAGCCGATAGGATCACCCCTACATACTTGCCGTAGGTCGAACTATCTTTCCTCAGATCCACCGCAACGTCGTAGACTTCTCCCTTGGTGACCCTGACCAGCTTTGCCTGCGGATACTGCTTCTGGAAGTGCAAGCCCCTGAGCACACCCTTCTTGGACTTGCTATGGTTGTCTTGGACGAACTCATTGGTGATCCCTGCCTTGTAGAAATCGGCCTTGTTGTAGGTCTCCATGAAGTAGCCGCGCTCATCACCGAACACCATCGGCTCAATGATGAACACTCCCTCTATCTCAGTCTTGTTGAATGTGAACTGTCCCATTGCTATCCCTACCTGCTTCCGTACATCTCTTGATAGTAGTTCTGGTAGGAGCCACTTGTCACATGCTCCATCCACCGCCTGTTCTCCAGGTACCAGTCGATGGTCTTGCCGATGCCCTCTACGAACATTGTCTCAGGCTCCCACCCAAGCTCCTCGCGGATCTTGCTCGGGTCTATCCCGTAGCGCCTGTCATGGCCCTTACGGTCGGTCACGTGCTTGATGAGACTCTCGTCAATGCTCGGGTCGACCTTCCCTGATACATAGGCGATGATGCTCTTCACGATGGCTATGTTGGGCTGCTCGTTGTGGCCTCCCACATTGTACACCTCTCCTGCCTTTCCCTTCTGGAGCACCAGGTCTATCGCCTTGCAGTGATCCTCCACATACAGCCAGTCACGGATCTGCATCCCATCACCGTAAACCGGGAGGCTCTTCTTGTTCAGACAGTTGTTGATCATCAGCGGGATTAGCTTCTCAGGGAACTGGTAGGGCCCATAGTTGTTCGAACAGCGAGTGATGGTCACCGGAAGCTTGTAGGTGTCGGCATATGCCTTCACCAACAGGTCGGCAGAGGCTTTGCTTGCCGAGTACGGGCTGTGGGGGGCTAGGGGGGTGGTCTCGGTAAAGAACCCTTCCGGCCCCAATGAGCCGTACACCTCGTCGGTGGAGACCTGCTGGAACTTCACCCCATCCCTGTAGCTGTCCTCCCCTGCCTTCCATGCATCCTTTGCAAGGTTCAGCAGGTTCAGCGTCCCCATGACGTTCGTCCTGACGAAGACGTCGGGGTCGGTGATGGAACGGTCCACATGGCTCTCAGCCGCAAAGTTCACTACGTAGTCAATCTTATATTGGTCAAACAACTTCTTCATGGCACTTGCATCACAGATGTCTGCCTGCACGAACACGTGCCTCTTGTCTCCCATGACCGACTTCAGGTTCTCAAGGTTACCCGCATAGGTAAGCTTGTCCAAGTTGACAATCAGGATGTCATCGTGCTTCTTCAGCAGGTAATGGATGAAGTTAGAACCGATGAACCCTGCTCCCCCGGTCACCAGATAGGTCTTGCTCATTGCTGATTCTCCTGTTCAAGGTAATGCTCGAGGAAGCTGTCCAAGGCTTCCTCCCAGTCACGCATGCTGTCGCCTACGGTGTCACTCAGATGTTTGTTATCGAGTGCCGAATAGGCAGGTCTCCTTGCAGGACGGGGGAACTCGGCCGTGGTGCAGGCTTTCACCTCAACATCAAGGCTTGCCTTCTCCATAATTCTCTTGGCAAAGGCATTCCAGCTCACCGCTTCCCCGTTGCAGGTGCAATGGAAGATACCGGTCTCCTTCGAGGCTGCCAGCAGCAGCATCTGCCAGGCAAGGTCGACGGCACTGGTGGGGTTGCCCACCTGGTCATCGACCACGGTCAGAATCCCCTTCTCCCTGGCAAGACGGAGCATCGTCTTCACGAAGTTGTTTCCCACATACCCGTAGAGCCAGGCGGTGCGACAGATGCAGCTGTTCCTACAGGAAGCAAGCACAAATTGCTCACCTGCAAGCTTGCTCCGCCCGTAGGCGGTATTGGGAGCAGGCTCATCGGTCTCCACATAGGGTTTCGAACCATTTCCCGCGAACACGTAGTCAGTGGAGACGTGCAACAAACGCGCACCGTGCCTCTTGCAGGCAAGTGCGAGGTTCTTGGGCCCGATGGCATTCACCTGGTAGGCAACATCTTCGTTGCCCTCACAGCCATCCACATTGGTCATGGCTGCACAGTTGAAGACAAGGTTCGGCTTGTGGGTGGGGAAGAAAGCGTCAACGGCATCGGATGAGGTGATGTCCAGATCATCGACATCAATATCGATAATGGTGCATCCATCATACAACGGGGGAAGCTTCCCCCGTTCGGAGACACCTTCCCCCAGTATCTTGCATAACTCATTACCAAGCTGTCCCTTGGCTCCTGTGATAAGAATCGTCATGCCACCATCCTAATAGTGAATCTTGCCTTCCGCAACCTGTTTCAGATGTTCCCCGTAGGGACTCTTTCCATAGCGGGAAGCACTTTCCAGAAGTTTCTCACGACTGATCCAATCATTCCTATAGGCAATTTCCTCAGGTGCCGAGATCTTGATGCCTTGGCGCTTCTCGATCATGCGGACGAAGTCAGCTGCATCCACAAGGCTGTCCATGGTACCGGTGTCCAGCCAGGCAAACCCACGACCGAGCAACTGGACCTTCAGGTCGCCCCCTTCCAGATACAACCTGTTCAGGTCGGTGATCTCAAGCTCACCCCGTGCCGACGGTTTCACCTGCTTGGCGAGCTCTACCACCCGCTGGTCATAGAAATACAGCCCCGTGATGGCGTAGTTGCTTTTAGGCTGCTTCGGTTTCTCCTCGACGGAGACGACATTGCCCTCAGCATCGAACTCAACGACTCCGAAGCGTTCGGGATCTTGCACGTAGTATCCGAACACGGTTGCCTTTCCTGAATCCGCGTCAGCCACAGCCTTCCTGAGCAAGGGAGAAAATCCGTTGCCGTAGAAGATGTTGTCTCCCAGTACCATGGCACAGGTATCACTGCCGATGAATTTTTCACCCAGTAGGAAGGCCTGGGCAAGCCCATCCGGGGATGGCTGGACCTTGTAGGAGAGGTTGATGCCGAATTGGTTGCCGTCACCCAAGAGATGCTCGAACCGGGGAGTATCATCGGGTGTGGAGATGATGAGAATGTCCTTGATGCCTGCAAGCATCAGGGTGGACAGGGGATAGTAGATCATCGGTTTGTCATAGATGGGAAGCAGCTGTTTACTAGTCACCATGGTAAGCGGATAAAGACGGGTTCCGGCTCCGCCGGCTAGAATAATTCCTTTCATATTATCCTTCTAACCTGTACATTTTATAATCATGATTTGGAACCTGCTGATCGATAGGAGGAAGTTCTAGATAATTACCATACATTTCGTGCAATAATTCATTGTAGTGTTTTGGAATTGGGAACTGTTCACCATGAAATGACCACATTAATGTTCCATCAAACCAGCGTCTTTTTAATATTGCATAAGGTTCCCATATAATATTTCCACACAAAATATTGGATTCAAAATCATACTTTTGTGCACTTAGGTCTAAATCCTCTAATCTCTTTTTAAGTGGAATAATTCTATAAAAAATCTGAAGAAAACTAAGAATAATAAATTTAATTTTGGAAAATTTTGGAGGTTGCTTTTTAGCAATCATTCTTCCTATTGTTCTTTTTTTCTTTGAAAGACTTTCCAACAAATTACTATCTTCTTTAAAACCATCTAATGGATATATATCCACAAAAACTCCAAGTCCGTATTCCATAATATATGAATCAAAATAAAATCCATCCCTAGATAATCTTGTTATTGGATAAGCATAATTTGGACATGATTTATAGTAACACAACTTAAAACCTTTTAAGAATCCTGGATTATTCATACAAATTGCAATAAATTTTTCATAATCTTTTCTTGGCATACATACATCAATATCATCATCCCATGGGATAAAGTCACCTCCCCTAATAGCACCCAGGAGTGTACCTGCAAATAGCCAATACTGAATTTTATAATTCTCACAAATTTCTTTAATTTTTTTAAGCACTACGAAGCTCTCTTCCTGAATTTCATTTAATTCCATTTCAATCATTTTTATTAACCCTTTTCGCCAGTTATTATGGTGGTAATTTCAAAACTATAGGGAAGGTAAAAATAATAAATATAGCTATTCACTGTAAGTAAATTTCTATTGTGATACATTACTTTATTACTATCTAACCGTTCTTTCTGATGGTGTGAAAAGTCGGTAAGCGTTTAACATTAGCTGAGTAGCCTTCCCTAATACCCTTCTGTATTAATTTCTTTTTTCCCTTTGAATCTGTTTCAAAATTCTTAATGGTAATCATTTTTTTTAAAAAAGCTAAATAGTAATAGACCTTTAATATCGGAAATCTAAAGAAGCCATATCTTCGTTGTGTCCATATTAAATTTCTGTACATATAGAAATATCTATTTGCTGAATGATTTGTTGGGATAAAATACGTCCCCAATTTCTTAACCAACATTTTAGTATCGCCTAACTGTTGTATTAATATTGCATGTCCATCAATCATTACTTCATAACCGTAGTAAATAACTCTCATACAATATTCATTATCTATCATTTCAATAAATAAATCGTCCCAAAATCCACTAACATATTTCCATACCTTTAGATCTACCAAGCTTCCAGATGTGATACATGAAAAAGTTGATGCAATTTCTGACTCACCAATAGCTCTGCGCTTTAACAATTGACCAGATCTGACAAGATATTTTCCTTCATGAATAGTATTATCTATTTCCAACTGGATTCGTGGGCCTACAATTGCAGCATTTGTCGATTTAATTGTTTCTATCAAAAATTCAAGACTACCTGAAAGCATAAAGCTATCCTGATCAAAAAGAAATGTGTAATAGTATCCATTATTATAAAGATATTCACAACCAATATTTAGAGCTGATGCTAGTCCAATATTTTCTTCATTTCTTATAATCACAATCTTGGTACTTCTAAAGTCGCATAATTGTTTTGAACCATTGTCAACAATTACAATAATATCAAGATTATTTAATAATTCTTCAACAAGCTTATTCAGTCTTTCATCATGGTTATATGTAACAATCACACTCCCAACACGTCTACCTGTATTCATTTAAAGCTTCCTATTAAAATAATAAGAATTATTATTCATTGCAATTACAATGAAAAAGACAAAAAATCCAATAGAATTAGCTAAATATGGATTTGTAAATGAAAGGAGAACTATAAATAATATTGATTGAAGCCCAAATTGATATGCACTAATATCGCTATAGCCCAATCGATAAGTACGTACAACAATAGATACAGCGAGTATAATATAAATTATCCATAAAATTAATCCAACAAGTCCTTGTTTTACAAATATATCAAACAGGCTAATTTCAAAATTATAATTTGCGGCACCTGTGGTATAGGTTATCCCATAGCCAGTGCCTAAACCAATGCGGTTACCCATCAAATCGAAACCATCGCGAAGAACAGCTAATCTATAACTAACACTATAATCATCAAAGTTGTAAATACGAGAAAGATCTACAGAACTAAGAAAATACACAATTATACCCAATGCTATTGGTAGGATTATCAAAACAAACGGATAAGAACCACTCGTATTGCGAAACAGTTTATAGACATACATCGCTGATAAACAGAGCGAGTATGCAATAATTAATCCACGTGTAAGACTAATAAAAATTGTTACAGTATAGGCAATAAATAGTATAATTTGAACAACGCTTATATTTTTTTTAAATAGTAATTTTGAAAAGATACTTAAGCCTGCTATTGCTACAAATACATGACCTGCATAAACGAAAGCTCCTGTTGGTCTTATTCGAAAATCAACCCCAAACTGTTGCACAAAATCAAGCATAGTTTGGTAATCCATTATTCCTAGTAACAAAATTGAATAAACAGCAAGCGAGAAAACAGACATAATCACAGCTGATATTTGTAAATACAAGTCAATCCCCTTAAAGGATAAGGTTTTGTTATCACAGAATCCCATCATAGGGAAATATATAAGCATATATGTTACTGTTAGAAAATTTTTAATTGCTGCACTTACATCATTTCGTATAAGCCCCACTATTAAGGAAAGAGAACAATAAAAGAACAATAAAATTAATACTATGCTGAATTTTATGTTATATATCTTAATGCGTCCGGTCATAATAATTTGTAAAAAGCTGATTCCAAATAAAAGCATTCTAAATGATATTCTTGTTCCATAGATCTTGAATGAGAATGTATCACCTCCGCCTCCAAGAAACATTTCAAAACATAGTAACATTATAAATATAGTAATAATTTTTTTATCTTTTTTTATGATTCTTGCTTGCAAACTAGAATTCCTATTTAATACTAGAATATATTTTAACTAATAAAAGCCACCTATATTTCAAACACAACTGCATTAACTGTGTTTTAAAACCTTTATCAAACTTGGCTTTTAATATTGCATCCTGAAAGTCTTTAGCAGATAACTCTTCCTTAATTTCCTTAACTATATCCTTATATTTCTCTTCTCTATAAAATTGAGATACAACAACAGTAAAAATATCATGAACAATTTTCCTGTTTAATTGTTCCTCAAAGTCAAATTGTTTAATATCAATTTTTTCTCGAATATGCTTAGCTACAACTCGAGGAAAATCATAACTAATCACTTTATGGCTCTTAGTTATTGATGACACGTTTTGTCGATAATTATATAAACAATCATCGATGAACCATATTTTTTGGGCTTGAAAAACACAAGGAATAACACAAGCTCCATCTTCTCCGATGTTTAGCCTAATATCTACAAGTTGTTGTTGTTGATAAAGTTCTTTTCTAAAGGTCTTAGCCCAAAGACTTACAGGGAATCCTGAACCCTGGGTTGCCGATTTTGTTTGAATTAGTCTTGGAAACAATTCATTTACTATATCATTTCTGCAATACAACTTTTTAAATCCTTCAAGTTTTACAATTTTCTTCAAATCTTCATATTTATAATAGGTATTACAGCAAATAATATCAGGTTTATACCTTTCAATAATATCATTATAACTAGACAAACATGCTGGTTCTAAAAAATCATCTCCATCAAGAAACACTAAATAATCTCCAGTAGCTTTTTCAACACCAGCTTGACGTGCAGAAACTACACCACCATTATTCTTATGAATAACAATAATCCGGCTATCTATCTCTTTATACCAATCACATATCGTCGGTGAATTATCTTGAGATCCATCATCTACAAGAATCAATTCAAATTCGTTATAAGTTTGATTAAGTACCGACTGTATACATTCCTCAAGATACAACGCGACATTATAAACAGGAACAATAACACTAAAAGCGATTCGACTATCCATTAGCTACCTCAAAAATTTCTAAGAACAATTCATCAGCAACCAATTCAGAATCATATTTTCTCAATTCGCTTTTTGTCGGTTTAATATATTCAATACCATTTCTTATTATTTGCTCCACATATTCTGCCATTTTTTTATAATCATTCACATCAACTAAATACCCGTTAACATTATTTCTAATTATAGTTGAATGCCCCCTGTTATTGGTGGCCACAACTGGCAAACCGCAATACATTGCTTCAATAATATTCAAGCCAAAACCTTCTCTAATACTTGAAGCAACACATATATCTGCCATATTTAGTAGCTCGCCAATATCACTACGCCATCCCAAAAACTCAACTTGCTGAGATACTCCCATTTCGTCAGCGTATTTACTTAACGCATCATTGGAATGATTTGGGCCAACAAGATATAGCTCCGATTTTATACCTTTATCAATTAGAACTCTCAAACAATCAATAAGCATTTTTTGATTTTTATTTGGAATTAATTCCGCGATATACATAAGGATTGTAGTATTTTCTTCAATTTCATACTTTCTCCGGTATTCGATTCTTTTAAGAGCAGGATTAATTAATTCTAATCTTTGAATATTAATGCCTACCTCAGGAACTAATTTGCAAATACGACATTTGGTGAATTTTTCTTTCGTAAGCAAATAATCCTCTTGATTTACCACAAAAATTGCATCAGATAATTTTGACAAGTATTTTTCAATAGGATAAAAAACTAGATAATTAAGTATTGATGATCCTTTGTAAAAATGATATCCATGAACACAATAAATTACTTTAGTACCATTTCTTCTTGCCTTTCTACACGACAACCGAGCTGCTAATCCTCCCACAGGTGTATGGCAGTAAACAATATCATATTTATTCCTATTGACGATTTTTTTTAATTGTCTAATTCCTTTAAGCATCGAAATATTGAATGGTGACCTTTTCCATTTGGCTGTAAATTTATTATGGCAAAAAGGAACATCTTCTACCCCCGAACTAATTACGTCAACTTTCCATCCGTGATTTATGAATTTTTTAATTGTAGGGATATGAAATTTTAAGATGTGCTCCTTTGTGACATTAGCTACAAATAATATGCTTTTATCACAATTACACATCTTTTTTACTCTCCTCTTTCTTCATTTCTCCTGTGCCCCCTTCGACCACAGAATTGTCTTTCAAAAAGACTCCTAGTGATCCCAGAAAACACTTAATATCCATACTGAGCCCAATCTTTTCAGCATACTCTCCATCCAGCTTTGCTTTAACCAAAAGTTCAAGTTCATCTCTCCCATTGATTTGTGCCCAACCAGTAAGACCTGGTTTGATATCATTCGCATAATATTTATCACGCTCACTGGTGAGAAGATCTTGGTTCCAAAGCGCAGGTCTTGGCCCAATAACTGACATGTTACCTATGAAAATATCCCAAAGCTGAGGCAGTTCATCTAAACTATGTGCTCTGATCCACTTTCCCACTTTTGTGATGTACTGCTCTGGATTATCAAACATATGGGTTGGAACATCATGAGGTGTTGACATCTTCATGCTTCTAAATTTGTGAAGTTTGAAAAATCGCTTGTTTTTACCTACTCTCTTTTGTAAAAATAATACTGGACCAGGATCATCAATTAATATTGCTATACAAAGACCCAATAATATTGGTGATAAAACCACAATTCCACCAAAGGAAAGAACAATGTCGATTATCCTCTTAAAAATGGAAATGTACAAACCTTTCTTTGGTTTTGCATTACCAGTTGCAATTAAATGACCTTTTACACCATCAGCATTTTCCTTGTCTGTATCGTCATAAATAAAATCAACCATTTTACCTTCTAAAGGATTTTTCTGTTCCGGTTGATTGTTATATATACTGCTTCCTTTCGTGCAGATCGTTAATACGCAAAGCAGTACAAATGCCACTAATAAAACTTGTATTACTATCCCATATATATTTAAAGACATGCATCTTACGCCTTTGGGTTATAATCATCTTTCGGTACGTGTGGTTTAAATTCTCTAATCTCAATCGGAAGACCATCTGGGTCTTTGATGAAGCTAAAACGCTCACCTTCATGATTAATTCGTACTGGCTCCCCAAAATTGAATTTGTCAAAGTTTTCTGTCTGGAAACAAAGATGTCTAAGTCCTAATGCCTCAGGGTTTGTCATTCTTGCAGGATGTGTTCCATCAATAAAGATTTCCAGAGTCGAGTTATAGCCTTCCATATGGACAATGGAATCATGCTGTTCTGATCTTACCTGTCTACTTATCTCTTTAAATCCAAACTGTTTGTAAAATTCAACGCCCGCTTCAGAAGAGACGATAATTGCAATGTGATTTAAAATCATAGATGTGTCTCCTGTAAATTAGGTTTTTCATCTGTTCTCATATATTCTTCTCCGCTTATTAAACATGAGGAATAGACTCCTCACATAAATTCATCAGAAGGGTACGCAGAAGAACTCCTCACTCCCACCCTATGTTCATAAGTTCCCCACCACTTATTTTAGCTATGCGCCTGAATCTCGGTGTGGCTAACCTCTTCCGTGCTCTCTTTCGCCCAGGCTCAGCTCAACCAGCCCTATATCCCAAAAACCCCTCGATTCCTGGATATTTATGCAGCTTTCGAGCTCTTTTCCATTATTCCGGTATATTCCTTCCTAGTCTTATTCTTCAAAACGACTAAAGACAGTGCAGAATACTTCCCAAACATCCCAGTCTGTTTACCCTTGTAGGTGGCCCCCAGGCTTTCGGCAGCATCCTCTATAAGAGGAACATTGTGCTTGTCACAGATTGCCTTGATCTCATCCAGCTTTGCAGGAGTACCGTAGAGGTTGGCAACAATGACAGCTTTTGGATTTGGATGCATCTCAAAGGCTTTTTGGAGGGCAAGCGGATCCATATTCCAAGTCTCTCGCTCGCTATCAATGAAGACTTGTAACCCACCTTCATAGGAGACTGGGTTTACCGTTGCGGAGAAAGTAAGGTCAGAACAAAAAACCAAGTCCCCGGGCTTAACTCCACACAACTTGATAGCCAAGTGCAAAGCCGAAGTACCTGATATCAATGCAGCAGCATGGCCAATTCCAATAAAGGAAGCCATCTCCTTTTCAAACTCATCCACATTTTTGCCAAGAGGAGCTACCCAGTTGGTATCGAAAGCTTCTTGTATGTATATCATCTCCAAATCATGCATGGTTGGAGATGAAAGATAGATTCGTTTATGCATATGTGTTGTCCTTACTTAGTAAAACCGGAACCAAATATTGGAAACCTGACTCTTTCATCCTTCGATGGCTATCCTGGACAGAATATTCACCTGCTCTACTCCCAAAGCTTTGACTTGCTGATCTGACTTGGTATCCCAAGTGAGAATCAGGGATTTAGGAGTGTTCTGAATAGCTTTGGAAAGTTCTTTGATATCAGAAAGCACTCGTTTCTCAGAAAGAGAAAATTCCGCTTCCAAGATTTCTTTCAAGAGAAGGGAGAAATCATCATCTGGACCGAAGAACCAGACGTGGTCCTTCACTCGCTCAGGAATGAGGGAGTGAAGAAGGGTGGTTATTCGGACTCTGAAGAGAGCAAGCTCCCTATACGTCCTGACAATATACCCATACGTTCTCTCTAGCTTATTGGCAATGCCTGCAGGAGTGAGAAAGTACTTCACAGAGTTGGGCTGAAGTCTTTCAATCTTCAGCAGCCCTTTCCTGACCATGCGCTTGAGCAATATGTTGATCGTTCCCAAGGACACACCAACATGCTCAGACAACTGCCTCTGCGTTGCATCTGAGTTCTGGTCCAGATAGGAGAGAATGGAAAACTCTTTGGTAGTACTTTCTGGTAACATGTTGGTGTTGATGAGAATGTGCGTTCAATCATTGAACATTGTATACGAAACAACCCCTTTTCGAGGACAGCGTCCTCGAAAGAGGATGTTTTTGTTTGCATTTTTTTTGGATGTCATTTGGCAGGAATCAGGAACACAGCTTCGCCAGAACAGCTACTTGAGAGTACTGCACAGCCCTGGGTAACCATAACCTATACACCGGCTGCCGAAACACTCACGGTGTATATCTTCCTGCCAAAGCAGTGTCGATCAGACACAGGTGCTTACAAGAAGAAAACCTGCCAGGGAGGAAATGGTTACTCTTGTGACATGTGTGTGCAGAACCTCTATCACTTCCACCCCGTGTATTGAACCTCATAGTACCATCAGTTCTATATCGGTTCAACTCAATTTACGGATTTTCTCTACAAATATGACCTCATTCTATGCTGAGAACCAAAATTGCCAGCCTTTCAGTAAGACTTGCTAGACACATGTACAACCTATGAACTTCTTACCTAATATACTCTGGTAAAGAGAAATCTGAATGTCTTTCGGTTTGGCTGAAGCAGAAATAGTCTGATATCAAAAAGTCCGCATTGAGCCTTCGAAATATTTTATGACACCAGCAGTTTTCTACCGAATCATTGCCTACAACGATTCGAGAAAGCCGAAGCTCAATTTCATGTCCCGTGTTTCTCAGAGCTTCGAGCATAGATGGCTAACGTTTTTGCTGAGAAACAGAATTTTTTAGGTATCATCGAACTCTGAATGTACCCGAAATAATTCTCACTTTTACGTCGGCTACTCTTCTACCGAATCGTTGCCTGCAACGATTCGAGAAAAGCGATAGCGAAGCGAGACCTGCGGAAACATATTCACCATTGCCTCATTGAGCTTGGGATTATACATACCTACATAGACAAACTCAGTACCAATGGCAAAGTGCTCGAAGAGAATGGTCTCCACCCCGATACCACCACCAAGGCCGAAGTTGAGTTGCAAGGGACCTGCAGTATAGACTCCTGAACCAAGGCTTGTTTCCACAGCCTCCTCATAGCCTTGGTGGTGCACACCCAAGACGAGGTAGAGCTTTCCCTCCAACCACTTGTTGATCGCATGCTCCACCAGCGGGTACTGCAGTTCAAGACCCAGGTTATAGACCAAGCGGTCGCTATATTCGTCCAGTTCTGTGTTGTAGAGCACTCCTCCGCCCACCTGCCAGCCAAGGTTCTGTGTCCACACCTGATAACTGGCCCCAATACCAGAGAGCCTGCCAACCTGCACCCCCAGAGAGTGGGGATACTCGTTGGCAGCAAGAGGAACGGAAGCTAAAAGTGACAGCAGTATGGCAAGAACAGATCCACGTAGGTATTTCATACCCACAGCGTAGCACCAGTTTGTTGGTTTGTCTTTAGCTGCAACCCTACTAGAAAGCACGGGCTGCACGAAGACGGAAGAGAGATTCCTTCGGCATGGGAGAGTAAGATTTCCCTGCACTAGCGTACAAGTAAGCATTTGAGCTACTGGATTCACTACTGCTCCAGTAAACACCACTGAGTATTGTGAATGCTCCTGCTTTTGCATCAGTTAGCCTAGCCATTTTGTCGAGTTCCAAGACGCTGGGCAGGAACCAATCGGAATAGCCTCCTTGGCGATAGACTTCCCTGCAGAGGTCGGCGCCACTGTAGATGTATGAATAGTTGGACAAAGCAGCGATCATGGCAAGGCTGTTTGCTTCACCAGTTCCGATAGCTAGGGAAGTACCTATCAGGGTGTAATTTATATGATACAAATAGGTTGTCTTTCCTCCCCATTCATACGTGGTCTCTCCCTTGTGGTAGGCATCGACTACATCAGTGGAAGCAGCTTCCAGATAACGCCAACCATCAGAATAGACACCCTTGTCATGGAAGACTACTCCGCCTGCAGGACCAAGGTCGCCTACTCCACCAGACCACCACTTGGCGTAGAGCGTGGTGTTGGCTGTTATGGTCTGGGTAGCAAATTCAAAACGCTGGGTAAGGTTGCTATCGGCATACCAGAGGTTGAAGACATAGCCGCTTCTGGTGGGGTCGGCAGGAGCACTGATGGTTGCGCCATGGCGAATACCAGTATAGGCAGTGACTGCCGACCCACCATTGCTTTGGAAGGTGACGGTATAGGTCTTGCGATCATAGTAGAGTTTCAGCACCAACGAGCCGTTTGCTGCAATGGTCCCACTTGCAGGACTAAGGGAATTGTTGTAATTGAAATCTGCATAAGTCTTGGCAGTAGCAGTCACCTGGGTTGCCGTGGTACCTGTCTTGTTCTCTGTCTCAAACAGGGTATACCCTGACCCACTCACATCCTGCTGATAATGTTCCACCTTGTAGGCTGTGTTGGTATTGGGTGTCCATTTTGCATAGAGATAGTGCCAGTTGGTAGCTGTTACCGTGGTGGTGCTGATAACCTGTGTCCCTGTACCATTGTCTCCTGTCCACCAACCAGCAAAGGTATAGCCGGTTCGTGTCGTGGTGGGGAGCGTATCATAGGCAGTGTTGTAGTCGCGGTAGATTGTCACAGGATCGGTAGTGGTTCCTCCTTCCTCATCAAAGGTTATGCTGATATTCAAAGGTTTCCATTTGGCATAGAGGGTGGCGTTAGCTGCCCCTATGGAGTAGTTGGCCTTGTCTGCATAGCTGGTACCCAAACCGTTGGATTGGGTATTCCAACCATCAAAGTTGTAGCCGGTACGGATATAGGTATTGGCGGTGAGCGGGGTGCTGGTGGCATACAGCAGGTTCTGGGTTACGGTGTCCCCTGTTCCAAGGTTCTTGTTGAAGGTAAGCGTATAGGTATTCTTCTGCCACTGGGCATAGAGGTTTACATCGGCACCTCCGATGGTATAGAGGGCCTTGTCGGCATACGAGGTCCCAAGCCCATTGGCCTGGGTATTCCACCCGGTGAATGAATAGCCGGTACGGGTGAAGACATTAGCCGTAAGGTTCGCCTGGGTGTTGTAAGGTATGGCTTGGCTTGCCATGGTTCCACTGCCACCATTGGCATTGAAGATGACATGGTAGTTTGTCAACGTCCACTTGGCATGCAAGGTTATGTCTCCAGTGGAACCGGTAGGTATGGTGGTAATGGCACTTTCTGAGAAGTCGGATGCTGCATACCACCCACCAAAGTCATAGTGAAGCTTTGTAGGAGTTGCTAAGGTAATGGTGGGTGTCTCAATGGTGTAGGATGGAGGATTGGAACTTGCATTCGTCCCGCCATCGAGCACGTACGTGATGGTATAGGAGTCGGGGACCCACTTGGCATAGAAAGTCTTGTCGCCGAACGAACCACTTGGGATGGATGTTACGGCAGTGCCTGTGAATTCACTGGTGGTGTACCACCCACCAAAGGTGTAGTGGCTCCGGGTAGGATTGAGTAAGGTGATCGTGTTCTCCAGAATGGTATAGACTGTTGGATTGCCTGGAGCATTGGTACCACTGTTCAGTTCATAGCTGACTGAATAGAATGCCACAGCCCACTTCGCATACAGTGTTTTGTTTCCCATTGAGCCCTTGGGTATCAGAGGCTGGGGTATGGACAAGTTCACATCAGCATACCAGCCAACGAAGTCATACCCGTCACGGGTTGGAGCAGCAAGGGTAATGGTTTCGCTTTCTATACTGTAGTGCGCTGGATTGTCTTGGCTGTTGGTTCCCCCATTCAGGGTGTAGGCAATGTCATAGGTGATGGCATCCCAATGGGCCAAGAGGGTGTGGTCTTCAGCCAAGGCAACCAGCGAACTCTCGGTAAAGAGCGAACTGCTTCCGATGCTGGAGTGGTACCACCCTGCCAAGGTATAGCCATCACGGCTGGAGGTTGCAAAGCTTCCATAGGCAGAACCGAAGGTTACCTGTTTGGAAGAAGGATTGGGAGCACTCCCACCCTGACCATCGAAGGTCACGGCATAGGACTTGGCTGTCCATTGGGCATAGAGGGTATGACTTGAGGAGGTGGTGACGGCGGTAGTGCTCTCAACCTTGTCTCCTCCACTTGTTGCAGTGTACCAACCGGCAAAGGTATAACCGGTTCTGTTGGTGATTGCCAACGTTCCATAGGTGCTGTTGTACGTGACAAACTTGATAAGGGGACTCGGGGTGGTTCCACTTTGGGCATCAAAGGTCACGGTATAGATAATTACCGTCCAATGGGCATAGAGGGTATGGTTAGACGAAGTAGAGACGGTGGTAATGCTCTCCACTTTGTCTCCCCCGCTTGCTGCAGTATACCAACCGGCAAAGGTGTAGCCGGTTCTGCTGGTGGTTGGTAATTCGCCATAGGAACTGCCGAAAGTTACCCGCTTGGTGGTGGGGTCAGGTACAGCTCCCCTCTGTCCGTCAAAGCTTACTGTATAGGTGTTTGCTGCCCATTGGGCATAGAGGGTGAGGTGTTCACTTCCCATGGTGATACTGGCCTCATCAGCATAGCTGGTACCCGAGCCGTCGGCTTGGGTATTCCAGCCAGTGAAGCTGTAACCGGTAAGGGTAAAGGCATTGGCATCAAGCGTTGCCTGGTAGGTGTAGCGTATGGATTGGTCATCCATGAAACTGCTGCCACCGTTGGGCTTGAATATGACAAGGTAGTAGGTGGGAAGCCACTTGGCATACAGTGTTTTAGCACCGGAGGATCCAGCGGCAATGGTGGTGATGGGAGTACCAGAGAAGCTAGAGGTTTCGTACCAACCCCAGAAGTCATAGTGTGTCTTGGTAGGATCATCCAAGGTGATGGAGGGGGTTGCAATGGTGTAGGAACCAGGATTCAATGCTGCATTGGTTCCCCCATCAAGATCGTACGTAATGGTGTAAGAGGTAGGCGTCCACTTGGCATAGAAAGCCTTTACGCCTGTAGAACCATTGAGAATTGAGGTAACCGGAGAACCCGAGAACGCACTGCTCGCATACCAACCATCGAAGGTGTAGTTTGGTTTGGTGGGTTCAGCCAAGGTAATAGTGGGCGTCTCTATGGTATACGTAGCAGGATTCGAACTCGCATTGGTTCCACCATTCAGGGTGTAGGTGATGGAATAGGAGTCAGCTGTCCACTTGGCATAGAGTGTGGTATCGGCTTCAACGGTATCAGAAGCAAAGTCCCAAGCTGTGGTAAGCGCTGCTTCCTTGTACCAGCCAGAGAAGGAGTAGCCTTGCTTGGTTGGGTTGTTGGGCTTGATGACCTTCGCTTCATACTTCTGGTTTATCAGGTCACTTACACTCGACCCACCATTGCTCGCAAAGGAGACGGTGTAGGTGTTTCTGGTATAGTACAGCTTCAGGACCAGCGAGCCATTTCCTGCTATGGTGCCGCTTGCTACAGTGCTTGCATTGCTCTCATCCTTGGTGAAGCCTGTGTAGGTCTTGTAGACTGCTGTTGCAACAGTATCGGTAACCCCAGAGAGATTTTCAGTCTCAAAAAGAGTGTAGCCGGCATCATTGAGATTTTGCTTGTAGTGCTCTGTCTTGTAGGCAGTCGTGGTTTTTGCTGTCCAGCGGGCATACAACAAGTGGTTCGAAGCTGTGGCAACCGTAGAGGTTGTTTCAATCTTTGTACCACCAGAACTGGCAGTGTACCAGCCAGACAAAGTGTAGCCATCCCTACTCGTTGTTGCCAACGATACATAGGTACTATCGTAGGTAACAGTTTTCGTTGTTGGCACTGGTGTAGTTCCACCTTGCTTGTCAAAGGTCACCGTGTAGGTTTTGGCTGTCCACTGGGCATACAGGGTAACGGTGCCAGCACCAATGGAGTAGTTTGCCTTGTCTCCATAGTTGGTACCCGTGCCGTTGGCTTGGGTATTCCAACCAGCAAAGCTGTAGCCGATACGGGTATAGCTGTTGGCAGTCAATGCGGTACTGGTCTGGTACTTCAGGTCCTGGGTGACTTGTGTTCCTGAACCACCGTTTGCATCGAAGGTGAGCCTGTACGTGTTTCGGTCATAGTAGCGCTTGAGGACGAGGGATCCGTCGGAGAGGATGGCTGCTTCTGTCAGTCGCTCACTCTTGGTGGTGTTCTCAGTGAAGCCTGAATACGTCTTGGCCTCAGAAGTACCGGTGGTTGCTGTGGTACCGGTCTTTGCTACCGACTCTTGCAAGGTGTAGGTGGAACCATTGGTATCCTGCAGGTAGTAGTTGACGGTATAGGGGGTAGTAGTGTTGGGGGACCAATTGGCATAGAGGGAGGTATTGGTTTGGATCGTATCATTTGTGAAGTCCCAGGCTGTGGTAAGCGCTGCTTCCTTGTACCAGCCAGCAAAGGAGTAGCCTTGCTTGGTTGGGTCGTTGGGCTTGATGACCTTCGCTTCATACTTCTGGTTGGTCAGGTCACTTACACTCGATCCTCCATTGCTTGCGAAGGAGACGGTATAGGTGTTTCGGGTGTAGTACAGTTTCAGGACCAGCGAACCATCCCCTTCAATCGTGCCGCTTTTTTGGGTGCTTGCATTGCTCTCATCCTTGGTGAAGCCTGTGTAGGTCTTGTAGACTGCTGTAGCAATAGTATCGGTAACCCCAGAAAGATTTTCAGTCTCAAACAGGGTGTAGTCATCGTTGATTAGGTTCTGCTTGTAGTGCTCTGTCTTGTAGGCAGTCGTGGTTTTTGCTGTCCAGCGAGCGTAGAGGGTATGGTTGTCTGCGGTTGACACAGAGGTAGTGTTCTCGATCTTGGTGCCATCACTCTTTTGGGTGTACCAGCCAGCAAAGGTGTAGCCATCCTTACTCGTTGTTGCCAAGGATCCGTAGGTACTTGCATAGGTGACAGTCTTGCTGGTGGGATTCGGAGTGGTTCCACCTTGCTCGTCAAAGGTCACGGTGTAGGACCTTGGTGCCCACTGGGCATAGAGAGTGGTGTCCGTTCCGCCCATGGTGAAGTATACCTGATCTGTGTAAGAGCTGCCCAATCCATTTGCTTGGGTATTCCATGCAGTGAATGCATATCCGGTACGGGTAAATGCATTTGCATCAAGCATTGCCTGGGTATTGTAGGGTATGGCTTGGCTGGACATACTCCCACTGCCGCCGTTGGCATTGAAGATGACAGAGTAAGAATTCAGTGTCCACTTGGCATAGAAAGCCTTTGTGCCTGTTGAGCCTTGGTCGATGGAGGTAACCGGAGAGCCGGAGAACGTACTGCTCGTATACCAACCACCAAAAGTGTAATTTGTTTTGGTGGGTACAGCCAAGGTAACGGTGGGTGTCTGTATGGTATAGGAGTCAGGATTCGAGACTGCATTGGTTCCACCACTCAGGGTGTAGGTGATGGCATAGGAGTCAACAGTCCAGTGGGCATACAGCGTATGGTCAGCTTGTGTGGATACGGTGGTGGTGTTCTCGATCTTGGTGCCATCACTCATTTGGGTGTACCAGCCGGTAAAGGTATACCCACTTCTCAAGGTGGTTGCCAAATCGCCGTAGGTGCTGTCATAGGTGACAGTCTTGCTGGTGGGATTCGGAGTGGTTCCACCTTGCTCGTCAAAGGTCACCGTGTAGGTTTTGGCTGTCCACTGGGCATACAGGGTAACGGTGCCAGCACCAATGGAGTAGCTTGCCTTGTCTGTATAGTTGGTACCCGTGCCGTTGGCTTGGGTATTCCAGCCAGCAAAGCTGTAGCCAGCTCGTGTGTAGCTATTTGCTGTTAGTTGGGTGCTGGTCTGGTACTTCAGGTCCTGGGTGACTTGTGTTCCAGAACCACCGTTTGCATCGAAGGTGAGGGTATAGGTGTTTCTGTCATAGTAGCGCTTGAGGACGAGGGATCCGTCGGAGAGGATGGCTGCTTCTGTCAGCCTCTCACTCTTGGTGGTGTTCTCGGTGAAACCTGAATACGTCTTGGCTTCAGAAGTACCGGTGGTTGCTGTGGTACCGGTCTTTGCTACCGACTCTTGCAAGGTGTAGGTGGAACCATCGGTATCCTGCAGGTAGTACTTGACGGTATAGGGGGTAGTTGTGTTGGGGGACCATTTGGCATAGAGGGTGGTATAGGTTTGGATAGTATCATTTGTGAAGTTCCAGGCTGTGGTAAGCTCGGTTTCCTTGTACCAGCCAGCAAAGGAGTAGCCTTGCTTGGTTGGGGCTGTGGGCTTTGCCATCGTTGCCCCGTAGGGTTGGTTGGTCAGGTCGCTGATCGTCGCTGTGCTGTTTGTCTGGAAGGAGACGGTGTAGATGTTTCGGGTGTAGTACAGCCTCAGGACCAGCGATCCATCCCCTGCAATCGTGCCGCTTATTTGGGTGTTTGCATTGCTCTCGTCCTTGGTGAAGCCTGGGTAGGTCTTGTATGTGGCATTCACTACTGTAGCGGTTGGGCCGCTGAGCGTTTCCAATTCTGCCTTGGAATACGTGGAGAGGTTTAGGTCCTGGGTATAGTGCTCCACCGTATAGGAGGTGGTGTTGCTTGCACCCCACTTGGCATAGAGAGTGGTGTTTTCGGTAATGGTGTCTGCCAGGAAATCCCACGGGTTGGACAGGCTTGCTTCCTTGTACCAACCAGAGAAGGTGTACCCTTGTCTGGTTGGATCATTTGGCTTGGCAATCTTTGCTCCATACTTCTGGTTGGTCAGGTCGCTTATGGTTGCAGTGCTGTTTGTTTGGAACGAAACGGTGAAGGTGTTTCTGTCGTAGTAGAGCTTCAGCACCAGCGAGCCATCGGCAAGGATGGTGCCGCTTGCAAGGGTGTTTGGATGGGTGGTGTTCTCGGTAAACCCCGCATAGATCTTGTGCACAGAGATTGCAGCAGTATTGACTGCACCACTGAGGTTCTCCGTCTCGTAGAGCGTGTAGTCGTCATTGTCTGCATTCTGGCGGTAGTACGTTGTCTTGTAGCTGGGGTTGGGGTTCCACTGTGCATACAGCACTACATCTTCTCTTGCCAGGGTGAAGGTATCACCAGGAAGATAGGCCTTTCCACTACCATCTTGCTTGGTGTTCCAATAGTTGAAGGAAAAGTTTGGTTTGATCAGGTTGCCGGTATTGCCGGCTACCGTAATGGTGGAACCCCCTTTGTGCAAGGAAACAGGGGCAGGCAGGTCACCGCTCTGGGCTCCATTTGCATCATAGGAGAAGCTGAACATGGGAGGATCGAGCTCACAGGCAAGCAGAAGCAGCACTAGCACACATGCAAGCAGAAGTAGTTTGCCAAGGGTGGGTACTGGGTTTTGCTGCACTCAGAAATCCTCATAGTCGGTCAGTAGTCACCGTTTCACATTCGCCCTATTTCCAGCTTATGGGTGCAAAGAAAGAACGAGCAAGGTCAGGACCCCCTTGCTTGTGACATATTTATTAGGTTTTTTCTGGGTATTTCTTAGACAGTTTTGATAATATGACTGATTGTATAGGTATCTATGCTTAAAGATATGTCATATCTTTTGGCCAACTTTGTCTTATCTTTGGAACATCCGCCAGGCAATTGCCTCGCCCTTGAGCAGGTGGATATCCATCTCCTCTTCGGCCTTCTGCGGCTGTCTTGCCTTCATCGCATCCAGGATTGCCAGATGCTCATCCACCGTGATCACCAGGTTCTCCTTGGGGAACCGGTGCTCATAGCTCCAGAGGCGCAGCAGGTGACACTGCTCATTCACCGGCGAGGCAAGGCTGAGCAGCCGTTCATTGCCGGTGCTCTTGGCCAGCATGGTATGGAACTCTATGTCGAAGGCAATGAACTGGCTCAGGTCAATGTCCTGCTTCTTGCGCCAGACATACTGGAAGTCATACAGCTCCTGCAGCTGCTCATCGGTGGCATACCGGGCTGCAGCATTGGCTGAAAGCTTCTCCAGGTAGCGGCGGATATCGAACATATCCTGGATCTGCTGGTTGGTGGGGTTGAGCACCGCATAGCTCTTGCCGTCATACTCCACGATCCCCTGGTTGACGAGCTGCTTCAGCCCCTCGCGTATCGGGGTCATGCTGACTCCCAGCTGCTCTGCCAACGACTCAACGATCAGGCGTTCCCCACGACGAAACTTCAGGTCAAAGATCAGTTCCTTGATCGTCCGTGCCACCTCATCGCTGAGGTGCCGCTTGGCAATGGGTATCGTTGTCCGTTCAGTCATGGCACATCCCTACTCTCTCAGGAAATTTCCTGGTGTTTACGCTCTACACTACTATATGCGATACCCCACAAATCGCAAGGCAAAACCTCACATTTGCCGGAATTCGGCAAGCCTTTTTGGACATGTGTCTTGTATACAACAGGACTGATGTTCGGCTCTCTCCCCCAGGACAGGAAGTTCTTGCTGATGTGGTGTGGCAAATCCCCAAGCCATGGAAAGAACTACTGCTAGTTAGGCATATTTAGTATACTATATACCCATTTCATTGGCCAGCAAAACTTTTTGATTTGTTATTCGTTATACTGTATATTTATATACTTATTAATCCATATAACTATCTATAGGAAGCAAGTATTTTGTCTTCTTATTTTCTACTATCTAATACATTTTAGGCTCAAAAATACCCAAACATTTTCATTGACTTCAGATATTGTATACTATATTCTAAATCTCAACCAGTACCAGTCGGTATTGCAACACACCTTTGGAGGTTCTCTCATGAAGAAAATGCTGCTCGCATTGCTCCTGCTCACCACCCTCAGCCTTTCGCTCTTCGCACAAGGCGGTGCTGAACAGGCAACCTATCCCACCAAACCGATTACCATCACCATCCCCGTCTCCGCCGGCGGTGGAACCGACCTGCTCGTCCGCTCCATGACCGGTGTCCTGAAGGACATCCTCGGCCAGACCGTGAACGTAGTGAACAAGCCCGGTGCAGGAGCCGCCATCGGCTACGCCGCAGGCGCATCCGACAAACCCGACGGCTACAGCGTCACCTCGATGCTCGCCGAGCTCATCACCACCCCGCAGGTTGCCCAGGTGAACTTCTCCTACGAGAGCTTCATCCCGGTGTGCAACATCAACAGTGAGTGCGCCACCATCACCGTTCGTGCTGATGCTCCCTATGACACCCTTGAGGAGATGATCGCATACGCAAAAGCCAACCCCGGCTCGATCTCCTTCGGCAACAGCGGCGTCGGCGGCATCTGGCACTTCATTGCAGCAGCAGTAGCTTCCTCCACCGGTATGGAAGTGACCCACGTTCCCTTCGAAGGCGGCGGTACCGCAGTCACCGCTCTTGCCGGTGGCCACGTGGACGCAGTCCCCGTAACCCCGCAGGAAGTTGAGGTACAGGTGAAGGCAGGTAGGGCCAAGGTCCTTGCAGTGCTCGCTCCCGAGCGTGTCGCTTCCCTTCCCAACGTCCCCACCGCCAAGGAACTGGGCTATGATGATCTCTCATTCAGCATCTTCCGCGGTTTCGGTGTGCCCCTCAACACCCCCGACCACATCGTACAGACTCTCAGCAACGCGTTTGAGAAAGCTCTTGCCGACCCCGCTGTCACCAAGTTCATGGAAGAACGCCACTTCACCAAGGACTTCCAGACCGGTGCAGAGCTCGGCGAGCTCATGGCTCGCGAAGAGAAGATCTATGCAGAAATGGCCAAGCAGCTTGGTCTGAAGAAGTAACTGTCAAATACCAGAGGAGAGGGGCAGTCACACCACTGCCCCTTCTCTTCGCTATGTGGAGTGCAATATGACAACCATCAGTCGTATCTTTTCCTCGGCCATGATCGCCCTTGGCCTGTATGTAATCCTGACAGCCCGCACCTTTCCAGAAGGGACCGGCGGGGTGCTCGGCCCCGGGTTTTTCCCTATCCTGCTGGGCATTTTGCTGATCGGGCTCTCAGCCCTACAGCTCTTCAACACACGCAAGGAGAAGGCAGTAGCCACTGCTTTCCTCACCGAGTCTACCAAGCGCGTGCTTTTTGCCTGCCTGATCATCATCGGCTATATGGCAGGTATTGCCATCCTGGGCTTTCTCATCTCCACCCCCCTCTTCCTCTTCGGCATCATGTGGTTCTTCTCGGTGCGTAAGTGGAGCACCCTTCTGATCAGCAGCATAGCAACCACCGCAGTGCTGTACTTCGTATTTCTGAAATTCCTGTCGGTCAGTCTTCCCGCCGGCATACTCTTCTAGGAGGCACCGATATGTTTGTTGAAGTCTTGCTCAACGTCCTTTCCCTGGACGTCCTGCTTGCCCTCGTCGGCGGCGTGGCCGCCGGTATCGCCATCGGGGCGATGCCAGGCCTCACGTCCACCATGGGTATCGCCCTGCTCATGCCCCTGACCTTCAAGTTTGAGCCGCATGTGGGCATGATGCTGCTCATCGGCGAATTCGTCGGAGGCATCTACGGCGGTTCCATCACCGCCATCCTCATCAACACCCCGGGCACCAGCAGTGCTGCCGCCACCGTGTTGGACGGCTATCCCATGACCCAGCGCGGCGAAGCCGGGCGGGCCTTGGGCATCTCCACCATCGCCTCGGCAACCGGGGGAATGATCAGCGGTCTGATGCTGGTTTTCATCGCCCCCACCCTCGCCAGCATGGCCCTGAAGTTCAGTGCCCCCGAAACCTTTGCCTTGGCATTCTTCGGGATCAGCATCATCTCCAGCATCAGCGGCAAGTCCCTGGTGAAGGGGCTTATCAGCGGCCTATTGGGTCTCATCCTTGCCTTGGTGGGCATGGACAACATCTCCGGTTTCACCCGTTTCACCTTCGGTTCGATCTTCCTGATGAACGGTCTCTCCTTCATCCCGGTGCTTGTCGGCCTCTTTGCCATGAGCCAGTGCCTGCTCAGCATCGAGGACCTGTTCACCAACAACAGCGTCGACACCACGAACATCAAGCGGGCAAAGATTTCGATGAAGGATTTTCTGAAGATCCTGCCCACCATGATCAGGTCGGGTATCACAGGAACCTTCATCGGCATCATTCCCGGAGCCGGGGGCGACATCAGCGCGTTTGTCTCCTACGACTTGGAGAAGCGCTTCTCCAAGCATCCTGAGAAGTTCGGTACCGGCATCCCCGAAGGGATTGCCGCACCCGAGGCTTCCAACAACGGCACCACCGGCGGTGCCTTGATTCCCCTGCTCACCTTGGGCATCCCCGGCGACTCCAATACCGCAGTCATGCTCGGAGCCCTAATGATGCACAACCTCACCCCGGGCCCGCAGCTCTTCATCGAGCATGCCCTGACGGTGAACACCCTCTTCGCAGGCTTCTTCATCGCCAACCTGGTGATGCTCATCCTCGGGCTGAGCAATGTGAAGAACTTCGTGAAGATCGTGAACATCCCCAAGAACCTCCTCGTTCCGGTGGTGATGGTGCTCTGTGTCATCGGAAGCTTTGCGATCAACTCCAACTTCAATGACGTCATCGTCATGTTCCTTGCCGGTATCCTGGGCTACATCCTTGCCAAGGGAGGCTTCCCCCTTTCGCCCATCGTGCTTGCCCTCATTCTGGGCCCGATGGCCGAAGGAAACTTCCGCCGAAGCTTGGTCATGAGCCGTGGCAGCTACTCCATCTTCTTCACCCGCCCCATTGCTGCAACGTTCATCATCATCGCCCTGGTCTCTCTCTTCTTCCCAATCATCAAGAGCATGTTTGCAAAGCGGAAGGAAGCGGCATGATGAAGATTGCCTTTTCCCACCACTTCCCCACCGAAGCGGTTCCTGATGGATTCTCTGTCATCCAACCTCCCCAGACCTCCGGCTTCTTCACCTCCGATCAACTGCAACGGATTCTTGGGGAGGTGGATGCTTGCATCTGCATGGCAGACACTCCGTTCGGAAAAGCCGAGTTTGCCGCAGCACCCAAGCTGAGGATGCTGGGCAACCTCGGTTCGGGCTATAACAATGTGGATGTTGATGAAGCAACCAGGCGCGGGATCCCGGTGTTCAATACCCCCACTGCCGTGGTGAATCCGACTGCTGAGATGACGATGAGCTTGCTGCTGGGACTCTGCCGAGGTGTTGTGCGCTATGACCGCACCCTGCGCACTGACGGCATCTGCCCCAAGGAGCTGCTCAGCTATGCAGACATGACACTGGCGGGAAAGACGCTGGGCGTTGTTGGGTATGGGAGGATCGGGCAGAAGGTGGCTGAGCTTGCAAGAACTTTCGGCATGCGCATCCTCATCTGTGACTCCCACCATCAAGAAAGCCTTCCCTTGGAAGAACTTCTTCCACAGGTTGATGTGCTCACCCTCCATCTGCCCTACCGAGCGGAGAACCACCATCTCATCAACGCTCACACCCTTTCGCTGATGAAAAGCTCTGCCTACCTTTTGAATGTGGCACGCGGGCCCATCGTGGAAGAGAAGGCCCTGGTGGAGGCCCTGAAGACAGGGCACCTGAAGGGCGCTGCCCTGGATGTGCATGAGTTCGAGCCACTAGTTTCACAGGCAATCAGAGACCTTCCCAATGTCGTGATCACCCCGCATATCTCTACCAATCTCGCCGAGGTTCGCTCTGCGATGCTCGCCGAGCTGCTGGAGGGGATGCGTTTCTTCCAAGAGACGCACACCCTCCCTGCCAATACCGTCAACAAACGAGAACTATCATACTAGGAGGACCCCATGGTCAGCATCGAAAAGTACTTTGCCTTTGGCATAAGTGTCGGCTTACTCTATCCTGAGGCACACACAAGCGCGCTGCGCCACCTCAGTGCCTTCACCAAGACAGCACAACTGAACGGCTTTGAAACGCTGGAGACCACACTCAGTACCGACACTTCCGTACGTAAGGCAGAGATTGCCATCGCCCGGGAGGAGGGAAAGATCATCAACTACAACTTCCCGGTGGACTTCCAGCTCGACGGGCCGTTCGACCCGGGCAGCAGCGATGCAAAGATAAGAGCCAATGCACTTGATCTTGCCTTTCGCCATCTCGAGTATGCAGCCGAGGCTGGTTCGAAGGTGATCGGGATGACCAGCGGCGTCGACCACGGCCAAGAGGAACGAACCTCTACCATGAGCTACTTCACCGAGTACATGATAGCCTTGGCTAGAGAGGCCAAGAAGGTGGGCATCAACCTGGCGGTGGAGCCGGTTGAGCGTGGCAGGTTCAAGAACCTGTTGCTCGGCCCTACCGATGAGGTGTGCTCCTTTGTTACGAAGATGCACAGACTTGGACATGAGAATGTGTCGGTGCTCTTCGATACCGCCCACATGCCCCTGATGCAGGAGGATCCCATCACCAGTGTGAGGCTTGCCCACCAGGCAGGCATCGGGCACATCCACATCGGCAATGCCATTGTGGGCAATCCTGCCAACCCCCTCTACGGCCATACCCATGCCCCCATCGGCATCGCCGAGGGTGAGTATGACTATCTGGAGGTATCGGCCTTCTTCGCAGAGTTGGTGAAGCTTGGGTATCTGGACATCAATCCGGTCGCTCAGTCTGCACGCAAGTGTGTCTCCCTGGAGATGGCCCGCTACCCTGGTCTGAGTGCAACCCTCTCCGCCCAAGTTGCCTATGAGAAAGTCCAGCAGGCTTGGAACCGTGTGGTGGAGGGCTAGGATGAAGAGAATAGCCCTCATCCATACGGTGGGTAGTGTGTATGCCTCCTTCGAGACACAGCTTCGCTCTGTCTTGGGTGAGGAGGTGCTCATCCACAACATCCTCGATGACTTTCTGGCTACCAACCCGATTGAGGTAGGCAGCTTCACCAAAACCAATGTCGAGCGGCTTCGCTGCGATATCCAAAGCGCAGTCCTCACCGGCTGTGATGTGGTGGTGACCAGCTGTTCCACCCTCTCTCCTGCGGTGGAACGTCTCAAGGGCGAGTTCTCCACCCCCATCATCACCATCGACGATGCGATGGCGAACAAGGCGGTGGAAGCAGGATCTTCGCTTGTGGTGTTGGCAACCGCACACAGCACGGTGGAACCTACCTTGGAGAAACTGAGAAGAACTGCCAAAGAGCAGGGAAAAGCCATCAGTGTGGAAGCGTTTGTCTGCACCGAGGCCATTGCAGCCCTCAGGAGAGGAGACAAGGAAGAGCACGACCGTCTGGTCTTGGAGTTGAGCCACAAGGCTGCTCATGCCGATGTCTGTGTGCTTGCACAGGCCTCCATGGCACACATGGAAGAGCCAATTCATCAACTGCTGCATATTCCTGTGTTCTCCAGTCCCCGGCTGTGTATGGAGCAGGTGGCATCGTTTCTGAAGCGCTTAGATTGAGATACTATTTCAGGAAATGACAGGTATCAGAGAAACACCTCCCGGCAACAGGAGGTGTTCTCTTTGCTCGTGCATTGCTTACTATTCCAGAGAAATCTGGATCTTCACCACAGGTCCTGAGGGAGATGCGGCAAACTCATAGGCTTCGATGGCTTGGTCAAAGGCAAAGGTGTGGGTGATCAGGGGTTTGACGTCAATGAGGCCTGCGGCAATGGAAGCGATGGCACGCTCGTACATGTTTGCATAGCGGAAGACCGTGTACATTGAGACTTCCTTCGCCTGGGCTTTGACAACATCCAAGCTCACCGGCCTGCTGGGCATCCCGACGTAGACCAGTTTTCCGGCTGGGGCCAGGAGGTCGATGAGGTACTCATTGACCGCCGCACTCCCGCTTGCCTCAAAGACTACTTCGGCACCCTGTCCATTGGTCTGCAGGAGCACTTCCTTGATGATGCTCTCATTGCCATTGCTTGCCAGGATGGGTATGACCCGGGGGTCTATGGCTTTGGCGATGGCAAGCTTCTCTGCCGAGATGTCCACGACAAAGATCTTCCTGCACCCCTGTGTCAGGGCCGCAAGGACGATCATCAGCCCAATGGTTCCGGCACCGGTGACAACGGCGGTGTCGCCGCTGAAGATCTGAGCCTTGTGGATGGCCTGGAAGCCGATGGCCAAGGGTTCTACCATGGCGCCTTCTGCCAAGGAGACGTTGTCGGGAAGCTTATAGGTGAATCCAGCCGGATGAATGACCGACTCGCGGGTGATGCCATGGATGGGTGGGGTTGCCCAGAAGCGTACGTCCGGGTCCAGGTTGTAGTGCCCTTCCTTCATGCTCTTGGAGAAGCTCATGGGAATGCCGGGTTCCATGCATACGCGGTCGCCCACCTTCAGGTGCTTCACGTCTGACCCTACCCGGGTAATGACCCCGGCCCCTTCATGGCCGAGGATCATGGGCTCTTTGACGACAAAGGGCCCGATCTTTCCATTGGTGTAGTAGTGGATGTCGCTTCCACAGATGCCTACGCGCTTGATGGCAATTTCAACATCCCCGTCACCCAATGTTTCTTCTATTTTGAACTCCCGAAGTGAGAGTTTCATCTGCTGTTCCAAAACCAATGCTTTCATACCTATCATCTCCAAAACACGCAGGAGTGCCTTAGCCAAGGCCCGTGTTTGCTCGATACAGTATCGCATGGGACAAGCCACATTCCCATTGGTTTCAGTTGGAACATTGGGAGGGTTGAATTATTGACCTACCGGATACATTACCCTACCATGGGTACAGGCATACAGGCTGAATCTTGTTTCAACGTGTGTTACTCACACAAAGAGGAGCTACACGCAACCTAACACAGAAGATTCCACGGCACAATCATATTGGAGGATTGAGATGCATAGCTTTCTGGCCAACGTTCCTACAGGACTGGTTATCAAGCAATACCTGGATGCATATGGTATCTCAGAAGAAGAACTTTCCTTGAAAACAGGAATCAGCATAGATCAGTTTGGCCAGGTACTCTCCGGCTCAAGCAGACTGACCGAGGAAATGGCTTTGGGACTTGAGAAGGTCCTTGGCGTAGTACCCGCTTCCTATTGGCTTAACTATGAGGCCAAGTACCGTGAAGCGATTGATTCTGCTGCGGCACTGAGCTGATATCTTTAGGGAAGCTCATTTAAGCAATGGATGTACAGTACTGAGACCAACAGATGAGGATACGTAACCCTCATCATGGTAGGTACCCAATGAGGTCTTTGTCCAATAAAGGTGATAAATTTCTAGCCGGAGGGAGTTGCATGCTCAAAAGACTGTACATAGATAATTTCAAATCACTCATCGAGTTCTCATTCCCTCCTAAGTCAGATATCCAACATCTCTCAGCATTTTCTTGCCTTGTCGGACTGAATGGGGCTGGGAAATCTACTATGCTCCAAGCCTTCGATTTCATTGCTCAACTTCCTGTCTCCAACACACGAATTGACCAATGGCTGGAAAAACGGAATTGGAAAGCACGTGAATTGACCAGCAAGTTCTCGTTGAAGAGTATCATTACCTTCTCTGTGGAACTCGAATATGAAGGAAAGACAGTTGTCTGGAGCGGTACATTCAACAAAGACACACTGAAATGCACATCCGAATCCGTCAGTGTTCATAATGAGACAATTTTCTCTGTTCAACAAGGAAAACTCTTCATCACAAAAGAAGGAACCAAAGAGAGCACGGTCGTGAAGGATTTGATGTATCAAGGGTCCATTCTCTCGATTCGCTCGTTTGACCTGAAGAAGTACCCAGCAATTGCAGCCATCAAGCAATTCTCAGAAGGTATGAAATCGCTCGAACTCCTGAATCCCCAATTGATACGAACACGTGCGAGAGAAGCCCATGATGTTGGTGTTGGTGGCGAAAAGCTTGCAGCCTTTTTTCATACGCTCTCACCGGAAATTCGTTCCACTATTCTTCGGGATCTGAAGATATTCTACCCCAACGTTACTTCACTCTCCTCTACTTCAATCAGAGCAGGCTGGAAATCACTGAAGGTCACTGAATCTTTCATTACCGCTGCGCAGAATACATTGGAAACAGAAACCATTCATTTGAATGACGGTATGTTGAGAATCCTTACGATGATTACTGAGATGCATACGAGCCATACGTGTATCCTTCTTGATGAAATTGAGAATGGTATTAATCCGGAGTTGGTGGAACGCTTGATGGATTACTTGGTACAGAGCAATAAGCAAGTGATTGTCACCACCCACAGCCCGATGGTACTCAACTATCTCAAAGACGAGGTTGCTGAAAAAGGGGTATTTCTCATATATCGAACCAAGCAAGGACATACCCAATGTGGCAGATACTTCCAAAGTCAAAGAACTCGTGATAAGTTGACGCTCCTTGGACCTGGAGAAGTGTTTGTAGACACTTCAATGGAAGAGGTTGCATCCGATCTTGAACTCGCTGCACTAAGGACTAACCAGACAGTATTTCCTTGATATATTGAGTATTAGCAGAGGTTCTTCAAAAAAAACAACAGCCTTGCAAATTTCTATCGTGCTGGGAAGCTCGGAGCAAAATCCACACTGGGAAGTCCACTGTTTAGACAAGAAAACAATTGACAAAATGTACCGAAGGTCTGAAGTGAACACCGGCTTTTTCCTGCCCTACATCCTCGGATCCTTGAACCCCGGCACCAGTTGGTGGAGCAAATCAAGTAGATACTGTACTTGATATTTTTCTTGATATTTCCAATTATGTTGCCTATAATCAACATATCCGTAGTATTCCTACGTTTATAAGGAATAAAATCATGATTCAAGAATTTTCCGTAGAAAACTTCCTTTCCATTAAAACAAAGCAGACCCTGAGTTTCCGTGCAAGCAACAAGATCCATACGGGATCGGATGAGTACTTGGTGACTGAAATCAATCCCAATGTGCGATTGCTGAAGTTTTGTGTGCTGTACGGATACAATGCCTCCGGAAAATCAAATCTTCTGCTTGCTCTTCAGTTCCTTAGGGACCTCGTGGTACATGGCCCTTCCACCAAGGATGAAGAAACAGGATTCACTCCATTCTTGCTGGATGCAAACACTCGTAATGAGCCAGGAACCTTCAGCCTTGTGTTCTTTATAGAAGGAATTCGGTATGAGTATCTGATTTGCCTTGATGGAAAGCGCATTCACAAAGAGTCGTTGCGCTATACACCAGGAGAACGAATTTCCACCTTGTTTATACGTACCTATGATGCAGAGAATTCCATTGCAAAGCTGACAATTGGAAAAAGATGTTCGCTTTCTGCAAAAGACAGGGTGATTCTTGACGGCAACACATTGGAAAACTCAAGCGTCTTGTTTGCATACCAGAAAAGCAACATCCACTCTCCAGTCCTTGATGCTGTGGTTGCCTTCTTCAAGAAAACCTCTCTCCCGCTGATTGATCCAAACGTTCGACTCAGGGACTGGAGCAAGGAGCGCATTGCCTCTGACAGCACACAGAAACAATTTCTGGTATCACTCATGAGAAAGGCAGATTTTCAAATTTCTGACCTTGAGGTAAAAAATTCAGTCATGCCGGTTGATGAGAACCTTATAAGGAAATTCACAGATAATGGAGCTCCGCCTAGTCTTATTGAAACATTGAAAAACGATAACCAATTGGAAATACCGGAAGTGTTGTTTACTCATGCAGGTTCGTATCAAATTCCGGCAGAAGCTGAATCAGATGGAACTCTGCGCTTCCTTGGCTTGGGAGAAATTCTGCAATTGTTGCTCAAAGTTGGTCACATCGCCCTCTTTGATGGGATAGAAACATCCCTCCACCCAGACCTCGTCACGTTCTATCTGCAGATGTTCTTCATGAATTCCAATGATTCTCAACTCATTGTCACTACCCATGCCCAATATTTGATGGAACAAGACTACATGCGCAACGATATGGTTTGGTTCTGTGAGAAACAGGAGAATGGGGCAAGCGAGTACTACTGCGCCCAAGACTTCAATCTCCATAAAAACAACAACCTCGCAAACTTCTATCGTGCTGGGAAGCTCAGAGCAAAACCCACACTGGGAAGTCCCCTGTTTGGACAAGCAAACAATTGAGAAAGTGTGCCTAAGATCTTGAATGCCGGCTCTTTTCTGCCCTACATTCTCGGATCCTTGAACTCCGGCACCAATTGATGCAGCATCTGCAGCATCTGTTGGGGAGTGCCTGAGGTGAAGGTGGGCAGGTAGTGGTTGAGGAACGTGAGCTCAGAGAGCTCGTGGTTGTTCACCTTCGCCTTGAAGACCAGCGTATCCTCAGTGGGAATGGTGGTATCCTTATTTGCAAGTAGCTCCTCAAAGAGCTTCTCGCCCGGCCTGAGACCGGTAACAATCACCTGGCTCCTGCCATCGCCATAGTACTTCACCAGCTTCTGGGCAAAGTCATAGATGCGCACCGGCTGACCCATATCCAGGACCATCACCTCACCGCCCTTGGCCATGGAAGCAGCCTTGAACACAAGACCCACCGCTTCGGGTATGGCCATGAAGTAGCGGATGATATCCTTGTGGGTGACGGTGATCGGCACCCCTGCCTTGATCTGTTCCATGAAGAGCGGGAGCATGCTTCCCCGGCTTCCCAGCACATTGCCAAAGCGCACGCAGACGATCTCGGTCTCCTTGGAGTTCAGCATCCCGCTGATCAGCTCCACCACCCGCTTGGTAGCCCCCATGACATTGGTCGGGTTCACCGCCTTGTCGGTGGAGATCACCACCACCTTGGCAACCCCGTGTTCCTTGGCGCTCTTGAGCAGCCCATAGCTGCCCCAGATATTGGTCGTGATAGCCTCCTCAGGATAGAGCTCCTGCAGCGGCACATGCTTGTAAGCGGCAGCGTGGAACAGAAGCTGGGGCCGGTACTGCTGCATGATGCGGTCGATCTTCGCACGGTTCTTGATATCGCACACCACCGGCACCACCAGGTCGCTCCACTCCTTCTGGTAGTTGTGCAGCCTCAGGCTCAGATCATGGAGCTCGGTCTCATCGACATCCAGAAGGATCAACTGGGAAGGGCCATAACTGAGCAGCTGGCGGCAGATCTCGCTTCCGATGCTCCCCCCTGCCCCGGTGACCAGCACCCGCTTGTTCATGACCATCTGCCTGATCGGCTCCTTGTCGATGCTGATCAGAGGCCGGCCCAGCAGGTCGGCGTAGTCGAGATTGCGCAGGTCAAGCTCCTTGGAGCCCTCCTGCATCTCAAAGAGGGAGGGAATCACCTTGATGTCGCACCCCGCCTCCTTGGCGGCATCGACAGCGGCAAGCATCCGCTCCTGGTCAATCTGGGTAATGGCGATGATCAGGGTTTTTGCCCTGCACTCGGTGAGAATCTGGTGCAAATCATGCACCGTCCCATACACCTTGATGCCCAGTACCAAGGCTCCCTTGAGCTTGGCATCGTCATCAGCCAAGCCGACAATGTGATAGAGCAACTTGCCCTTCTGGTACTGGCGGATGAGGGTGCTGCCAAGCTCCCCAGCCCCATAGATGACTGCACGGGGAAGGTTGGTATTGTAGTGCTTGTTACGGTAGGAGAGAATGCTCCGGTAGCCCACCCGTGCCCCCATAAGCATGGTGAAGCCAAAACCGTCGGCAACCAATAAAAATGAGAGCCAAGGGTTGGTGAAGCCCAAATAGGAACCTAGGGTAACGACGGCCAGCGCAAAAGCCGGAAAAAACGCTGTGAGGGCGCGGTACATCACATCGAGCGAACTCTCGCTGATCCGGATGCGGTAGAACTTCACCGCCGAGAGCAGGATTATCAAGCCGATGATATTGATGTAGACAATAGTATCGAAGAGGGCGGGAATAGAACGAAACACCACCCATGAGGCTATCAGATGGGTGACCACAAGCAAGGCGACATCAATGACCACCAAGATCATTCTTCTCAGCAACCGACCTTTTCTCAGCAACTCATTCACAGCAATCCCCTGTATACGAAGCCCCATATTGCATTACAAAGGTAGAAAACATTGCGTAGAATCAAGCAAGTGTGGGTAGACAGAGGATAGCACGAGCCTTGAAGTGTGTAAACGAGTTCTGCTCAATCCAAAGGCCGGTTCAGTGGCAATGAACTCCACCGGCATGTTCACCCGCTTGATCACCTGCGCAAACCCAAACTCCACCAGAGCCCGGCTGTGCCGGTAGTCAACACTGACAATACTGCCCATGAAGGACTTCATGGGTCCTTCGATGATGTGAAGCTCACAAAAGCTTACGAGGACAGAATCTATATAAACATATTTCTGTTTTGGAAGGGTAAAATAAAAGCTTGCTTCTCAATGAGTTGCAAGCTTTTCTTTATGTTTTGGCTGTCAAAGTCAGGATAGCACGAGCCTTGAAGGGTGTAAACGAGTTCTGCTCAATCCAAAGGTCGGTCAGTGGCAATGAACTCCACCGGCATGTTCACCCGCCTGATCACCTGGGCAAACTCAAATTCCACCAAGGCCCGGCTGTGCCGATAGTCAACACTGACGATGGTACCCATGAAGTCCTTCATGGGCCCTTCGATGATGATGATCGGCTCTCCCTTCTTGAACACAGCCTTCGACGGTTTGATCGTTCCCTTGTTGTGCATGATCCACGCTGCATAGGCTGCGTCGGAACCCTGCAGCTCGATGGTGTTGTTCAGATTCTTCAGAAACCCATAGCAACCTGCAATACGATGAATATCCACACGATAGTCGGAGAGGGAGTTCTCACTGGAGACCAACAGGTAGCCCGGAAGGATCGGGTGGTCGGTCATGATTTTCTTTCCCTTGCGCCGATCGATCATCCGGCGCAGGGGAATGTACACCAAGACATCGCAGAGGTCCCCAAGTTCCCGTTCAAAGAACTTGTTCAAGTGGGCACGTACCCTCTCCTCACCCCCGGTCCTGCATGCAATGAAGTAGTAGTTCATAGTGGCCTATAGTAGGGCAGATTCAAAACTTTGTCATCAGACATTGAAGGCTTTCACCAGTGCTTCGTGCATCACCGCCCGATCTGGGTCCATGCCCGTCCACCCCTTGATCGCAATCGCTCCCTGGTTCACCAGCATGCCCAACCCATCGAGGGTATCGCACCCCGCCTCTCGGGCCCGCACAAGGAAGGCGGTATCAACAGGGTTGAAGACCACATCACAGGCAAGCGTATGCTTCAGGTTTTTGGCAAACTCCACATCGATGCAAGCCGTTTCATTGAACAAGCCCACCGTGGTCGCCTGTACCACCACCAGGTTGTCCTCTTCAATGCGGTAGGTGCCTTCCCACCTCCTGCTGGTCACCTTGGTGGAAGAGAAGCCATCGAGGCGCTTTGCCAGGGCCTGGGAGCGTCCTTCACTGCGGTTGAGCAGCACCACTTCCTTCGCTTCTGCGAGCACCAGCTCCGTTGCAATGGCAGAAGCAGCGCCACCACTACCGAAGATCAGGACAGTGCGGCCCTTCACTGAACCAAGCTTCTCTGTGAGCGACTGCAGAAACCCCTTGCCATCGGTGTTGTCCCCGATATAGGTTCCATCACTTCGGCGGGTGATGCAGTTCACTGCGTTGCTCAGGCGAGCACTCTCCGTCAGCTCATCGAGGAAGGGGAACACCTTCTGCTTGAACGGGGCTGTCACATTCAATCCTGAAACCTGCATTGCTCTCAGGCCCCACATCACCGCCTCCAATTCTTCACTATCCACCTCACAGGTCAGGTAGCGCCCTGCATAGTCGAGAGAGCGGAACGCCTCTTCCACCATGAATTCGGTGGGGTTGCCCACCACCGGATTTCCGATGCAGAAATACAGGGAGGACAGGGGCCCTTTCATCAAGGATTGCAAAGTTCTTGTAGTATCCATTCCTTCACTCCTAGACAGAAATTCTGGCAATCAGCAAGTATTGTATAAGCCTAAGGCGATATTTTTACATTTATTGCAAAAATAATGCTAGGCAGTCCTACTATTCCATTCTATACTTCATGTAAAACTTGCACACAAGAGGAGAAGATTGTGGAATCTTCAGATCTATCCCAGTACCTACAGCCTACACCGCTGCTCGACTACCAGGCAAGCCCTATCCAGGCACTCATGGTGGAGAAGGGATGGGAAAGTCTCTCTACCAAAACGGCTCAGATAGAAGCAGTCTACACCTATGTACGGGATGAGATAGCCTATGGCTATACCACCCGCTTCCAGATTTCCGCTACACAGGTACTTGCTTCCAAGCAAGGCAACTGCATCACCAAGACCACCCTGCTCATGGCCTTGCTGCGACACTTGGGCATTCCTTGCCGTCTGAAGGCAGGATTGGTGGAGAAGGTCATTCATCGCGGGTTGTTGCACGGCATGAGTTATACCCTCAGTCCGGCTGAACTCTACCATACCTGGCTGGAAGTGCGATACAACAACCGCTGGGTGGAGATCGGGGGGCATATTGTTGACCGTCCCTACCTGCAGAAACTGCAAGCCAAGTTCCCAGATTTCATGGGAAGCTTCTATGGCTATGGCATAGCCGTGCTGCACTTTCGCAATCCACCCATCCAGTGGGAGGAGAACGATACCTTCGTCCAGCACAAGGCCATCAAGGATATGCTGGGAACCTACAGCGACCCCGACGGATTCTTCAAAGCCTATCCACAAGCTGAGAAGTATACCAGCTCCATCCGCTACAAGACCATCCTACGCTCAACACTCAATTCTGCGATCACCACGTTGCGCCATAGCTAAAGTACTCAATACACCTTGAGAGGGAAATCAGAGAAGGCGGTTACCGATCCTATGATCGGATAGCCGCTTTCTTTACTGTATGCCCTCCCCTCCTCTTCGCTCATGCTCAAGAGGAGCCCTCCCGAAGTCTGGGGATCGAAGAGCAGGTCCTGCACCTCCTGCTCAATACCTTTGCTGAAGTGCACCGCATCCTCAAGATACTCGCGGTTGTGGTAGAGACCCTCCGGGTTCAGCCCCATCCGTGCATACTCCAAAGCATCAGAAAGGACAGGAATGGCTGTGCTGTACAGCACCATACTCACATTCGAAGCGGTTGCCATCTCATGGGCATGCCCTAGCAGGGAGAAGCCGGTGATGTCGGTGGCTGCATGCACCTCGTACTTTTGGGCAAGGTCGCGGGCACGCTTGTTGAGCGTGGTCATGCTCTCAATGGCGGCCTGGGCTGCCACTTCGGAGGCCATACCGGCTTTCACCGCCGTATTGATGATACCCACCCCGAGTGGTTTGGTCAGGATGAGCACATCCCCGACCTGTGCACCCTTGTTCGCCCATACCTTGCCCTCCTGAGCAAAGCCGGTGACACAGAGACCGTACTTGGGGGTTGCATCGCTGATCGTATGCCCTCCTGCAATAACCGCCCCACTCTCTTCGACCTTGCTCTGTCCCCCAAGGAGGATCTGCCTGAGCACGGAGAGCTCGAGGCAGGAGGGAAAACACACAAGATTCAGGGCAAGCTTGGGCTCGCCTCCCATGGCATAGATGTCACTGAGGGCATTCGCCGCGGCCACCTGGCCAAAAAGGTAGGGGTCGTCGACCATGGGGGGAAAGAAGTCCACTGTCTGCAGCATCAGAAGGTCATCGCTGATCCTGTAGACACAGGCATCGTCACTGCCTTCATTCCCTTCCACCAGATTAGGGCTGTGCATCACAGGAAGACTGTCCAGCACCTCATGCAGCAGCGCTGGCGGCAACTTTGCCGCACAGCCGCTGGTCTTCACCATCTGGGTAAGCCTTACTTCTTCCATCATCAATCCTCATTTCTGAAGAGAAGTGCATACGCACCTTCTTGTTGTTCATACACTGCTTCGACCTGGGCCGTGTCGTACCCAGTCGCCCATTCTGAGGCCTCATAGACGGCACAGGTGCCGCATGAGGAAGAGAGGGAGCGGGGAACCGGCTGGAGGACACAGTTCAGGTCCTGCTGTCTGCACCAGGTCCTGAATTGCACCGCCCCATAGTGGTCGAAAAACGTGGCTACAAAGCTTTTCATGCCTTGCTCAACTCCAGGGCCCACCCGTATTCGGTTCCCTCAATGGTCACCTGATAGCCTGCAGCCTTTGCATAGCGAGTTACGTTCTCCTTTGCCGAGATGTTGTCCACCTGGACCGTCACTGCATCCGGTTTCTTGTCAAGCACTTTCTTTGTCTCAATGACCGGCTGGGGGCAGGAAAGTCCCCGTGCGTCGATAGTCTGCATCGTCTGTTCCTCCTACTTGTTGTTCTTGCGAATGATGAGCAAGGCGATAAGGGTGAGCAGGGCAAAGCCCAGTACCACTGCCACCTTGCCGCCAAGGGTTGCTCCGGCACCTGATGAAGCAAGGCCGAAATTGTGGGCAAATGCCGCTCCCGCAACCATGCCAAGCACGCTCATGGCACTGTCGGTATTCCCTTCAGCGGCGAGGATGGTCTGCCTGAGCGGGCAGCCTCCGAGCAAGGACGATCCGTAACCTACCAGCCCCATGCCCAAAAAGTTCCAGAGCCAATCGGTATGGGCAACCGGTTGTCCGGAAAAGCCGAGCTTGAAGGTCCCGGTGGCAATAGTAAGCATAAGGGCAACCACGATTACCGCTACCGAACCAAGCAAGAGCGTGGTGTCACGGAAGAGGAAGAGGTCGCGGATGCCTCCTGCCATGCAAAAACGGGTGCGCTGTGCAAGCAATCCGACAACAGCACCGGCTGCCAAGCTGATGAGGATGGGGGCGTGCATGCTGCCAGGCCCTGCGGTGCTGAATTTCAGCAGAGCAGGAAGGAACAGCAACACGACAAGCAAGGCAAGGGCGATGATTGACGGAAGCGAGCCTTCCACCTTGCCCTGCGTATAACTGCGTCCAAGGCTGAAGCCCTTGTTGAGCAGGAGAGAGCCGGCGATTACGCCTGCAGCGAATCCAAGGAGTGCCACTACGGCATTGAGGTCTCCCCCACCAATCCTGAGGAGCATCCTGAAAGGACAACCCAAAAACACCAGGGCACCTATCATGACAAAGAAGGAGATGACAAAGCGCGTCAGAGGAGAGGAACCTCCACGGCTCTTGTGCTCCTTGCGAAACAGCGCCATGGCTGTAGCTCCCAGGAAAAGGCCGATGATCTCAGGCCTTGCGTACTGCACCACAGCTGCACTGTGCAGTCCCAAGGAACCAGCGATATCACGATAAAAGCAGGCGATGCAAAATCCCATGTTCAAGGGGTTGCCCAACATAACCAAGATAGCGGCCAATACAGCAAAGAGGCTTCCTGCCCCCATAATGGTGTACTGTTCTTTTCCTAATCGTTTCATATTTCTCTCCATTGCAAAACTATCTCATAGTAAACCATTATTCATCGTTTAACGCAATGGAGAATTTTCAGTTTTTGCTTTGTTCGTCTCGTTCAACCAACGTGGGGATGAAACGTTCGATGAAAGCAGCTTTCTTGGTGCGATAGCGTAGGTAGAAATAGCCTGCGAGGCAGAAGGCAACCGCGCCGATGAAGTTGACGAACAAATCCTTCATGGTGTCGATAAGGCCGATGTCCAGGTACCCACCCACTCCGAGCTCCTGGCCATTGACCACCACCTCGCTGATATCCTTGATGACCACAATCTTTTGTTTGCCTGTGGGATCGAGGGCAACCGAACGGAGCGTATGGATTACCGTGTCCTTCTGCATGTCCATGCCAAAGAAGATGTCCATGGCAAACTCAAAGAACTCCCAGATGACCCCGATGGTCATGGAGAAGCAAAAGGCCACGATGGCGACAAAGAGGGGGGAAAGACGGAAACTGAAGCGTTCACTCTGGTTGAGGATGTCCACCAGCGAGAAGCCGATGGCAGCTGCAAGAAACCCGTTGAGGGTGTGCAGGGCGGTATCCCAGAAGGGGTAGGTGACATAGTAGGAACGCATCTCCCCCAGTATTGCAGCGGCAAAGATGAAAAAGAGTATGATGTTCTCCAAGGTATCGGGTATGTCGATGCGGGTGTTTGTCTCGATGAGGGAGGGGATGGAGAAGAGCGCAAGGGTAAGGATGCAGAGAAAGACGTTCTCATAGCTACGGTTGAATATCTGGACGATCATGATCAAGAGGACAACCAGACGAAGCAAGTAGTGTACAATCCGGGCACTGTCGCGCTCACGCACCATCTGGATGAAACTCTTTTTGTTTGGTTTTCTCAGCTTTTTCATGACCAATAGTGTGGACGGTGGAAAGGGAAAAATCAAGGGAGACCGCTTATGAGAATGTCTAGGACAAAATTTTTATTTTTTCAAGAAAAATCGCTTGCATATCCATGAATACTCGCTTATAGTAAGACCCAGAAAGAGAAACTACTGCTGAAAGCAAATACATTTCTTCTTTTGACGATGTTTGAAATCACTGTATGTGTTTGGACTGCAAATCCGGATACCATATACAGACAAGGTAGCACTCCTTTGGCATCCAGGACTCTAAATCCTGCCAAGGAAGGAGTAACTGGTATCCAACTTGGACTGAAAATCCAATACGTGCCACTGCCACAAAGGGGGGAGAGACTGAAAATCTCTCCCTTTTCCTTTGCCTAGGCCAGTCCTCCCAGAATATCCACGCACGTCTGATGAAGCGCTTTGTTCGAGACAATGCCAATGCGGTCGGAAATGAAGGGCGTGACCGCTTCTCCCTTGAAGGATGTCACCCTTCCTCCTGCTTCCTCAACCAACAGCATGCCAGCTGCCACATCCCAGGGCTTCACCCCAAAAGGAATATAAGCATCCTGCTGTCCGTCTGCCACCTGACAAAAACCCATAACCGAGCATCCGTAAGAACGCACCTGCCCTACGACATCCAACATGGCTTGGGCGTGGTGGCGGAAATTTTTGCGATAAGAGAGCGCCCCAAAATCGATATCCACCCGCGCTTGTTCCATCCTGCCTATGTTGGACACCTGCATGCGCTTTCCGTTGCGATAGGAGCCAGAGCCGCGTTCTGAGAGAAAGAGATCACCGGAGATTGGGAAGAGCACTCCCCCGGCTTGTGTCCTTCCCTCGGAAAGGAAGCCGATGCTGATACCAAACTCAGGGAAGAGACCTCGAAGAAAGTTCTGGGTCCCATCAATAGGATCAACCATCCAGCATCGCGAAGGTGGAGACCCTTTGAAGGTGTCCAGGCCCGACTCCTCTGCGATGAAGAGGTCGGAAGGGAAGACTTGGCCAAGATGTGTTATGATTTTTTGCTGGACAGCAATGTCCACCTCGGTCAGAAAATCGGTGGGGCTTGCCTTGGTGGAAACCGTTAGGTTTGCCCTGTCTGCAAACCGATCGGTCACATAGGCGGCCAGTTCTTTCAATACTGCTTCGATGACAGAAATCTCATCCATCGGATACGCTCCCCTTTTCAGACTCTCAAGCCCTTCTGGTCAAAGATATGGACCGTATCCAAATTGATGTGCATACGGATCATCTGCCCGTTCTCAAATGCAAGGGTTGGTTGCGTTACGACATAGAATTGCTCTTCATCGACCATGACACTGACCACCTGCTCAGCTCCGGTTGGCAAGACTGCCTTCACCACACCCTTGATGCAGGTCTGGTTCTGTTTCATCTCAGTCTCATCGTCCATAGCGTGGAGTGTCACGGTTTCACTTCTGAATCCTACTTTACAGATACGCTCACTGTTTGTATCCAGCTTGCGGAAGAGTGCAACGGAGGTGCGAAGATCTTCTTTCCATTTCGGCATCGCAGTTTTCGTCAGGCTGACCATATTCATGGGAGGGCTGCCGACAAAGGTGGCAACAAACTCGGTGGCAGGTTTGAGATAGATGGTCATGGGGTCGGCATACTGCTCGAGCTTTCCTTCGTTCATGACTGCCACGTGGGTTGCCAGGCTCATGGCTTCCAACTGGTCGTGGGTAACAAAGACAATGGTGCTTCCCAACCGCTCGTGCAGGGATTTGAGCTCCGAGCGCATCTCAAGGCGCAGGGCAGCATCGAGGTTTGAGAGAGGTTCGTCCAGTAACAGTATGTCAGGTTGTACTGCCAACATTCTTGCCAGGGCAACACGTTGTTGCTGCCCGCCACTGAGTTCGGCAGGATACCTCCTGCGGTAGGCTCCCATGCGAAGAAGGTCGAGCGACTCGGTGATGATCCTCCCTCGCTCTTCCTTGTTCACCTTCTTCATCTTCAGGCCGAACTCCACATTCTCCTGCACCGTCATATGAGGCCACAGTGCATAGCTTTGGAACACCAAGCCCAGCTTGCGATGTTCAGGCCGGACAAAAATGTTCTGCTTGGGGGCGTCAAAGATCTCCCCACCGATGGTGATAACCCCATCATTGGCCCGTTCCAAGCCGCTGATCATCCTCAGGGTAGTGGTCTTGCCACACCCTGAAGGACCAAGAAGGCAGACAAAGCTCCCCGGTTCGAAATTCAGAGACAGATCATCCACGGCAACCACATCACTGCCGTACTTCTTTACAATGTGCTCAAGCTTGATATCGATCATGATGGTTCCTCTTCAGTAGGGTTTGGTATTCAGCCGCCAATGCCTTGGGCGAGGTTGGTCTTGGTCAGACGCTGGGAGAGTGCGGTGAGCAGGAAGGTGATGAAGGCTATGATGAGAATCACGCCATTGGACATCTGCATCAGGGCATTGTCGGTGTAGCGGATGGACAGGGTGGTCAATACTTCCAGGCCGGGAACAGCGAGCATGATGACCAAGCTAAGCTCCTTCATGCCCTGGATGAAAGCCAGAAGCATCCCGCTGAACAGCGAGCGTTTCTGGATGGGAATGACAATCCTGAACATCCTCGTGAGCCAACCAGCTCCCAGAATCATGGCAGCCTCCTCAGGCTCGGCTCCCATCTGCGCCATCGAGCTGATGCTCGAGCGGGTGGTGAGCGGCAGATACATGACGCTCATCGCCAGGATCATCAGCAGCAGGGTTCCATAGAGGGCGGGAATGGGTCCCCTTCCTGTGGCAAAAAGCACCAGATAGGCAGCCCCAAAACCGATGCCTGGTACCAAATACGGCAAGAAGGAGAGATGGCGGAGATACTTGCTCAGCCGGTACTGCTGCAACCGTACTACTGCATACCCTACCAAGGTTCCCAAAGTCCCGCAGATAAGCGCGCCGATACCGGCCACCTTGATGCTGGTCCAGGTCACCGACAGGAGCTGTGGATCGCGTAGGAGCCCCGGTACCGCTTCGCGGACCCTCGTCTCCTCTGCAAACCAGAACTGCAAGGTGAAGTTGTCTTTTACAAACCACCCCGGGGTGACCATGAAGGTAGAGAGGGCGAGAACGCCCAATGGCAGGACTATGACCACAAAGAGGAAGAGGCCTACCAAAAGGTTCATCGGAACCTGCAAAGGGCCCAAGGTAAAGGGGCGTGACATCTGGCCCTTCCCTCCCATCGTCACATACCGTTTGTACTCCCGAAGCACGTATACATCAAGAGCAACAAGAAGTGCTCCGATGATGAGCATGGCCAAAGCAATGACGGCCATGACACCAGGCTCTCCCGACTGGTAGGTAAAGTAGAGTGAGGTGGAGAGCGTGTTGAAGCGTACCGGACGACCCAGGGTATAGGGAGTACCGAAGGTACCGACTGTCCGTGCGAAGGTCAGCAGGATGGTGGACATGATGGCCGGCTTCATGACCGGCAAGAGAATATGGATGGCTGTCTGGAGTTTGTTGGCCCCAAGAATCTGGGCCGACTCCTCCATCTGGCTGTCAATTCGTTGGAATGCATTGCCGAACATGAGGAATGCAAGGGGGAAATAGTGCATGGTCAGACAGATGATGATGGGCAGCGGCCCATAGGCGAGAAAATCAGGGATAGTGAAACCCATTACTTCAAGAATGCCAGGAGCACCTGCTTGTTTTCGGTTCTTGAAAAGCGTAATCCACGCTGCAGCATAGCTCCATGAGGGGAGCATGAAGGGGACGACGGCCAAGGTGGCAAAGATCTTCTTGGCACGGATGTCCGTCCTGGTGATGATCCAAGCCAGCACATAGCCCACGATGGTGGTGCAAAAAGTGATGCAGGTGGCTATGAGCAGGGTGTTTGCCAGCGGGTCAAGAAAGAGGACGCTGGAAACTCTGGAGGTAAGTGCGCGCTTGAAATAGCTGAAGGTCAGCGACCCGGTCTCTTTCTGCAAATAGCCTGCGTCGATGGAGTGAACCTGCACCGATTCAATAACAAGCATGAATACCGGAATCGCTATCAGGTAGGTAAGGACAAATGCCAACACGATGCCAAGGACCATGGTGGGGTTGAAAGCACCCCGTCCTCGCAGTGGCAAGAGTCTAGGTGTTTTGCCGCCATCCTTGGCAGCAAAGAGTTCTTTGATGTGCCTCATCGCCGATGTCTCCCTCTGTCTATCCAAGCCCAAGCCAGGGTGCATGCACACGGTGTGCATACGCCCTGCCCGGAGAAATACCGAACTATCTTTGCTACTTTTTCTGTGACATCAGCCACATGTCGATGAGATCACGGCGAACCTCTGCAGACTGCATCGGATCGAACATAAGCAGGACATCGAGCCATTCGCCCCACGAAGAGGTGAAGGGATTCGACTTGCTTGCAGCGATGGTCTGGTTCGGGGAGAAGCCACCAACCACGTTGGTCCAAGGGAAGCTGCCTTCTGAGGTCAAAAGGAAGCGAGCCCAAAGACGAGCGGCGTTCGGATGCGGGGCATCAACGGGAATGACCATATAGGTAGGCATGGCAAAACCGACTGCCGGTTTTACGTTGGGGTCGAAACCAAGATGCAGGTTCTGCTCTTTGGCGTCCCGGTGACGGGTGAGGGTGTGAATGCCGATCGGGGGATTGGTCTGCCCGGGAGAACCGATGGCTTTTGCAACTTCGGTGTCATGCTCGACGGCGATCGGGTTGTTTGCAAAGAGCCGTGCAACCCATTCCCAGCCTGCATTCTCGTACTTGGTCACGAGTTTCTTGCCATACAGATCCTGATAGGCCTGTGCAAACTCATCACCATGATCGATGACAGCAGCAAAGAAGTGCCACATGTAGGGTTGGATCTGTGGGTCACAGGTTACGAACTTGCCTCTCCACTTCTCCTCAGTCAGTTCCCAAAGGTTCTTGATCGGGGATTCTGAGTAGATTGCTGAGTTGTATCCGATGACGCAGGGCTGCCAGTAGACAACCTGGGGATACTCCTCTGCATCAGCAATGTCCTTTGCCAAGTCGGGTGGTGTCCAGGAGACGACCATTCCCTTGGGAATGAACTCGGAGAGAATGATGGCTCCGTCATCCATACCCAGGATGTCAACCTGAACGTTCTTGGCCTGTACTTCTCTTCTGAGTCGCTCGATGTTCTCAGAGTCATCAAAGCGGGGGCTTGCCACCGTCTTGATACCGTACTTTGCCTCAAAAGCCTGGGCAGCTTGGGGGGCACGTCCTGACTGCCACCGTGCTACCAGCGATCCTTCGGCTTGTGCTGCGGCTACGAGCTTGTCGTAGTCGTACCCGTCTACAGTCCAAAAGGCCTCTCCTTCGAACTGTGGTTCTTTCGCTTGTTCCTTTGTTCCTGCTGCGGTCACAGGAGAGAGAAGGACCAAGGCGATGATGAGCATGGCAAGACTGGAATATACAACCTTACTTTTCATACTGCCTCCCTTTGTTTTGTGCAGTATCTCACCTATTTGTTATGGCGTCAAATACATTTTGTATGTTCGGTATTGAACTATCCTCTTTCTCCTCGTATACTACGCCTGATAGCATGGATACTTCGGGGAGAGGAAGCCGCCTGATGAATAGGGAACTCGGACAAAATGTACTGGAGAAACGCAAGGATATCCCACTGTACAAGCAGCTGAAAGCTGCGTTGATGGTATGGATCCAAGAGAGTGAGAACGGGACGTCCTTGCCTACCGAAGAGGAGCTCTGCCGCCAGTTCGGGGTAAGCAGGCAGACGGTTCGCCAGGCTGTCCTTGAGCTGGTGGATGATGGTCTTGTAACCCGTCGCCCAGGGCAGGGCTCATTTGTCAGGAAGAAGAAGATCAGCCGTGATACCCGCTGGGCTTTGGAGGATTTCAACCGTGAGATGCGGTTCCATGGTCTTGCACCAGAGACTATCGTGCTCTCCCTTACCTTGGAGAAGAGTCTGGATTTTGTCTCCCGCCAGCTGAACATCGCCAAACAGGAAGAGGTGGTTGTCATCAGGAGGCAGAGGTTTGTTGATGGGTGGCCGGTGGTTATTCAGCAATCATACCTACCCTCCCGGTTGTTCCCCGACTTTGCTTCCAAGCAGAAGGATCTGGAAACCCGTTCGCTGCATGCGATCATCGAACAGGACTACCACTATCTGCTTCAAAGTGCCGAACGCACAGTAGAGGCAATCCCAGCCCCCACACGGGAGGCAGAGCTTCTGAAGATTGCCCCGGGAAGCCCTGTCCTTTACAGCACCAGTGTATGGAAGATTGAGGACGAGGTGTGTGTTGAGTTTGTGCTGGAGTGGTACCGCGGGGACCGCAGCCAGTTCAACATCCAGCTGGGAAGAAAGCGGGAATCTGAAGCTCGGTAGCCCCCACTGTTACCCAAACAAATCCCCAGCAAGCTCGAATGGAGTGACTCGGTAGCCAGAGAAGGTGCAAGAATCGTGCCCTGCATACATCAGACCGCCTTGCTCTGTTTCATGCAGGTGTGAAGGATATGCTTTTCTGAATTTCTCCAGTGATGCGAACTGGTCCTTGTGGAACTGCTCACTGCTCTTGATCTCATAGGGGATCAGCATTCGTTGTTTCTGGTACAAGAGATCGACTTCGAGCCCACTGCTGTTCCGAAAGAAATACAGATTGGGGGGTCGATGCATATTCACCCTTTGTTTCAAAGCTTCCATCACTATCAAATTTTCAAACAGACTCCCTCGTAAAGGATCACGCATCATCTGATCCTTGGACTCAATACCCAGCAGCATTGAGGCCACCCCAGTATCATGGAAATAGACTTTGGGTGTCTTCACGATACTGCTGGTGCGGCTGGGAAACCAGGGAGGCAAGAGATGAATAATATGAGACGATGTCAAAAGTGATGTCCAACGCTCAACTGTTTGACGAGAAACACCAAGATCATTTGCAAGCGAGGTATAATTCAGGAGACTCCCCACCCTACCAGAGAGCAACACAAGGAACTTCTGAAAAACCAATTCATCCTGAATTGCAGTAACCATCTTGATATCACGTTGTACATAGGTTGCCACATATCCAGCGTAGTAATCGAATACACGGCTTGTCTGTGTCTGATACACTCTGGGCATGAAACCACGTAAAAGTTGACTATCACGATCAAGAATTGGCTCACCTGCTTCCCGAAGTTCAGCAAGCGATAGGGGAAGCACGGTAAAAATGGCAGTTCTTCCTGCAAGGCTTTGTGCTACGATTCCGCCACTTTGCATCTCCTGACTGCCAGTCAGAATGAACTGCCCACTCTCTTGGGCGTGTTCATCCACAAGTACCTGGATTTTGCTCAATACCTCGGGAACGTGTTGTACTTCATCAATAATGAGATGAGTACCATACTGATGGAAAAACCCATTGAGATCTTCAGATGCAAATAATCGGGTTTGGGGATCCTCAAGATTTACATACGTATACGAAGGAAACAAATGCTTTGCCATGGTGGTTTTACCCGATTGTCTTGGCCCTACCAACGTAATGACAGGATACTCCTGCACCAATTCCACGATATGAGGTTCCAAGGCCCTATGTATGTACATGACGTTACTTCCTTGTACATGAAAGTATACACCAGATACCGGAGATTGCAATACGCGTCATACAATCTCCGGCATTTCCTTTTTATAAAGCACAGCCTCCTTCCATTCACACTCATGGTCCATAGTGAAAACCATATGCTCCTATAGACACTTTGTGCAGATTTTTGGTTGCATACTTACCGATAATGCATGATAATTAGTAATATAAAGGCATTTTTAAACACTTTATTGTTCAAAAGGCGGTTTTTATGCTTCTAGATTTTTCAGTTACCAACTACAAGGTATTCAAAGAAACAGCGCAATTAAACCTAAGTGCTTCAAACTACGACAAAGCGACACATGAGCAAAGCAATGTGTACGTTGATCAGGACAAAAGTCTGAGAATCCTCAGGTCAGCGGTTGTCTACGGAGCCAATGCATCGGGGAAAACCAAACTGTTTGAATCCTTGGCATTTCTCAAACGTTTTGTTCTCGAGTCTTCCAAGGAGAGCCAGCAAGGAACAACTATCGATATCCAACCATTTCTGCTCTCCGAAACTACTAAAGAGGCACCAACAGAATTGGAAATTGTATTTCTCCATGCAGGAAGTGTGTATAGGTATGGTTTTGAGGTTACCAGAACAGCAGTTCTTGCTGAATGGCTCTTCATGAAACCAAAGTCTCACGAAATCCAGATTTTCTATCGTGATACGGTAGAGAACACATTGGAAACCCACGCAAAGCTTTTCAGAAAAGGAAGCTTGCTTCAAGAGGAAAACTTGGTGCGGAGTAATGCCCTTATGCTTTCAGTTGCAGCCCAATTCAACGATGAACTGTGCAGCAAGGTAGTGACCTGGTTCGCAGAACAGCTTACCGTGGTCTCCAGTATTGCTGAGGACAGGTACAAGGGATACACCATGATGAAAAATGATCAGGAGCATTTTCATCAGAAGCTTATGCATCTTATGAATGTCGCTGATTTTTCCATCCAGGATATTCGTTCAAAGGTTCTCGAGCCGGAGTCGCTCTCTGAGGATATGCCTGCTGAGATAAAGGAGCGTATCCTCCATATGCTTGTACATGAACATGCAAAAATCTACGATACGTGCGAAACCATTCATCATGTGTACGACCAGCATAATCACATCGCAGGTTCAACCAACTTCTCCTTGGATAAAGATGAGTCCCATGGAACCCAGCGATTCTTCTATCTTGCAGGCCCGATCCTTGATACGCTTGAGTATGGAAAAACCCTTTTCATTGATGAATTCGATGCCCGACTACATCCCATTCTAGTCCTTCAATTATTCTCGCTATTTAATAACCCTGCCATCAACACGAAGGGAGCCCAGCTGGTCATTACCACACAAAATTCCATTCTCTTGCAGTCAGGCGTATTACGCAAAGATCAGATTTGGTTTGTGGAGAAAGACAGATTTGAAGCTGCTCACCTCTACAGCCTTGCTGATTTCAAATCTACGCTGGCACGAAAGCGTGACAACTATGAGGATAACTACCTGCGTGGCAAATATGGGGCAATTCCCTCGGTGAACTTGGCACAATCCTTTGGGGAAGAAGCAGGCAAGCACACTTCTTCAGAGAGTTCCTAACCGGAGATTGCACTACCAATCTCCGGAATACTATTCTTTACACAAACCTTGGGAAGCAGAACTCACCCCGGTAATTGGAAGCATTGTAGAGCGGGTACTTGATCGGAAGGTAGGTCTGCTCACGCTTGGGTTGCTCACAGTCCTGGGTGTAGACCCACAGCTCGTGCCGGTCCCAGACAACCACCTCATCACGCTCATCACCACAGACATCCAAAACCTCACAGCAGAGGGTGGGATGACCGTCCTCAGGGAACGGGACCACAATGTCCCCCTCGCCGTCCATCAGCCCGCCTTCGCGCGGATCGGTACTGAGCAGGACCAGATCCCGTCCTGTTCCCTCCCAGTTCACCGGAGCAATGACCGCCCCGTTTGAGCGAAGCTCGCGAAGCCACAGCTGCTCACCCTTGCAATCGTGCATATAGACAATTCCCTGGCTACCCCAGTAGGTGGTGGTACAGATCTGAAGCCCCCTTTGGTCGGGAAGGTAGTTGCCCACACTGATACGCTGGCCATGCCCGTTGATCGTGCGCCTCAGGATGGTGCCGTCGCTGCGCAGCAGCATGAACCCCTCCCAGCCCGAGACGATGGCCAGCAGCTCATCCTCATCCGGATCGATCGGGCCGATGACAATCTCATCGGTATGGTCGATGGAGATGGGAAGTTCCCAGACCAGATTTCCCTCGCTGTCGATCATATTGTAACAGCTGAAGATCTCATCCTTGCCATCCTTGTTGAAGTCCCAGGCATAGGGAAAGTGGCCGGTATTGTTGTGGGTGAACTGCCACAGGAGGTTGAACTGGTTGTCATAGATCCACAGTCGTGCATACCGGTCCTTGATCAGCAGATCGCTCGGCCTCTCCTTGCCGCTGACATTCACGATCCTGATCGCATCCACATTCAACCGCTCGAAGGCATGATGGCCGAACTCCACCCCGCACAGATCATCTGCTTTCTCCAGGTTCAGCGGAGTATCCATCTGCTGCTTGATTTTCCCGGTCTCCCCATCAAGGATGAAGATCTTGAAATCCCAGCTGGCGATGACCTCGTCAAACCCATCCCCGTCGATGTCGTAAATCTGGAAGGGAAGATCGGTAGTGAGCTGCTCAACCTCCTCGTCATCGCGAGGCTCTCCCAGCTGCCAGAGCACCTTCCCCGTCTCAAGGCTGACGGCAGTCAGGCAGCTGATCACCGGATAGCGGTCCTTGTACACCCGTCTCTGGTTCTGGGCCATGACGAAGAACAGCTCTTCCGTTCCCCCGAGGTGGCCGAAGCGGATCTGCCTTCCCGCTCCAAAGTCCTTGAGGTCGATGGTGCGCGCAAGGCGCATCTTCGGCACTGCTTCCTGTTTCTTTGCAATGCGCTGTTGCTGCTGCTGTTTCAGATCGGCCAACCGCTGTACCTCATAGCTGGTGGCACGCACCACGAGCGAAGCATATTGGGTGGGCATGCAGCCGCAGAGGGCGATGCACCCATTTCCATAGCGCTTGTCCAACAAGGAGAGCACCTCTTTTCCTTTGTACTCCACCCGTATCGCAGTTCCTTGCACGGAGACAGTCACCTGCTGCACCTCATCGGTCGACCACGGGAGGGCAACCTGCTTGAGGGTGATGCGCTCCAACTGTTCGATTCGCTGCACCTCCAGCCCCTCTCTGGTGAAGAAGAGCCCATAGTGGTGCAGGCTGGACTGGTAGCGGAACAGGATGCCGCTGAACAGGTCCTTGGAAAGCGGACGAAAAGAGGCTTCCAAGCAATAATCCTGCCAATCAACATCCCCACTGACCAAGGTGGGCAGCGTCCCCTTCTCAACCGGCTCCTGGATGCGGGAGAGTTCCATCCGATGGCTGCCGTCCAGAAGCGGGTTGGTCACCAGCCAGGTAGGACCCTTGTAGGCGTAGTTTACGACGGGGTCGTACCAGATGCCAGTGTACCCGGGATTAGGATAACAGTGGTACTCTCCCATGGCAGAGTGCTCCCGGTCGTACGGGAATGGGCCGAGGGGAAAGGAGGAAAAATCCTCTTGAAACAAGATATGTTCGTACACAAGCAACTCCTTGGGGCGGTACTACCAGGTGAGCAGGGAATCGACATCGACAGGAAGCGAGCTGGCGATCGACTTGTTCGCCGCAATTCCGGTCAGGATGGAACGCAGCCCATCGGTATGGTCAGCTTTCCGCTTCAGCGGATCGAAGGGAGGATCGGAGAGGAAGATGTCATCGAGCATGGCCGGGTCTCCCCCGCCATGTCCTCCGCTCTTCGTCTCTATCTCCACCTCGTAAGGGGTGTCGAGCAACGGGCAGACGCGGATCTTGTGATACACCGTCGCCCCTTCATCGCACATCTTTCCCCCGGCATTGATGTAGGGTTTCTCCAGAGCTGAGTACTCGATGCGGCCCTTGCTGCCGTTGATCGCCACATTGAAGCCTTCCCACGGAAGGTAGGTATTGAGACTGTAGCTCATCATCGCCCCGCTCTTGTACTTGACCAGGACAGACATCGTATCCTCGATGCTGATATCATCGCTGAAGACCGAGCGGTCGCGGATGTAGCCGCTCTCCTCTTCTGCATCAAGATAGAGCCCTTTGAGGGTGGGATTGCTCTCCAGGTCGATGGCAAAGGGATCGCCCTTGGCTTTCTCGCTGCCATGGCAGCGGTAGTAGAAATCGGATACCCCGCGCTTCTCTGCAGCAGCCTGCCCGTAGAAGTTCAGCGCCCCGAAGGCGAATACCGTTTTGGGCTGGGTATCGAGCCAGAAATTGACCAGGTCGAAGTGGTGGGTCGACTTATGGACCAGAAGGCCACCGCTGTTGAGCTTGTTGCGGTGCCAGCGACGATAGTAGTCAGCACCATGCTGGGTGTTGAGCAACCACTCGAAGTGCACCGAGAAGACCGACCCGATGACCCCATCGGCAATGAGGGCGCGGATCTTGGTGTGATGCGGGGCATAGCGGTAGTTGAACGCCACCCTGATGCTCCTGCCTGTGCGCTTCTGTGCATCAAGGATGGCCTGGGCCTTCTCGCTGTCGATGGTGATGGGCTTCTCGCAGATGACATCACAGCCCATCTCCATCGCCTTGATGATGTACTGGTCATGGGTTCGGTCGACGGTGGTGACAATGACGACCTCAGGCTTGGTTTCCTCGATCATCTGGGCAAATTCGCTGCTGTGGTAGGTGGGAACAGGCGGATGAGCGCACTGCGTGGCAAGGATGGTGTTGGCATACTCCATCCGCTTGCGGCTCATGTCGCAGAAGGCCACCAGGCTGCTGCTCTCTTGATATCGTGTGGCGATCGCCTCGTAGAACATCCGGGCCCGACCACCGGTCCCGACCTGGGCATACCGCTTCTTTTCCATGGTTCATACTCCCATTCATTCGCTGTTTGCACAGAAGTATACGCCCAAACCAAGCAGTTGTCGTTGGCAGAAATCCAAAGGAGTTTATCCTTTTTCGTAGGTTAATAGTCGGTACGAGTAGTATGCCGAACCTTGGCGATATACTCCGAAGGGGAGATGCCCCCATGCATCTTGAAGAACCGGGAGAAGTACTGCAGGTTCTCAAAGCCGAGGCGCCAGCCTACCTCGCTGAGGGAGAGCTCGGTGTTCTGGATCAGGGAGAGGGAGTGCTCGAACTTCACCAAGTTGATGTACTTGATCGCAGACAAGCCGGTCTGCTTCTTGATCACCCGGTAGAGGTAGTCCTGGTTGTAGCCGCACTCCTGGGCCATCTGCTGGAGGCTGAAGGAAGACCCCAGGTGGGTGTTGATGTAGGAGTCGACCATCTCCAAGACCTCGCTCTTGGTCCCCAGAGAACTTCCGCGCAGCTGGTGGATGGGGTTCGACTCATACAAGGGGAGGGAGTGCTCAAGGCAGAGACGGTTCATGGAAAGCAGGCACTCGGCCAAGAGCGCGGATGACATCGCCTTGTAGTGCAGGGCTTTGCGCTGGCCTTCCAGTACAATCCTGCTCAAGAGGCTGTAGATCAGGTTCTCCCGGTCGCTGAACTTGGTCTCGATGTCCAGGAGGACCTCCTGCAGGTAGGGATCGCCGGCGGTGAACTTCACCTCCAGCATCTTCACCCCCTCCTTGCTCGTGGCCTTGAAGGCATGATAGCGACCTCTGCGGCAGAAGACGATGTCCCCGCTCTGCAGCTCGTAGGGAACCCCATCGAAGTAGTTGCAGGCATTTCCGGCGATCACGAGCTGGACCTGGTAGTCATCCTGGTGGTAGTGCTCCTCCTTGCCTGTCCCCAGCTTGTAGAAGAACCGTCCTGATGAGGTGATGCGTACGTCCATGGCCTGCTGTGCTCCCTTGTACAGGATGAGTGATTCCTATATCCTGCCTCCTATCATCCTATAAAAGAAGGGGAGAAGAGAACAAGTCCGTATCTACGAAAAAGTATAACTATTTTTCCCTTTCTGCTAACGACGGGAGAAATATGCCCTCCTATACTACCAACAACCAACATCCACATGAGGAGGATTATCATGCTGAACACCAAGCGCCTGTTGCTTGCTTTTGCCACCCTGTTGTTCTGCCTTGCAGCAGTGACTGCCGCCGGACAGAAAGACAGTAGTGCTGCAGCGACACCGACATTGAAACTTGCCACCGCCGACAATACCTACGGCCTGAGCACCGACCCCGAACTGCAGGGAGCCATCACAGCCCTGATCGAAGCGAAGACCCAGACCAAGATCGAGGCGATCATCCCCCCGCTCGCTTCCTACACCGACAAGCTCGCCACCCTGGTCAACAGCGGTGATGTGCCCGACCTGTTTGTCGTCGCCCAGGCCATGACCAGGATTCCGACCATGGTCGCCCGTGAGCAGATTCTTGACCTGACCGACTACATCAAGAACAGCCCTTCTCTTTCCAAGCTCGACCCCAGCCTCTTCAAGGACCTGCAGATCGACGGAAAGACCTACTTCGTTCCCTACAACTACCCCAAGAGCAAGGCACTCTTCTTGCGCAAGGACCTGATGGAGCAGTATGGGGTGAACCTCAGCTCCACTCCCACCGCAGAGGAGTTCCGGACCGAGATGGCAAAGTTTGTCGGCAAGGGCATCATCCCCTTCAACTTCCCCAAGTGGGTCGACAACTTCCAGTTCTTCTACAACTCCTTCGGCGCCTGGGGTGGTGTCTACCAGAAGGATGGAGTCTTCATCGACGGGTTCCAGACCGAGGAGATGAAGCAAGCTCTCACCTATTTGCGCCAGCTCTACACCGATGGTATCCTCAACCAGGAGTTCATCACCACCGAGAACAGCGGCATGCGTGAGAAGACCTATACCGGCCAGGCTGCTTCTTCCATTGACTATGTCACCAACTACATCAACTATGTGCAGAACACCACTGCCGCCAACAAGTACACCGACATGCACCTCATCTACAAGATCGTGGGACCCAACGGGTACGGCGGAAGCCTGAATGAGGCAACCCAGACTGCATTCGTTGTCTCCTCCAAGACGAAGAACCCCGAGGCTGCTGTTCGCGTGCTGGAGACCATCGTAACCGATCCTGAAGTATACCCTGCATTCTTCGGCATCGGCTTGGAAGGCAAGCACTACACCCTGGATGCCGATCGCAAGATCGTACCCACCGCCAAGGCTTCCAACAGCGGATACAAGTACACGCTCAACTACCTCAGCGACTCGTTTTTAGACATCGATATCAACAATCTGAGCTTTGCACTCTCCTCTGCACTGCAGCAGGGCCTGCCCAAGCAGATTGAGCACATCAAGGCGATGCAGGGCAATCTTGGCCCCAACCATGCCGCCGATGTTCCGGTGGGTGTCTCGGTCACCTACGACCGCGTAGCCCCCTCGATCAAGAGCACCCGCGAATCGATCGCAACGAAGATCATCGTCGGCACCGTCTCTGTTGACCAGGGAATGGCCGAGTACCAGAACTTCTGGAGATCGATCAACGGACCGAGGATCCTCGAGGAACTGAACGCTGCACGCTAAGGTGCATTCGAACCTAGTTGTCATCGGTTTCCGGGCTATCCCGGAAACCGATTCTTTGAAGAGATGCTGAGAGGTTGCATGAAAGAGGACGCCCAGAAACAAGCCCATGACCTGGTTGAGAAGCTGAAGCTCAAAGAGCTGATGGCCCAGCTTCGTCACGATGCGCCGGCGATCGAGCGTCTGGGCATCCCTTCCTACAACTGGTGGAACGAGGGTCTGCATGGTGCTGCGCGCAGCGGAACGGCGACCGTCTTTCCCCAGGCAATCGGTCTTGCCTCCCTCTTCGACCCCGAGTTCCTCTTCACCATCGCCGAAACGATTTCCATCGAACAGCGGGCAAAGTACAATTTGTACAGCAAGGAAGGGGACCGGGATATCTACAAGGGTCTCACGGTCTGGTCCCCGAATGTGAACATCTTCCGCGATCCCCGCTGGGGTCGCGGACAGGAGACGTTCGGAGAGGACCCGCTGCTTACCTCGGTTCTGGCGGTTGCCTTCATCAAGGGCTTGCAGGGAGAGGGCAAGGTCCTCAGGACCGCCTCCTGCGTCAAGCACCTTGCCGCCCACAGCGGCCCGGAACCCATCAGGCACAGCTTCAATGCCCAAGTAAGTGCAAAGGACCTTGAGGAGACCTATCTTCCTGCGTTCAAGGCAGCGGTTACAGAGGCGGATGTGGATGCGGTGATGGGAGCGTACAGCGCTCTCAACGGAGAGCCCTGCTGCGGCAGCTTCACACTCATCGAGAAGGTGCTCAGACAGAAGTGGGGCTTTACAGGGATGTATATCTCCGACTGCTGGGCCATCCGGGACTTCCATCTCAACCATAAGGTGACCAGAACTGAGGAGGAGTCGGCAGCGCTTGCCTTGAAAGCCGGCTGCGACCTCAACTGCGGCTGCGAGTACCAGGCATTGGAGAAAGCCTACCAGAAGAAGCTCATCACCCGCGAGGATCTGAAGAGAGCGGCCCGCAGGGTCTTTGCCACCCGCTTCAGGCTGGGACTGCTGGACAAGCAAACCGAATACGACACGCTTGGGCTGGAGAGTCTGGATAGTGAGCAGCATGCCGAATATGCCTATGAGGCCGCCCGCCGCTCTCTGGTACTGCTCAAGAACGACCACCTGCTGCCGCTCGATAGTCGCAAGCTCTCCAAGATTGCGATCATCGGGCCGAATGCCGACTCCACCCGTGCCCTCTGGGGGAACTACCATGGGACTTCCAGCCGCTATACGACCATCCTCAAAGGCTTGCGCGACCATCTCCAAGATAACGTGCAAGTTCTCTACGGGGAGGGAAGCTCACTGACCAAGGAGCGTGTGGAGCGCCTTGCAAAGGAAGACGACCGCCTCGCTGAGGCCGTCTTTCTGGCAAAGGCCAGCGATGTGGTGCTGCTCTGCCTTGGCCTTGATGAGTCGGTGGAGGGAGAGATGCACGACGATGGCAACGGCGGCTGGGCCGGGGACAAGAAGGATCTCCGGCTTCCCCTGTGCCAGCAAAAGCTGCTCAAGGCGGTTGCCTCAACCGGCAAGCCTGTCATCGTGCTGCTGCTCAGCGGTGGCGCCCTCGATCCCCAGATAGAAGCCTATCCCAATGTGAAGGCACTCATCCAGGGTTGGTATCCAGGACAAGCGGGAGGAAGGGCGGTTGCAGATCTGCTCTTCGGCCGCTACAGCCCTTCGGCTGTTCTTCCCATCACGTTCTACAAGGCAAGCGCCGATTTGCCACCCTTCACCGACTACTCCATGAAGGGAAGGACGTACCGCTATGTACAGCAGGACCAGGTGCTCTTCCCCTTCGGCTTCGGCCTCTCCTATGCTTCGTTCAGCTATGCACTGGAGGAGGCAAAGACGCAAGAAGATGGCTCGGTTCTTGTCCAAGGGCGGGTACGCAACACCAGCTCGGTCGACAGCCGCCATGTGATCCAGCTCTACCTAGCGGGCGAATGCCCCGATCTTCCTCCCCACCCGGTATTGGCAGGATTTGCGAGTCTTTTCCTTCCTGCCGGGCAGGAACTCACCCATACCTTTCTCCTCAAGGAAGCACAGTTCACCGCTGTCAACCAAGAGGGTCAGCGATATGCCGTCAAGGGGAGGTTTCACCTCTCCTTCGGGGGCAGCCAAGGCGATGAGCTGAGCCAAAGGCTCGGCGCTGCGCCGGTCTCACACACTACTTTCATTCGTTAGGAGTCATGCGATGGCAGACAAACGTACGGTAATCAGGACGAAACCACCGCTTTGGACACGGATCAAGACGCAGAAGTTCCTGCTTCTGATGCTCGTCCCCGGCCTTATCTGGTACCTTTTGTTCAAGTATCTTCCCCTGCTGGGGCTCTCGCTCGGGTTCACCGACTACGGCTTCCGTTCCAAGGTGTCGTTCGTAGGCTTGGAGAACTTCTCCCGCCTGCTCAGCTCGACCATCTTCTGGAATGCGTTTCGCAATACGCTGGTGATCAGCATGGCGAACATCGTCTTCTACTTCCCGGCCCCTCTCATCGTGGCCTTGCTGATCAATGAGCTGAAGAGCCTGAAGGCAAAGCGTTTCATCCAGTTCCTCATCTACATCCCCTACTTCTTCAGCTGGGTTGTGGTGGGAAGCATTTTTGTGAATCTGCTGTCTCCTTCCTCGGGCCTGGTGAACAATATCATCACCAAGCTTGGGGGTGAGAGTATCTACTTCATGGCCAGTGCAAAGTTTTTCCGCCCGGTGTTGGTCAGCTCCTACATCTGGAGGCAGATGGGCTATGGGGCGGTCATCTACGTAGCCAGTCTTACGACCGTCCAGCCTGAGCTCTACGAGGCTGCCACCATCGATGGTGCGGGCCACTGGGGCCAACTGTGGCATGTGACGTTGCCTGGCATCCGCAGCACCATCGTGACGATGCTGCTGCTCAATCTCAGCCATGTGCTGCTGATCTTCGAGCAGGTGTTGGTCATGTACAATGCGGCGGTTTACGATGTGGCGGATGTGCTGCAGACCTATGTGTTCCGCGAAGGGGTGCTTGCAGGCGATCTGGGATACTCCATTGCCGTGGGTATGTTCACCTCGATCGTCAGCCTGACGTTGGTGCTCTCCACCAACAAGATCAGCGCCCGGTTCCTCGATGAACCGATTCTCTAGGAGGAAATCATGACCACTACCATTCGCGAAAGCAGATCACGCAAGCTGTTTCATATCATCAATGCACTCCTGCTCGGTTTCATCTGCCTGATCTTCATCATCCCCATCTGGAACGTGCTCATCACCTCGGTGGCGAAGGATGTCGATGTGATGGGAACCGACTACCTGCTCATGCCTCGCTCGTTCACCCTGCAAAACTACTGGAGGGTGCTCAACAGCGGCTATATGGGTGCGTTCAAGAACTCACTCTTCGTCGCCTTCCTGGGAACGGCGTTCTCCATGCTCATCACCGTTCCCATGGGCTTTGCCCTGGCACAGAAGCATCTGGTGGGCAGGTCCGTCATCATGAAGGCAATCGTCTTCACCATGGTCTTCGATGCCGGCATCATGCCCTTCTACATCGTGGTGCGCTCCCTGGGCCTGATCAACAGCATGGGGGCGATCATCTTCCCGGTTGCCATTTCCACGTTCAACCTGATCATCATCAAGAACTATATGGCAAGCATCCCCGTCTCCCTCATCGAGAGTGCTACCCTTGATGGATGCAACGATATGATGATCCTGCTCAGGATTGTGCTCCCACTCTCGGTTTCCATCATTGCCGCTGTCACGCTCTTCTATTTCGTCAGTTACTGGAACCGCTACTTCGAGGTGATCATGTTCATCAACGACAGCCGCAAGTACACCTTGCAGGTGGTGTTGCGCTCGTTGATGTTCGAGTCCGATGAGTCGCTCGGGGGCGGACAATATGTGTACAACAACCTCAAGATGGCGGTCATGGTGCTGGGCATGCTCCCGGTTCTGGTCATCTATCCATTCGTCCAAAGACATTTTGTCTCCGGGTTGATGCTTGGGGGTGTCAAAGGTTGAGAGGGGGTGAAATCCTGCTTGCTTGTTCTACTCATTCACTTCCTGTGCATGCCGGTCTCTTCGGAAGGCCGGCTGCACGTTTCTCCAAGCATCATCGCATACATGTTCATTTCCAAAGTTCCAAAGTCCGGACTTTGGGCTGAACTTTGGGCTGAACTTTGGGCTGAACTTTGGGCTGAACTTTGGGCTGAACTTTGGGCTGAACTTTGGGCTGAACTTAAGAATCCCTTCTCTGTCTCATCTGCATAGAACAATAGGTGATGAACCTTTGGAATGTACGATACTCTCAATGATATCAGATACCCCAACCATCACCCAAAGCGAACTATCCGACCAACTTGGTATTGCACTGCCAAAAATCAAGCGAACCATGGCAGCGATGGCAAAGAGACAGGTACTTGTACGCAAGGGCGGCAAGCGACATGGGTTCTGGGAAGTCAAGGACAGGAAGGAGCAGTAGTTGGTTACTCCTCCCCTTCAAACAACTCCTCGAAGGTCGGGGTGCTCTCCACCGCATCCTCCTCATACTGCTCCTGTTCAAGTTCCCTGACCGTACTGGTCTCCTCTGACTGGTAGAGATAGAGCTGGTCCAGGTACTCGATTGCCGTACGGATCTTCGAACGCAGCAGATAGCCGCTTCGGTCAACCTGCTGCAACAGTTTCTCGGTATCTACAGAGGGAACCCAGTCATACGCCTGAGCGTGGAACTGTACCATCTTCAAGAGGATGCTGCGGATCTCCTCATGGGTGAGGGGCTTGAGCTGGGGTGCCTTGACTATTGCATCAAGCACCGCCTTCATCGGCATCTGGTCCTCGGGATAAAGCTCCTCAAGGTTCTGGTACTCATGCTTCGCCTCGATGACATCCTCAGTATAGGAAGCACTGAACGCAAACAGGCTGAATGTCGACTCCATCATCTTCGGAGGGAAGAGGAAGCGGGCAAGATTCTGGTATGCCTTGGCACGGGCCTTTTTGCTCAACCTGCCAACCAGTTCGGACTCATCAAAGAGAATGACCCAACCCTGGTAACCAAGCTGCACAAACAGATGGCTGAGAAAGGCAAGATAGTCCTGGGTATGGCGGGACTTGACGAAGTTCTGGTTGAAGGTTGCCTTCTCTGCAAAAATCCTGCGGTACATCTTCCTGATCTGGACATTGGAGACGAAGTCGCCTTCCAAGTCAGTCTGCAGCTGGAACTGCTCCTCCTGGTCATCGGTATGGAGGTAGGAACGAAGCAGATAGTAGAGCCGGTCGGTCTCCAACTGCGTGGCAGCATACAACAGCAGGTCGGTGGCAAGGGGGGCATGGGGCGTAAGCTTATCCAGCTCCTGGGTAAACCCCGGTTGCAGGTGGCCGGGAAGGAAGGTGTTGCTGATCAACTTGGGATAGACAAGATAGAGCTTGTCCAGCGGAGTCTCCTTGCTCAGGGACACCACCGAAACCACCATATTGCGGGCATGGGCAAGGGTATACACGGTGTTCAGCAGGTGGGTCTTGCCCTCCCCGTACTTGCCGCTGATGATCATGCCGTCACTTTGCCCTTCACGGGAAACAGCATCGAGACGGGAGATCAGGTCAGAAAGGAGCTCCTTGCGGGCTTCGGAAAAATGGTGGCCGATCGCTTTGGAGGGCACCCCGGAGCGCAACGCCTCGATCATATGCCGCTGTTCATACTCCCAACTCATACTGCCCCTCCTCATCCTGTGCGCCACCAAGCAAACCTAAGGTGGCTTGGTTCACCAAACGTGGGAGGGAGGCCCCTCCCAGCTTTGCCTGCAAGATCAGGCTCTTTGCTGTCTGCTCATCAAGCACGGTGGTCTCCACATTGATATGCTGAACGATCTGGGCAAGCTTGGTGCTCATCTGGATCAGCATCTCTGGGGTGTACACCTGCTGGGCCACTGCATCGAGATCGATGATGTCGGAGAACTTGTTGATCCGCTGTGACACCACCTCGTTCTGGATACGCATCCACAACGCCTGATACGACTTCAGCCCTGCATTCTCATTGTCCAACAGCTCCCGACCAAAGGCATACACAACCATGAAGTGACCGAAGGTATCGATGTCATCGATGAGCTGACGGATGCTCTCATAAGTATCCTCGCGCTTCATCTTGGTGTAATGGAAGGGGTTCATCCCCGAACCATCGACCAGGACATCAAGATCGTCAACCAACACCACCAAGCCGGAGAAGCCTGCAAGGTGGACCAATTCCGAAAGCGAGCGGAGCATGGTGCGTGCACTGTACTTGGTGATCTTGCTCGGGGCCATGCCAAGGGGTCTGAGGCTGGTCATGCGGATCTTCTTGTCCCCATGCATCCAGGCAAGCACCAGATCCTTGTTCGCCTCTTCCAGCACAGGATGGCCAAGCAAGGAACCGCAGAGCAGACTGCAGGCAAGGCTGAAATTGTTGTCCATCCGACGGTTGTCCAGAAACATCTGCTTGAGCTGGTTTCGCATCTCCCGCCGGGTCAGCCCATCGGCCAAGCCTTGGATGGCGAGATGGTCGAGAAAGGTGGTCCCTTCCTCGATGTCCTTGCTGGAGAAGCCCATCGCCTCAACGATGCGCTCACTGCAGCAGGAGAGCAGGTGCATGATATCCACCTGGCTGAAGATTTGCAGATAGAACTCGCGGAAATCATGGAGCCAGAGGTTCCGTGCCGAAAGGCTGACGGTAATGTAGCGAGCATCCTTGGCCACCGACTGGAAGAGGTGCAGGCAGTGGGTCTTGCCACTGCCCTTTCCGCCGGTAAGGAACTTGATCTTGCTTCCGCCGGCGAGGATGAACTCATCAAGGTAGCGCTCTTTCCAGAAATCGGTCAGGAATTGGATCCCCACCGAGAGCTCGGAGAGCAACTGCTCGCTCTCGGGCACCTTGCCTTGCGAAAGCTGTGCTATCGTTGCATTGATTCTCGTCTCTGTCTCCATGCCTCACCTCATCAATAGAATCGGATGGTAGCCAAGAAGTGCTCGCGTCCGGACCGGTCAAGGATTCGCAGGCACTTGTTGCTGTTCCTGCTCGGCCCGAACTGATAGGAGCGCCCTCCCTTGATCTCAACTGCATCGGTATCGAAAAGCCGGGCTATGTCGAAGGCAAAGCTCTGCTGGTCGTACTCCTTGCGCGAGCGGCTCATCGGTACAAGGAACTTGTACAGGGTGGTCAGATAGATGTCATTGCTGGTTCCCTTGCCCTGCTTCATGCCGGCAAGGTCGTAGGCCACTGCCAGCTCATTGGCAAACTGGGTTGCATTGAACGATGCTTTGTAGAGCTTCTCCTGACCAGTCTTGATCAGGTCGACCAAGGCTTCGGGGCGAAGGCAGGAGACCTTTTTGCGGTCCAGATATACTTCAAGGTTCTCCACATCAATACGTACGGTGAAGGGGAACATTTCAAAGACAGGGAAGGTTCCGATGACATCCACGCCCTTGAGGGCACACTGCTCGAGCAACTGCTGGGCAAAGAGCCCGCTTTCGAGGTACTCGTGTGCATCAAAGCTTGCAAGCAGGGTATGTGCCTGATCGACCACAGCTTCGGTCTCCGCGCTCACCTGGTCAAGGGTAGCGGTATCAGAGAGGGCACGCAGCACATCACCACTTTCCATCTCCCGGGCTATGCTCTTCTGTAGTTTGTTCAGGGTTTTGAGCTTGTCCTTCAGGCTCTTCTCCAAGGCACTATAATCTTTGTACAGCGTTTCGTAATCCATGACTGCTCCTTTTCTGCATATCAGGAAAATCATACGGTATGAAAGAAGCCTGTGCAATCCCGACAATGAGAATAATGCTGGATTGTCAGCACCAACGAGGTGTGCTAGGGTGACAGGAGGAGCGTACCTACCGATGGGTTTTTCCCTCTACTCATGGCAGCAGACATGCATCAAGGAATGGCTTTCCATCGGAAGCCGGGGTGTGGTGCAGGTTGTCACCGGGGCGGGAAAGACCATCCTTGCCCTCTATGCTGCCAAAGCCTTGCAAGAGAAGCTGGGAAAGCCGGTGGAACTGGTGATTATTGTTCCCAAGACCTTTCTGGTCACCCAGTGGAAAGCCAGCATCCTCTCCCATCAGCAGGACCTGGGGATCAGGCGGGAAGATATCGGCTGGGTGCAGGGAAACCATCACCAGGTGCACAACAAGCGGGTCATGATCTATGTGGTGAACTCCGCCCGGTATACTCTCTCCTCCACCTTGCACTCCTTGCTTACGAAAGGCAAGACGGTATTGGTCATTGCCGATGAGTGTCACCACTATGCAAGTGCGGAGAACCGCAAGATCTTCTCCTTCCTCGATTCCCTCGATGCAAAGGCCACGAAACGCTTTCACTCCTTCGGCCTCTCCGCCACTCCCCAAGTCCACGGGTTTGCCACCCATCTGGTACCTGCCCTCGGCCCGCTCTTCTACACCTACGGGTTTACCGAAGCGATTCGGGATGGGGTGATCAACCAGGTGGTCATCCACAACGTGGAGCTTGCAATGACCGAAGAGCAGGTTGAACTGTATGGCGAGCTCTGCGCAAAGGTCACCACCACCCTCCACCGCCTGACCAATCTGGTGCCCTATCTGAAAAAGCTCAAAGGTGCAGAGTTCTTCCTGGAAATCCAGAATCTCTGCACCAGCAAGCATGAATCGATTGCCGAAACAGCAAGACTGCTCATAGCCCTCTTTCACCAGCGTCGTGCCCTGGTAAACCTTGCTCCCCAACGTATCACCTGCACCTTTGATCTGATCAAGCTTCTCGATTCGCGGAGCAAGATCATCATCTTTGGTGAGAGGATCAGCCAGAGCGAGGAGCTCTACGAGCTGCTCAAGCGTCGCTATCCCAAGGAGGTGGCTCACTACCACAGTGAGCTTGGGGAGATTGAACGTACCGTGGCCCTGAAGCGCTATCGCAGTGGGGAAGCCCGAATCCTTGTCTCCTGCAAGGCCCTTGATGAGGGGCTGGACATCCCCAGTGCCGATGTGGGGATCATCCTCTCCTCCACCAGCGAGCAACGCCAGCGCATCCAACGCCTGGGAAGGATCCTCAGGCGCCAGGAGGGCAAGCTCAAGGCCAGCCTGTTCTATCTCTGCTTGGGCAACACCGTTGAGGACGCCAATCTGCTGGATGAGGGTCTTGAGCTGGTGGAGGAGTGGTATCTTTCGTATACCAACCACTTCATCCACCCCGTCTACGACGAGCTTGCCGATGATCTTGTGCATGCCCTGCACAAGAAAGGGGCAATCATCCCCGGCTTGGATGCCTTGCTTGACAGAGGAAGGGTACACAGCGACTGGTGTGAGGATCCCACTATCCTCAAGGATCTGGCACAGGGAAGGGACGAGCGCTACTACACCCTGATGCGTTCGCTTTCGCTGCTTCGCATGCGAAACGGAGTATGAAGTCAAAAGTTTTTTCTCTGGGGAGAAAATAGTTTCAATTTTAAGATAGTTTTTTCTCTCTAGTGAAACAATTCAGTTGTATACCACGCTTTCCATGGTATACTGGATGTATGGGACCACAAGAAACAAAGTTATTGCAACGTAAGGAATACCTCTCACAATTGATAGTATGGCGTGAAAAACACTTGATCAAGGTACTTACCGGAGTCAGGAGATGTGGGAAATCGACGATGTTGCAGCTCTACAGAGAGTATCTGAAAAAGCAGGGTGTACAAGAGAGGCAGATCATCTCGATCAATCTTGAGGATCTTGCCAATGAACATCTTCTGGACTACCGAGCACTGCATCAGCATGTCAAAGGTCTGCTGCAAGACGATTGCTTTACCTATGTCTTCATCGATGAGGTCCAGCAATGCAAAGGCTTTGAAAAGGCCGTGGACAGTCTCTTCATCAATGAACAGGTCGACTTGTACATCACAGGATCAAATGCATATCTGCTTTCAAGCGAACTGGCAACCCTGCTTTCAGGAAGATATGTTGAGATTCAGATGCTACCGCTCTCCTTCGCCGAGTATCTTGATTTCACCAGCACAGAACAAGTATCCCGTATGACAGCTTTCACCCGATACCTGAACCATGGTTCCTTCCCTTCTGTACCGATGCTAGGCCAGGATGACTCGGTCGTCAGGACGTACGTCGAGGGAATCTATGCCTCCATCCTGATCAAGGATGTTGCACAACGCAAAGCCATCACAGATGTAGCACTGCTCGAGAGAATCGTCAGGTTTTTAGGAAGTAGCATAGGAAGTCCCATTTCTGCAAAAAAAATCTGTGACACCCTCACTTCCAGCGGCAGGAAAGTATCCATCAATACGGTAGATGCATATCTCGAGGCTTTGCAGGAGAGTTATTGTTTCTACAAGGTCGATCGCTATGATATCAAGGGACGGAATTTTCTGAAAACCTTGGGAAAATACTATATTGTCGATCTGGGACTGCGTAATCATCTTCTATGCAATCGTGAGTCAGATATCGGCCACCAGCTTGAAAACATCGTCTACCTTGAACTCAGAAGACGCGGATACAAGGTCTCCATCGGAAAGCTTGCTGACAAGGAAGTCAATTTTGTTGCCCAGAATGCAGAGGGAATCACCTACCTGCAGGTATCAGCCTCATTGCTTGATCAAACTACCCTGAAACGAGAGTTGGCACCTCTTCAAGCAATAGGGGACAACTACCCAAAGCTACTGCTGAGTTTGGATGAGATTGGAGCAGGAAGCAATCATGAGGGAATTCAGCAAAAGAATCTGTTGGATTGGCTTGTTCAGTAACAAACACAAGAGCAATCAGCCCTGCTCCGGCTCTTCCTTCTGCTGGTTTCTCAGACCATCCATCTCAATCCTATTGGTATAGTTCAGATGCTTCTTAAGACGTGAGACACTCAGGTCTACATCACCATCCTGGATGGCTTCAAGAATTTGGCGGTGCTCATCAGCGAGACGAATGATGGTCTCGGTGTTCCAGTACTTCCTGCGGTAGTCGACCTGGTGGAAGAGTTGGGCGATTATCTGACTGAATGAATTCAACAGTTGGTTTCCGCTACAGCGGAGCATTGCGGCATGGAACTCAAGGTCAGCCTCATCGGCAACCTGGGGAAGAGAGCTGTTGTTGCGCATTTTCTCTACAATCATCTCCAGCTCGTAGATTTGGTTCGGTGTGATCCGTTTCACCACCAAGGGGATGCTGGCAAGCTCGATGACAATACGGGCTTCGATGGATTCATACAGATTGAAATTGGAAACCTGATAATTGAATTTGATCGCATCGGAAATGACATCACTATCAAAGTGGTTGATGAACGTCCCACGTCGCGGAGTTTTGGTGATGACACCCTGTTGCACCAATACATTCAGCACATTCCTCACCTGGTATCTGCTCACCTGGAAGCGCTCAGCCAATTGTTCTTCGGTTTCCACGCGACTGCCCGGGCCATTGGTACTCTTCAGGATATAGGTTCGTATCTGTTCTTCCAATTGCATTTTCTTCTGCTTGTTATCCATCATCTCCACCCTACTTATGAATACATGCGTACCAGTGTATCACTACGCTTGGCATACTGCACAAAGGCATGTGCATAGACTTCCACCCACTCCTTGCATGGAACCACGGAGGATGACTGTACGGTATCCAGCATAGCCAATGATGTGGGGTCATTCAATGACAACTGCCCAATTCTTGCACAACCGTACGCAGAATCAATGCCGGGAGCCAAAAGAAGCGTAGTGTTCAGTACTGAACTCAATATCTCCATGAGCAAACGGTCTTTGGCCCCTCCTCCCACCACCATGATGTGTGGGGGAATCTCATCTTCCTTCATCAATGCAAGCAAGGCATCCTTGAGCGAGAAGCAAACGCCCTCCAGCACAGATCGAGCCATATGCGAACGCTTGTGTAGAAACGAGAGCCCTGAGTAGGTACCACGCAACGAGGCATTCCAGTAGGGAGTCCGCTCCCCATTGAGATAAGGATGGAAGAGAAGGCCTTCACAACCCGCAGGAGCCCTAGCTGCAAGCTCATCAAACTGCGCAAAGCCAGTTTCATCCAGGGAAAAACCTTGTTGCTCAGTCGCCCACCCTATGGCCGACCCTGCCGCATTGGTCCCCGCCTGTGAGTACCAGAGAGCATCAAGAGGAAAGGGGTAGGTCAGAAGGGAACGAATCTGCATCGGCTTTTCAGAGAGCTTATGTATGCCTCCCGCAGTTCCAATACGAATCACTACATCTCCAGCTTTCCGGGCCCCAGATCCATAGGTTTCCGTAGCACTATCCAGTGATCCGTTCACCACGGCAACCCCGTTTGGCAGTCCTAGGAGTGTTGCCATCTCAGGCAGGAGTGTTCCAACCACAGCACAAGAATCCATGATTCGGGGAAGTTGATTGGGGGTCATATCAAGATAGGAAAGCAATCGGGATGACCAGGCATGCCCTTTGCAGTCATACAGCATGGATGACACTGCAGTCGCCGGGTCGGTTACCCACAATCCGGTCAGCCAGTGAAGCAGATAGTCCTTGGAAAAGCACACTCGCCTAACCTGTGCATAGAGCTCAGGCTCTCGCTCCTTAACCCAAAGGAAGTGAGGAAGTGTCCATGAGGGGGAAGGCCTGTTTGCCGAGATTGCATAGATTTCTTCCTCGGCTTGCAGCAACTCCTTCACCTGGTCAGTAGAGCGCTGATCACTCCAAAGCAAGGCTCTCCGAAGAGGTCTGTCCTCTGCATCCAGCAGAACTCCGATATGAGCAGCACTGGTGAGACAGATGCTCCCCAGTGATGCCAATGATTTTGCATGCAAACCAGCAAGTTCGGCCATTGCCTTGGTGAACGCAGTCAACCAATCCTGGGGATCCTGCTCCATCCACCGTTCGTGTGGGGAGTGGGTCGGATACCGCTGGGTGGCAACCCCGATGGTCAGGCCTTGCTCATCAAGAAGACAGATCTTGATCGAGCTGGTGCCAAGATCAATGCCCAATGCTGGTTTGCTCATACGCGCTTTGCTACCTCAATCCCTGTAAACTTCTTCTCATGATTCTTCAATGCCGTGGACAAGACTCCCATGTCATGGGAGACAAGGAAGAAGTCGATACCCTCATTCCACCAACTCTTCAGCTCATCCGGGGAACTGACTGCCAGACCAATGGGCACATTCGCTTCCTTGCCTGCTGAAAGAACCCTATGGATAAGATCATGCAACTCATGGCTCCTGTTCGATTCCTTCAGGATATAGGATAAGTCACCCGAACCGATCAAACAACCGGTAATTCCAGGAACTGAGAGAATGCTCGTTGCGTTCATCGCAGCTTCTGGAGTCTCAATCATGACGATGAGCGAAACAAGTGCATTGAATTTTGAGAAGTACTCACTCCCGTAGAAGAAGGATCCAAGACTCCCTTTTGAACGTGTCCCGATTGGGGGGTAATAGGTGGAAAGCACTGCCTGCCTCGCCTCCTCGGCCGACTGGACCATTGGTACGACAATTCCCATCGCCCCGGCATCAAGATAACTGTTGATCGTACCGGGGGTGTTGTCGGAAACACGTGCAAACGGAACCGGCCCATCACTGGAAGCAAGTGTGCGGATGGCTCCGGTTGCCGCAGTCTTATCAAAATGACTATGAAGCAAATCGACCATGATGAAATCGAATGCTGTACCACTTACCATCTCAGCAACCCGTTCACTTCCCAAACAGATATCAAAGCCTACTACCGGCCTATCGGATGCCAGGGACAATCCTTTCATGTTTTGACTCATCTATATATCTCCTAAAACTTAATCAACGAAACAGTGCATTTGGAATGGCAAGAACAGTCTGCGGAACCATAATGATGATGGCCAAGGCGACCAGCAACAGGATGATCATGGGCCAGAGTTCCCGTAGTATTTTCTCAAAACTCAGCTTCTCAATTCCGCAGACAGCAAGCAGCACCTGGCCAACGGGTGGTGTCGTATTGCCTATCATGGCATTGATGACAATAATCACCCCGAAATGGATGGGATCGAAACCAGATGCTGCAATGAGGGGCATCACCATCGGGACGAAGAGCATGATGTTCACCGTGGGATCGGAGAGCATGCCCAAAATCAGGAACAGGATGTTGACGCTGAGCATGATCAGCCAACGGTTGTTCCCGGAAAAGGCCATCATTCCCTGATAGATGATGTCTTGGAGGTTCTCAGCCGTCATGACGAAACTGAAGACTTTTGCAGCAGGCAGAAGTAGCAGGATTGAACCACAGGTTGCAAACACCTGCTTCAAGCATTCGACGAAATCTTTCAATTTCATGGTTCTATAGAGAAAGAACCCGAGGATGAACGAGTAAAGAACGGCAAGTACCGAGGCTTCCGTTGTGGTAACCACACCAAGATAGATGCCACCAAGAAGAATCAGCGGGGTAAGCAAGGGGAAGAAGCCCTTGAGGAAGGCGAAGAACAGATCCCTGAGGAACACCCTGACACTGGTCATGGAATTCTTGGGATAGTGTCGCTTGAGGCTGATGACATACACGTACACCATGAGTACAAGACCTATGATCAGGCCGGGCAAGACACCACCGAAGAAGAGCTTGCCTACCGACACATTGGTGACCATGGCATACACCACCATCGGGATGCTCGGCGGAATGATCGGTCCAATAGTTGATGAAGCTATGGTTACCGATGCGCTGAATTCCTTGTCGAAGCCTTCGTCAACCATTGCTTGGTAACTCAAGCGGCCAATTCCACCCACATCAGCGACGGCCGAGCCTGACATACCGGCAAAGATGATACTGGTAACGACGTTCACATGCCCCAGCCCTCCTGGGATGTAGCCCACCAGGGAATTGCAGAAGCGGAAAATCTTGTCAGCAACCGAGGTCTTGTTCATTACTTCGGCTGTCAGAATGAACATCGGGATGGCAATCAGGACAAAGTTGTCCAAGCCGGAAAACATCTGCATTGCCATGAACCCAAGGTCCATTCCCCTCATGCTGATGTACAACAGTGAGGAGGAGATCATTGCAACACTGATGGGCATGCCAAACATAAAAAGCAGAGAGAATGAGAGGAGGAATACAGCCAGCAACATTATGCACCCCCGTTTGCTTGGGCAGCTTCTTGTTTGAGCAGGGCCAAGCGTGTGAATTCCTCAATGACATTCACCAAGATGTGAATGCACATGAGCAGAAAGACGATTGGCATGATGACATAGACGTACTTCAAGGGGATACGCATCATGTTTGAGAGTTTCAGACGACCAAGCATTCGCAGTGATGGAGCGATGTACTGGAAAAAGACGACGACCATGATAAGGTCCATCACTACCTTGACCCAGAGTTGACTCCTTTTTGACAACAGGGATACAAAGGCCGTAACCCGGACATGCCCATCATTTCCCATTACATATGCGGCAGAGAGGAAACTCATCCAGATAAAGAGATAATTGTTCAGTTCATCCGAGTAATAAATGGGTTTGGAGAGTATGTAACGGAAAAAGATGTTCAGGAGCATCATGACAAGCATCACAGCCAAGCAGGTGGAGCCTATCAGCATCTCCCCTTTCTGCAGGACACTCCGTACACGAACACACCCTTTCTGCAAGGCTGAATACTTCATGGTTCAAGTTCCTTTTTTTAAAAGAATGGGCAGGCAGCCGCCAATTATCAGGTCAAGCTGCCTGCGACAGATTTGTCAGTCTGAAATTCTCTGGATCTGATTGTACAGTTCAACCCACGAAGGATTGCGTTCGAGAACCAAGCCAACACGATCCCTGAAGGGCTTGGTATCAATCTTGTCAACAACCGTCATACCGGCTTTCTTCACTTCATCAATGAGAGCGTTCTCATTGTCGCGTACGATCTGGTCGATGCGATCGGCTTCGAACCGGAACACTTCCTCGACAATCTTCTGATCTTCGGAAGAGAGCGAATTCCAGGTCTGTTCACTCATGATGGTACCGGCCACAGCAAGCATGTGCTGGGTAAGCATCAGGTACTTCTGCACTTCGTAGAACTTCATCGTTACAATCTGTGTCAACGGATTTTCCTGTGCATCCACAACACCTGCCTGCAATCCCATATACACATCTCCGATAGGCAAGGATGTCCCGATTGCGTTGAAGACGGTGGCGATCTCGCTATAAGGCGGGAAGTTGACGACGCGAAGCTTCAGTTTCTGGAAATCCTCAAGCTTGGTAAGCGGCCTGTTTCCCGTCATGTTCCTGAATCCGAAATTGTACAGGTCAAGCTGCTTCACCCCGACGGCCTTACTGATATCATCTTTCAGGTTCTCGTACAGATCGCTGTTCTTGAAGTTGGTCCAGTGGCCATAGCTTCTGAATACATAGGGTCCCAGAAGCACCCCAGACTTAGGAAGGTACTCCGAAGCGCTGTCCAGCGGAGCCATGTCCAACTGCCCCATGATTACCGCTTGCACTGCATCGTTGTAGTTTGCATAGGTCCCATTGGGATAGATGTTCAGCTCGAGACGCCCATTGCTCTTCTCTTTCAGCATGGCATTTGCCTCAAGCAGGGCAACATGTACAGGGTGGTTTGTTGCAAAGACATGAGCAATGGAAAGCTTGCGCGTGGGCTTTGCTGCAGCTTCAGCACTTCCTGCGGCAAAGATGATACCAGAAGTGAAGACGAGCACGAGCATAATTACTACTGCTCCTTTGAATCCTTTCTTCTTCATGTGACACTCCTTTTGTGTAGTTCTGAACTAATTGTTCACCATTCATTCGGAATTGTAAACAATATATTTTCAGTTGTCAAACTTTTTATTTCATTATTTATAGTGATTTATTTTGTGCATATATTAATATTATCTGTACCATGGGAAAGATTTAAGTAATATTTTGATAGTACTTCTTTCTATTTGTCGACAATTAAAATCCCAAGGCGCACCGTACTATACGCTTCTCTCGCAAGGACTTCACACCTGTCTTGGAATGTAAAAACCCAATACGTGCGAAACAATAGACTGCTCCATAGAACGAGGCCTGGAAACCAGGCCTCGTCTCATACCGCAGTTAGGTTGGAATCTACAATTAGGTGTCCAGCAACTGGTCAATGAGAGCCTTTCGCTTCTCCTTTGCTGCTTGTTGCTGTGCCATGATGCCACCAAACCACGCAACAGACTCTTCCAAATGCTGATGAGCCATATCCAGCATTGTTTGCATGGCGCGAGCACTCGTACCTCCATCAACATCCCGCTTTACCACAAATGCAAGCGGATCGAGACTCTCTTTGATCGGGGCAAAGTTCATCAGAGCTTTGCGAGAGTACTGTGAGAACCCCATGTTGGCAAAATACTCGAGCTCTATCACCACCTTGGTGGAGAATTTCAGCAAAGTAACCCATAGCATCCCACTCTTCCCTGATGAATCAGCACCGGAGAGAATGGAAATCCTGGATGCCATCATCGCCAAGGATGCAAAAAAGGCCGAGGAAAAAGCCCGTGCCCATGCCCAGCTCTGCTTTGTGAGAATCATGAGTTCGGCAACACAGAGAAACGGCTACTAAGCACCCTCTTTCTCATCACCAACATCCCGGCCATCACGATGACGCTCCCGGCCATCATGATGTAAAGGAAGTACACAATCACTCACATGCAACCGCTGCAGGATGATCCTGCAGCGGTTCTTCATTAAGGCAAGGATGAAACCCTGAGACTCATGCATTGCGATGCAACTATCATACATACCCAACAGTCCAATTCAGATTAATACATTCAACTATCTCCGATATTATACTATTGATAAAATAATTTTATATAAGTATAATTTATTCAGAGGTGACGCAATGAACACTGAAATTCTATCGGCTAACATCAAACGATACAGAAGCCAGAAAAAACTCACCCAGCAAGAACTATCAGAGCGCTCAGGAGTCTCTCTTCCAACCATCAAGAATTTGGAAAGGAGTATTGGCGTTCCACGAACCAATACGCTGCTTGCACTCACTCGTGTGTTGGACTGCACATTGCAAGAGCTTGTAAAGCCTATTGGAGAACTCTCATCTGTGCGGTTTCGTGCGGAAAACAAATTGAATCGCAGAGAACAGATTTTGGCTGAAGTCTTCACTTGGCTCAAGAATTATGCATTTTTAGAGACTCTATTGGCAGATAAGAAAGCATGGCCACTCAGTGAACTCGGCTTGACCAAGAACTCGCTTACGCCGATCCAGTATGCACAAGAAGCAAGAAAATCCCTTGGTTTGCATAATAACGAGCCTATTCACGATATCTGTGGTCTTCTGGAAACGTGTGGGATCAAGATTCTTGGGCTTTCTTATGCATCGGATGCATTCAATGGGCTATCCGTAGGTCCGAGCGATTCGGGTCCAGCAATTGTAATCAACACTTGGCCACGGATAAGCATAGAAAGACAAATTTTCAGCACTGCACACGAGCTGGGTCATTTGTTGATGCATCAAGGTGATTATAATCGCGACACTCATACAGAAGAACCCTCCTGCGAAAAAGAGGCTGATGAATTTGCCAGCTACTTCCTCCTCCCTGAACAAGGATTCATAAGAGAGTGGGATGAAACTGCAGGCCTGTCATTTGTCGATAGGGTCATGAAAGTCAAGCGTATCTACCATGTCAGCTACAAGACTGTCCTATACCGGCTCGACCAGAAAGGGGTTGCTGATGATTCAATTTGGATTCATTTCCAACAGCGCTATGAAGCACTATACAATAGGAACCTCTCTTTCAAAGAAGAGCTGGTTGAGGAGCGAACCGAACCCTTTGGTTTGAAGTCTTTCGACTTCCAAGCTGATAGGTTGAGCCGTCTTGTGCGTCAGGCTGTAGAGGAAGAGAAGATATCATTGTCACGGGCAGCAGAAATCCTGCATATCTCAACACAGCACATGATGGAACGCGTTGTCGAGTGGGAGGAATTTTCCTAATGGTCACCATTCAATGATCATCGATTCCTGCTTCTTGATTGACTACACAACAGGGACCATTCACCAAGGAATTGTTTCATGTAATGAGCCGGAGCATTATTCATCAAGCTCCGCAAATAAAGATGAGTATCGGCTGGGTGCCTGCAACCAGCACCCCAAGCCGATATCTTGTTCGTTGATGCTCTTCTGAAATCAGGCAATCACTCCCACTCGGCACGTACATCCGTATCAAGCGGATAGACCGGACGGGGAAGATATTTGTAGGGCAAGGAAGCGAGCACCTCGTTGGTGGAGCCGTCGGTCAGGGCCATCACCGAGTAGCGGCTGATCGCCCGGATCTCCGGCTCAAGATAGCCCAACTTCACCACGATCAGGAGCCGTTCTTCGGGAATCACCGACAGGGCTCTCATCATCTCAGGGTCATACGCTCCCACATGCTTGCTGGTGACCACCACATCAATGCCACCGGTATGGATGAGGGCAAGGTCAACCTTGTTCCCATCCCAGTCACGCTTCAGCGCCTTGACGGTCATGGTCCCCACCACCGGTGTGCTCTTCTGCGTATCGAAGGCTGCACCAAGCGAGCCGGTGAATGAAGCATCAATCCCTTCTGCAAATGCACGCTCAACCAAGGCAGGGTCGTAGAAACACTGGTAGAGCGCAGGAGGAGTAAGCGAGGAAGCATTGGGGTCTGCGAGCATGAGCTTGAGAAAGTTGGTGACATCGCCGCTGGAACCTGCGGTGGGGTTGTCACCACTGTCGCTGATCACCACCGGAGCGCTGTCCTCGGTACGCTCGAGGCACACCCTCAGCGCCTCCTTCGGCTCATGGGTCTCATTGTAGAAACAGAACTTCTGCCGCTTGTTCCAAAAGCGCTTGGCAAGGTCCAAGGCAAGGCCCTTGGCAAGGTCTCTTCTCCCATCCGCCACCACAAGGGCAACGATGCTGTTCGGAGCGGTATCGGCCCAAGGGAAGCCCAAAAGGTAGGAAGCGGCCATGATGTGCTCACCCTTTTCCAACTCCCTCAGATCGCTCATGAGGCCGAGCATCGGCTCGACGCTGGTCTCGCTCTGCTCCCCCGCCACGATCATGGGGATGCGTACCATCTCCATCACGGGTTTCGCACCCCTTTCCAGGGTCTGGATGATCATGCTTGCTGCATGCTTTCCGGTGGCAAAGGTATCGGTATGGGGAGCGCACTTGTATCCTACAAATCCATCAGCAGAAGCAAGCATGGCATCGGTGATGGTTGCATGCATATCCAGGGAGGTGATCAGGGGAACACTCGGCTGGATTTTCCTGATGGCAGAGAGCAGATCGCCCTCAGCTTCGCCCAACCCATGCACACGCATCGAGCCGTGGAGGGAGAGACAGATCGCATCAATCTCCCCTGCACTCTGAAGGGTGGTGAGCAGCTCCTCTTTCAGCGTCTCATAGACCTCACGCTCCCACTCCCCGTTGGGAACTGCACGGGCGATGAGGGTCGGGATGACCTCATAGCCAGCCTCAAGCAGGGTGGATACCACCCCGCCGATACTGTCGTCCTGGATGGGGCTGAGCATCTCGGCTCCCCGTCTGATGCGGATATCCTGCCAACCGGCAAGAATGGGATTGAACGTATTGGACTCGTGGTGCATACCACCGACTACGACGCGTTTCATCTGGTTGGATCTCCTTATTCGATTGCGCTCTGCAAAAGCGAGCTCCACCGCCAGGCACCCGAAGAGGTGTCACCCACCTGGGGAATGCGGTAAAAGAGGGAGAGCACGTTGACCGCCGCCCCCTCGGAAGCATCATTATGCGCATTGGCATAGACCACCTTGTCACGCACATCGTCGGACAGAAGCGTCTGCACCTCGGCAAAGTAGTCGGTGAGAAAACCCCCAAGGTAGATGGTCTGGGGATCGAGCACCGAGGCGATGCTGCGGATGTTGGCAGCCAACTCGGAAAGCAAGGCATGACGCATCGCCCCATCCGTTTCCAAGTCATCCATGGCGGTGGCAAGCTGCCTCCCTTGCACCGAAGGGTTCATCATCGCACTGACAAACTCCCCTGCCCGGCTTTCCGAGCCGCGATAGAGCGTACCTCCGAAGACCAGACCAAGCCCGATGCCGAAGGGAGAGACGCCCTCCGGCACATGGGTGCGGGGATAGCGGCGTGCAAGCAGGTACAAGAAGTTGTCCCGCCGCTCCTCCGCTCCCTCAAAGAGGTAACGCTGGACACAGCAGTTGGCATCGTTCTCCATGATGATGGGGAAGGAAAACGTCTTTTGGAAGAAAGAAGAGAAGTCCTGGCCCTTCAGGGCATGGGTCCAGCAATCCCTGACAGCCTGTGCGTTGCTCTCCACGATACCGGGGAGGGCGATGCCCACCCCCAGGATGGGAAAGCCGTCACAGAAGGAAAAGACCCTGTCCACCACATCCTTGACCAAGTGCTCAAAGCGTTCACGGGGTTCAAATCCCTCAAGTGTGGGATACTCCACCTTCTGGGAGTAGAGGACGGACCCCTTGGCGTCGAGAACCGAGGCCCAGCCGCAATCGGCAAGCAGCTCCAGCCCGATGACACGAAAGATGTCAGAGTTGAGCTCAAGCATGACAGCCCTGCGGCCGAGGGTGGTGGTCTTGCCTGTCTCAGGCTCCTGGAGGCTCTCGCGTACCAAGCCTGCCTCTAGGAGACGGTTGATGTTGTAGGTGACCGTAGAGGGCTGCAAGCCCAGTTCACGGGCGATGGCGACACGCGTCGTCGATCCCTTGCGCAGGAGGCGCAGGACCAAGAGTGCGTTTGCCAGCTTCTGGTACTGGCTGTTGCCCACCACCTTTCTCATCAGGACCTCACCTTGCCCAACATATGCGAGACCCGGTTGGGGTCGGTGTGCTGAATCATGAACTCAGGCTGGCGCAACAGGCCTCCCATGTAGATATGGTCGGGTCGGTACTCCATCCGGCTCTGGTACTCACGATGGAGGTACATGTGATACTCCTTGGCCTGGAGGGTCTGGTGGATGCGCTCGATATTGCGCTCGTTGATACCGGCTCCCGGCATGATCACAATCTTGTCTCCATAGCGTTTGATGAGGTCGGCAAGCAGGTCCAGTCCTTCGGGGACGGACGCTTCCAGACCGCTGGTCAGGATGCGGTCGACCCCGAGCTCGATGAGATCCTCTATTGCCTTGTACGGATCGCGTGTCATATCGAAGGCGCGATGGAAGGTAACCGGCAAGGGACGGGCAACCTCAAGGAAGGCACGGCTTCGTTCCTTGTCGATCTCTCCTTCTGGGGTGAGGATGCCGAAAACCAGGGCATTGGCCCCTGCCTCGCGAAAGAGGCGGGCATCGGAGAGCATGGTCTCAAACTCGAGCTCGGAGTAGCAGAAGTCGCCTCCTCGCGGCCTGATCATGACATTGATGGGGATGGAAGTCTTCTCTTTTGCCACCAGGAATGAACCCAGGGTGGGAGTGAGCCCCCCTTCGAAGAGGTCGGAACAAAACTCAACCCTACTCGCTCCACCTTCTTCGGCAGCGATGATGGATTGGACGGAATCGAGGCATATTTCGATGGTCACATCGTTTACAAGCACAGCGTATACTCCTTCTGACATGGTAGCATTATATCAAGGCTCAAGGTGAGAAAAAATTTCTTGCATTACTCCTTCAAAGCCCCTTCTCCGAATCCCTTGATCACCGACTCATGGGCAACCAAGTAAAGTATGAACATCGGAATCGTTCCCACCACCAGGGCGGCGAACTGCAATCCGTAGTCCTCGTTGAGGCGACCGGCAAAGGAGTTGATCGAAACCGGAAGGCTTCGCATGTTCTCCCCGCTGGTCAGGGTAAAGACCATCAGAAACTCGTTCCAGTTCCCCAGAAAGTTCAGGATGGCCATGGTGGCAAGAACCGGGGTGGAAACGATGAGAATGATCTTCCAGAAGATCTGAATGTAGGAAGCTCCGTCAATGACGGCAGCCTCAATGAGGGCATCGGGGACACCCCGGATGTAGCTGGTGGAGAGCAGGACCGCCATCGGCAGGCCGAAGGCGATGTACGGCAGGATGACTCCCAGGCGGGTGTTGTAGAGGCCCACACTGGTTTCCATGATGAACAAGGGGGTTATGACCGAGTTCACCGTGATCAGGAGGCCGAGGGTGAAGAGACTGAAGTAGACACTGCTGCTTTTAAAGCCGAACTTGGTCAGGGCGAACCCCGCAGCCAAGGCAAGCAGGACGGTGCTGACGGTACTCAGGCCTGAGTAGAAAATGCTGTTGAGAAACGAGACAACCAGGTTCCCGTACTTGAATGCCTTCTGATAGTTCTCCCAGGTGGGAGCAGTGGGAAGGCGCAGCGGGTGCAGCATGATCTCACCCATCGGCTTGAACGAGGAGTAGAGCATCCAGACCACCGGAAGGATGGTGACCAGGGTGAACAGGATGAGCAAGATATAGGAGACGATGGTCCAGCTGCGGGATATGGTTTGGGTTCTTCCTGACATCGCTTCCTCCTACTCAAACTTCTTCTGGGCTTTGGCGTAGATTCCCCGTACCAGGGAGATCAGGCCGACGCTCAGGATGACGATGATGATCGATACCGCACTGCCCTTTCCGTAGTTGTGGAAGGTGAAGGTGTGCTGGTAGAGATAGAGGGCCATGACGTAGGTGTAGTTGACCGGCCCTCCTGCGGTCATGGCATAGACCAGGTCGAAGCTCTTCAGGCTTCCGCTGATGGCCAGCACCGAACAGGTGAAGATGACCGGGCTGAGGGCCGGAAGCACAATCTTGGTGATGATTGTCGTCTCCTTCGCCCCATCGATGACCGCTGCCTCGAAGACCGAGCTGGGGATTCTCTGCAGGTTGGCCAGAAAGATGACCATGTACAGGCTGGTGTGTTGCCACAGCAGCACCACCAGCACCGGCAGCATGGCAAACTTCTCGCTTTCGAAAATCCTGACGACGTAGTCAGGATTGGAGGTGATCATGCGGACAAAGGTGGTGTAGATGCCCACCGGGCTGAAGACGCGGTTCCACAAAAGGGCGATGACCACCGAGCTGATGGTGATGGGAAGGAAGATCATGAACTCGAAGAACTTGGTACCCTTCACCCACTTGCGGTGCAAGAGGTACGCGAGCAGGATGCCCAGGGGAATCTGCCCCAGGACGCTGATGAGCATGATCTGGATGTTGTTCCAGAGGGAGCGATGAAACACGGGGTCGCTGAGGATGTCCATATAGTTCCCAAGTCCGATGAAGCCGGTCATGCGGAAGCGTCTCCACTCCGTAAAGGATAATCCCAGGCTCATGAAGATCGGGAAGATGATAATCGCCAGATAGATGAGCAACGCGGGCAGCAGCAGTACGTAGTAGCTCGAGCGTTTGTTCAGTCTTGGCATGCTGGACTCCTCCTAGGTCAGAATGATCGTGCCGGTAGGCCGAATTTGCTTACCGGCACGAGACAGGAAACAAAAGTAGTTAGTCGCGGTTTGAATCGTTCTTGGCGACCCAGGCTTCGTACTTGGCTGCGATATCCTTGGGATTGCCGTTGCCCATCATCATGGCCTGCAGGTCGGTGTTGAGCAGATTCACACCCTCTCCGTCCATAATGGAGTCGAAGACGTAGCCCATGGGATAGGTGGCGCTGAACTCGACGAACTTGCCCTGCATGACATCGACGGCAAACTTGTTGAGGTCGAGGTTGTAGGAGGGCACTTCACCAAACTGTGCACGGATGGAAGCACCTTCCTCCCCTGCATAGAACTTCACGAAGGCAAGGGCTGCGTCAAGCTTGGCCTGGTCCTTCTCCACTGCCTTGGCGATGCCGAAGCCTTCGGAGGCAACTGCACTGCTGGTGTTGTGGTACTTCTCGCCGGGAAGTGCGGGGAAGACACGCATGTCGATGGCTTTGCGCTGTGCTTCTGGAAGCTGGCTGTCCATGGCACTGGTTCTCCATGCTGCGTCGATGAGGTAAACGGACTTCTGCTGGTAGAACTCCTGGTCAGCCTCGGTGTTGGACATCTGGTTCACACCGGGGGAGAAAAGTCCTTCCTTGCTCATGGCCTGGATGACTTCCAAGGCTTTGACGAAGGGCGCATCGGTGAAGGAAGCTTCACCCTTGGCAGCCTTGAGGATCCATTCACGTCCTCCAAAGCGCTCGATGAAGGTGCCCAGCAGCCAAGAGTTGACTACCCAGGGGTCCTTGTTGCCCATGCTCATGGGATAGTAGCCTGCTGCACGGATGGTCGGGATCTGGGCAACGAGCTGCTCGAAGGTCTCGGGGTAGCTCAGGCCAAGCTTGTCCAGGATGGCGGTGTTGGCGTAGATGCTGTGGCAGACGGCGAAGGAGGGGGGAACCATGTAGAGAGCGCCGGCCGAGCCCTGGGGAAGCCAGGTTGCAGAGGCGAACTGGCCTTTGAAGGCATCATCAAGATAGGGAGTGAGGTCCAAGGTCAGTCCGGTCTCGGTCACATAGGCGGTTCTTGCGCCACCGTAACAGGTGAAGAGATCGGGGATCTTCTTGGATGCTGCCATGGACTGGAACTTCTGGTGGAAGGCTTCCCCACTTGCATACTCGATGTCGAGCTGGATGTTGGGGTACTTCTCGGCGAATGCAGCCATGACGGCGTTGTGTCCGGCGTACTGGTCGTTTGCGGGATCGATCTGCATGTAGGCGGTAAGCACTACCTTGCCGTCTTTTGCAGCTTCTTTGGTTCCTGCTGCAGTGACAAAGGACATGCTGAGTACAAGCACAAGGGCGAACAATGCAACTTTCTTCATGTACAACTCCTTTTTTTCATTCAATGAATTAATTATCTACCCGAAATCCCCTTTTTGTCAAGATTTTTTGGAAAGTTCTGGAAAAGGTGCGAAATTGAAGACGAAGAAGGAAGCTGAGTGTAGAGAGAAACTCGGTATTTTGTCATCGTAATGACGTTTTATCCGGATAATTTGTCATTACGTTGGCATTTTACCGAGTTTTTGGTTCTTTGCCGCATACATATCCTCTGGAATACCTGCACAGGAATATGCACGACAACATGTTCAAAGCCTTGGCATATAAGGTAGGCAATGAAGTTTCGCCCTCTGAATTGGCTTCCTTGCTCGGGGTTGCCAGAGGAACGATAGAAAGCTACCTCAGCTTGCTTGAACAAGCTCAGATAGTATTCTGCCTCCAGGCATTCAGCACAAACCAACGAAATGAGATCAAGAAAGGACGAAAGTACTACTTCTGGGATACGGGTATCCGCAATGCAGTGATTCGTGGCTTCGACCCGATTGCAACCCGCACTGATGTGGGTGCTTTGTGGGAGAATTACCTCATTGCGGAAAGAAGAAAGCTCTTGATGTATCGTGGATCTGGTGAGCAGTTCTTCTGGAGAACGACAGATCAGATGGAAGTTGATTATGTTGAAAAAACATTCTCCAAGCTCTCTGCATACGAATGCAAATGGAACGATATAAAGCAAAGCAGGGTCACCAAAGCTTTCAGCAACCGTTATCCGGAGGCAGAACCAGCAACCATAACTCCTGCAAACTACGCACAGTTTCTGGGTGAGGAGAGCCTCTTTACCACGTAGAGACACTCTTCCCGCTTACTCTTGGAGGGAGTATCTGAGAACACTCTCGACCCGTACAGCATTGCCATACGGGCCGAGTAGTTGCTTACGCAGGCAGGAAAGCAGAGTTTTGCTCATCGAAGGTGAGCGAGACAGAAGCTTCCTCACCATAGATTTCCATACCAGTAGAGAACGGAACTGATGCATGGATCGTAGCATTGTTCTTGAGCAACAGCTCGTACTCGATATGGCTTCCGACAAAGATTGAGGAAACAACCGTCGCTGGGAAGATTCCCTCACCCTCTTGCGCTGCACCAACCTGGATGCTCTCAGGCCTGACAATCAGAGCAGCACTCTTTCCGACATGGTAGAGTACTTCGGTGGCACTGTAGACATCGGGCTTCAATGCTTTTGCGGTGAAGCTGGTACCGCCAGGGATCTTGGCTGTGATGGACTCCTGGGAAAGAGAAGCAATCTCAAGCTTCACGATATTGGCATGCCCGATGAAGTCAGCCACGAAAAGGGACTGTGGATTGCTGTAGATCTCAAAGGGAGTGCCGATCTGTTCCACCTTTCCCTTGTTCATCACCACAATACGGTCAGCCATGGTCAGAGCCTCGCTCTGGTCATGGGTGACATACAGGCAGGTGATACCCAGCTTTTTCTGGATCTTGCGGATCTCAGTACGCATATGCAGACGCAGCTTCGCATCGAGGTTGGAGAGCGGCTCATCCATGAGCAGCAGATTGGGTTCCATCACAATGACACGGGCAAGGGCAACACGCTGTTGCTCACCACCGGAGAGCTGGCTTGGATAGCGGTTCTCGGTATTCTGCAGCCCTACCAGCTTCAGTGCTTCAATTACCTTTGGACGAATTTCTGCATCTTTCTCACCACGCGATTTCAAACCGTAGGCCACATTGTTGAAGACGCTCATATGAGGAAACAACGCATAGTTCTGGAAGACAAACCCAATCTCCCGCTTGTTCACCGGAGTATTGGTCATGTCTTTGCCCTGGATGGTAATCGACCCACCGGTGGGCAGTTCAAAGCCTGCAACCATACGCAAGGTGGTGGTCTTCCCACAACCTGAGGGGCCGAGGAAAGTTACCAGTTCACCCTGCTCCACCGTGAGGTTCACGGTATCGACAGCACGGACAACTTCCCGTCCTTTCTGGAAAATCTTGGTTACTTCACGAAGCTCAAGCGCCGACTTTTTCATAGGAAATCTCCTGGGGTTTATGGAATTTGGAAGTGGTCACCTTAAGCAAATACAGCATGAGTGCATCTGCAAGGAAGACGATGACGATCAGGACCATGGAGAATGCTGAAGCTTGAGAGAACTGCAGTTCTGTCATACTCTCCAGGATTCTGGTGGTCAGAAGCGTCCATCGGACCGACACAAGGAAGATGGTTGCACTGATGGCGGTCATGCAGTGGATGAACAAGTAACGCATCCCTGCAAGGACTGCCGGAATGATGAGAGGAATCGTTACATGGGTGAACGTCCTTACCGAACTGGCACCCAGACTCATCGAAGCCTCCTCAAGGGCCGGATCGATCTGTTCAAGCGAGGCAATCACGGAGCGGATTCCCGTAGCATAGTAACGGAACACATAGGCTGCTACCAGGATGGAAAGCGTACCGGTAAGCAGGATGGGCTTTTGGTTAAATGCGATGATGTAGGCAATACCGACAACCGTACCGGGAAGCGCATAGTTGAGCATGCTGGTGAATTCGAAGAAGCGCTTGCCGAAGAACTGCTTGCGCTGGGCTACATAGCCGATGACAACCGCCAGCACCGACCCGATTACCGTGGAAAGGAAGGCGATCAGGAGGGTATCGGAAATAGCCTTCTGCCCATGCTTGAAGACATAGGCGTAGTGTTCGAGGGTAAAGGTATTGTTGACACTCCACACCTTGACGAACGAACCCCACAGGATGATCGCATAGAGATAGAGAATAAAGACCACGATGAAGAGGCAGACTGCACAAATGAAGACACTCAAGGCAGTAGGGAGTTTGGCAAACTCAGTCCGCGCCCCATTCTTTCCGGTCACAGAAACGAAGCTCTTCTTACCCAGCAGCATGCGCTGGAGGAAGAAGACCAACAAGGCCGGTACGAGCAGCAGGAACGAGAGGGTTGCTCCCCCCCTGAGGTCGAACATGCCGGTAATCATAAGATACGCCTCAGTCGGAAGGACGGGGAAGGTATGACCGCCGAGGATAAGCGGGGTGGCAAAGTCCGCAAGGCTTGCCCCGAAGAGCAAGAGAATGGAGTTCCCGATGCCCGGCAGCGAAAGGGGTATGGTGATGGTAGTGAACATCCTCCAGCGGGAAGCACCCAAGGAGAGGGCTGCATCGTCGAGGGTTGCACTCATCGTGTTCAGGATTGCACTGATGACCATGAAGGCCACCGGGAAATACGTGAGCGTCTCAGAGATCCAGGTTCCGAGAAACCCATAGATGGAGAAATCCCCGATGCCCAAGGCCTTGAGCAGCATGCCGTTCGGCCCCAGAGCCAGCGTCAGGGAGATGCTGCTGGTGAACGGTGGGGAGATGAGCGGCAGGATGGTTACGGCACCCAACAGCACCTTCAGCGGTCTGGGGAGTGCTGTTCGGGTAACAGCAAGGGCAAAGATATACCCCAAGAATGTTCCGGCGATACTCACTGACGTAGCAAGTATCAGGCTTCCGTAGAGAGCCTTGATATTGTAGCTCGTTCCCAGCACCTTCCGCATATTGGCAAGGGAGAATGTCCCATCCACATAGAAGGTGGTGATCAGAAGACGGATCACGGGAAGAAAGATGAAGATGGCAAACGATAACCACACCGCAACCAACGCTGAGAAGAGCGCCGGGTCGGTTTTCATCAATGACTTTCGTGTTGGTCGGAAAGCATTTGTTTCATGCATGACAAGTTCCTTTGGAAATCAATGTGAACCAGGTTTGGAAAGGGATCGCCAGAAGCTGCAAGCCGATGACGATCCCTTCATGATACTACCAGACCCTCAATTACTGCTGAATGACCTCAGCAATCCAACGCTCAACAAAACGGGTGCGGTTCTCGCCCTTCCATGTTGAATCAGCCTCGAGCAATTTCACCTGGGACATATCCAGTGACGGGTTGGTCACGGTTACGTCGGGACGGGTAGGGATGTAATTGATCAGGTTTGCAACCATGACCTCGCCCAACCTCTTGGAAGAAGCCCAGTCCATCAAAGCTTGGGCTGCAGCTTTGTTCTTTGCACCCTTGATGATGCCACTGGCTTCTACACCGTAGGTTACGCCTTCTTTCGGATAGGAGATGACCAGGTCATAGCCCTGCTGCTGGATATCAAGCGCATCGACGATGTAGAACACACCCGAAGCAGCCTGACCGGTGGCAATCGGCATGGCTCCACCGGCTCCGCCCTTGGTGTAAAGCTGAACGTTCTGGTGCAGTTTCTTCTGGTACGCATACGCCTCATCCTCACCATAGACCTTCACCAGCGAGTAGATGCGCTCGGTAGCGGTTCCACTGGTGCGGGCATCAGCCATCTGCAGGCTGTTACGGTAGGCGGGATCAAGCAGGTCGGTCCAGCTGGCTGGGGGATTCAGGCCCTTGTCCTTGAGATACTTAGCATTGCTCAGGAACGTAAGGGGGATGATACCGATACCCGTCCAATAACCGTCTTTGGAACGGAACTGCGCAGGAACCTTTTCAGCCTCAGAGGGGCTGTATACATCGAAGACACCCTCAAGCACACCTGCTTCATAGGTATCGGCAGGACCGCCCCACAGGGCATCGACCTGGGGATTTGCCTTCTCTGCAATAAGTCTTGCCAGAGCCTCACCAGAGGAGAGACGGACAAAGTTTACCTTGATCCCGGTATCCTTGGTGAACTCCTCAAATATCTTGGTTGCATACTTCTCAGGCATAATGGAATAGACATTCAACGTTCCACCAGCCTTGGGTTTCTCTTGGACGCCTTGGGCAAACAAGACAGTCGAACAGAGAGCGATCAGAATTAGCAGAACCAACACTTTTTGCACATTTTTCATAATGTTCCTCCCTTTACAGAACAATGCATTCAGGCGGGCACACGTTTGTCCGGCCTCAGTATCCAGTCTCAGCTCTGTTGTTGTTATTTGCAAGTTACAAAACCGTTACAATGCTAGGCGCCAGTTATCTTCGTGTCGGTAAGCAGGTACCCATACCCCCAACGGTTGAGCAGGAAGCGGGGATTGGCTGGATCCTTTTCCAGCTTCTTGCGAAGCCGGCTGATATTCACCTTCACCATCTCCGTACCTTGTATCCACTCCTCTGCTTTCCAGACCTGCTTGAGCAGGTCTTCGCTGGAGACGGGGGTGTGGGCATGCTTGCCCAACAGTTCGACTATCTTGTATTCGGTAGGAGTGAGGTTGATGACATCACCCTCTATGGAGACACTGCTCTTGCGCAGGTCGATGGTCAGCGCCCCGATGGCCAATCGGTGACCACTGGTATCGCTGGACTTTGTCCTGCGGATGATTTTCTTCACTCTCAGCAGAAGTTCCTTCAGATTGAAGGGTTTTGATACATAGTCTTCGGCACCTACTTCCAAACCCTCAACAATCTGGTCATCGCGGTCGTGCGAGCTGAGAACCAACACAGGGATATCGAGGGCAACCAAGCGCGGACAGACCTCAAGCCCACTAAGCTGGGGAAGGCCGATGTCAAGAATGACCAGGTCAGGATTCCATTGTTCACTGAGGGAAATCGCCTCATCGCCACGACCGGTGGTACGGGTCTCATACCCTGCGTCCTCAAGTACAAAGGAGAGGACATCCTGAATATCACGTTCATCATCAACAACCAGAATCTTTCCTTTCACTGCAAGGCCTCCGCGGGTAAGGTGAATGATACCATGGTCCCCATCTGCTTTGAGCTGGTTATGTAGACATGGCCATGATGCCGCTCGATGATGGTCCGCACGATGGAGAGCCCCAGGCCAAAGCCATCCTTATAGGCTTGGAAGTCACCGTCTTCCTGATAGAACTCCCGGAACAGCGTTTCGCGTTCTTCTCCCAACAACCCTCTTCCGTTGTCCGTCACGGTCACCACAACCTGCTCATCGTCCTGGGTGACGGAAATGAGAATACTGCCCTCCTCGTCCGTATGCTTGCTTGCATTGTGGATCAGGTTGATCAGGACCTGACGGATCCAAGCTTCGTCTGCCTTGGGACGGGAAACCAGTGAGGGAAAAGAATATTTGATCTGCTGATTCCTGCTGCGTATCATCATCTCCATTGCATCAGCCACCTGATGGATGAGCAGGCGAAGATCAATCGCCTTGCTTGTATCGGGTTTCCAGTCCCGTTCCAGCTTGAGCAGCGTCAGCATGTTCTCGCTGAAGGTGATCAGGCGCTGGGTGTTGATGTAGATGGACTCCAGAAACTTCTTTTGCCGTGCATTCAACGGCCCCGGTATCTGCTCCATCAAGACATTTTCGGTAGTCTGCATGATGGTCAGAGGGGTACGTATCTCATGGGCAAGGGTGGCAAGCATCCTGTCGTATGCTTCGCGGGTAAGGGAGGTAGGCCGCGAAGGAAGCAGGTGCAGTTTTTGGGCCAGGAAGTGCCAGTATTTGACCAAGAGGACAACCAACGAGGCAAACCAGAGCACCAAAAGCGGCATGAGCATGCCCATGCTGGTTGTCCTGAACCTGAAAAGCACGAGGAGAAGGGGTCCCAGTAACCCAACTGCCAGATCGGTGGGGAGATGCTTGCCTGCCAGTACGTAGCGCAGGCAGAGATAGACCAAGAAGACAGAAAGGACGATTATTTGTTCATTGATGAGATAGGACAGACCGACAAGAACCAGATGCTCAGTGAACAGCAATACCAGGTGAAGAGTGCGGAGGCTTATCGGATGGTTCTGCTTGGAAGTGCCCACTGCCTACTCCTGTATCCTGAAGAGGTGGAATGCTTGGGCATGGAAGGTCAATTTGACCTCAGCACCTGGCACAAATTGGGTGACAGCTCCTTGGATGTTCGGCTGGAGCACCCTGATGCTGGTATCGCGGAAGGCGAGGGTATAGGAAAAGGCATGGCCGGTAAACAGACACTGTTCAACCATGCAGACACACTGGTTCTTCCCCAGTACCCCATCAGGCTCCTCGATGGTGATGGTGATGGGATTGATCGAGAGCAACGCCATCTCATCCTTGGTGGGATGATGGTCACAATGGTCCAAGGAAACATCAAACTCCAAATCCTGAAGCGCTATCTGCACGTTGGCACTCCCTACAGAGATGACGCATACATCGTAGAAGTTTGCGTTCCCGATGAAATCGGCAACAAAAGGTGTCGAGGGAAAGTCATAAATCTCACGGGGTTTTCCTTGCTGGACGATTTTCCCCTTGTTCATTACCAATAGACGGTCAGGGATGCTCAAGGCCTCACTTTGGTCGTGGGTAACATAGAGCACGGTAATCTTGAGCAGTGTCTGCATCCGCTTGATCTCTGCGCGCGTCTGGATGCGCAGCCTGGCATCAAGGTTGGAGAGAGGCTCATCAAAGAGGAGAATCTTGGGTTTGAGCACCAGTGCACGGGCAAGGGCAACCCGTTGCTGTTGTCCATCCGAAAGGGCATCAGGAAAGCGATTTTCGGTACCCACAAGATTCAGCATCTGGCAAATCATGGCCACATCGTGGGCGATGATGTCATCACTGAGCTTTCGTGCCCTGAGACCGTAGGCGATGTTCTCGAAGACATTCAGGTGGGGAAACAAGGCATAGTTCTGAAACACCATGGGGATGTTCCGCTGTTCAGGTCCAAGGGCTGTGATGGACTTGCCTTCCAAGAGGATGTCTCCTCCGGTAGGTTTCAGAAAGCCAGCAATCATGCGAAGGGTGGTACTTTTTCCACATCCAGAAGGGCCGATGAGCGTGACGAACTCCCCTTCGGCAATGGAGAAAGAGACTGAATCCACAGCCTTGATTGCATGTGTTTTGGTGAGCTGGTATGTTTTGCTGACGCTCCTGAGTTCCAAAAAAGGGGTACCAGCAGCTGGTTCTGACATCCGAATGTGCACTCCTTAGGTCTGGATGATACAGCATTCATACTCAGAAAGGGAGAGCCATATGCAAGAGAGCGGGAAATTCTTCCCGCTTCTTGGGAAGGGACTCTGGATCTTTGCCGCCGGCCTAAGGATGCAGGACAAGGGATTGCTCTCCTTGGTATCTCCCTGCTCCGCCTCTGCAAAGGCAGTCTCAGAATCGCTTCTTCCCATTCCAGGGATCTCGTGGACTTTGTCCAGCTCCCTTGGTTTGTTGGCCTCATTACACCACGGCGGTATGAGGAAAGTGTGAGGAGATTGCGAATAAACTGAAAAGTTCACCAAGCACATCCGAGTATTTGTAAAGTTAGAGTCCGAGTATTTGTAAAATCAGATACTTCTGGATGCTACTTTTCAAACTTCTCGCTGATGACATGGCTCGCAGTACGGCGGATATGGCGGATGATGGCCTGCTCAGCTGCATCAGCATCACGCGCTTGCATCTGTTTGAGAATCTCGTAGTGCTCTTTCATGCCTTGCAGACGTTCATCGGCTGTTTTAAGCGCTGACTTTCGGAAGGAATACTCCACCGATACAACCTGATTGATGAGAGCAATAAGATAGTGGTTGCGCGAAGCGTGTCGCAAACCCTTGTGGAACTCCGTATTGCAGGACGCCATCGTCTCGATGTCCCCGGCTTCTGCGGCGGCAGTACTTTTCTGCAACAACTGTTCCAACGCTTCCAGTTGCTCATCGGTGATGATCTTCGTGGCAAGATAGACCGCCACACCCTCCAAGGAGGCACGGATATACTCGATGTTCTGCAGGTTGTCGCGGGCAAGACTGCTGATGATCGTTCCCGACCGGGGAACAACCACCAGAAGGCCCTCGGCCTGCAAAATCTTGAACGCTTCCTTTACCGGGGTTGCACTGACCCCAAGAACCTTGCACAGGGAGTTGACGGAAATCTTCTGACCAGCACGAAACTCACCGCTAAGAATCCCCTTGCGAATCTCATCGGCAACCTGGGCTGACATCGGCACGGACATTTCAATCTTCTTCATTCCAACTCCCCATTTTCCTAGACAAAACGCCTTTGGTGCATGGTGCCTATCTTCATAGACACCAAACACATACAGACTGCTGTACCAAAGTACGGCATTTCAGTGCCACGGGCAAGACCCAAAACCCCCGGAAGGGTAATGGTTTTCCCGTTTCCTAGCGAAAATTCACCGGCCAAGAAGGCTTCTTGCCACTGAGCACCTCGTCGATGCCAATAGCAGCATGCAGGCTCATCCGTTCGATCGAATCCTTTGTCTGACCTGCACTGTGCGGTCCGACAATGACATTCTCAAGGGTCAGGAGAGGATTTGCAAGGTCAATCGGTTCCTGTTCAAAACAATTAAGGCCTGCTCCGGCAAGCTTGCCCGCCTCCAGCGCATCATAAAGGTCCTGTTCCTCGATGATGCCACCACGGGCACAGTTGATGATGAAACTGGTTTCTTTCATCAGCGAAAGCAGGCGCTTGTCCACCCAATGACGCGTCTCACTGGTCAAGGGAACGTGCAGGCTGACAACGTCTGCCTGACTGAACACCTCTTCCACCGTATCCATCATCTTGATGAACGCATGCTGCGACCCCGGCTTGGCATAGGCATCGTAGGCAATGACTTCCATGCCGAATGCATGGGCATACTCGGCAACCCGACTGCCGATATTCCCGATACCCACCAAACCCAGCACCCGCTGGTTGATCTCCATCGCCTTGGTGGTGTCACGCACCTTGGTCCAGTTTCCCTTGCGCGTCTCGCTGTCGAGGCGTGCAAGATCGGTGGCAAGGGCCAGTATCAGGGTCATGGTATACTCAGCAACCGAAATCATGTTGGAGAGCGGGCCATTGGTGACCTGGATACCCAGCTCGGTGGCCTTCTTCACATCCAGCTTGTCCACACCCACCCCGTAGTTTCCGATAACCTTCAGGTTCTTGGCAGCCTCCAGTACGAAGGCAGGACAGCCGACACTACTGCGGGTCATCATGGCACTCGCATCAGCGATGTTCTTCGCCCAGTCCTCGAAGTTCTTGGAGGGAGCATACACCACTTCGTAGCCCTTCTCCTTGAGGTAGTTGATGCCCGAGTCTGACACTTCCTGTCCAATGAATACTTTCAAACGTTCCATAGTTGTTTCCTTACATCTCTTTGATCAGGGAGAGATCCCCAGTCTGTGCACTGCGCAGGATCTTCTCCATGTACACATCAACATCCTTGCTCTCCATCGGGACAGGCATGTTCTTCAACTTCATCGAAAGCTGAGGATCCTTTGCTGCAGACAAAGCACGCTGGATGTGAGCCTCCCCAAAGCCTTTCAACTCAGAAAGGGTGGTAGGGGCGTTTATGCTCTTGCCGTAGGCGATCATCGCCTTGGCAACAGCCTCTCCAAGCGCCCTACCCTCAAGCTTCTCTATCTGCTCTTCAGTGTAGCCATAGGTCCTGAACACCTTGCCCACCACCTTCAGCTGGGCCTCGATGGCCTTGGAGAAGAAGACCGCATAGTACGGGTTCATGATACCACAGGCAGTCCCATGACCGGTGACATCTACAAGAGAGAAGCTGGTCAGGTGGGCACCGCTGGTGCCCCCGATCATGATGGCATAGCCGCCAAGGTCGGTGGCAAGACCGATGGCCTCGCGTGCCTTGCTGTTCGTCGGGTCGGAGACAAGCACCTTGGCATACTCAGCACACAGGCTGATCGCACACTCGGCAAGCTCCTGAGCCTTTGCATAGGTCTCCCCCTTCGCACCGCAGAACACCTCAAAGGTATGGGCGATGGCATCGAGAGCACCATCAATGGTCACCGAGAGGGGCATTGAGGCAGTCACCGAGTAATCGAACAAGCTTGAAGTGGGAACAACAGCCATATCGACGATGAGCTTCTTCTGCCCGATCACCGGATCGGTGATGTTGCTGTACTTGGTCAGATGGGCACCGCTTGAAGCGGAGGTCTGCACCGCTACCAAGGGAATCATGGAGAGGCCGGTCTGCTTGAGCGCCTCGCTTACGGCACCGGTGCCGAAGTAGTGATCCACCTCAGGGGTTACCTGCTCACCCAACACAGCAAGGGCAATGGCACACTTGCAGGCGTCGATGGTGGAACCACCACCGACTGCAACCACGCAATCGGGCTTGGTGTGCAGGATGTACGTCTCAAGACGGTAGACATCCTCCCTGGGAGCATTGGGTTTGGCGTCGGGGCCAATCACTGAACCGGCAAGCGTACAGCCAGCTTTCCCAAGGGAAGCGACTACCGCTTCGGTCACCGGCTTGAGATAGGTGGTGTTGCCCACCACCAAGACACGTTTGCCATACTGTGCAGCCAAGGCCCCAACCTGGTCCAGGACACCCAGGCCATGTACATACGAACTTCCCTTCCAATCCTGTAGCAGTGCATAGGCACGCTGAATCTGATCCATGCTTATTCTCCTCTCTCAGAGCCGCACCCGCAGGGAGGGCTCAATCTGCTCCATAAGGAAATCAAGGTCCTTATGAGCCATATCATCCATCATCGGCCAATTGAGCGGCCTGCAGCGGGTATTGGTGAATACCCCTCTTCGCTTGAGAATCTCCTTATAGGAGGGAATCTTGTTGTTGCCGAAGAACAGCAGAAGCGGAAGCACCTTGGTAAAGAGGTCAAAGGCTTCTTGCTGCTTGTCTTCCGCCGCCAAGTTCCAGATGTCGACCATGACATCTGCAAGCTGCGAGGGAGGCATCGTCCCAACCGAACCGCGGCGGATTTCCTCAAAGAGAAAGCGGCAGCCTTGGCCTCCGAAGACCCCAAGCAACTTCTCAGGACAGCTCTTCTGATACGCTGTCATCTGGGCCATCACCTTCAGGAAATCAGCACCCTCTTCCTTCACATAGCACTGGTTCTTGCTCTGCTCGATGATCCTGATCATCACCTCAGCTGTCATGGACTTCCCACCGAAGGCAGGACCGAGGTTCTGGATGAACAAGGGGACGTCGATGACCTCATCTATGCGCTTGAAGTAGGAAACCACCTCACCCATGGAAAGGGCGGTGGGGTTCGCCGTGTTGATGGCATCCGCCCCGTGGGCGCAGGCAAACTCGGCAAGGGAGAGTGCACTCTGGATCCGTTCGGAAGAGACTCCGACCACCACCGGTACGCGCTTGTCCACCAACTCCAGGCTCAGGCGAACCAACTCGTTGCGCTCAATTTCTGTAAGGGTTCCTGCCTCGCTGGCATATACCGGCACCACAATCCCGTGAACGTTGCAGTCCAGCAAGAACTGCACACAGCGCAGTGTTTGCTCATAATCGAGTGCATCGTTCTCCTTGAACGCAACCTGGGGGATAGCAAATACACCCCGAAACAATTTCGTATCCATGCAAGCCTCACCATAGTTCTCATACGATAGGGCCGGCAGTTCTGCCGGCCCCCTTCTCTGCTCAGTCGTAGGGATTAGCCGTAAGCTGCGCCTTCATACCTGCAAGCAATTCGGGCTTGGAGGTGGAGAAGTTTGGCAGGTACGGATCACCTGCGTTTCTGCCGGCCAGGTTTGCCATATCCTTGGTTCCCACCGGGAAACTTGCCTTGTCCATACCGAGCCTGATCGGATTGAGCAGGAACTGGTCTTGGAGTGCACCAGCAAGGTCGCCCTTCATTGCCTTCTCATAGATGTTGGTCACCAATTTGGGAACAAAGTTTGCAGTGGTACAGACAGCACCGACCGCCCCATGCAGCAGTGCCCCATATACCAGGGTATCCTTGCCGCCAAGCACCTTGAAGTTGACATCACGGTTGCGTCTGATGAACTCAGCGGTCTGGGTCATATCACCGCTGGAGTCCTTCATACCGACAATGTTCTCCACTTCATGGCAGAGCTTGTAGATCAGGTCCTGGCTCAACCCGTAGTGGGTGCGCCCGGGGTTGTTGTAGAGCAGTACCGGAAGGTCGGAAACGGACTTGGCTACCGATACCAGGTGGGTAGTGAGCTCCGTCTCATTGGGACTGATGAACATCGGAGGCAACAGACTGATAGCCTGAGCGCCAGCTTCAAGACCCATCTGAGCTAGGCGGATGCACTTCTTGGTGCTGATGGCACCGATGCCCAGATAGACAGGAACACGACCCTTTGCCTGGTCGAGAATGATCTTCAGACCACGTTCGTACTCATCGTCCTCAACCATATAGAACTCACCATTGCTCCCAAAGGCCAGGATGCCATGCACGCCGCCTTCAATGACGAAGTCGACCTGTGCGCGGAGTTTTGCCTCGTCGATCAGCTCGTTCTTGTCGATCGGGGTCAAAATGGGTGGGACAATGCCCTTGATAAAAGAAAGATCATTCATGCATACACCTCCGTTGAATGAAACACGTATCATGCAATGCCTTGTGGCAACGTTTGCACTTGCTCAATGTTCTACAGGAGCACGGTGTCCCCTGTACCAACTCTATGAAACCGGCATTGGGAGGAAGAACCTCCCAGCTCAGTTATCCTGCTTCCACTGCAGTGGCAAAGGTACAATTCCTTTACCCCCAACCGTTCCAACTCAATGATGCTCACCTCAAGGCGCATCTGCTCAGCCTTGGAAAGATGGGTACCACCACATACTCTGGTCACCGGTTTCCCATATCGCTCACCTACGGTCCTGACCATGGAGAGGATGCCCGGGTGGGAACAGCCAACCAGCAAGCTCACCTCATCCTCATGTTCCACCACTAGGGCAATCTCATCAGAAAAATCATCGGCCTGTACTGAGCCCACCCCGCCTTTGACGAATCGGGCAGGTGGAGTTTCAAACGGGTAACGAGTCGGAAAATCCGAAGCCAAAGAAAGAGACGGCGAAAGGGAGACCTTTTGGCCCACCACATTTGCTTTCACCCGCTTCTGATGCAAAAGCTTTTCATCGAATGAACTGCCAAGGAAGGAGTAGACCCCATCCTCAAACGAGTAACGCTCGACAAAGAACTCCTTACCTAGATACACAGCCTGCACCTGATGCTCATCCAAGAGAGAAGGGAAACCGTTGGCATGGTCGAAATGCCCATGGCTGAGCACCACCGCATCGAGAGAGGAGAGATCCTTTCTCAGAAGGCGTGCATTGGCCAGAAACGTGCCATCGGGACCACAGTCGAACAACACCGAATGTTTTTCGTCCTCGATGAGGGCGGAAAAACCGAAGGTACTCTTCAGTGAAGCGTTGTAGGACTGGGTGTTTTCCACCAACAGGGTGCAGGTTGCCATCATCACTTCCTATACATAGTTGCAGAGTCTGGGAATACCGATTTCGTTGTTCCCAAAGAGCTCTGCCTTGGTTTTCTTGCCATTCACCACGTCACACATCAGGTCAAACAAGATTTGTCCCTGCTCTGCGATTGTCTGAAGACCGGTCACCCCACCGCTTGCCTCGTAGTCGATGTTCACGCCCATCTTGGCAAAGGTAGTCGGGTTACCGGTAATTTTGATCACCGGAGCAATCGGATTGCCGATAGGAGTCCCGCGCCCTGAGGAGAAAATGACCACCTGGGCCCCTCCTGCAACCATGCCGCATACCGACGCGGCATCGGCTCCGGGGGTGTCCATGATGACCAGGCCTTTCTTGTCGACCGGATGACCATAGGCATACACCTCCTGGATAGGGGTGCTTCCACCTTTGTGGATGCAACCTAGGGACTTCTCGGCCAAGGTGGTGATACCACCCTCCTTGTTACCAGGGGCTGGGTTTGCCCCGCGGACATTGGTGTTGGCGTTGATGAGGTGCTGCTCATAGGCAGATACGATGTTCAGCACCTTGCGAGCAACCTCTTCATCCTTTGCCCGGGAAGCAAGGATGTGCTCGGCTCCCATGAACTCAGTGGTTTCGCTGAGGATGGAAGTGCCTCCCTCGGCAACCACACGGTCACTTACCTTGCCGATGATGGGGTTTGCCGAGATGCCTGAGGTGGCATCACTGCCGCCGCACTCGGTCCCCATGATCAGGTGGGAGAAGTCATACTCTTCAGAACGCAGCATGCTTGCCTCTTCTGCAAGAGCTTGGGCGCATTTCATGCCTTCCTGGATGGTTCCCGGTGTTCCCCCAGTATCCTGGATGTTCATCATGAACAGGGGCTTGTTGGTGCGTTCTTTGATGAGCGCAGCAATTTTGGCAATGCCACACACCTCACAACCATTGCCTATCAACACGGTTCCATACACATTTGGATTGGCTGCAAATCCAACCAGGACATCGACGGTGTACTGTACATCGTCAAGAGCCTGGGAACAGCCTAGCTGGTTATGGAAGGAGACAGCTCCCTCTACGCACGAGGCAATCTTTTCTGCAGTGACGGTGGCGCAGTAACAGGTCGGCATGACCAGGACGTGATTTCTCACCCCCACCTTTCCATCCGGCCTCTTGTAGCCCAAAAACTTCATCTGCTCCCCCTAGTCTAGATTGTGCTCATGCACATGGCATCCGATGGCAATGTCAGCTTGCGCTGTCCCTATGGGTTGTCCGTACTTGATAACCTGCGCTCCTCTTGCGACTGCTTTTCTTGCAATCTTGTGGAAGGGAGGAATAACCTCGGAAGCAACAACAGAACCCTGCACGCCCTCACTGCTCACATACGCCACCACCTCAGAGGCAGCAACTGCCTCCAGGACAACCACCACCGAATCATTGTCATCAATCAGCAAGCCTCGTCTTTCCACACCTCACTCCTTGAAAAAGGGGCTTTCAATACCCAACTGTGCTGCTAGCTCATGGAACTCCTTGGCGATGACCGGAGGAATCTCAATGCCTTCTTCCAAACACTTCTGTGCTTGCTTTGCCTCAATCTCACCGGGAAGCATAACCTCCTCGGTTCCTTCAGCGGGCGGGCACTGCTTGAACTCACCGTAGAAGGCATCGATGCCGTTCACAAACTGTGCAAAGGGGATGAAGCGGGTGATGTCGATCACTCCCATGCAGAAGCCGACGTTCTGGTAGGCAGTATTGCTGTCCTCGAGGCCAGAGGAGTGGAACGAGCCCAACTGGCGGCTGTTCTTGCCCTGGGCAAGCACTCCGCACAGCATATCGATGATGATGCTCAATCCCGAACCCTTGTAGAGGCCGAAGGGAACCAAGGCACCGTCAAAGACATCCTTGGGATTGTTGGAAGCCTTGCCTTCCTTGTCGACAATCCAGCCGTCAGGAAGCGGTTTGCTGACCTTCTCGTAGTAGAGCACCTTGCCACGGCTGACCACACTGGTAGCCATATCCAGCATGACATGCGGATACTGCTTGGTGGGAAGGCCTATGGTGATGGGATTGGTTCCCAGCATCGGCTTCACCCCACCAAAGGGCACCACGCATGCGTCGGTATTGCAGATGGAGAAACCGATCATCCCCTTCTCGGAGGCCCTGAACACGTGGTAGCTGCCCGTTCCGAAGTGGGAGCTGTTGTGAATGGTGGCAAAGCAGATGCCACTCTGTTTCGCTTTTTCGACACACAGATCCATCACCTTGTTTCCCACTACCATTCCAGGAGCATTGTTCCCATCGATGGCAAGGGTCGCCGGACCCTCACTCTCGATGGTGAGCTCAGTCTTGGTGTTGAGCTGTCCCCGAAGGAGCCGCTCATAGTACATTCTTGCCCGTGCAAGACCATGGGAGGAGACTCCCCTGCTCTCTGCATGAACGATGGCTCCTGCCATGGTTGCGGCATCGGCATCCGAGAGGCCGCTTTTTGCATAGAACTGGGTGAAGAATGTCAGCAGTTCATCAACAGAACATTTCATGAAATTACTCCTAAGCCTGTGCTTTCTTGTTCATCGTAGTCCTTCGGACATCGTGGATGATCGAACCGAAGAAGGAGATCATGGCGATACCGAGGAACACCATGCTGATGGGTCTGGTCAAGAACGGGATGAAGTCACCACCGCTGAGCTGCATGCCGCGCCTGAGGTTGGTCTCCAACGTCGGGCTGAGAATGAAGCCGAGGATAAGCGGGGGAAGGGGGAACTTCATCTTGGTGAGCCAGTAGCCAAGCAGGCCGAAGGCGATCATGGCATAGGCGTCGAACAGGCGGTTGTTGCTCGCAATCGCGCCGACAACACAGAGGCAGAGCACCACCGAGAGCAGAATGTTCTTGGGAATCTTGAGCAATCTGACAAACATCCTGATTCCGCCGAACTCGACGAGGAGCATCATGACGCTGGCGACAAAGAGTGCACCAAAGATTGAGTAGACCAGCGGGCCGTTGTTCTTAAAGAGCATGGGCCCTGGGATGACACCTTGCATCATCAAGCCGCCGAGCAACATTGCGGTGACGGTATCTCCGGGGATACCAAGGGTAAGCAAGGGGATGAGGGCGCCACCAATGCTTGCATTATTGGAGGTCTCCGAGGCCACAATGCCATCTATGATACCGGTACCGAACTTCTCGGGAGTTTTTGAAGCTTTCTTCGCAGAAGCATAGGCGATGAGATTCGAAGTACCGCCGCCGATGCCAGGTAAGAGTCCGATACCCAGACCGATGAGTGCGGAACGCAGCGCATTGGGAATCTGGCCGACAAACTCTTTCACCGAAAGGCCAAAGCCTTTCATCTGGAAGTCAATCGGCTTCTCCTCAATCGCAGCTGCATCGCGTGCAGCAATAAGAATCTCGGGGATGGCATAAAAGCCGATGAGTACCGAGAGCAGCTGGAAGCCCAGCGTCAGGTTGAAGTGGCCGTAGGAGAAGCGCTGGAATGAGTCCAGAGGAGCTGCTCCGACCATTGCGATGGCAATACCGACACAGCCGCTGAGCAGACCCTTGAGCATACTTCCCTCCGAAAGAGAGGCAATGAGTGTCAGGGAGAAGACGGTGACGGCAAAGTATTCATAGGGAGAGAACTTCAGGGCAAACTTGGCGATGGGGGGAGAGAGGAACATCAGCAGAACAACACTGAAAACAGTTCCCAAAAAGCTGAACAGGATACCGGTGCCCAATGCCTTGCCAGCCAAGCCACGCTCGGCCATGGGAGCGCCATCAAAGAGTGTTGCCACCGAGGAAGGGGTTCCGGGAATCTTGATCAGGATTGCCGAGATCAAGCCGCCTGAGATACCTCCGATATAGAGGCCCAGAAGCAGGGCGACACCTTGGACGGTGGGCATACCGAAGGAGATGGGGAGACAGAGGGCAACCGCCATGGTTGCGCTCAGGCCGGGGATGGAACCAAAGATGATTCCCAAAACCACGCCGCCAAGAATGGTAAGCAGGACGACGGGGGAGAGTACGGAGAGTAAGCCGGTAAGCAGCATAGTGTGTTTCCTCCTAGCCCAGGATGCCCGCAGGGAGCATCAGTGAGAAGACATGTACGAAGACAAGATAAATGAGGACCGGGGAGACGACCGAGATGCTGCCGAAGACCAGGCATTTCTTCTTGGTCAGTGTTCCTTCAATGACCGCCATCTGGGCGAATAGGTAGGCGATGCTGGAGAGAATGAACCCGACAGGACTGAGCAGCAGCATGTACAGGAACATGAGGACAACGGTGAGGATGACCTTCACCGAGAAGGTTGCCTTCTGCCTGGGTTCGCTCACATACGTGCCGGCTTTTCTTTTCATCAGATAAGGGATCAGATTCGAAAGCAGCAATCCGAGGCTGAGCAGCATGATGAAGATCCCGATGAGCTTGGGCATGAAGGCAGGGCCGACATCACCATTCATCGGAGGGCGCATCCTGCCTTCAAAGCCAATGCCTGAGAAGTAAAGATAGACTCCGAACGCCAGGAAAATTGCGCCCGAAATCAGTGAGTTTCGCGTCTCTTTGTTCATAAAAACTCCCTCGTTGATACACATTCCTTGGATGCACGACACCACAACGGTGCCTTGGAAACCACGCTTCATTCCCAAAGAGATCCCTTGGAACCATGAGATGGACAAGAAGAGTCCCATGGCCCTCCCGTTTGGAAAGCCATGGGACAGGGTCACCTTACAGAAGGTGCTTGATAGCCTGATGTTCCTCAACCTGCTCTTGCATGAGCTTGAGGGCGTCGGCGGTTTTGGCGAAGTACGGGTTCTGCTTGTAGGTCTTCATGATGCTTTCCTGGTAGGCAGCTTCACCATTGATGGTTTCCAGTGCGTCAGCAAACTTGTTGACGATGGCCTGGTCGGTTCCCTTGGGGAAGGCAAAGAAGTAGTAAATTGGGTTTGCAATGTCGTAGCCCTGCTCTATAGCAGTGGGTACGTTGGGAAAAATCGGGTTTCTCTCTTCCTCGAGCAGAGCAAGAGCTCTCCATTCGCCGGATTCGAGGTAGGGAATGGACGGCCCGAGAGGGTTGGGAATGGCGGTGACGTGACCACCAAGAAGAGCTGCAATGCGCTCAGAAGATCCGCCGAAGTCGACGAGGTTCATCTTGGCTCCAACCTTGTTGAGCATAGTGCCCTGCACATAGGTGGTTGCACCCATGTTGGCAGCAAAGGTCAGCTGTGGGCTGGCAGTCTTGGAAGCTTCGATCAGGTCCTTAAGAGTCTTGTAGGGTGAGTTGGCACTGACTGCAATCACGTTACCGGGGTTCTTTGCAGCAACAGCAGCAAACTCAAAGGCTTCAATACCGAAGTTAGTTGTTCCACTGAGCTCGTTTACCAACAGTGCAGTGTGGTAGAAGAGAACCGTGTAGCCATCGGGTGCAGCGTTCTTTACCTGGGTTGCACCGGTTGCCCCACCGTTGCCAGCCATGTTGACGATGACGACATTCTGCCCAAGGATCTCGCCGAGGCGGGTTGCATAGGCACGTGCGTTGAAGTCGGTATCACCACCGGGGTTGAAGGGTACGATGACCTGGATGGTCTTCTTCGGCCAAGCGTCTTTCGCAGCTCCTGTCTCGCTTGCACCGCTTGCAAAGACGGCTGCACAGAGACTTACCAGAAGTACTGATACAAGAATAATTTTTTTCACAATAGAACCTCCACGTTTTTTGTATCTGAAATCTCAGATACTAAAATGAGTGTAAGGCCCGTATTCTCAGATGTCAAGAAAAAGTTCTGAAAATTGTGCTCCCGCTTTGTAAAACCTTACCCTATTTCTTTTCAGGATAAATATCTGCAAATAGTATACAATCTTGTACCCACAGATATGGCTCCTTACTCGTGTCTAGAGTACCAAGCACCAGATAGGAATGGAGAGCATGGAAAGTATGGTACTGACGATCACCAGCTTTGAAGTGAATACGGTGTCAGAACCATACTTGGCTGCAAGAATCACAGTGGAGGAACCTGCGGGCATCGCCCCCAGAATGACAGACACTCCGATGATCAAGGGCTCGATCCCCAGCAAGCGGCCAGCAAAAAGCGAAGCAAGAGGGATGACCACCAACCGGAGGAAGGAAAAGGTCAGCAGATTGCGATCAATCTTGAGGTGCTTTCGTTCGGTCTCTGCCAACAGGGCTCCGATGAGCATCATGGAAAGGGCTGTAGTACAACCGCCAATGGAGGAGAGTGTCTTCTCGACGAACAAGGGCAGTGTGAGCTGGAAAGACATCAGGAATAGACCCAAGTAGACGGCAATCATGCTTGGATGCAGGATCACCTTCAAAGCTGCTTCTTTCTTGCTTGCCCCGGCCGGGCTGAAGATGGAAAGCCCTACCGTCCACATGAGCACACGCAAAGGGATGAGGTAGATGGAGGCATACATGAGCCCGGCCGAACCGAACAGCTCCCCTACAATGGGAAGACCCATGAAGCCTGCGTTGGAGACCAAGAGACCATACCGAAGCACATTTTGCTGAGCCTTCTCTTCCTTTCGGAAGAAAAGACGGGAGAGGAGGAAGCAAAAGAAATGAACACCCACCGATACCAGAAAGGTAAACACCAAGCTCTGGATGAGCTGCTTGTCGATGGAGAACTGGAAAGAGAGCACTATCGAACAAGGAAGGGTGACAAACAGGACCAAATCGGTCAGTACACGCTTGGTGGCATCTTCAAAGAGACCAATTTTGCGTAGCAGCACTCCCACCGCAAGCAATGCGAACAGTTGCCCTTGCAGATTCCAAACACTCGCTACATCCATATCTCTACCACCCCAACCTTATCCGACTACCCTACCAAAGCAATGAATGCGATGCAAGAGCCATTT
>LVBG01000014.1 GCA_001603115.1 Spirochaetales bacterium Spiro_05
AAACTCCTCTATGTATGTTTTCTGTAGAACAAACCTTTACAAATGGGAAAACTCGAGTATCATGGTACTTGAATGTGCCCGGGCACTACGCAGAACCAAGAGAATCCTGCTTGAATATCCTGCTTCAGTTTTACGTATACCCCTCCACTTTTTTTGTAGATCGCTGGAGAAAATCCAGAGAAATAAAAAGGAGATGTATATGAGAAAGTGTGTAAGTGTACTGTTGATCGTGTTGCTCATGTCAGCAACTCTCTTCGCAGCAGGCGCCAAGGAAGACGCCTCAGTTCCAAAGATTGGTGTCTCGATGCCAACCCAGAGCCTTCAACGCTGGAATCAGGATGGAGCAAACATGAAGAGCCAGCTGGAAGCCGCTGGATACCGTGTTGACCTGCAGTACGCAGGGGACAACGATATCCCGACCCAGGTAGCTCAGCTTGAGAACATGATCACCACCGGATGTAAGGTTCTGGTCATCGCCTCCATCGACGGATCGGCCCTCACTGAGGTCTTGAAGCAGGCCAAAGAGAAGAAAATTTCCGTCATCGCTTATGACCGCCTGATCATGAACAGTGATGCAGTTACCTATTATGCAACCTTTGACAACTTCAAGGTTGGCACCATTCAGGGAACCTACATCCGTGATGCTCTGAAACTCGACAGCACCCCCGGCCCGTATTATATCGAGCTGTTCACCGGGTCCCCTGACGACAACAACATCAACTTCTTCTTCGGCGGTGCAATGTCCATCCTCGAGCCGTACATCAAGAGCGGCAAGCTCATCGTGCGCTCCGGCCAGACCACCAAGGCCCAGGTTGCAACACTCAACTGGTCAACTGAAGAAGCCCAGAAGAGAATGGAAAACCTGATCACCGCTAATGGCTATGGCCCGAAGGGCAATCGCCTCGATGCAGTCTACTCCTCCAATGACTCGATCGCCAACGGCCTGACCAATGCTTTGGTTGCCGCCGGTTACACGAAGGACAACTTCCCGATCATCACTGGCCAGGACTGCGACAAGCCGGCTGTCAAGAACATGATCCTGGGTCTGCAGGCCATGTCCATTTTCAAGGACACCCGCACGCTGGCCAGCAAGGTTGTGGAGATGGTCAATTCCATCGTCAAGGGTGAGAGTGTTGATGTCAATGACACCAAGACCTATGACAATGGGATGGGTGTTGTTCCTTCCTACCTCTGCGAACCCGTATTCGCCACCATCGACAACTACAAAGAGTTGCTGATCGACAGTGGATACTATGCAGAAGCTGATCTGAAGATCTGATTGCACCAAACCTTCGGCGGGCAACTTTGTTGCCCGCCCATTTCGGAGGTCCGACTTGGATACCCTATTACTGGAAATGAGAAACATTACCAAAACCTTTCCCGGCGTAAAGGCTCTCAGCAATGTGAGTCTTGATGTTCGTCAAGGGGAAATTCATGCCATCGTAGGCGAGAATGGTGCTGGTAAATCGACTTTGATGAACATACTCAGTGGCGTCTACCCATCGGGAACTTTCGACGGGGAGATTTTGGTGCATGGCCAGCAATGCCACTTCCACTCCATCAAAGAGAGCGAGGAGAAGGGGATCGTCATCATCCACCAGGAACTTGCCCTGGTCCCCTACCTCACCATTGCTGAGAACATGTTTCTCGGAAATGAGCAAGGACACGTTTTCCGCATTGACTGGGACAAGACCTATAGTCGAGCGGATGAACTGCTCGCCCTGGTAGGCCTTGAGGAGTCGTCAAAGACCTCAATCAAGGACATCGGTGTCGGCAAGCAACAGTTGGTTGAGATCGCAAAGGCAATGGCGAAGAACGTGAAGGTCCTCATCCTTGATGAACCTACTGCCAGTCTCAACGACACAGAGGCAAAAAAACTGCTGGACCTTTTGCTCCAGTTCAAGAGCCGTGGGATGACTTCCATCCTCATCTCCCACAAGCTCAATGAGGTCTCCTATGTAGCCGACCGCATCACCGTCATCCGTGACGGGGAAGTGATCACTACCATGGACAAGCAGGAGGAACGTTTTGAGGAGAACAAAATCATCAAGGCGATGGTAGGTCGAAACATAAGCGACCGTTTCCCCAAGCGCAAGGCTACCATCGGAGAAATAAGCCTTGAGGTCGAGAACTGGACCGTCTACCATCCCCTCTACGAAGGGAGAAAGGTCTGCGAAGATATCAATGTGAAAGTACATCGCGGCGAAGTGGTAGGCATCAGCGGGCTTATGGGTGCAGGCCGTACTGAATTTGCCATGAGCTTGTTCGGAAAGAGCTATGGACGCAACATCACCGGAACGATGCGCATCAATGGCAAACCGGTTGAACTGAATACCGTACGTGCAGCCATCGACAACAAGCTCGCCTATGTAACCGAAGACCGCAAAGGCAATGGCCTGATCCTCTCCAAGACAATCATGGAGAACACCACCTTGGCAAACCTGAAGGGGGTGAGCACCCACCAGGTCATCGACTCAGATTTGGAGCTGCAGGTTTCCAAGGAGATTGTCGAGAAGCTTCATACCAAATGCTCTTCCGTCCGTGAGGAAGTGAACAACCTTTCGGGAGGAAACCAGCAGAAGGTTTTGCTCGGCAAATGGATATTCGCCCAACCGGAAATCCTTTTGCTCGATGAACCGACCAGAGGAATCGATGTCGGTGCCAAATATGAGATCTACTGCATCATCAACCAACTCGCCGAAGAAGGCAAATCGGTGCTGGTCATCTCCTCGGAGATGCCGGAAATCCTGGGTATCTGTGACCGGATTTATGTCCTCAGTGAGGGCAAGATCGTTGGGGAGATGACCCAGAAAGAGGCGAGTCAAGAAGCTATCATGACATGTATAGTACAGAATCAGAAAGGAGCGGGACAATCATGATTCATAACCTGGGCATAAAGGAAACTCTGAAGAAGAACTCAATGCTGCTCGTACTTTTGGCGACCATGGTGCTCTTCCAAGTGCTCATCACCAGCGGTGGGAGGGGCTCGCTGTTTGCCCCAGCCAACATCTCCAACCTCATCAGTCAGAATGCCTATGTGGTTATCCTGGCTTCAGGCATGCTGCTCTGCATCCTGACCGGAGGAAACATCGATCTTTCTGTCGGATCGGTGGTAGCCTTGGTGGGAGCTTTGGCGGGAACCTTGGTCGTGAATCTGCAATGGAACATCTATCTCTCGATTCTCATCTGCCTGATCACAGGCCTTGCAATCGGAGCTTGGCAGGGATTCTGGATCGCCTACATACGCATTCCCCCTTTCATCGTCACGCTTGCCGGCATGTTGCTTTGGCGCGGTGTCGCCCTTCTGATCCTCAACGGTTTGACCATCAGCCCCTTCCCAGAAGCCTATACCCGGTATTTTACCAGCTTCGTTCCCAAGGTTAGTGATCCTTCGACCATCTTTGCCATCACCTTCACGGTCGGCATCATCGTCAGCATCATCTTCGGTGTATGGTCTTTCTTCGACCGCTACACCAAAACAAAAAAAGGATACCAGACCGAGGCTTTGGTCTTCACCATCATTCGTGTGGCCATGCTCAGTGCTGCTGTCCTGGTGGTCTTCGGCCTGCTTGGCATGCATAAGGGCATTCCCGTTGTCCTGATCCTTCTGGCCGTCATTGTGCTTGGGTACAGCTACTTCACCTCTCGTACCGTTCCTGGCCGTCATCTGTACGCCATGGGAGGAAACGAGAAGGCTGCAAAACTCTCAGGCATCGACACCAACAAGGTTCTCTTCTTCGCCTATGCCAATATGGGCTTCCTCTCTGCTGTGGCTGCCTTGGTTGGCGTGGCCCGCTTCAATTCGGCCGCCCCAACCGCAGGTACCAACTATGAGATGGATGCCATCGGCTCCTGCTTCATCGGTGGTGCTTCCGCCTATGGTGGAACCGGTACGGTTGGAGGAGCAATCATCGGAGCCATCTTCATGGGCGTTCTGAACAACGGTATGTCCATCCTAGGCATCGATGCCAACTGGCAACGTGCCGTAAAGGGCATCGTTGTGCTCGCTGCGGTTGTATTTGACGTGCTGAGCAAAAAGCGCGTGAAATCCAGTTAGACAGTCTTGCTTCTCTGTATAAAGTTGTCTATTCTCCCAGAGAAGGAAAACCATGGCTGTAACAATTAGGGATATCGCAAAGAAAGCAGGAGTCTCTCGAGGAACGGTGGATAGGGTCCTGCATAACCGTAAAGGGGTGAATGAAGAGGTTGCCCAGCGGGTTCGCACCATTGCCAAGGAGTTGGGGTTCATCCCCAACCTCGCAGGCAAAGCGTTGGCCACCCGCAAGCAACCACTGAGAATAGGGTGTCTGCTTCCCAGTATCGGAAACCCCTTTTTTGTGGATGTCATCGCAGGTTTTCGCCAAGCAGAACGTGAACTCTCTGATTTTGGAGTGAGTGTTGATATCTACGAAGTGAAGTCTTTCGATCGCTCGGTGCATCTGCATATGATCGATCAACTGCATCGGAAACACTATGATGGGTTGTGTTTGACAACCATTGACGTGGAACCGGTAATCGAGGCTGTTGACCGACTGACCGCTGCCGGTACTACGGTAGTCACGGTAAACACTGACATCAGCAATGCTCACCGTCTCTGTTACGTCGGACCCGACTACTTCTTGGCTGGGAAAACAGCAAGTGGGCTCCTCGCCCTTGCATGCAAGGAAAAGCAGAACATACTCATCATCACCGGCTCCTTCAACATGAAAGGACATCAGCAGCGGATCAAGGGCTTTCTGCAGGGACTTTCTGAACGTGGGCTTGAGCACACCATCATCGATACCTATGAAAGTCTCGATGATGACGAACAGGCCTACCAGAAAACGCTCTCACGCTTGGAAGCACACCCGGAAACAAACTGTGTATATATCACCGCTGCCGGTGTGCAAGGAGCCTGCAGGGCTGTCAAACAGACAGGGAAAGGGAAAAACCTGAAGGTTTTGAGTTTTGATGATATCCCTTCAACCAAAGATCTGGTGCGTGAAGGAATCATTACCTGCACGCTCTGCCAAGAGCCCCACCGACAGGGGTATGAGGCCATCCAGAAATTGTTCTTCCATCTGATGAATCAGCAAGACCCTGTCGTGGACACCATCACCCGGACCTTCATCAAGATCCGGGAGAATATCGAGGACTGATTACATCTCTCGCTTCTGCCAGAGTTTCTCCAGTGAATAGAACTCTCTGAGCTCACTGCTCATGAGGTGTATTACGATATCACCACAGTCAACCAGCTCCCAGCCATCGCCGGAAGGCTTCTTGTGACGATTCGCGACCTCCAGTCCGATCGTGTTCAACTCACCCCACAACTCGTGTGCGACACCGCGCAGATGACCCACACTGGAGACGGTTGCGATGATGAAGCAATCGGCCCAGGAGCACTCTTCGCTTACATCAAGAACACTGATGTCCTTACACTTATGGTCCTCTAAAAATTGGGCGATCATCTTCGCATTGCCCAGTACCAATTCATTCATCTCTCTCTACTCCTCTGCTGGTAGCGCCTCACCATCTCAAGATACTGCTTGAGGTATGCCTGTACGCCATCCCAGTCGATTGTTTCCGTGTTCTGTTCCATCACGGTCCTCATATCCAGGACCTGCACCTCTTTGATAGTTTGCAGGGAGGCAAGAGGATCCTCCAAGCCGCTGACTTGAGCCAGTGTATCGGCCAACTCTGTTTTTCTCAAGTATCCTGCACTCTCTGCCAATACTTCAAGACGTACCTGATCATCAACAAGCGCAACTTCCACACCTCTGGCAGCGGTTGCAAGCGTTGTCAAAAGCGTTTGCAGCTCAAGATACGTTTCCTTGGAAGTCGCAACCACCTTGCTTGGGGGAAGGCCCACCAGATTGACAAACGCCTTGCTTGCATCCAATGCAGTATGCTCAGCATAGGAATCGATCAAAGAGGAAGGAAGCAGGATAACAGCCAACCTCCCCTTCTGTGAAAAAGCGACCAAGGCCATCTCTTGCTCATACAGGCCATAATAGGCTTGGGATGCGCGGTTGCCCGGTGAACAGGAGACAAGCAAGAGGAGGGTGAATATGGCCAAAACGCCCTTTCTCACAGTCTCCCTCCCCCTTGTACATACTCGTAGAGGGTCTGACTCACTTTCGCTCGCGCTTTCCCCTTCTTCTGCAAATACTGACCTTCCATCTCCATCACAAGCAGACAGAGACGCTCCAATGTCGGAGCTTGGAGCAGCTGTTGCCTGATTTGCTTGTCCAAGTGGCTGCGGTTCGGCTCAAGGTAGTCGGCAAGGTAGAGAACCAAACCCATTCGCCCCATTGCAACACTTCCCAGACTATGGTGCCGAACTGCAAGGCACAGTTGGGCCGGAAAGCCTCGTTTGGCCAGCAAATCTGCGGCAACCGGAGCATGGAGCAGGACAGGATACTCCCACTCCTCATCCTCCAAGACCAAGCTGTGATCATGTGCGTAGGAGAGCAATTTCCGCCCATCCCACTCCCTGACCATATCGTGCATCAGACCACATGCTGACAGTACATTCTGATCCAGCTCTTCACCATACTGGCAGGAGAGGTCCTTGCATGTCTGACTCACTGCCAGACTGTGCACAAAGCGTTTTTCACTCAATGTGCTTCTGAGTTCAGCCTCAAGAGCGGTACAGTCGATGCACGTGGACATACGATGCAACCTCCTCAGGCATCAGGGAAGCGATTTCAGGAGAAAGCAACTGCCCCTCACCCAAGGCCATCAACGCCTCTCGGATCTTGGTGGAACTATCCTCGAGCAGGGGGTTTTCCAGATAGAGCAGGTCTGCACCGGGATCGGCGAAGAAGCTCTGTGCACTGTTTCGCCTGATCACCACAAACCTGACCAACTCTTTCAGTTGCTCATAGGCATGCCACTTGTCCAAGCTCTGGACGAGATCATCACCCATGACCACTGCCAGCCTTCCCTTTATCGGGTAGTGGAGATAGAGATGCTTGACCGTATCGTATGTGTAGGAGATGCCACCCCGTTGGAGCTCACACTCCTCAAAGACAAACTCGAGCTCTGGATCGTCCGGATAGTGCTGCCGGTAAGCTGCAAAGGCAAGACCCAACATGTTCATGCGATGGTTTGCATCAGCTGTCCGTGCTTCCTGCTTGAAGTTGTTCCGTGCCACCGGAACGAAGATGAAGCGGCGATAGACGGTGGAGGCAGCAACCGTATGCACCAGATGCAAATGCCCCAGGTGTACCGGATCAAAACTCCCTCCCACCATTGCAGTGGGTACTGCCTGTGCCACCAAGCCCCTCCTAGATCTCGCTCATATCCTCAGGATAATAGGCTTCCAGATCCGGTGCCGATGTGAAGCCACCCTGCGGTCCTTCATCCTCACCCTTCTTGGCTGCTGCCTCTTGGTCCGAGACCATCCTGATGAAAGCTTGCTTGACTTCGTCCACACCCTGATCGAGGTAGACGCAAAGCCCCAGTACCTGCTTGTCAGGATACTTCTGCTTCAATTCCTCAAGCCGTTCGGCAGTCCCCGGTTCATCGGTCTTGGTCCCGATGATCACCTGAGCCTTCTTCAACAGCTCGGGCTCAAAGGATTCAAGTTCTTTGCATAGTATATCATAGGCCTCGAGGTACCGATCGTCACTGAGGTCGATCAAAAAGGCAAGGCCGGTGGTCCTGCTGATGTGCCTGAGGAACTTGATCCCCATGCCTGCCCCCTCACTGGCCCCTTCGATGAGCCCAGGGATGTCTGCAAGCACGATGTCATGCTCACCATAGCGGAACATCCCCAGCTGGGGAATCTTGGTGGTAAACGGATAACCGGCCACCTTTGTCCGTGCATTGGTAAGCATATTGAGCAAGCTGGATTTTCCCGCGTTGGGGAACCCTACAAAGCCGATGTCAGCAATGACCAGCAGTTCCACGCCGATGCGCATCTCCTCGCCCTTCTCGCCTGGCTGCGCATATCGGGGAGCTTGACGGGTAGCAGTACGGAAATGGTAGTTGCCCTGTCCGCCGCGTCCACCTTTCAGGAAGACCCACCGATCCACGTCGGTGAGATCTTTGAGGATCTCTCCGGTCTGGGCATCCTTGATTACCGTGCCCGGGGGCACAGGTATCTCAATGTCAGCACCATCACGGCCATAACAACGATCTCCCATGCCATTCTTGCCGTTTTCGGCACGATAGGTCCGAACGAGCTTCAGATGGGCGAGCGTCCTGAGGTTCTGCTTGACGACAAACACGACATCCCCGCCACGGCCGCCGTCGCCACCGTCCGGGCCTCCCTTGGGAATATACTTTTCCCGTCGGAAGGAAACACAACCGTTGCCCCCGTTTCCGGAGGCAACATCAAGATACGTCTCGTCTGAAAATCCAAACATGCATTCGTATACTTCGGCTTTCGCCTTTCGTTTACTCTGTTACGATGCTGATGTACTTGCGGTTGTTTCTGCTGTGAAACAACACGGTACCTTCCGCTTTTGCAAACAGGGTATAATCGGAACCGAGACCAACATTCTGTCCAGGATGGAACTTGGTTCCATGCTGGCGGACAAGAATCTCACCGGCTTTGACCAACTGGCCACCAAAGCGCTTCACTCCAAGACGCTGGGAATTGGAATCGCGACCATTGCGGGAACTACCGCCACCTTTCTTATGTGCCATCTTCAGTCCTCCTTATGCAATGATCTTGTCGATCGTGATCAGGGAGTACCGCTGGCGATGCCCCTGGGTCCTTCGATAGCCCTTGCGGCGCTTCTTCTTGAACACTCTGATCTTGTCACCCTTCAGATCTCCAACGAGGGTTGCCTTGACAACCGCATCGGCTACATACGGGGTGCCAAACTTTGCATTGTTCTCATCCACAATGGCGAGAACGGTGGCGTACTCAAGAGCGGAACCGGCTTCACTCTGGCTGATATGATCAACCTGAACGGTTTCCCCTTCGACGGCCTTGTACTGCTTTCCGAGAATCTCTACAAGTGCGTACATGTCGATATTCATCCTTAGGTTTAGTTTGTGCTCGTCCCTTATACCACAATTTTGCAAATAGGTTCAACAACATTTTTAGATAATTGATTGAAAAACAAAGAAAAAGCGCTTGAAAACTTACCGACCGATAAGTTAGTATAAACTATGCATACCACACCGACGAAGCAAAACCTCATCCTCTCGCTGCTCAAGATGGGTTCGGAGAAAGGCCTTGATGCCATCTCCCTCTCCGCTCTTGCCAAAGAGAATTCCATCAGCAAAGCGGCAATCTTTCATCACTTTGCCAGCCGTGAGGAGCTCATAGAAGAGCTCTTTGCCTACTGCAACACCCTCGCCTACCAGCAAATGGCCACCATCAGTCTCCAAGGCAAGGCCTCGGAAGTCCTGATGAGGGCGATGGAGCACTGGCATACTGTCTACGAGGGAGAGCCGATGCGTTACTTCTATCGGATCATCGAGTCCGAGGCCTTCACCCATCCTGAGGCAAGACGCATCAAGACCACCTTGGACGAGATGCTGGCCGGCCAGAGCGGCGTATTGCTCGAAAGCCTCAATGAGAGCGGACGTTTGGTGATAGAAGATCTGGATCTTGCCAGACTGAGTTTCAGCTGCATCGTCCAGCACTTCCTACGAAGAGTCCTCCTCGACGAGGAGGAGGACCTGGAGTGGGAGGAGGAGCGGTTTGTCAACCGATTCTGCACCCTCTATCAAAGAGCGTGATCACATCGATGCGAGAAACGGCACCCCGATGAGTCCGAAGGCGTTCACCAACACTTGCAGGACCATCTTCGACAGCTCGATGCGGGCACGCACCAATTCCGGCGTTGCAGCCTTGAGCACCTGGTTGTCATGGTACCAGCGGCTGAAAAGCTTGCTCAAGTCATACAGGTAGGAACAAAGCAACGATGGGTCGTACTCAGCGCCTGCCTTTTCCACCACTTCAGGATAGAGGGCAAGCTGTTTGATCAGCTCACGCTCATCACTGAGGCTCAGCAAGCTGCTGTCGAATGCAGTCTCATGGAGGTGCTGGTGGTCTGATTCAAATTTGCGCAGCATACTGGAGATGCGAGCTCCCATATACTGCAGATAGGGGCCGGTATTCCCATTGAACGAGATTGACTCGGCCGGGTTGAAGATCATGTCCTTGGTCGGAGTGACCTGCAAGAGGTAGTAGTTCAAAGCACCAAGTGCGATGCTGTGGCTTGTCTTATCCACATCATCGACGAGCTCTTCCCGTTCTTTTTCGCGAATCTCATTGCGGGCAAGCTCAGTGAGTGTCTCAACAAGCTCATCAGCATCAACAACCGTCCCTTCACGGCTCTTCATCTTCCCCTCAGGAAGGTTCACCATTCCGTACGAGAGGTGGTGCAGATCTTTTGCCCAGCGGTAGCCAAGCAGGTCCAGAACGTGGAAGAGCACCCTGAAGTGGTACTGCTGCTCGCTGGCGACCACATAGATGAGCGAATCGAAAGGCCAATCCTTGTGGCGCATGATGGCAGTGCCGACATCTTGGGTCATGTACAGGCTCGTACCGTCCTTGCGCAGCAGCACTTTCTTATCGAGCTTGATAGCCTCAAGGTCCACCCAGACCGAACCATCCTCCTCCCGATAAAACACCCCGTCCTCCAATCCCTTGAGGATCTCATCCTTTCCGAACTTGTAGGTTTCCGATTCATAGTAGTAGGCATCGAAGCTGATGCCCATCCTCGTGTAGCTTTCAGCAAGGCCGTCCAGTGTCCATCCATTCATCAGCTTCCACAACGCGATGGTCTCTGCATCACCCTGCTCCCACTTCACCAGCATCTGCTGGGCCTGTTCCTCGGCAGAAGGATCTTCCTTCGCCCACTGTGCAAACTTCACATAGTATTTGCCCACCAGATGGTCGCCCTTGATGTTGCTGGATTGGGGAGTCTCCCCGTTTCCGAACTTCTGATAGGCAAGCATGGACTTGCAGATATGCACACCGCGGTTGTTGATCAGATTCACCTTGCGCACCGTGGCTCCGTTAGCCTTCAACAGCGCGGCGACACTCTCACCGAGACTATCATTACGCATGTGGCCCAGATGCAGGGGCTTGTTGGTATTCGGACAGCTGAATTCAATGGTAACCCGCTTGCCTTCCATGCTGGAATTGGTTCCGTAGTGCTGCCCATCCTGAGCAATCTTTTGCTGCAAGGCTGTGGCGATATCGGACATATCGATGCGGACATTCAGGTAGGGTCCGGCAACCAAGAGCTCGCCACGAGGACGATCAGAGAGCGCCTCAATACGGTTTTTTAGCTCCTGGGCAAGAAGCGGCGGGGCTGTTCTCAGCGTCTTTGCATAGGCAAAGAGCGGGAAGGCAAGGTCCCCCAACTCAGGCTTGGGAGGGGTCTGCACCGCCAAGGGAGGGAGTGCAATATCCACTTCCAATACCGATTTCGCATAGAGAGCCAACTGCTCCTCGATCAAGGTCTTCCACGTCTCACGTACCGCTTTCAGCATACTATCATTCCTTTCTGTGTAGATACCGACTATACAATAAACCAAACTCAGCTTTCAAGCCGAACGCTTATCTCGGCAGAGCTGAGCACATGCAGGGCGTTCGCCTCATCCTCCACCACAAGATGCGCATCATCATCAATGGCAACACAGAGCGCCTGGTAGCGCTCCTTCCCCTGATGGACCGTCACCCGCTTTCCCAGTACCATCGAGCGCTCTCTGTACTCGGAAAGGAAGGAACGATCGGGGAGCTTTTCAACCAGATCCTCCAGCGTCCTGACGATGGAGACTACCAGAAGATGTGCATCAAAGTCGTCGGGAATTGCCTCCTCGCTCTCATACAATGATGTGGCCAAGTCCTGCAGTTCCAAGGGAAAGGCATGCTTTGGTGTGGATACATTGATGCCGATGCCGACCACCAATGCGCTCACCCTGCTGCTCTCCACCCCCAGCACACCTTCGGTGAGAATGCCGCAAACCTTTCTGTTGGCAAGAAAGAGGTCATTAACCCATTTGATGGAACAAGAGAGCGAGCATACCTGCTCAATCGAGCGGGCAACCGCAACAGCTGCAATGCTGGTTACAAGGGGGGCTTCCTGAACAGAGAAGGTAAGCGGCAGCAGCACGCTCAGATAGAGCCCGCCACGCGGACTGTGGAACGTTCGGCCCAACCTGCCCCTCCCCCCACTCTGATGGGTGGACACTACCACAGCCTTGCAGTTTGGCTTCTCAGAGGCCAAGGTTTTCGCATAGCGATTGGTTGAATCCAACGAATCAAAAAGATGAATCTCATGGTCGCTGAGCAACGTCTGAAGCTGTTCCTTATCCAAAAGTGTAGAGAGTGAGAGCAGCCGATACCCTCGGTTCTGGATGCCTTCGATGGTATGCCCTTGGTCGCGCAAGGCCTCGATGCCTTTCCAGACGGCTGCCCGCGATACTCCCAGCTCACGGGCCAGGGCCTCACCACTTTGGTAGGTTCCCCGCTTCTGTGCCAGAAGATGCAAAAGATGTTGGCTTGGTGTCATGAGGCGATGGTAATCAGAGACCTTCCAATTGTCAACCTTTGTGCTGTTTACAATAAAACAACGTGCATGATAGGCTCTGTGCATGCAACAGAAACGAATCCTGCTGACCTCCCTTTTCAGTGCCCTCATCATAGTCGGAGCGTACATACGCATCCCGATCCCCCCTGTTCCCATCACCTTGCAGACGCTCTTTGTCTTGCTTGCCGGCTTTCTCGGAGGAGCAAAGCTGGCACTGGCCAGTACAGCCATCTACCTCTTGCTCGGTATGGTGGGGCTTCCGGTCTTCACCAGCGGAGGGGGGCTGGGCATCCTCTTCGGACCCACCGGTGGTTTTCTGCTGGGTTTGCTGCCTGCCGCCCTGCTTGCCGGGATTGCAGGCAATATGCAGCAGAAAACGGAAGAGCCCAAGCGGTACATCTTCTTGTGCATACTCGCCGGATTGGCAGCTACCTTCGCCGTCTATCTGGTCGGTGTCCCCTTTCTCAAGTACACCCGCTCGCTCTCTTGGGCGACTGCCTTGAAAGTCGGAATGCTTCCCTTTCTCATCGGGGATTTCCTGAAAGTGGCAGCGGCAACCCATCTAGCCAAAACCTTTCATGAAAGAACGGCGCAGTTCATGGCTTGAACCCTTGCACAAACGTCTACAAGAACCGTATGGTATATCCATGAGACAGTGCAAAGAACAACAATTCGATGCGTCAGCCCATGTAAGCGCATTTTTGGGGACCTTCGATCGTGTTGCCGGGAACGCAAACTTCCACGGCTTGAAACCGCTTCCCCAGATGCAGGTCATCGGGGACATCTCCAATGAACTCTTGGAACTGATGTTTCCTGGACGCTGTGGCCGTGACCAGGCACAGATGAGCCTTGAAGAGATACTCACCCTCCAGTTGAACAAAGTCTGCTCCCTCTTGAAGAGCCAGCTTTTGCTGGCATTTCGGTATGACAAGCCATCCCTCGAGGAGTGTGAGGCGAATGAGCTCGCAGACCAAACCATCACCAAACTGTGCACCATCCTGCCACAGCTGCGCATCAGCCTGAAGATGGATGCACGCGCAGCCTTCGAAGGGGATCCAGCTGCCAGAAACCTAAGGGAAGTCGTCCTCTCCTACCCCTGCATCAAGACCCTAACCATCCACAGGGTAGCCCATGAGCTCTTTGTCTTGGATGTCCCGCTCATCCCCAGGATGATGAACGAGTATGCCCATAAGGAGACAGGAATAGACATCCATCCGGGTGCAACCATCGGGGACTCCTTCTTCATCGACCACGGAACCGGTACCGTCATCGGCGAGACGACGGTCATCGGCAACAATGTGAAGCTCTATCAGGGCGTAACGCTTGGTGCCTTGAGTTTTCCCAAGGATGCCTGCGGGGCCCTGATACGGGGAACCAAGCGCCATCCCACCCTTGAGGATAATGTCACCATCTACTCCAATGCCACGATTCTCGGCGATATCACCATCGGCAAGAATGCGGTGATCGGTTCAAACGTATGGATCAAGGAATCGGTGCCGATGGACACCATGGTGGTCATCCAGGAACCTGAGATTACCTTCCGAGACTTGAAGATGCGAAGGTCCTAGGGCCTTCTGTCATCTCCAAGCAAGACATAGCGCAGGTGGTCTTCCCACCTGCCGTTCACATACAGATACCCAGCGCATGTTCCCTCACAAGCAAAACCCAATGAGGAGACCAATGCTATGCTGGGTATATTTGTGCTCATGATATGAGCCTCCAGACGATGCAGATGCAGTGCTTTGCATGCATACTCCACAACCGCTTGCACCGCTTCCTTGCCATACCCCTGCCGCTGATGATCGGCATCAATGCTGTAGCCCAGCTTCGCCGACCGGCTTGCCCCCCAGATGATATGGTTCAGGCTCACAGTTCCCAAAATGTGGAGAGGATCTTCCTTTGCAAAAAAGAGCAAGGGCAGCATGCGACCTTTCAGGTACAGGGAAACCTGCTTCTCACAGACGTCCTGCAAGGAGGCAAGCGTATAATAACTGCTCTGGTGTGTTACCGAGAAGGGAGCGAACGAAGCACGGTTTCGGCTCTCATACGCCAGGAGCTGCCGCGCTGCATCGAGGCCAACCACATAGCCGTGTAGGCGCGAGGTTTCAAGCAGTGGGACCATTGAAGAAGAACTCCATCTTCCCCTCCTGACCAAGCATTTGGCCGAAGGAGCCATTGATGAGCATGCCTTCCCGGGCAAACGGAGGTGCACAGAGCACCTTCACATCCAGATAGTTGCCACTCAGGCCATACCAGTGTCCACCCTTGCGGTTCTGCAAGATTACCTCAGCTTGTTTCCCTACCTGATCCAACTGATAGGTGTGGTGCAATGCTGAACTGAGGGTACGCAGGCGCAATGCCCGCTCATCCCGCACCGACTCAGGGACGCGGTCACCAGCCTTGAACAGGGGGGTGTCAGGACGTGGGGAGAAGGGAAAAACATGCAGCTGGCTGAACATCTGCTCCTTGACGAACCGATAGGTCTCCTCAAAATCCTCCTCTCGTTCTCCGGGAAGCCCGGTGATGATATCAGCAGCAAGGAAGGGGTCGCTCTTTGCCATGCGAAGACGATCCAGAATCCTGGAGAGTTCAGAGATGCTATACTTGCGATCGACCTTCTGCAATATCCGGTCACTCCCGCTCTGTACGGGAATGTGGAAATGGGGTTGCATCCGCGGATCCTTGAGCACGTCCAAAAGTCGTTCATCGATGTGGTCGGGTTCCAACGAACTGAGACGCAGCCTGACCCTGTCCGACAGACGGGCAAGCAAAAGCTCCAGCAAGCCGCCCAGGCCTTCCTTCTCATGGTCATACATCGTCAGGTTCACCCCGGTGAGCATGATCTCCTGGAAGCCAGCCTCTTCGAGGGCAAGGGCTCGTGCAATAACCTCTCCAGAGCCAAGACTGACCGCCTTGCCTCTGGCAATATGGACACGACAGTAGGCACAGCTGTTGTCACAGCCGTCCTGGATCTTCAGGTACGCTCTGCTGTGGTAGGAGAAAGAAGCCGCATCATAGTCAAAGACGGAGGCCTTTCCGTCACTGAAGGAGAGACATCCTTGCTTGAGATCCATACCTGCCACCACACTGGCTTTCAGGTGTTCAGCCAGCTTGAGCAGGTGTGCTTTCTTCTCCAGCGGAACGACGATGACATTCTCACTGAGTTGTTTCAGCTCCTCTTCATTGACCTGTGCATAGCAACCGGTGGCCAAGGTCACGGCAGTTGAGGCAAACTTGCGGATCATCCGCCGTGCCTTCTGCTCTGCCTTGCTGGTAACCGTACAGGTGTTTACCACATAGAGGTCAGCGTGCTGCTGTTCCCCTACGATGGTGAATCCCTGCTTTGCAAAACTGTCTGCTATCGCCTCGCTCTCACACTGGTTGAGTCTGCATCCCAACGTATATACACAAACGTTCAACGCCCATCCTCCTGCTTCTTGAGCGCTTCCATCACGGTATCCAGCGCTCCTTTCAGTCCCATGCGCATTTGCCGCGCATAGGGGTTGTAACGCTGCAAGTCATAAAAAAGTTGCAGCGGGTCGTTGCAGGTCTGCTCAACCACTGTCATCAGGGTTCGGTACCCTGTGGTTGCCAATTCAGTCTCTCCCAAGCTCAGCTCACTGAGCGTTCTTCCTATGAAGTGGGTGATGCCCTGGCTCCAGGCAGCCTCACGATCGTGCTGCTCGCAACTCATGGAAAGAACGTGGAGGTTCCATCGCTTGAATTCAGAAACCCAGTCCTGCAGGACCTTCTGCTCGCAGTTGACCGGGCAGATGACAAAGGGAAGCCCCGCTACCCCATTCTTTCCCGAATCGGGACCGAACATGGGGTGGGTGGCGATGCACTGCACCTGCTTGGGAAGTTTTTCACGCATCAGCTTGGCAGGATAGAGTTTGACCGAACAGGTATCCATAACCAGCGTATGCTCGCCAATCCTGCCCGCGGTCCGATCCAGGACCGCAGAGAAGGCGCTGATGGAGACACAGTAAAAGAGAACGTCACAGGTAAGGACTTCGTCCTCAGACCCAAGACGCACGCCATCAGGGGCACTGGTGGCACTTCTGCCGTACCCTACCACGGTAAATCCGTGTGTGGCCAACTCCTTGGCCCAGAATGAGCCAAATCTTCCCAAGCCATAGACGCCGATACGCAAGTTTGCTTCCATGGCCGGCATTGTACAGAAAAAGTGTGCACTCGTACAGCTCTTCTCTCAGAACGAGGAGCGAAGCAGCACCAGAAGAGCAAGCACCATGCAGCAAGCAAGAAAGAGAAAAACGACAGAAAGGCTGGACGTGGTGAGAATCAGGCCCACAACCAAGGGCATGAACATCCTTCCCAAGGTGGATCCCATCGAGCGAAGGTTTGCCAGCTGCAGAAGATCCTGTGGCCACTGGGTTATCTCCAATACTTGGCTGACCGGGTTCACCGCCCCGATGCCAAGACCAAGCAGGGCAAGGCTCAGCAAGGCCAGCAAAAGGGAAGAAGAACCCGACAACAAGAAGAGACCTGTTGCACTGACCATACTGAGAACGAACAAGAGCCGCTTGGGAGAAGCGCCTTGCCTGAGGAGGGGGATGACGAGTAGTCTTGAAAAAGCGATGCTTGCGTGCAGGATGCCGATGGCACTTCCGATCTCTTTCGCCCCTCCCCCCAGCACCTCAGTGATATAGGCCAACGGGTAGATGATCGCACAGTACTCCACCGCATTGACGGTGATCAGAAAGAGTAGGAACCGAGGAAAGCCCGAGTCCTTGAGCAAGGAGAACCCACTGCCAAGGCTTTGGTACTTGGCTTTCTCCCAGGTGCGGGCTTGCTGTGGCCTGAAGAGCAGAAACAGGAGTGCCATGAGGGCATACAGGAGAGCCATCTGATAATAGCCGTAGTACCAATGCCCACGCTTCAGGTATGCGATATAGAGACCACTGAACATCCCCCCTATGCTGTAGGTCAGATGCATGAGGGGAATATTGGTCTTGGTCCGCTTAGGCTCCAGGTTGATCAGGACCATGACGTTGCTCGTGCCATACAGGTAGCCTGAAAGGGTGCTGAGCAAAAAGAATGCACCGAAAAGAACGAGGGAACGAGAGAGGCCCATCCCCAACAAGGAGAGCGAGGAGAAAAGGATTCCCATAACAAGCAAGGAGTAAGGGCCGATGCGTTTTGAAAGAAACGGAAGCGATAAGAAGGAGACCAAGGAACCGATCTGGCTGAACCCCATCAAGAGACTCATCTGTTCGAGGTTGATGGAGCAGGCTATGCGAATTTCTTCCCCAAGCCCACCAAACAGACTTGTGCTGAATGCAAGAGCTATGACCTGCACAAAGAGGAGATTTCTGCTTACCATGAGCCGACAGTATCACAGTGAAGCAAGGAAATACAGAGCATAACCGCCCTTTTCCAAGCGATGGGAACGTGGTAGACTGCAAGCAACCAATTTTATCTTTCCTGTCAAGGAGCAGAACCATGACGTTTGCAGAAAAAATGAAGGCCCAAGCCATTGCGGCCAACAAACAGCTTGTCCTCGCAGAGGGAACTGAGCTGAGAACCATCCAGGCAGCTCGCAAGGTTGTCGATGAAAAGCTTGCCAAGACCGTTATCCTGGTCGGCAACCACGACGCAGTCGCGCAGGCCGCCAAATCGGTGAACACCTCACTTGAGGGCATCACGGTAGTCGATCCAGTCACCAGCCAAGACCGCAGTGCCTTCGCCCAGGAGTATTATGAGCTGCGCAAGCACAAGGGTATGAGCCTCGAGGAAGCATATGACGGTATTGCCGATCCACTTCGCTGGGGTGCCATGATGGTTCGCCTGGGCAAGGCTGACGCCATGGTGGCAGGAGCGGAGAACACCACCGGCAATGTCTTGCTTGCAGCCTTCAACATCATCAAGACAAAGCCTGGCATCAAGTATGCCTCTTCCTGCTTCGTCATGGCCACCGACAAGGCTGAGTATGGGGCCAATGGTTCCTTCATCTTCGCCGACTGCGCCACCATCCCCAACCCCACTGCAGAGCAGCTTGCAGAGATCGCCGAAGCTTCGGCACTCTCCTGCAAAACCTTCCTCAATGCTGAGCCGAAGGTAGCAATGCTCTCTTACTCCACCATGGGATCGGCAAAGGGTGATCTGGTGGACAAGGTGATCACAGCCACCCGCCTGATCAAGGAGAAGCTCCCCACTCTGGCTGTTGACGGAGAACTGCAGCTCGATGCGGCCATTGTACCCAGTGTTGCCAAGAGCAAGGCTCCCTCATCGACGGTTGCCGGCGGTGCAAACACCCTCATCTTCCCCGACCTGCAGGCAGGCAACATCGGCTACAAGCTTGTCCAGCGACTTGCTGGGGCAGAGGCCTATGGCCCGATACTCCAAGGCTTTGCCAAGCCGATCAGCGACCTCAGCCGTGGCTGCTCGGTGGAAGACATCGTGGTGACCAGTGCCATCACACTCGCCCAAGCTGCAGCAAACTGATTTCTGACGGGCAGGAGGGCACGCCTTCCTGCCCTTGCTTTGCGCTCCTCTTTCCGCTACGATACCTTCGCCTCAGAAGGAGAGGCGCTCGATGGCAAGCCAACGCTCCCAACCCAATCTGCTCGACCGTTCGATTCCCCCGAGAATCATCATCTGGTCCCTCGCCTGGCCTACCATCCTCGAACAGGTGCTGCAGGTCACGGTTACCTATGTCGACTCAGCAATGGTCGGCTCCCTTGGTGCGATGGCTACCGCAGCAATTGCCGTGCCCACCTCCACCATCTGGCTGGTGAATGGTTGGATGAACGCGTTTGCGATCGGCTTCTCGGTGCTGATGGCTCGCAACCTGGGAGCTGGGAAAAAGGACCGGGCCAATCTGATCACCCGCCAAGCCTTGCATACCTCACTCTTCTTCGGCCTGATTCTCACCATCGCATTTCTTCTGGTTGCCCGAATCCTTCCCGCTTGGATCGGAGCCGAAGCGGAAGTGCAAACCCTTGCAAGCACCTACTACCACTACATAGCCTTGGGGTACCTGCCCAATCTGGTGATGATTCTCATCTCCACCCTGCTCCGCTGCAGCGGTGATGCAAAGACACCGCTGATGCTCAACGGTTTAAACAACATCCTCAATGTAGTGCTCAATCTCTTTTTCATTTTCGACTTTGTTCCCCTTGGGAGGCTCGCCCTTCCCGGCCTCGGCTTGGGGGTGAAGGGTGCTGCCATCGCCACCACCATCTCTGTGACCGTCACCAGCCTGCTCCTGCTCACTACGCTGATGACCAAAGACAGCCCAATCAAAGTGCATCTGAAAGAAAAAGCCCACTATGAACGAACAATCTACAAGAGTGCGCTTCGTCTCGGCATCCCCGTGGCATTGGAACGCTCCACCCTTTCGCTGGGCCAGATAGTGTTCACCAAGATGGTGGGAACCTTGGGAACCACCGCCTTGGCCGCCCACTTCTTGGCCAACACCGCTGAGTCCATCACCTACCTGCCTCCCTCCGGCTTTTCCACTGCTGCAACCACCCTGGTTGCCCAATCGCTGGGAAGCGGAGACAAGGATCTGGCGAAGCGCTTTGCTGACACCTGCACGATTCTGGGAACGGCCTTGATGAGTATGATGGGAGTGGTGCTCTACGTATTTGCGCCCATTCTGATGCGCTTCTTCACCCAAGACGCACAGGTCATCGCGCTGGGGACAACGATCCTCAGGATTGAAGCGTTCGCTGAACCTGCTTTCGGGCTCAGCATGCTGGCTTTCGGCGTATTCAGAGGTGCTGGAGATACACGACGGCCCTTTGCCATCTCAATTGCCGGCATGTGGCTGCTGCGTCTGCCGCTTGCCTACCTTCTGCTGCAGACAACCACGTTGGGTCTGCTGGGAATATGGATTGCCATGGCAAGCGACTTGAGCCTGCGCGGCATCATTTCGTTTGTGCTGTATCGTCGGTACACCTGGCTCGATAGCTGGAAAGAGACGCACTGAGGGCAAGAAACTGATCCCAATCGAGGGCTTCAGCTCGAAGCGATGAGTCTACATGAGCATCGTCAAGCACCCACTGCACCCCATCTCTGCCTACCATGGCTCCCACCTTTCCCCCAAGCAGGTTGTTCTTCACCGTCTTACGACGCTGGGCGAAGAGATCCCGCACCAACGTGAAGAAGTACGTGCGCAAAGACAGGTCAACCTTGCTTTCACCTCGCAAGGTGAACAGTATTACACTGCTTGTGACTTTCGGAGGGGGATAGAATGCCCCGCTGTTGATGGTCATGGCCAAGCTCACCTCATAATCTGCCTGGGCTAGCAAGGAGAAAGAGGACCAATCCTTCGAACCTGGTTGGGCACAAATGCGGTCAACAACTTCTTTCTGCAAGGTAAACACCATCCGTGGCGGACGGAAGCTGCTCTCCAGAAGCTTTGCAAGGATGACTGATCCGACATTATACGGAAGATTGCCGCAGATACGGGAGGGCTCACCCTCACTCTGCAGCAGCGTGGACAGGGTTTTCAGAGCATCCCCTTCCACCAAGCGGAAGAGCGGATCATCGCCAAAGGCCTGCTCGCTCAGGATCCTGCAAAACCCATGATCGATCTCAAATGCGGTTACATGCGCTCTTTTTTCAAGCAGCAAACTGGTTATCGATCCGATGCCCGGACCAATCTCCCAAACCTGTTGACCCTCTTGCACCTCTAGCAAATCGACAATGCGCTCACGCACTGGGTGGGATATCAGGAAGTTCTGTCCAAACTTCTTGCTCATCGCCAGATCCTCCCGCTCCAAAAGACGGGTGATTGCGTTCGGTGAATCGTAGGCAAAGGTCCAGCTCATTGTGGTATCTCCTTCTCTTGTGCAGAGCCTGTCCAGCATAGCCAATGAGGGCGATACAGGTCAACAGAACAAGAAGATAGAGAAGGTATGCCTGAGAGCTGAAGACGAGGGGAAGATCTGTTGCCAAAGCAAGCAAGTCTTCCAGCAACGCTGTGCACCGGGTGAGCAGCACGACGGAAAATCCACCGAAAACCAGGCAGGAGAGGCTGAGCAGCATCAGCAGATGAATCAGCAATCCTGCAGGATACGAGAACAGGAGGCCTGCAAGATTCCATGATCCGGTCAAAATCATGGAGGCAGGAGCAGTACCGAGAATGGCAAGGGCTGTGGTTTTCAACGGAAAGGAAGGAAGAGCCCTGCCCAGGATGAGCAGGGTAATGGCAGCATAGCTGAACAGAAACGCAAAGCTGGTGATCGCATACCAAAATATCCACAGGTGCACTGCATAGGCGAGCAGAAGGGAGAAAACTGGTCGAAGCTCCTGGGATACCGGAAATAAGGAGAATAGGTGCATCAGCAATGCCCTGACCAAGGATGGCTTGGGGCCGACCAGCACCACATATGCACACGGCAAGAGAAATCCAAACCGTTTGCCCCAATAAGGGCCGAAGAACAAGGAACAAAGCCAGCTGCTCATAAGCAGGAACAGCTGAAGATGCATACCTGAAAGTGCCAAAAGATGTGCACAGCCGGCCCCCAGGCTTGCATCCTTCAAGGCAAAGGAAGCCTCACTTGATTGGCCCAACAGCAGCATCTGTGCAAGGCTTCTCGCTGATGCATCAGCAATTCGCTTTTGAAGCACCATGCTCAGACGGGAGAGCGAAGATCGTCGCATCGTGCCCAATGAGGTAAGCGATATCACTTGAAACGCGGAGCAGAGGAAAAGGTCACCTGTTTCAGATAGCCTTCCTTCCATCTCTATCGCGGTACCTGAGACAAGCAGCTCATCCGTTTTGAGCAGGGCTGAAACCACCCCACTTGCCTCAGCGGTATGCCCCTCCTGGGTAGCGGCACTTTGGAGTGTGAGCCGAATCACCTGCTTGTTGGAGCGGGTGAGCAGGGAGTCCTCGATCAGGACTCCCCCAATGTGGGTAAGTCTATAGGGTTCGAATCCAAACGAGGGCTTGCTTGCCCCAACTGCGAAGCCTCCGAGAACATACAGGGTGTAGGTGACGGTAAGGCAGATAAGCATGCTTCGCACAGGAAACCGAAATACCACCAGCAGAAGGAGTCCCAAGCTCCCCAGCAGCAGGGCGAAGGACAGAGGATGGCAAACCAAGGAGCTCTGCAAGCAGACTGCGTAGAGAGAGAGGAGCACACTGAGTGTCGAACCCAACAGGAGAAATTGCATACCCTACCAAGACGGGTGGAGGGCTTGTTTGCTTCTCTCAGCTCTCCAACAAGGCTACCGTAAGAGCCAAGAGGCTCAGATCCAACCGTTTCTGCATACTCTGGTGAAAGAGACGGGCAGAGAGGTTAACATCCTGCTTGTTCATCGCTCTCATTCTGTGAATACGCTCGGCAAGTTTGCCCAGTGGTTTGTTGTTCACCGCAAGATAGAGCATCAAGGTGGAGGTAATGTCGGCCAGCATTGCATCATCCCCGTCGAAGGAGATACGTTTCAGCTGCTTTTGCTCCACCAGGCAAAGCGCCTTGGAAAGATCCAAAGGATCGAGTGAAGAGGCTTCGTCCAGATAAGTTTCAAGAGCAAACAAATGCTCTTCCACCACCTCTTCCCGCTCACTGCTGCGCACTTTCATCTCATAGCGCCTACGCTGGGCGACAGATGAGCGGGTATCCCGCTTGGAAAGCACGGACCAGCCCAGCAAGCTCAGCCCAAAGCTGATGGCAAGCTCATCGAGCATGGGAAGAGGATCGCGGATGACGAGAGAGAAGAAAAAGTAGGAGGCAGTAAAAATCAGGGCAGTAACCAGAAGACGGGGTACATACTGCTTGTTCTGGATCCAGCGATCGACACTGAAGTCGATGGCTGAATACAGAGCGTAGGTCGCCTCATCCCGTTGGGTTTTGGTCAGCATGCCGCTGGAAAGAAGACTGACTGTCTCCCCTTCTTCCCAACTGTCCACCCGTTCGGTGTCCAGATAGGGGGAGAGACAGAGGTTCTCCTTGTTTGATCGTTGCAGGAAATAACAAGTAATCACGAGAGTGCCGCCTTATAGCGTTCAATTCGTGAGGGAAGATCTTTCTCCAGCTGTGCCCGTTCGGAGGCCTCAGCGGTGAAAAAGAGATAATATTTGATCTTCGGCTCGGTTCCACTGGGACGGACCACCAGTTTATCTCCTCCCTCAAGGTGCATGATGAGCACATCTGAGGGCGGAAACTTGTCCTGCTTCCCATCCAAAAGATCCTTGAAATCGGTGATTTTCTTGCCGGCAAGCTGATCACCGGTCTTCAGCTTTCGAAGATTCGCCATGATGGAGGCCATCTTCTCCTTGCCACTGGCACCTTCATAGTCCTTGGAGAAGACTGCTTCAGTGCTGTACCCCCACCGTTCATAGATCTGCTCAAGGCGTTCTTGCAGCGTAAGGTTCTGTTTCGCCCAGTAGCACATCATCTCAACACTTGCCAACGCGCTGCTGACAGCATCCTTGTCCCGTACCTGATTGAGGGTAAGAAAGCCGTAGCTCTCCTCACAACCGAAAAGGAAATACTCATGCTCACCTTTCGGCCCCTCAAGGTCGGCTATCTGTTCGGCAATATACTTGAAGCCGGTCAGCACATCCTTGCAACGACCTCCTTGGCTCTCGACAATGCGAGCGACCAAATCGGTGGTTACCAGGCTCTTGATCACCAACGGACGCTTGCTCAGCAGCTTGTGCTTGTCTGCCTCAACTAGATAATCAACAAGCAGGGTTGCAATCTGGTTTCCGGTGAGCAAGCGATACTCATCCTTTTTTGCAGTGAGCGGAATGGCAATACCCAAACGATCTGCATCGGGATCGGTTCCCAAGACGATGTCCGCCTTCTCCCGCTTAGCCAAATCCAAGACCATCTGCATAGCCTTGGGATGCTCGGGATTGGGAAGCTCGACAGTGGGGAAGTTTCCATCGGGTTCTCTCTGTTCATCAACCACCACGCAGCGAATCCCAACTTTTTTCAGAAGATGCTGTACCGGGATGTTTCCCGAACCATGCAAGGGAGTATAGGCAACAGTGATGGGACTGTCCTGCACCAGACTTGGACGTCTGAGGCTGAGCAAAGCCGTATGATAGTAGGCCTCGTCCACCTTCTCAGGCACAGGGACCAGAAGCCCCTTGGAACGGGCATTCTGCTCGTTGATATCCTTGATGTCCTCTGGCTTCACTGCATTTGCACGCTCAGCGATGGAGTAGTCATGAGGAGGAGTCACCTGCCCCCCATCCCGCCAATAGACTTTGTAGCCGTTGTATTTCGCAGGATTGTGGCTTGCAGTGATGACGATGCCGGCAGTGGTCTGCAAGTATCGAACGGCGAAGCTGAGCATCGGGACCGGATGAAGACTCTGGTAGAGGTACACCGACACTCCGTTGGCAGCCAATACCAAGGCTGCTTCCATGGCAAACAGGTCGCTGAAATTTCGGCTGTCATAGGCGATGACCACCGAAGGATTGGCACTGGCTGTCATCAAATACTCGCTCAGACCTTGGGTGACTTTGCGCACCATGTAGCTGTTCATCCTGTTCGTGCCACCGCCTATGATCCCGCGCATCCCGGCGGTTCCGAAGGAGAGGCTGGTATAGAATCGGTCGAACAACGCGTCCCAATCACCACGAGCAAGCTCTGCTTCCACTTCGGTGCGGAATACCGGTTCTCGTTCTGCTTTCAGGTAAGCTTCAGCCTTGCTTCTGAGATCTTTTTCGTTGTATGCCATAGATTGCTTCCTCCAACTCGTGTACGGTGTCGACAACCACTGAGCCAGGCAATGATTGCAGTTTTTCTTTCGCTCTGAATCCCCAGGAAACCAGAATATGGGAACAAGGGACATTGGCTGCAGTCTGCCAATCCACCTCACTGTCTCCGATGTAGAGCACCTCTTCGCTAGACAAGCCCTGCTTGGCAAGGAATTGTGCTATGGCGGTTCGGTCGGGTTTGCGCGGAACTGAGTCCATCAGACCCTGCACCCAAGCAAAAGGGAAATCTCCCAATACATCACGTACGATGGCTCTTGTCAACTCATCTTCCTTGTTGGAGAGAACCCCAAGGATAAAGCCATCAACGTGAAGCTTTTCCAACAACCTGCCGATACCCTCGTACAGCGTACTCCGCTCTGATGGATGGGCACGGTAGAACTCCATCATCGCATGGTAGAGATGCTCTTGTACATCCTCATCGAGGGTGGCACCGGCATCCTGCAGTGCACCCTTCAGGGCATTCTTCAACCCTCTGCCCACCACGCTCTTCGTTGTTTCGACGGAGGGAGGAGGAAGCCCAACCAGACTGAGGGCAGAGCCCAAGGCACTTCTGATGTCTTCCAGGGTGTTCACCAGGGTCCCATCCATATCGAACAGGATAGCTTTGGCAAGCGGTTTCTGCATATCGCCATTATCGGTTATGTCTTGGTGGCAAGTCAACAAACGTTTTGACAAAACAAGGGCCTTCGGCTACTGTGTAGCCATGCAAACCATTATCATCAAGGAAGGCAAGGAGAAACAACTGCTCCGCCACCACCCCTGGGTCTTTTCCGGAGCTTTGCTCACCAAAGAAGCTGATCTCGTCACCGATCTTGCCCGTGTAGAGACACAAAAAGGCCAATTCATTGCCTATGGCTGGTATGACAGCCAAAGCCACATCGCCTTGCGCTTGCTCAGCTGGGATGAGAACGTCATCCCTGATGAAGCATGGTGGGTTGAGACGATCACCAAGAGCGTACTCAGACGCAGTGCATTCTTTCAGGACAAGAAAGCCGGCACGACTACCTTTCGTATCATTTTCGGGGAAGCTGATATGCTTCCTGGCCTCGTTGTTGATGTATACGGGACAATGCTCAGAATCATCATCAGCGCTCGCATTGCCTGGGACCATCGCGACCTGATCGTCTCCACCCTTGAGCGATTGCTCAAACCCACCCTCATCCTTTTGGGTACCGACAGCGCTTTCTGCGGTATCGAGCATTTGAGCGAAACCCTGCTCTACTATCAGGATGGCGGGTATTTCACCCCAGCAAAACGTCTCGATCCAGTACGATTCAGGGAGGACAACATCCTCTACGAAGTCGTTCCCGGCAAGGGCCAGAAGAGCGGGTTCTATTGTGATCAGCGGGAGAACCGCAAGGCCATCGAGGCCTATGCAAAGGATGCTGTGGTGCTTGACGGGTGTTCCTACACCGGAGCATTCAGCTTGCATGCACTCAGAGCCGGGGCAAAACAGGTCGATCTGTTTGACAGCAGTGAGCAAGCACTCAAGCAAGCCTTGGTGCATGTGCACATCAACCAAGAACAAGGGAACATTCCCTCCGAAAGCCGGGATAAGGTGAGCATTACCGTTTGTGACATCTTTGAGCAGATGCGCAAGATTCCTGCAGATCACTACGACCTGATGATCCTTGATCCTCCGAAGCTTGCGCAGACAAAAGCACAGGCACAGGGTGCACAGAAAGCGTACAAGGACCTCAATCGCCTGGCAATGCAGAAGATAAAGAATGGGGGCATCATCGCCACGTTCAGCTGCAGCGGTGCCATCAATCTCGAACAACTTCGCCTGATCCTGGCTTGGAGTGCCAAGGATGCAGAGGTGGAAATCCAGATCCTGAAGGTGCTGACCCAGGCCGAGGACCACCCTGTTCGCCTCTCATTCCCAGAGTCGGAGTACTTGGGAGGCTATATCCTTCGGGTCATCCGTTAGCTTGCCAGCGGATTCGGGGTATCGTCGGGATTGGAATCGTCGAAATCCAGCATGCGTGCCAAGAACTGAAGCTGGTCCATCAGGGAGGCTACTTTCTCAGGAAGGTAGCCGACCGCCCCTTCCCCGTCATCAAGACTGCGAACTGCATACGAGTAGTCCTGCATGACCGGCACATCGCTGGTGAATTTCAGAAGCGAAGGCATCGTCTCTTCCTTGTTGTACTTGCAACGACGGAAAAGTGCATTTCCTTCCTTGTCCTGATTTGCACAAGCACCGAACAGGCGGCAGATCAAAGGCCGGGCTGCATACACCGAGCAGTGGTAAGGGGAGTCGAACCGATAGAGCGGACACGGTCCGGTGGTATTGCCTGCAAACGCTTGCACCCTTTCCAACAGAGCCTTGTCCTTTTTGACAAACAACAGGTAGGCAGCCACAAGGCGTGCTTCGCTGGTGGTGATGTCAGGCATGAAATGCTCGCAACAAGTCCCACAACCATCACCACAAGCAATCTGGTGCTGTTTGCAGAAATCTGCTGTCTCTTGTTCAATTTGTGAATAGAGAGCAGACAAAGCGCTCATGGCTTGGCCTGCGTAGGTGCCTTCGAAGGCGGAACAGAGATCTGCAATGCTGTCCATTGGTGGTGTACTCTCCTGAATCGGGCAGATAGTAGCATTGCAAAACCCAGTGAATCAATCAGGAAGGGATCGCTTTTTTCTTTTTTTTCTTCGGGCTTCCCGTCCCGATTCCCGCGCACCAAGGACCGACCTCTGCACCAAACGTGCGCTGCGACGGTCGCTGAGGGCCCAACCCCCGATCAGAGCACTCAAACCACAGAAAGAGAGAATACCAATCCAGGCAAAGGGATTGTCCATGAAAGGCAAGGAGACGTTCATTCCATAGAACCCAGTCACAAAGGTGGGAATCATGAGACTGATGGAGATGATGGTCAGTCGCTTCATGATCACGTTCATGTTGTTGCTGATGACCGAGGCAAATGCATCCATCGTCCCGGTAAGGATCGAGGAGTAGATGTTTGCCATCTCGATGGCCTGTTTGTTGTCGGTGATGACGTCATCGAGAAAGTCCCGTTCCTCCTCCCCTGCCAGCTTGAAGTAGGGAGTGCGCACCAGCCTCTCCAAAAGCGCTTCGTTCGTGGTGAGACTGGTGGAGAAGTAAACCAAAGACTTCTGGATCTGCAAGAGCTGGATCAGCTCAAAGTTCATGATGCTCTTATGCAGCTGTTCTTCTACCTGGGACTTCTGCCGGTTGATGTACTTGAGCAGACGAATGTACACCATGACCGCACGACCCAGTATGCTGATCACAAACCCTTCCATGGTCTGAACAGGGTACTGGCGGTACCGATTCTTGGAGAAATCCTCGAGTACGATACTGTCGCTTTGGCAGATGGTGATGACCGTATCGCGAGTAAGAACGATGCCCAACGGGACAGCGTACTGGTTGATTCCCTTGCAATCATCGGCCATGGCGGGCAGACGTACGATCAAGGCGATGTAATCATCCTCTTTCTCGATGCGGGCCTGTTCGTCCTGGTCCATGATATCTGCGAGCAATTCACTGGAAATCGCATACTGTTCCTCGAGCTGGGAGATATCATCCCGGTTGATGTCACGGGCATCAACCCAGGTGTATGGAGCCTCCTGAATCGGATCTCCTGGATTCTGGCTCACAAGATTTTTTCTGATGGTGATCATATTTCCTCCATGGGTAGTGAGGCATTCTCCCCATTCCATGGAGACTGAGCAGATCAGCCCTAAGCAAGGAAGAAGGAGGATGCGGTTGTTGGGGTACTAGGCAGGGGTGTTATACTGCCCCCATCGTCCAAACTAGACATAGGTTCCTCCTCCAAAACAAGATGGCCTGCCATACCGGCGGCGCTGGTCCCATACTAGCACAACAGCAGTCCTAGAATAAAGGGGGACGAGCATCTTTTTCTCCCTTTTCGAATCCCTGCAAAGAGCCTATACTCCCACCAAGGAGGAGTATCATGGTAACTCGCGAACAAGCCGATGCTTTGCTTCGGACGTACAATCCCAATGAGGCCTTGGTCTATCACGCCTATTGTGTGGAAGAAACCATGCGCAAATTCGCCCAAGCGTATGGGCATGATCCAGAGTATTGGTCTCTGGTTGGCCTCTTGCACGATATCGACTGGGGTATGTTCCCGGAAGAGCATTGCAAGAAAGCTCCCGAATTGCTTGCCCAAATTGATGTCGATGAGGCGTTCATCCATGCAGTTTGCAGTCATGGCTGGGGAATCTGCAGCGAGATACAACCAGAGCACTTCATGGAAAAAGTGCTTTACACGATTGATGAGCTGACAGGGCTTGTCTATGCGACTGCCTTGATGCGCCCTGAGAAAATGCAGGGGATGAGCGTCAAGTCGGTGAAAAAGAAGTGGGCCTCGAAGGGTTTTGCGGCTGGGGTGAATCGTGACCTCATCAGCGGTGGTGCCGAAATGCTGGGAATCGATTTGCAGCACATCATCCAACTCACCATCGATGCAATGACCGAGGCCTCCGAAAAGATTGGGCTCTAGAGCAGCGGCATCTGTTCGATACGGACAATACCACTCTTGTTCAGGACAATCGTATAGTGGCTGTAGACATCCAGATCCTCTTTTTTGGCATACTCGCGAATCACGAGGTGAAGATGGTAGACTCGCTCGCTGTTGAGCTGATCCAGTTCATCAGCGTTCGGGTCCATCCTGAACACCACATCATTGGGGTCGTCCATCTCCTTGAGAAAATCATCGAGACGAATCCGGGTAACCAAGGTGAAGTTGTTTTCCCGAGGGAACCTCTCACGCTCCAATCCATGTTTGGTCAGCGGGTGCATCACCAGATCACGCATATAGTGGATGATGTCTTCCTTGGGGAGCATATCCCTGAACGGATTGTTCTTATCCTTGCGAATCTCCTTCACCATGGTGGGAAGCGTATCCGGTTCCTCAAACTTCAATTTGATACGGCTTGAACAGATTTTCTTGTTGGTCTTCGGTGAGAGAAAGGAGGAAATCTCATCAGCCATCATTCTCGGCAATACCGCATTGAAAAAGAGGCGAAGCCACTCCTTGATGCGGTCCTTGAATACATACCCGATAATGACTATCAGTGCCCACTGCAGACTGTTTCGGATGAACGTCGTTTCAGCAAAAATTGCGGTCAGGGTGGCAAAGGCCATGGCAATACCGGCAGCCGTGCCTGCCAGGATTTCCGAAACACGCTTGGGCCACCGGGAAATTTCCGGAATAAGGTAGAGCGCTGATTGTGTCCACTTTTTCAGTACGGCCTTTCGGTATTGCACTGTCTCTGGATTATTGCTGCCGCTCGGATAGTCCTGCTCACTACGATACTCCATCTCCTCTCGGCTGAAGGCCAAGAGGCCGGTAAGGGTTGCAGGCATCTGTTCCTGCAGGGCGCTGGAAGTCATATACAGGTCGATGGCATGCTTCTCACAGAGAATGCTCACCGCCTCATCCGCCCACAAAAAGGCCAGCATCAGACGGTTGTCAGGACTGAACTTGGCCCGGATGACATCGAGCAGTTCGCGCAGAATCCGGCACAGGTCCTGCATGTTCGCCTGCCAGGCATCCAAGGTGGTTCCCAAGTCATTGCTCATTCCCAACTTCACCATATCCTTGCAATCCTGCAGGCAGGCTTTGTTCTCGTGGCGGATGGAATTGACAATGGTCTGAAGCTCATGGATCACATTTCTCTCAGGTACGCTGGTCACATCCTTCTCGAGATCTGCGGTATAGTGTCTGAGGATGGTCAGAGGACTGAGGGCATTCTGCTCATCCAAGAGCTCCTCAAGCGTAATCTCTGGGGATGAGTACCTCCCATGGCTCTGAAACTTATGGAGGATTCGCTCCTCAGAATACGTGCTGCGGTTAACATACAGCTGTGGGGGTGAGAACAGATAATAATGTATCTCACGATCATACCGCTGGGTTTCGGGTATAGGAAGGACGAGCTTGGTTTCAAGATGTCGGCTCGAATGCTTTCGAAGATCTATCAAGGCTCCCTCCTCTCATGGAGAGCTAGTATACAGGAGGATGGTCACCAACGCAATCGTAAGTTGGCAAAGCTGTCGAAAGGA
>LVBG01000058.1 GCA_001603115.1 Spirochaetales bacterium Spiro_05
AGTATGCCTATCTGAGTGTTCCTGCCTTCCAGAAGCGACTGGCAGAACATCCTGTTGGGTATTTGCCCTTGGGGACCTTGGAGTGGCATGGGCTGCAGAATGTGCTAGGCAGTGATTCCTTGCAGGCCGAAGGCTTGTTTCTTCGCGCTGCACAACGGTACGGCGGCATTGTGTTTCCCCCGCTCTTTGTGGGTCCCGACCGGACAGAGGATGCTGGTGATGGCAACCAACTGATCGGGATGGACAGCTCCGATGCGACACGACCGCACCAACAGCTTCCGGGCAGTTGCTATTGGGTTTCCAAGGGGCTTTTCCTCTCTTTGCTTGAGTCAATTGTCGCCCAAGCAAAGCGAGCAGGGTTCATCTGTCTTCTTGCTGATGGGCATGGTCCCAGCCGCAAAGCCTGGGCTGAGATGGCCCCGCTTTGGGAGAAGCAGTATGATATCATCCTGCTCTCCTCTGTCAATGACTTTGACCCTCTTACCTATCTGACCCAAAATGATCATGCCGGGAAAATCGAGACTTCGACCATGATGGCCCTCCAACCTGAACTGGTGGACCTCTCCCGTCTCGATCCAGATTCCTGGCCGCTCGGGGTGAAGGGAGAAGACCCCCGCACCAGCAGCATAGCATGGGGCGAGTACCTGCTTGAGACCACGGTGCAATCCATCGGAAGGAAATTGCAGGAGTTGGGTTTGTAGGATTTTGTAAGCTGCTCAGCCGGTTTTGTCATGGCTCGGAATACGCATCCATGCGACGCTGCATCCATCAACTTGGAAAGGAGCATTTGGCATGGAAATTCAGTGTACTTCCATCGGGATGGTTTCGCATGAAGGGGGATACTCCCTTCTCATAGAACAGGCTTATCGCAAGGGGCTTGTTGGGCTTGAAGGGTTTGGGCATGTACAGGTTCTCTGGTTTGCAGACAAGATAGGGAGTGCAGGGAGCAACTACTTGGTGTTTGAAAAGCCCTACACCAAGGGCCCAGACCAGATCGGGGTGTTCGCAACCCGTTCTCCCTATCGGCCGAACAGCCTGTGCATCAGTGTGGCCCAGCTCATCGGTGTAGATCCAGAACAGGGAAGGGTTGAGTTGGCTTGGATTGATGCTGAGCCTGGGACTCCGATTCTTGACATCAAGCCGTATCATGGCAGTGAGGACCGTGTAAGGGAGCTTGTCATGCCCCCTTGGTGCGACCATTGGCCCCACTATCTGGAAGAGAGCGAGGCTTTCAACTGGGTAGAGGAGTTTGCGTTCTGAGAGGAATGTAGATTTCGATCAGCTGTTCTCCCTCGGGATACCGTTGGAACTCCCAGTTGCCCAATGGCTGCATCTCGCTGTGGGCAAAGTAAGTGCCATATATGTACTGGTAGGTTTTGGGGATGCTCGTCACATCTTGGTCGTGAATGAAGCGCACATAGCGACAGGGTGGGATGCTTCTCAGGGAGAACAAGGGGTTTTGCTCACTATCTTTCTCGACCGGGACGGCACAGAGGACACTCATGCCGTCCGAAGCCTCTTCCAACCATGCCGAGTACTGGTAACTGGCCTTGTCTGCTGGATGGGAGGGTATCAGATGCTGATGTTTGGCGAACTGCTGCCAAATTGTGTGGAAGGAGCGGGTTTCGGGTCCGAGATAGAAACTGAGGCCACAGAGCAGAAACCCATCAAGCTGCACTTCTTCACCCAAAAGCGGCTCTGCTTCCTCCTTTCTGGCAGGATGGATGCGCTCTTGCAGTTCGCTTCTTTGCAGCCCTTGTTTGCGGATTGCACCAGGACTGGTACCGAATCTGCGTTTGCAGCAACGATAGAAGGTTTCATAGTCTTCAAAGCCATAGAGAGGGAGCAGGTCTGCATAAGAGCGTTCATCAGCGAGGGCTTGGAGGATCAAAGCAGTCAATTGTCTTGCCTGCAGATACTCCTTGAGCCTGAGATTGGTATGGGAGGAGAAGAGCCTGGAGAAGTGATGGGGACTGTACCCACTCACCTTTGCAAGTGTCTGCACGCTGGTTAGGGGATGCTGTCCACCGAGGCTTTGCTCAAACCGACTGAGGGTTTGCACGAGATTGTCATATCCATCCATGGGAAAAGATTACCACACATGCTATGATTCTTCCATGAGGAAAATACCCCTGCTGGTCAGTGCATGTTTGCTGGGTTCTCCCTGTCG
>LVBG01000059.1 GCA_001603115.1 Spirochaetales bacterium Spiro_05
ATCGTGGGGATGGCTGCGGTTGCAAAGCTATAACTGATCTTCAGCGTCTGGTAGGTACGCAGATAGTTCAGGATGCAGAGCCTGATACCCCAATAGGCGATGAAAACGATGAACGCTCCACAAAGGATGTAGGAGATGAGGGCTATCACCTTCTGCAGCTTTGCAGGGAAGGAACGGACCAAGAGGTCCACCCCCATGTGGGAGCGCTTCTTCAGTGCCAGGTCGGCCCCGATCATGCTGATCCATACGAACATCAGCTGCGAGGCATCGACCGACCAGACGATGGGAAGGTCAAACAGGCGAAGGACAGCTGAGGCAAATACCAGCACTACGATGCTGATCAGCATCACCGTGCCTACCTGATACTCAAGCTTGCTGATCACCTCATTGATTCGTTTCATAGAGAACTCCAGAAGAGGAGGAAGGCACAAGGCCTCCCTCCTTACAGTAGAATGATTACTGGCCCAGCTGTGCGTCGATTTTTGCCTTCAGATCGGCCCAACCCATGGTTTCATATACCTTGGCGGAGGCTTCCTTGAACAGGTTCTTATCCACGTCCACGAACGTCAGGCCCTTTTCAGCCATGAGCTTGTTGTACTCGACCTCTTTCTGCAACGTCAACTCGGTGGCATAGTCGCCGGCCTTGATAGCTTCCTGCACCAGGAGGGTGCGGTAGTTCTCGGGCAGGGACTGGAACCACTTTTCGCTGATGACCAAGCCGGTGTAGAGCAAGAAGTGCTCGGTCTTTGCAAGATACTTGGTCACTTCATGCAGGGAGGAACCATAGACTGCGGTAGTCTGTGCTTCGACACTGTCGATAACCTTGCTCTGCAATCCGCTGTAGGCTTCACTCCAAGCGAGGGAAGTCGGGGTTGCACCCATGGCCTTCATACTCTCCTGAGCAACCTTGCTGCCCATGGTGCGTACACGAAGGCCTTTCAGGTCAGCAGGCTTATCCACGCGGGTGTTGGTCAGAAAGTTACGGGCACCCTGATACCAGTTGCATCCCAGATCGCGCAGACCATGGGTGGCAAGCTGTGCATCCCAGCTCTGGAACAGATCGGTCTCGATGAATGTGCGGGCATTCTTGACGCTGTCAAACACATAGGGACCGGTGTAGATGGCCATGTCGGGGACATAGTCGGCAAGCATGCCGGTGTCGATGATCACACCAACATTTGCCCCGCTCTTTGCCTGTTCGAGCACATCGGCGGTATCACCGAGCTGACTGGAAGGATAGACTTCAATCTTCACCTCTCCCCCGGTTAGCTCATCCATGCTCTTGGCAAGCTGTCCAAGACCGATGGAGATCGGATCGGTATCGGTGAGTACGGTGCTCAGCTTCAGCTCATACACCTTCTTTCCGTCAGATTCCTTGCCACCCTGGGCAAAGAGCATTGTTGCAGAGAGCAACACGACCAGGACTAAACACATGCATTTCTTCATACAAAGCCTCCTTTTCGGCTAGGAAAATCACATAAAATGAGACAGAGAATCTGTCCATAAACCAAGCGTAACACTAGTATGCTAGTATGTCAAATATTTTAACAACTATTTTTACCTCACATATCTCATTACTTTACTTGGATTTATAGGATTTTCTTACAGCCAAACCAGAGAAAAGGCCAGTGATCGGGAGAATCACTGGCCCAAGGGATTTGCGTTGCAAACACACATTGATGTACATCGAGAAGCAGGAAGTCCTGCAACAGCGAGGGAGAAAACACCTACCGGCAAGCAGCTCCGATTGAAGTAGAATCATTGATAGGAACGGGGGACCGATTTCCCAATCGGCTATCCCACTGCCTTCTCCGTTTCATGTCCCTTCCTAACACTAGTAGCTTGTAAACACTAAAACTTTAATTTTAGCAATATTTGTGTTATCCTCCAAATAG
>LVBG01000060.1 GCA_001603115.1 Spirochaetales bacterium Spiro_05
AACGAAGATCCACGCATCATTCCCCAGCTTGCGAGGTATGCACTCATGATCGCACAACTCTTCTCGGGATCAATGATCTTTCTATCGGAATCCCTGAATTGGGATTGGAAATGATGATGACACAAGTCAAAGGATTTATACCTGTGGGTATCGTTCTCCTTTTCTGACAGATACTTCTTCAAAAGCTCACTGTTGTCCGGCTCGGATTCTGCGTCCGTTGTATTCATTGAGAATGGCCCTCCTGAAAATGCAATAGATTTCCATCATTCTACCATATGCCAATCACTCTGGGCGATTTTTTCAATGCGATTTTCAATCAACAATTTGCTGATTATCCTTGAACTAAGGTCAGCACAACAAAGCCTTCTAGAAATCAATTGTAGGATTCAAAGATATCTTTCGGGACTTACACCGGTTGACGGGAATGACCGTTGCAACTGATGCAATCTATCCCTCCCCCACAATCCGTGCTATACAGGACCAATCATGCCGGATGATGAAATACGAAAGCCTGTGATAAGAGCCATTCCTCGATCCATACCGCCTCGTCTTACTTTGACGAGGGTCGCACTGTACTGCCGCGTCAGCACCCAGATGGAACGGCAGCTGAACAGCCTGTCCGCCCAGATTGATTTCCAGAGGCAGGACATCCTGGATCATCCGATGTGGGAATACATCGACACCTATACAGACATAGGCTCCGGGAGAAACATCAACTCCCGGCCAGGCTTCAAGCGCCTGATGGCTGATTGTGAGGCGGGAAAGATTGATCTCATCTACACCAAGTCCATCAGCCGTTTCGGTCGCAACTGCGTGGACTTTCTCATGGTGCTCAGGCGGCTGAAGGAACTCGGGGTGGATGTCTACTTCCAGAACGAGGGGATTTTTCTTTCCAATGAATCGAGCGAACTCATACTGTCCCTGCATGCTGCCCTTGCCCAGGCTGAGAGCGAGAACAAAAGTACCGATATACGATGGGGTATAAGGAAAAGCGCTACCAATCCAGACTCCCCTGCCTTCTCCATACCCTGCTTCGGATATGTTCGCAACGAAGATAAAAAGCTTGTCATAAATGACCATGAAGCAGAGACGGTACGGAACATCTTCAGCTGGTACGAGCAGGGTTGGAGCATCGTGAGGATCAAGAAGGAGCTGGAAACATTGCGCATCCCAAGTCCCAGGGGGAAGCGGAGATGGGCGGTGAGGACCATCAGCGACATGCTCTCCAATGAGAAATATGCTGGAGACTCGGCCTATGGCAAGACGGTCATAGCAGAGTACCCATCGATGAGGCAGGTCAAAAATAATCCCGATAAAGTATCAAAATCGGAGAACCACCACCCAGCCATCATTGATCAAGCTTGCTTCGAACGAATCCAGGAACTGAGGCTGCTGAGAACCAACATGGAGACGGATGAGAGGGGAAACAGAGTCCGTAAAAGTACTCACTACAGCTTTTGTCCCAAGGGTTCAGTGAAGACCCAGGAAGAATAGGCTGAAGAAGAAAAGTAGGTTTCAACAAGACATTTTCCTGGCTTACAGCTATCAATATGGGACGGATTTCACGTAATTATTCCATGTGTACCAATAATATAAACGTGTAACCCTCTGAGCACCCTGAAAAGAAACCATTATAATGTGCAGTCTGCAAGGTACAGCTGGAGGTCTTCACCGAAGCAATAAGAGAGCGGGCAACAGCCATCATCGTCGCGCACAACCACCCCAGCGGCAACCTTGAGCCAAGCATCGAGGACAAGGATGTTACCCGTAGGCTCAGACAGGCAGGCGATATCCTGGGCATCAAGATACTGGACCACCTCATCTTCGGTGAGGAAGGATACCTTTCCATGCTGGAAGGAAATCTGCTGTAAAAAGAAGAAGCTTAGTACCAGGTTTGACGCTCTTGGAGATAATGTGTATGATAATGAATAATGATACACATTATATTCAGGAGGTTTCAATGCGGACCAACATCGTCATTGATGACCAGTTGATGAGTGAAGCTCTACAGGTCTCTGGGTATAAGACAAAAAAGGAAGCTGTTGAAGAAGGATTGAAACTTCTTATTGCCATGAGAAAACAAGCAAAAATCCGTGAAATGCGAGGCAAGCTCTCTTGGGAAGGCAATCTTGATGCAATGAGAACCTCCCTATGATTGTTGTAGATACTTCTGTCTGGATTGACTATGTGAATGGAGTGAATACTCCTCAAACCGATATTCTTGACAGAGAATTGCAGGAGAACAGGGTCGTTACCGGTGATTTGATCATTACAGAGTTTTTGCAAGGCTTTCAAAACGACAAGCAGTTCAAGGTTGCTAAGGAAATGATGGATTCTCTTCAATATTATGACTTTGTCGG
>LVBG01000015.1 GCA_001603115.1 Spirochaetales bacterium Spiro_05
CGTTCTGAGCCAGGATCAAACTCTCCGTCATAGGAATCCCGCACCCGAGGGCGCGGGCTCTATTTCTTCAATAGTTCGCCCTGTCTTTCCTCGCAAACGAACGTAGCTTTTCAATGCTACTGTTCATCATTTCTAAGGTAATTGACTGGGAAGCCCTTGCGGCTTCCAAATACACTCGATCAACGGCCGATTAGGGCAATCATCTCGTGTTTTATCTTCTCTTCTCTTCTCTCATATGTCTGTCAAAAAACGGCCGCTGTCGACTTGGTGTCGCTCAGCGTGCTCCGATAACATAACAAAAGACCATTCGCAGTGTCAAGCGTTCCTACCAAACATTTTCATCAATTCTCAGCAACGCTTTTCCAGCAAGGCTTCCACAATCTCTGCAAACCCAGCACCTCCGATGGAGGCAGCTGCATAGCGAGGCAGGAATTGCATGGTTTTCTCATGCAGGCGGATGTTGCCGACACCAAAGCTCAAGGGAAATCGGGAAAACATTACCTGGTCATTGGGAGCATCCCCGCAATAGCAACTCTGCTTGAGCAAGGCAGATTCATCGAGACCGAGCACATCTGCAAAAAAGGAGCGAGAACCTTCAAACTTATCAAAGGAGCCGAACCATGCATTGATGTGAATGGAGCTCACCGCAGTCCCCGCCCCCATGGATTTACAGAGACGAACCACCTGTTCTATCCGCTCCTTGTCCAAGTAGGGAGGTTCGCTGCCATGGTCGAACGCGATATCGTAAATGCGGGCAAACTGATCGCTGGAAAGCTTTGATCCGGCCACTTCGGAAAGCACCCGCTTGATCAAAGCATCAGAGCGTTGGGCATATCCTTCCTGCACGATGGATGGATGGACATACTTCTTGATCGCCCCACCCTCACGATACAGGCAAACCGCCCCGCTCTCACTAAGAACGGCTTCCACCGGCCATTGGCGCAGGTAGGTATCACCCCACCCAGCAGATCCCCCGGTCACGCAGATGGTCCGGATCCCTGCTTCCTTGAGACGGTACAAAGCCTCAAGGGCAACCGGCCGCAACTTGCCCTCAGTGGTGATGGTATCATCAACATCGGTAAGCAGAAACTGCACGGCAGCAGCTTCCTGGTGGGTCAGATTCTCCAATGCTTGCATACGGCAGTATCCCTACCGACTCATGGAAGAGAGGCTGCCATCTCGGATGATGGCCTTGATGTAGGTAAGGAAGGACATCACAGAGCTGAGGGCGGCAAGAATGAATACCACCGTCAGAACCGGAGAGGCGATCTCAAGAGCAGGAGCACCCTCGAACCAATTGTCCAGCGCAATGTAGAGGATGCCCAGTGCCCCACTGACTGCATAGAGTACAGCCTTGCTCTTTCCCCAGATATTTGCAGCCACCGGCTTTCCTTTACCCATCATCAACATCCGGATGAAGAGGATGGAGAACTCCCTCCACATAATCAGGATGAAGGTCCAAAGCGGCATGACGCCGGCTCCAGAGAGACAGACAAAGTACGTCAGCCGGGAGAAGGTATCGGCAAAGGGATCCATCACCTTGCCCAAGTCAGTCACCAAATTCTTTCTCCGTGCAATCTGCCCATCGAGCAAATCGGTGAGCTCGGTTGCAGCCCAGAGCATGAGGGTTAGGATTGAAGAGATGCTTTGCAGCTGAGGCCCGAACCACGATGCGAGATGAAAAGCGATGAAGAACAGGGGCGCCATGACCAGACGCGAAACCGTAAGCTTATTCGGGATATTCATAAGGACCTCTTCCTAGCCGAACAAGCGGCTGAATTTGTCTTCAAGGTAGCTTGTGAACACAGTCGCGTCAAGACCCTTCGAAGTATACGAAACGAGGGTGTCCAACCCGCTTTGCAGTGCTCCCTTCTCATAGATTGCCTTACTCAGAAGTGAGCTGATCGTCCCAAGTTCACCTCGTTTCAGCAGAGAGGAGACATCGAGTTCACTCTGCACCTGCTGCCAGATCTGCGCACCATAGAGATTACCCAAGGCATACGTGGGGAAGTACCCAAAATCCCCGCTGCTCCAATGGACATCCTGAAGCGCACCTTCCTTAATGGAACTCGGAGAATACCCAAACAGCTCGGCATGCTTTGCATCCCAGGCCTCGGGGATATCAGATACACCGAGAGTGCCATCAAGAATCTGGCGCTCAAGCTCAAAGCGAAGGATGATGTGAAGCGTATAGTTCACTTCATCTGCATTCACGCGAATGGGATTTCGCTGCACCTTGTTGATGGCTTGGACAAACTGCTTCAGATTCACCGCATCTGTTTGCTCAGGGAAATGGCTGGCAAACAAGGGATAGTAGTGCTCCCAGAATTCGGCACTCTTGCCGATGATATTCTCCCACAGCCTGCTTTGCGACTCGTGCATCCCAAGACTTGCCCCGTTGGCAAGGCTCGTTCCCTTGAGCATCCCACTATTGGCCCCCATCTCGTAGAGTGCGTGGCCTCCCTCGTGAATGGTGGAAAAAAGGCTGTCAGCCACACTCGGGTCGGTGTAGCGCGTGGTGATCCGAATATCATCACCTCCTACCGTCGTGGTGAACGGATGCACCGAGACAGCCATGCTGCCTCTGCTGAAATCAAACCCCATATCCTTGAGAATCTGACGTGAAAAGGCCTCCTGGGCGGCTATCGGATACTCCAGCCTGAGAAAGGCATCATCAACCTGATGCTGCTCCAACCTCTGCCCGAGGTCTTTGAGTGGGTCTTTGATCGAAGAAAACAGACGTGCAACCTCCTCGCTTTGCATTCCTCGCTCAAAATGGTCCAACAGCGGGTCGTAGAGGGACTGGCCTTCACTACGAAGCAGGTCTGCTTTCTCTCGTACCATCTCAACCATCGGCTGAAAGTCAGAAGAAAAGAGCGACCAAGATCCTGCTTTGCGTGCTTCCACCCAGCTCTGATGAGCCTTGGATGCTTGTTCAGAAATTGAACGTACAAGAGAGGAAGGCAGCTTCACCTGTTTCTCATACTCTCGTCTTCGATGAGCAATGAGTTCCTTCTGGAAAGGATTGTCACCCTGGTACCCCTCAAGCTGCGCAAGCAGTTCTTCCATGGCATGATCACTTACAAGGTGGTGCCGCTGCTGTGCAATCCAACCAAGCTGGGTTGAACGCTCCTCCACCCCTTGCTCGGAAAGGGATATCTCCTGATCCCAAGCCAAGGTTGCCTCAATATGGTCAAGCAGGACAATCTGCCGATCCAAGCTTTCCAACGCTGTATATGCTGCTTCTCTGGTCATACCTTATTCCCCCCATCAGAGAGAGAGCCGGATTGCTCCGGCTCTGCTCATCCTATAGCTGTTCCTTGCTCTCCACTTTTGCCTTCACCAAATCGATGAATGCTTGGGTGGACAGTCCGTTCTCCTGCTTTCCGCTTCGGTAGCGAACCGAGACCTGATCATTCTCCGCTTCACGTTCGCCGATGATCACCATGTAGGGGATCTTCAGCTGCTGGGCGTTGCGGATCTTGGCATTCATGCGGTCATCGCCGAGGTCGGCACTGACCCTGAAGCCCTCCTTGCGCAGGCGCATCTCAAGCTGCTTCGCATAGTCGAAGAAGTTCTCCCCGACAGGAATGAGCTTGATCTGCTCCGGAGCAAGCCACGGGGGGAAAGCTCCTGCATAGTGCTCGATGAGAACGCCAAAGAAGCGCTCGATGGAACCAAGCAGGGCGCGATGGATCATGTAGGGGCGCTTCTCCACTCCGTCCTTGTCGACGAAGGTCATGTCAAAGCGTTCCGGTTCGTTGAAGTCGAACTGCACCGTCGAGAGCTGCCACTCACGGCCGATGGCGTCCTTGATCTTCAGGTCGATCTTCGGACCATAGAACGCTCCACCGCCCTCATCCACCTCGTAGGAGAGACCCTCTGCCTCAATAGCCTTGCGTAGAGCTTCGGTAGCATCAGCCCAACGAGCAGGATCGCCCACCGACTTCTCAGGCATGGTTGACAGATAGGCATTGATCTCAGTGAACCCAAAGCTGTGCAGCATATGGAGGCTAAACCGCAAGACTTCAAGAATCTCCTCATTCATCTGATCGGGGGTGACAAACAGGTGTGCATCATCCTGGGTAAACCCACGTACCCTCATCAGCCCGTGCATGGCACCGGCCTTCTCATAGCGATAGACCGTCCCAAGCTCCGCCCAGCGGAACGGAAGGTCGCGATAGGAGTGCTTGCTGTTCTTATAGATCATGATATGGAACGGGCAGTTCATCGGCTTTACATAGTAGTCGCTCTTGTCCATCTCCATCGGAGGGTACATGCCTTCCTTGTAAAAACCCAGGTGACCACTGGTCTCCCAGAGCCAGGAGCGCCCGATATGGGGGGTATAGACCATCTCATAGCCGTTTGCGTAGTGCTCGCTCCTCCAGAAGGTCTCGATGGCCTGACGGATCCTTGCGCCCATCGGATGCCAGTAGACCAGGCCAGGACCTGCCTCCTCGTGAAGGCTGAACAGATCGAGATCCTTGCCCAATTTGCGGTGATCGCGCTTCTCCACATCCTCAAGGTGCTGCATATAGAGCCTGAGCTCCTTGGCATTCGACCAAGCAGTACCGTAGATGCGGGTCAGCATCTGGTTGGTCTCCTTGCCTCTCCAATACGCACCGGCGATGCTCATGAGCTTGAAGGCATCACCCTTCAGCTCCTTGGTCGTTTCTACGTGGGGACCGCGGCACAGGTCGGTAAAGCCACCCTGGTTGTAGAGCGACACTTCCTCATCCTCAGGAATTGCCTGGAGCAACTCCTGCTTGTAGATCTGCCCGGCAAATTTCTGCTGAGCCTCAGCGCGGCTGACCACCGTTCGTTCAAACGGCTTGCCCTCACTGATGATGGCTCTCATGCGCTCACTAATCTCTTCAAGGTCTTCGGTCACCAACTGCCTTGGCAGTTCAAAATCGTAGTAAAAACCATTCTCGATCGCTGGTCCGATTGCTATCTGGGCAGTGGGGAACATCTGCAGCACTGCCTCGGCCATAACGTGCGCCATCGAGTGTCTGATCCTGGAGAGTCTCTCTCCCGCTTCTTCCTTTGCCATACTATCTCCTCCTCATCCTATTAGGATGCATATACTAAAAAAAGCCCTCATGCCTTCCCTCTCCGGTACGGCATGTTCCGTATCCGGCAAGGACGAAGACATGAGAGCTCTCATGTTCCGCGGTTCCACCTTGCTTCCTTTCCCAGCTCTGAAACACTGGAAAAGACGCTCATTGTACCTGTATCGCCAGGTGTGCGGCATAGTCTACTGGGTTGCCCGTTCGGTATGCGGCTCAAAAGGGGTTTTCATCGGGCGCCTGCCAGACTCCTCTCAACCTCGGGAATCCTCTCTGTGGCTCCGCTTCCGCCTACTCGTCTTTCTCAACGCCTCAGCCTGTAGCATGCGCACAATTGTTCGATTAGTCAAGTCCACAATGCTCGTGAAAGAATCTTTGCAGCTCCTTCAAGCAGCTGTTGGTCAACTTCAGAAAACCGGCTGAAACTGGCACTATCCACATCCAGGACTCCGACCACCTGGTGGTTCGAATCGAAGAGCGGCACCACCAGCTCACTGTTGCTTGCACTGTCACATGCAATGTGGCCGGCAAAGGTGTGGACATCAGCGATGCGAATGCTCCTCTTCTCCTGGGCGGCGTTGCCACAGACACCCCGTCCGAACTGGATATCGGTACAGGCAAGCTTTCCTTGGAAGGGACCGAGCATCAATGTGCCTTCTGAACCATATGTCAGATAGAAACCCAGCCAGATGACATCGTCCATCTGCTCATACAGGAAGGCTGCTGCGTTGGCGAGATGACAGTATCTTCTCTCGATGCTGCCATCCCATCCATCAACCAGAGCCTCGAGCTGCCCAAGAACCGAACCGCTTCCCAAATCGTGCATCCTTCCTACTCCCTTGCTCCCACAATGGAGCGCATCGCCTTCACCGGAGCGGCAGCCTTGTTGCCACCTCTCAGCTTCAAAGCTACCGAGGGTTTTACTACCACGCCGGGACCGTTGATGCAACCCCCTTCACAGCACATGACCTCGATCAGGTCAGCCTCAGGCTGGCGCTTATCCCAGATCTTCATGGTGCGGAACATCTTCTTGTCGATGCCGTTGATCGGAAGCACAGACACCTCATCGGCTTTTGCATACCGACTGAGTACGCAGGACGCAACCCCTCCGCTGAGGGCAAACTCACGGCAGTCCTCGAAGGACTCAGTCTTGCCAAGGTCAGCCTTCTCCATCTCCCGCACGTCCACGCCCTTTGCAATGAAGAGACTCGCCAGCTCACTGAAGGTCAACACCCCATCGATGGTTTTCAGCTTTGCAGCCTCAACCCTCTTGGCAAGACAGGGTCCGATGAAGACCGTCTTGGTCTGGGGATTCGCCTTCTTTGCTTCCAGGGCGGCATAGCCCATCGGGGAGAGTGCTGATGAACGACGCTCACCAAGGAAAGGAAGATGCTTGTCCACCAGTTCCATGTAGGCAGGGCAGCAGCTTGTGGTCATGTACCCCTTCCCTTCAGATTTGCGCTCACTCAGCTCATGGGCTTCATGGAGGCTGGTTGTCTCAGCACCTTGGGAGACTTCGATAACCGAAGAGAACCCAGTCGCAAGAAGCGCTTGCTTGATCTGGGCAAGGGTTCCGGGGAATTGCCCTTCGATGGCAGGGGCTATGAGGGCTGTCACGTGCTCTTGTGCCTTGAGCATCTTGACCACCGGCATGACGCCCGAGCGCTCAACGATGGCACCAAAGGGGCAGCTCATGGCACAACGACCACAGCTGATGCACTTCTGATAGTCGATCTCGACATAGCCTTCCTCGTTCTTCTTCACCGCATTGACCGGACAAGCCTCCTCACACGGTACAGGAATATGCACCACGGCATGGAAAGGGCAGACTTCCTTGCACTTGCCGCAGCGGATGCAGCGAGCATCATCGATGTGAGCCTGGCCATTGGAGAAGGTGATGCAGTCTTTCGGGCAGTTTGCCAAGCAGGGCCGGGCGAAACAACCGCGACAAGCCTCGCTGATCAGGTAACGGTCTGGAGGACAGGATGAACAGGCAGTACTGATGGTCGTCAGAATGGGGGCAACATGTTTGTCCTTCTCCATGACCTCCCGGACGTAGGAAGAGAGGCTTTTCAGCTCATCATCCTCTGTCTCGATGTTGATGCCCATCAGAGCCATGATGCGGTAGCGGACCATGGCCCGCTCCTTGTAGATGCAACATCTGTTGGCAATCCTTGCCTTGGGGATGATCTTGATGGGAAGGGCATCCACCTCCTGCTCCAGCGTCCCTGCAAAGAATGCCTTGAGCACCTCTGCATGGACCTGTCGCTTCATCACCGTATACTGGTTGTTCAACTCAAGCATGGACAGCCTCCGCAAGCAACTTGCACAGCTTCTCCTGGGTCATGTCCCCATGGATGACGCCTCCGATCTGGACATAGGGAGGACGGTCTTTGGCGTTGGGATCCTTGCACCCACCGAGGCAGGAAACCCCTTCAATATCACAGCCACCCAAAACCACTGGATCAAGGAACTCATTGTACAGCAGAAGATCGGCACCACCTTGCACAAAGCAGGCGGTTCCCACACAAATTTTGACTGACACGCGCTCTTTCTTTCCCATCCCATTCTCCTTCCGTCAGATATATTCCTGTGACGTCTCTTTCAGATAATTGTCTTCCAAGGCCTTGCGCAACCTGCCTATCAGGGTTCTGCGTATCCCAATCTCCACCGGTATATTCGGATCTTGGTGAGCCTCATTGATTTTCGTTCCTACGATGAAGTGTACCTGGTCGCTCTCCTGCATCACCTGGATAAACTTTCGTACTGCATCGTTGGGCAGTGAGCGAACCGGTTTCTTCTGTTCCAAGGCGATGGCCACCTTGCTTAAGGTAAGCATCCCTTCGGTCACCAGATCGATCCCTTCCATGATCGAGCAGGGAGGAACCTGAGGTGACCAGCAACTCATATCGACCTTCAGCGGCTTGGCAAGAAGACGGCTGACAATCTGTGCCGTCGTCCCTCCGCTGACTATCTTCTTCCCCTCAAAGAGGCGGATCTTCTCCACCAAGTCTTGATCATGCTCGACGGTAAACGGGGGACCGGTCACCACCAACGTCCTGCGGGGCTTGCGCACATAGACCACCATGCAGGTGATGTCATCCTTTGCGCTGAGCCGGTCGAGACTATGGGCCCTGCAGACAATCGCCTGGGCCAGGTCATGGCTGGAGATATCCGGGTTGGCCTCTATCTGGGCTTGGGCAAAGCTCCGAACACCCTCAAGGCGCCAGCCCAGAGGAAGGGATTTCCCCATTCCTGCCTGCGTAGCACCATCACTGAAGATCACCAAACGGCTTCCGATGGAGAGCTTCAGCTGAGAGTGGCCGAGCACTTCCTGCTTGAAAGCCCCTTCCCTCTCAAGGTCGATTCGTTCAGGCTGCCAAAGATAGCTGTTCACACCACGGAACACCAGAGCGGAGGGGTTGTCGTACTCAACCAGATTCACCCTCACCTCCTCGCCTTTCTCGTGACGGATATCGGCGATGGTAAAGGTGGCATAGCTGATCTTGCGCTCCTTACAGACCGGAAGCGTGTTCATGATGATACGGGCAGAGTGCGTGAGATCCATCGGGCTGAAACTCAGCTTGTGGGCCATCCGTGCGGTGAGGCTTGCAAGCACATTAGCCTTCACCCCACTGCCCAAGCCATCACTGAGGGTACAGACAATCTGGTCATTCTCAGGATTCCGGCTGAGCAAAAACACATCTCCGCCAATCTTCTGACCGTGCTTGTATATCTGGGCATAATCCACATCGATGAAGATATCGTTCATGACTCTTCCTTGGTAAACCCATCACTCTGATTGACTGCCGGCACCTTGAAGGCGTCGATGAGACTGTTGAGCATGATCTCCGTCTCCGCGGCGTTCTCCCCCAACAGGGAAGCAATCTGCTGCACCGTCTCCAAACTCTTCTGGATGACATCCTCAGCCTTCTTGATCACTGTCTCACGGCGTACGGTGGGCGTGGTGATATCCTCAAAGAGAGCTCCCACCAGATGCTGCTTTTCCACCGAGAAGAACGTTACCTTCAGAAACTTGTCCTGGTAGTGCAGCCGGTACTGCTGTACCCGTGCATTGGAAAACTGGTCACGGAACTTCTCATGGAAGGGGACAAAACGCTCGAGGGGAAGGCCGCCGACCAAGTTGAGCAAATCCCCTTCGATGGTGAAGTCAACCTCGCTGAAGAGGTGAAGAAAACTGGAGTTGCAGTCGACAATGCGCAGTTGGTCGTCCACGATGACGACCCCGATGGGGATGGTGCGCAGAAGCACATCTATCTTGCTCTGGGCTTCCTTTCTCATCTTGGTAACGCACATTTCGGGTTCGGCCATGCCATCAAGGTAGGCGATGGCCATCTCCCTGCAACTGTTGTAGCCACAACCGCCGCAGTTCAGCTCCTCAGCCTTGTCCCGCTTGCCGAGGAATTTCAGGGTACGCCCAATCTCATCCTCACTATGCTTGGAAACAAACGAGGAGACCGGAAGGTCTGTCTCTGCCTTCCCGGGTTGCTGGATGAGGGAGTACCCCTTCTCCAACAGAAGGCGGACAAACGCGTGATCACCAGCGAAGGTAGGTCCTTTACCTGCGATGCGACTACGGGTATAGCGCGAGGCAAGGGCCTTCTTTGAGGCTGAGGAACGGCCTTTCTGTGCTCCGGGGCCGTTGATGCATCCACCTTCACAGAAGAGCAGCTCCAAAAAGTTATTGTGCTCCTGGCCGCACTGCATCCCTGAGAGGGTGCTGACAACCTGACTTGAACCGCTGATGGCCACCGCATTGGTCTGGAAGGGGTCGGATCCCCAGGCAAGGGAGGCTATCATGCCGCCCTCCACAGGATAGAGCGTCGATTTGCCTGCCCTGGCTGGCACGAAGCAAGGGGCAGGTTCTGCATCACTGGCAACCTGTTCGGAAAGCAGAGCGAGATCAAGATGTTCAAGAGCGAGCCAGGTGCGAAGTTCCTCAAAGGTGAGGGAGAAATCGGGGTAACCGGGAGTCTCGTCCGCTTCCACCTTCTTTGCAATGCAAGGCCCGATGAACACAATGCCGATCTCTTGGCCGTACAGCTTGCGAAGGTATGCACTGTGGCACTGCAGTGGGGAGGGTATCTTGCTCAGATGCCCAATCAGGGATGGGTAGTATTTTCTGATGGTCTGTACCACGGTCGGACAGGCAGTGGAAATATCGTTGCAAACGCCCCCATGCTCTTGGGCATAGGTTTCTATGGCCTCATTGACCAAGGCGGCTCCCAAAGCGGTTTCGCTGACGCCGCTGAATCCAAGCCGGTGCAAGGCGAGAACCAAGGCATCCATGCCATCGGGGAACTCTGATGCGGCGGAGGGGGCAAGACTGCAGTAGATCTTCCGACCACTGGTGAGAAACTGGCGGACCCGTGCAAGGTCATTTCGGATTTTCTTTGCATGGGAAGGACAGATATCCACGCAGTGTCCGCAGTAGATGCAGCGATCTTTGACGACCACTGCCGAACCATCCTTTACCTGGATGGCCTTCACCGGACAACCACGTACACACTTGTAGCAGTCACGACACTCGGTGAGCTCGGTATAGATGGGGTGGATCATGCCCTCGCTCCCATCTCTTTGAGTGCAGAGCTGACCAGATCCAGGACACATGCGGTATCAAGTCCATGATACGTTGTTTCCCCGATTCTCAGATTGGGACCTTTCGAGCAAGCACCGAGGCAGAGATGGCCGACCAACTCAACGCGCTCTCCAAGCCCCTCCTCCTTGAGAAAGGTTTCCAAGGCGGCAAGTGTTTGTGCATTGCCACGAGCAAAGCAGGAGCTTCCCATACAGAGTTCGACGACCAATTTTTCCATACTGAAAACCTCGTGTTCTTATAGTGCGCATATACTATCGCGAACACGAGGAAAACGTCAATAAATTTACGTAGCAAGGTATTTTATTTGATATCAATCACCTATTAATTGGTATATTATTCAGCAGAAACGTTTTTTATTATTACAAACTTCACATTATTTATTACATTCAGAGAATTTTCCACCAAATCATTGAAAATGATTTACCACTCGTCCTCTTCTCCAAGCAGCTCTTCCTTGCTCATCTTTCGTTTTACCTTTGCAGAGAGCACGGCAAAACTGGTCGCAAGGTCGGTTCGCTGAACGACAACCCGCTCCGGCAGCTTCAAATCTTTCGGTGCAAAGTTCCAAATGGCGAGGATGCCACAAGAGACCAGCAGCTCAGCTACTTCCTGAGCCTGGACGGCTGGAACGGCAAGGACACCGATATTCACGTGATTCTCCTCGATGTATCGGCTGAGCTGATCGAGCGGAAAGACCGGTACCTCCCCCAAAAACGATCCGCACTTGCTTGGGTCGATGTCAAAGGCGGCCACAATCTTCAGCCCATAGCTCTCGAAGCCCTCGTACCGGGCAAGTGCTGAGCCAAGATGCCCGGCACCGATGAGAATGGCATCGGTTGCGTTGTCCCAACCCAGGGTATGAATGATTGCATCTATGAGCTTGATGACGGTAAAGCCTACCTTGGGCTTTCCTTCAATGCCGGTGCAAGAGATATCCTTACGGACCTGAATCGGCTTAAGCCCCAACTCCTCGGCCAACACAGTAGCCGAGACAGTCTGCATACCCTCTTCCCGATACCCCTTGAGCAATCTGAGATACGAGGGGAAACGCTTGATGGTGGGAATGGGAATCCCTTTGTTCGTTGTGTTCATGCACTACTCCTGTTGCAGACTCTGTACAACCTCGTCGATCAAGGATGAGGGGGTGGAGGCTCCTGCCGTCACTCCCAGTGTAGCATACTCACGCATGTGTGGGGTAACCTCTGTTGCATTCTCTATATGCCAGGCCATCTTGCCCAACTCCCGCACCAGTGTATAGAGAGCCCTGGTATTGGCACTCTCCTTGCCTCCTATGACCACCACCGCATCACACTGTTCGGCCAATTCGATCACCGCTTCACGACGGTTGACCGAGTTGGGGCAGATCTCATTGACAAAAAGTATTTCGGACCCTGTTTGCGTCTGTTTCACCAAAGCACTGCGGATCTCCGTCCAGAGCTGCTGGTCGAAGGTGGTCTGGACAAACACTGCATACTTGCTCTCTTTGGGAATGCAGGGTACATGCATATCATCACAAATCAGGGTGGTGGGACAGACACGGCCTTCGACCATCACCCCCTGCATCGCTACCGATTCAGGGTGTCCCTTATGTCCGACTACCAGAATGGAATGGGTTTTGCTGTACCGGGCGATGAGACGGAGATTGCGCTTGACCACCGGGCAAGTTGCATCCACCAACGTAAAGCCAGCTTCAATAAACTCGTTGCGGAGGCGGTCCGGAATGCCATGCGCCCTGAGTATGACCACACCTGTATCGTGGCCATCAGGATGAGCTATCTCCTCAAGGCCCTCATTGGCAAAATGCTCGCACACCTGCCGGTTATGGATGAGTTTCCCCAATGAGTACACGGGCAATTGCCTCTCCTTGGCTTCCCCAATGGCCTGCTCGGCCAAATCGAGTGCACGTGAGACACCATTGCAATACCCCATTGTCTTGGACAGTACTATCTTCATAGTTCCCCAGTATGACAAAAACGCTACCGTAAGGTAACCCCACGGCAGCGCTTTGAAGATAAGCTGTGTTTTCAGCCTACTCGGTCTTCTGAACCGCCTTTTCGACATTGGCCTTCTTCTGGGCCTTGCTGATCCAATAAAGCATTGCCGGAGCAAGCAGGTTGGAGGAGAAGGTACCAAAGAGAATGCCGAAGCCCATGTTCACCGCGAAGAGCTGGATATCACCCGAGGCAAAGATTGCCAGAGGGAGAATCGCAACCAAGGTGGTGACGGCGCTCATGATGGTTCTGCCCATCGACTGGGTCACACTGCGATCAATGTGGGCCGAAAGGGAAGCCTCCTTGTTGAGCGTCACGTTCTCACGGACACGGTCGAAGATAACGATCGTATTGTTGAGCGAGTACCCGATGATCGTCAGCAGGGCTGCAATCGTTGTACTGGAGAACTCAAGGCGCAACAGCGAGATGACGGTGAGCATCATCAGGATGTCATGCAGCAATGCGATCAGGGAGGAAACTGCGTAGGCAAAACGGAAGCGGAACCAGACGTAGACAAGAATCAACGCCATGGCAACCACAATCGCCAAAATTGAGCTGGAAAGCAGGGTAGCACTGAATTTCGGACCAATGTAATCGCTCTGCAGCACCACCACATTGCCTTCACCGAAGTGAGTTGCAAGGGCAACTTTCACCTCTTCTTCCATGGAAGACTGGGTAGCGTTGTCCTTGATCCCCAAACGAACCTGGAAGGTTTGGCTGGAAGAGGATCCAACTGTCTGCACTTTCACATTGCCCAAGGCTGACAGAGCCGAGCGGACATCCTCAATGGAAGTGTTGCCAGCGCTCTGGAAGTTCAACCTTGTGGGTGTAGCAGAAAGGGTTGCAGGGAAGCCGTAACCGGAGAGCAGATCCTCACTCCTAAGCGAGCCGTCCACTGCGGTTGCAGAGACCTGGGCAACGCCGGAAAGGGCTGAAGCAAGATCTTTTGCAGTGGGATGGGCGGCGAAGCGGAACGAAGTGGTGGAAACCCCTTCATCACCGCGAACCTCAAGCGAGAGAGCAGAACCGCTGATGGAGAGCACCGCATCCTTGTTGCCACTGTAGGTGACCTCAAGACCGACCGGAGCAATCTGGATGCGCTGGCTCAGCCCGCTTTCGAAGTCAACACCAAGGTTGAATCCACCGAAGGCAATCAAGGAGATTGCTCCGGCAAGCAGGAGGACTCCAGCCAAAGCCCAGGAATACCAGCGAAGTTTGATGACAGGAATATCTTTCTTAAGCATTTAGTTTTTCCTCCAGCTGATGTGCAGTTTCTTACCCTCGCGGTGAGCAACGGTCGCATCAAAAATCAGATGCGATACAAACAGAGCGGTGAACACCGAGCTGACGATACCGATGGCGAGTGTATTAGCAAAGCCTTTGACCGAACTGCTTCCCAGCTGGGAGAGAACCAGGGCGGCAATGATCGTAGTGATATTGGCGTCCATGACGGTCCAGAAAGCCTTGTCAAAACCTGCTTTGATCGAAGCGATGTCACTCTTGCCAAGCCTTCGCTCTTCCTTGATGCGCTCAAAGATGATGACGTTGGTGTCGACTGCCATACCCAAGGTGAGGATGAGGCCGGCGACACTGGTAAGCGTCAGGGTGAAGTTGAAGGCAGAGAGCACGCTGATCATGATGAACAGGTTGAACAACAGGGCCAGGTCTGCAACCAAGCCACTGACGTGGTAGTAGGCAAACATGAGGATGATGACCAGAATCAGGCCGACGGCAATCGCTTTCACGCCTGCATTGACGGCATCCTCACCAAGGGTTGCACCCACTGCCTGCTGGCTGGAAACAACCAACTCGATCGGCAAGGCTGCAGTGCGCAGTACGATGGCCAGGTCACTTGCTTCTTCGGCGTTGAAGCCGGAGATCTGGACCTGGTTGCGGATACCCTCATTGATGGTTGCCATGGCCTTGACCTTTCCGTCCATGACCACTGCAAGGGTATTGCCCACGTTGGTGGAGGTCAGCTTGTAGAAGATATCTCCGCCAAGGCTGTCAAGCTGGAAGTTGACCACCGGTCTGCCGGTGATGCCATCGGTTGCCGTGGTTGCACTTTCAAGATGCATACCATCCAAACCAATCTCTTCCTCGATGACTACGTAGCGCTCAAGCTCATCGATGCCATACTCATCACTGACATAGTATCCGGCTGCAATCTTTCCTGCGGGCAGGAAGGAAGGCTGCTTCAGGGCACCGGTGTCGGTGTAGACTTCAGACGGATTTGCCAGATAGTACTGCTCAAGCTGTGCACTGAGTTCATTGTCAACCATCTTGAAGACCAAAGAACCCTTGCCGCGGAGGAAGGAGTTGACGCGCTCGGGATCGGCAGCACCAGGTACCTCGATGAGGATCTGGTCACTTCCCTGCAAACGGATGACCGGCTCACTGACGCCGAACTGGTCGATGCGCTTCTCCAGGATCTCGATGTCCTGGCGGATTGCCGCTGAAATCTCGGCAGCCGAAGCACTGGAACCCTTCTTCGCTTCAAAAGCCACCGTATCGGCTTCAAGCAGGATGCTCATACCACCGCGAAGATCCAGGCCGAGCTGGAGAGCCTTGTTGCCCAAGGCTTTCAGCTCAAGCAGGCTGGTCCGATAATAGGACTCTGCGGCATCGAACATACCCTGTTCGTTGTAGAAGCCTGCAAAGAGAGCCTCGATCGTCCAAGTTCTGGGGACCGGGCGCTTCATGGCCTTGTAGTTGGCCTTGGCAGTATCCTTGAGGTATGCATACTCCGAGGGCAAGGCCTGCTGAGCATCCTGTACCACCAGATCCTTCAGTGCACGAAGATCCCGTGAAGCCTGTCCACGAGAGTACTCCTTAATCTGTACATTTGAGCCTGTTGCCAGTTCCTTGGCGTCCTGCGGTACGAATCCATACCACGCAATCGTGGGATACAAGAAGTATCCGCACAACAAGACGACCACCAGAACGACCACCAGACGACTCCGTTTTTTCATGATATTCTCCAGATTGTCTTAAATAGATTAGTTGTTGTCTTTTTTCTCGGCATCAGCTTCAACGGCAGCACTCTCACCCTTCGTCTCGGGGGCGCTGACCTGCTCTTCCTTCTTCGCCTTCTTTTTGCTGGAAGCGGAAGTGCCTTCGGCCTTGCGGTCGACGATGCTGCTGATTGCATTCCTGGAGAACTCGATGCGGGTATTGTCATCGACCTTTACTACTACAGTGGTCTCCTTGACCGCCAAGACAGTACCGTGAATACCACCAATGGAGACCACCTTGTCCCCTTTCTTGATGGCAGCAAGCATCTCCTTGGTCTCCTTGTCACGCTTTTTCTGCGGACGGATGATCAAAAAATAGAAGATGACAATGATGAGACCGAACGTTACGAAGGTCGTCATCATGGAGCCGGTGGAACCTGCGGCACCTCCAGATGCCTCTGGGGCAGCCATAGCACTAAGCAATGAAAACATGGGTGATCCTCACTTTGCAAGAAATCGGATGCAGAAAAGAGGTGGAAGTTACCTTCGCATCCAATTTTCCAAGTATCGATAAACGTAGCACGTTCACTACATGGTAGTCAAGTTTTACCATATTTCGGTGCTTTATACGGAAAGAGGGGCCGCAACACTGCGGCCCCCGCTCAAAGCTCAAATCGTTACATCATTCCGCCCATTCCTTCGGCTCCGCCGCCCATGGGGGGAGCTTGGGGAGCAGGAATATCGGTGATGGCACATTCGGTGGTCAGGATCAGGGATGCAATGGACGCTGCATTCTGCAGGGCACTGCGGGTTACCTTCACCGGATCGATGATTCCGCTTTCGAACATGTTGACCCACTTGAAGTTTTCGGCATCAAAACCGGTGCCGGCCTTCTCGTGCTTGCACTTGTCGGCAATGAGCGAACCGTCGAGACCTGCGTTCTGCGCAATCTGGCGGATAGGCTCCTCAAGGGCGCGGCGTACAATCTTGTACCCGACCTTCTCATCTTCGGTCATCTTGCTCAGGTCAGTCTTCTCCAGAGTCTGGGCAGCCTGGACAAGAGCAACACCACCGCCGGGGATGACACCCTCTTCGATGGCAGCACGGGTTGCGCTCAAGGCGTCCTCGACCCGGTGTTTCTTCTCCTTCAGCTCAACCTCAGTGGCAGCACCGACATTCAGAACCGCGACACCGCCTGCAAGCTTTGCAAGTCTCTCCTGAAGCTTCTCGCGGTCGTAGTCACTGGTGGTATCACCGATCTGTACCTTGATCTGGGCAATGCGATCCTTGATGTCGCTCGCCTTGCCGTTGCCATTGATGATGGTGGTGTTTTCCTTTTCCACCTTCACGCTCTTGGCCCTACCAAGCTGGGACAGGTCTGCGTTCTCAAGCTTCAGGCCAAGCTCTTCGCTGATCACCTCGCCTCCGGTAAGGATGGCGATATCCTCAAGCATGGCCTTGCGGCGGTCACCGAAGCCGGGAGCCTTGACGGCAACGACATTCAGGATACCGCGGACGCTGTTGACGACCAAGGTAGCGAGAGCCTCGCCATCCACATCCTCTGCAATGATGAGCAGCGGCTTGCTGGACTGTGCAATCTTCTCCAGGATCGGCAGAAGTTCCTTCATGTTGGAAATCTTCTTGTCATAAATAAGGATGAACGGGTCATCGAGCACTGAGGTCATGGTGTCGCGGTTGTTGCAGAAATACGCGGACAGATAGCCGCGGTCGAACTGCATACCCTCAACGAAGTCGGTGGTGGTCTCGATGGTCTTGGACTCCTCAACGGTGATGACGCCATCCAAGCCGACCTTTTCCATTGCATTGGCGATCTCATCGCCGATGGTGCGGTCGTTGTTGGCACTGATGGAAGCTACCTGTGAGATCTCTTCCTTGTCCTTGATCATCTTTGCCTGTTTCTTGATCTCGACTACCGCGTCTGCGACGGCCTTGTCGATGCCACGGCGGATGCCCATCGGGTTCACCCCGGCAGCAACACTCTTCATACCCTCCTTGGTGATGGACCAAGCAAGAACGGTAGCGGTGGTGGTACCGTCTCCGGCGACATCATTGGTCTTGGTGGCGACTTCCTTCAGAAGCTGTGCACCCATGTTTTCAAACGGATCCTCAAGCTCAATCTCACGAGCTACGGATACACCGTCCTTCGTTACGGTGGGAGCGCCGAACTTCTTGTCAAGGACGACCAAGCGTCCCTTCGGGCCAAGCGTCGACATGACTGCGCGGGAGATCTTCTCGACACCAGTCACCAATGACTTGCGTGCCTCTTCACTGAACTGCAATTGTTTTGCCATACTAAATATCCTCACTTAAAGAATATGTGGTGCGATAACACATAGCAGACCCTTCTCGGGTCCACCGTGATGTAACATACAAATAAACTCGCCAAGAAGCAAGGGGAAAATGCAACTTAACCAACCAAGAGGCTCATGGACATGCCGAAAACGGCGGCAATCACATTGCTGATGAAGTTCACCATGTCGTTGTCAATCCAACGGATACCCCGCTCGAGCGGAAGCGTGCGCCCATCCACCTCGGAGCGTTCGGTGATACGGTCATTGACCTCATCGTAGTAATGGGCCTGCAATGTTGCTCCCAGCACACTGTCGATGAGACAACCGAAGAACGAACTGAGTGCAACCACCGAGGCATAGGCAGCACTTTTTGGCGAAATGGGAAGGAAACAACCCCAGAAACAGAGCCCGATGAGCACAGCCCCCAACAAGCCGGAAGCGAGTCCGAGCGGGCTGACAGCCCCACTCAGGCCGGGCGTCATCGGCCTTCCGGTGATGATGGAGACCGGTTTTGTCTTGGAGAGAATACCTACTTCACTTGCAAACGTATCACTTGCTGCCTCTCCGACGGCTGAGCCGAACATCACCAAGAATGGCATGGAGGGATTCAGTGCGTACAGAAGCCCTGCAAGCAAGGCCATGAACCCATTCGCATACACCTGAACAGCATCACGGGTTCCACCCTTCTTGTGGATCTTCATGACTTCAAAGGTATTGATGCGCTTTGCAATCTTACCCAGAACACCTGCGGCGATGAAGAAGAGCAAAAGGGTTGCAAGTGCGCCAAAGCCCAGAACATAGGTAGGGATGAATCCAACCAGAAAAGCGGCAACAGCACCACCTGCCGTCAGTTGCTTGCTGCGATAGGATGCTCCAGACACCACAAGCATGATGAGAACCAAGGCCCAGAACGCAAACGGCAGGGAGAAAAACACCTGATTGAAGAGCGAAGCGAGCGATCCGTTGGGCTCTACCAGGTTGGCATACCGGCTCATAGCAGTACCTCAAGGACCAGCAGGGCCAAGAAGGGGACGGTGATGTTATCCAAGCCGAAGGGTGTGACTGCTTCGGCTGCACTGCACAAAAGGCCGATCACCAGAGAAACCAGCACCACGGTGGGCAGGCCGACACTGGTGAACGCAACCAGGCCGATGAAGGTGACGATGAAACTCACCACAGCCATGACCAGACTCCCCAGATAGGACTTGACTGCAAAAGTAAGCGGGAGCTTTTTCTTCCCCCACTTTGCTCCGATGAGGGCTGCAAGACCGTCTCCGTAGCCCATGATCATGACAGCAATCGTACAGGAAAGCGAAGAGACGACGCCTTGGAACTGCAAGATCACCAAAATCAGCAAGGTGATGGGAAAATATATCAATCCATAATTGCGCTTCTTGTCATCCATTCCCAGACTCTTGCCCCACCCAAGAAAGGTAAAGAGGCTGTTGAGAATGATGAATGCAATCGGCCCAAGCAGGGCATAGCCAAGAGAAGTGAAGTAGTTCACCTCAATGAACCACCAGTTGGATACCCCGATATGGATGAATTTGCGCATCGATTCACTGGAAATCGAAAAGAGACGTTTGAGCAGAATCCCTACTGCTATTACCACTGCCAAAAAGGGAAATGAAATGATTAATCCGAGTATGTTGCTGTTCATGTTCGACATCATGCAAAGAATGTTTAAGAAATGCAAGAGTAAAAGCCCCTGCCTAGAGGCAAGAAAAACCACCAGCTTTGGAGAGGGCGGAGAATTGACAGCCCATTGGGCGCGTGCTACCGTTCAAGTGCTTTCGATTTTGTGTTGCAGCTGATACGTAATTCCTAAATGTTCGCACGCGTGCGTTACTGAATCGCTCCCGCAGACAGGTAAGAGTTCAAGACTGCGCCACATGAAGCAATATTGCAATACAGGCTGAGCCTGTGAAGGATGCTTTGAATGGCAAAGAAAATTTATGTTGGAAACATGAGTTACAACACTTCCGAAGAAGAACTTCGGGACCTGTTCGCACAGTACGGCACCGTTTTGAGTGCCAATATCATCATTGACCGCGAAACACGCCGCCCAAAGGGGTTTGCATTCGTGGAGATGGAGGAGGATTCAGCAGCCGACGCCGCAATTTCTCAGCTTGATGGCCAGGATTTCGGTGGGCGCAATCTTCGTGTGAACGAAGCGATTGCAAAGCCCCGGCCGATGCACGGAAACTATCGCAACTAACCATACAACTCATGATTCAGTAACGGGAACGGAGCCTTTCGGCTCCGTTTTTCTGTATCACTGGACGTGTTCGGAAACAAACCGGAAGCGTGGGACCCTCTTGCCATCCCGCTCAACTTCCTCGAAGAACATGGCGTAAGGGCGAACCCAGAGCGTTGGCGAACCTACCGGTCGGTAGAGGACCATCGACTCAAGGCTCTCACTGTTGACCACGCACTCAAGAACCTCATACAGGCCTCCCTTGAAGTGCTGGTAGATCCCGGCCTTGACGCTTTGTGCGGTTACCATGCCCCACCGCCGCCACCGCCGAAACCACCTCCACTGAAGCCACTGGAACCAAAGGAAGAACCGATTGGTGAACGCGAACCACTCTTTGCCTGGGTATAGACCGCCTTCTCAACCACAGCCGATCCGAGACGATGGGAGAGCGCACTGTAAAAGAGTGCATCCCGGACAGGCCGACTGCCCACATACCAACTCGGCTCGGCAAAGCTTATCTTGGAGAACTTCTTCGCCCACACATCCTCCAATCCAAGAACAATTGCATATCCCAAGACATGGTAGAAGAGCTGGGGATCGCTATCGATCATCAATTTCAGCTTGTCGATTTCCACTTTGCTGATGAAATCCCGATAGCCGACGATCTCTTCCAACCTCTTCTGTGCATAGGCACTGCGCTTACCGGTGACAATGGCCAAGAAGCCGAGATAGACCGGAATCAGAACCAAGGCAAGGGAGATGACGAGGGAAAAGAAAATCCCATGCTCCAAGACATATGCTTCAAAGAAGAAGGCAATGAGGGTCATCACCAAAGCATACAGGGCCAGACCAAAGAACTTGAAGCCCTTTTTGATTGCAGAGCTCAGCTCCCATACGGCAACCAGGCGGCTTGCAGCCAAGGCTGAAAACCCTACACTGAAGATACCGATGATCATCAGCACCATCGTCTCCCCTTCCATCAGGGTGATGGTGGAACCGATGGCAAGCAGAACCGAGGCCAGGGCACCGTAGAGTATTCCCACCGCTCGCATCTTCTCTGCCTTGCTGTCCTGCAGCTTGCGGTCTCCCCTGAAGTAGGCAACCACCTCGGTGCGGGCTTTGCCCAGGGTATCACCAAACTTTCCACTTTCCAGCTGCTTGAGGGTGACCTGATTTCCATCACCGCAGGCAAAGAAGCCATTGAACAAGTTCTTCTCATGCTTCTTGGAGGTAGGACACTCCAAAAGCTTGGTAAATACAAAGTCCTTTCGACCCTTCTCCTCGATCGAGATAAGGCCCTTGTCCGCCCAGTAGAAGAGCATGCTCGTCATATCCTTGTTGTCCACCGACCCATCGGCGAGATAGCCGACTTCCAAGGGAGAAAGATTCTCAGGCGGCTCAAAACGAACAACAGGCACAAAGACATCATCACGTCCGTACTTGCGGAAAATCAGCGTTGCATGCACCGATGCTGCCAAGGCAATCAGCAGAGCAAGCATGGAGGCCGGGATCGTGTAATCCACAAACGGCTTCACTTCAGAGAAGTACCCGTTTTCCATCTGTACCCTGAGCGTCAGGGCTTCACCAACCTGCATGTCGGCAGCCTTTCCGCTGACGGTCCTCCCGTCGGAGCTGACCGTGAAACTCCCCCGCTGGGCGGTTGAACCGTAGATTCCTCCGGTAAGGAAGACCATCGAGGGGTCGATCGGCTTGGGAAACGTTACGCGGAAGGTGAACTCCTTGATCGGAGCCTGCCAACCGGGACCAAGCAGATTGTAGTAGAACTCATCGTACTCATCGTTTCGATCGTCACCGATGGCATAGGTGTAGGAGATCTGATACTCCTTCAGACCGGTCACCGTCCGGTTCTCAGAACCAAGCCGGAAGGTGATGTAGTCGGAGGACACGGAGTCCTCCTTGATCGGTTCGTTTGCCTTCAGGTCCCTGATCTTCACCTTCTGCTTACCGAAGCGGATCGGTATCTCACGAAAGATACCGTGCCTCGGTGTGGAGAAGTTGGCTACAATCGTCTCTCCAACCGCATAGCTGTTGTCAAGATTCGCTTCCATCTCAAGGTGATAGGACTCAAACACATAGTCCTGTGCACCAAGAGATGCAAGAAAGATGACAAGCAGGATGACAAGCAGGGCTGATTTTTTCATCAAAACTTAACCTCGACACGGGCACGGGCTTCTTCTTCGATGGAAAGATAGGGCTTCTTGGAAAAGTGCACCATCGCAGCAACCAAGGATGAGGGAAAGACCTCACAGATGGTGTTCAGTTGCTTGATGATCGCATTGTAGTACTTGCGGGCATTGAGCAGTTGTTCCTCAAGCTTCTGCAGCTGGGCCTGAAGGTCCAGAAAGCCTTGGTTCGCTTTGAGATCGGGATAGGCTTCGCTGAGTGCGAAGAGCGACTTCAGTGTGGAGCTGAAGGCTTTGTCGGCACTATCCTTGTCCACCATGGTGGTAGCGCTCATCGCCTTGTTGCGTGCCTCAATGACGCTGGTAAAGGTCTTCTCCTCATGCTTGGCGTACCCTTTGACGGTCTCCACCAGGTTGGGCACCAGGTCGTAGCGCTGCTTCAGATGTGCGTCAATGGCACTTTCCGCTTCCTCACTCTGGTTTCTCAGACGGACATACCTGTTGTAGACACTCACCACATAGAGGCCGAGCAGCACCACTAGAGCCAAAAGAATATACACGATTGTCATAGGAACCTCCTCCAATACCGATCATGCTGTAGTCTGCTACAAGGGAGGCCAGAGGTCAAGAGTTGGACAAATATCTAGCCTTGAAGCTTGCAATGGTTTCGATAGTACTGTATCTTTATTCGTGTAAATCGCATAAATATTCCATTCCAGGAGAATCCAAACCATGAGGGAACGACACAACCGGTTGGCGGTGGTCAAGGAATTAATCAAGAACAACAGAATCGACAACCAGGACACCCTGCTGGAGATGCTCAGAAACGAAGGATACTCGGTCACCCAGGCCACGCTTTCGAGGGATCTGAAAATGCTCAAGGTGGGCAAGATCTCCGATGGTTGGTCAGGATACTACTACAGCCTCCCTGAGAACGACCTGATCAGCGAGTCGGAGAAGAGCTATATCCAGGACGTCCGCAGAGGTATCCTCTCCATCGAGTTTTCCGGCAACTTCGGCGTCATCAAGACCCGACCTGGACATGCAAACTCGGTCGGCATTGCCTTGGATGTACTGGCCATTCCGGAAATCCTTGGAACACTCGCAGGCGATGACACCATTTTTGTCATCCTCCGCGAGGGTATGAGCAAGGAAGACCTGCAAGAGAGCTTCAAGACCCGCATCCCCGACATCGAGGAGTAGCACTGCTTGCACACCAACGCCCCTCCGCCTACAATGGGGGGGCTTTTGTGTACCCTGAGGAGAAGAACCATGACATACAAGAATCTCGACCAAAGCACAGCGTTTGCCAAGCTCAGCCAATGTGATCCAGAGCAGATCCAGCGGGTGCTGGATGCGAAGCGAATCAAATCCTTCCTGGTTTCTGCCGGAGGAGGGCTCTCCTATCAGTATGCAGCCATGCCCATCGGCAAGATCCATCTGAATCTGATGCAAGAGCTCAGCGATGAGTTGGGCCTGATCGAAAAGTATCGTGCCGTCGTCGATGGAGAGGTGATGAACACCGGTGAAAAGCGCCTTGTGCTGCACCACCTCACCCGAGGCAAGGTCGGTAAGGACGTGGTTGCAGATGGGGAAGACAAGTTCTCCTTCTACCAACAGCAGCTGGAAAAGATCAAAAGATTCTCGGATGACGTACGAAACGGAGCTATCCTCGGTTCCACCGGCAAGCGCTTCACCACCGTGGTGCAGATAGGCATCGGTGGCAGCGACCTCGGCCCGAGAGCCTTGTATCTTGCCCTGAAGGGGTGGTGTGAAGCAGAAGGGTATGCAACCCTCGATGCACAGTTCATCAGCAACGTCGATCCCGACGATGCCCAGGCTGTCATCAGCAGGCTCGACCTGGAGAGAACACTCTTCATCCTTGTCTCCAAGAGCGGGACGACATTGGAAACCCTCACCAACCGTGATCTGGTCTTGGAAGCCATCAAAGCGAGCAACATCAGCGGAATCGATGCAGACAAGCACATGGTGGCTGTCACCAGCAAGACAAGTCCGCTTGCCTCCTCCTCTTCTGTTCTTGAAGCCTTCTTCATTGATGACTACATCGGCGGGCGCTACAGCAGCACCAGTGCCGTCGGTGGGGTAATTCTCTCGCTCGCCTTCGGCTTTGAGGTCTTCAACGAGCTGCTTGCAGGAGCTCACGAGGCTGATCTGCTCGCTCTCAATACGAAGGTGACCGAAAACGCTGCTCTGCTTGATGCCCTCATCGGGGTATATCTTCGAAATGCCCTCTCATGTCCCACCACCGCCATCCTTCCCTACTCCCAGGCACTGAGCCGCTTCCCGGCTCATCTGCAGCAGCTGGATATGGAGAGCAACGGCAAGCAGGTGAACCGAGATGGGCAGGCTCTCTCCTACCCAACCGGACCGGTAATCTTCGGTGAGCCCGGCACCAACGGCCAGCACTCCTTCTACCAGCTTCTGCACCAGGGGACGGATATCATCCCCCTGCAGTTCATCGGCTTTTCCGAATCACAGTACTTGCGGGATGTGGTGGTCGAGGGGTCTACCAGCCAGACCAAGCTCAATGCGAACCTGGTTGCCCAGATCGTCGCATTCGCCCAAGGAAAAGATGACTCAAACCCGAACAAGCGCTTTCCCGGTGGCAGGCCCTCAAGCTTGCTCTTCGCCAAACGCTTGGATGCAAGAACGCTGGGGGCACTGCTCGCTCACTATGAGAACAAGGTGATGTTCCAAGGATTTGTCTGGAATCTGAACAGCTTCGACCAGGAAGGAGTCCAGCTGGGCAAGGTCCTGGCAACCAAGGTGCTCAACGGCTGTGAGGGCGATGAGGTGCTCAAAGCCTACACCCAGCTTTTCTAGTGCAAAGGGGCCCCACTCGGGGCCTTTGCTTTTCTTCACCTTTCTTCTTTGGTGGGGAGTTGCCTTCATCGCGTATTTTCTGTATTATCGTTAGCAACCTAACAATTGGAAACACATATATGGATGATACGCCCCGCATTGGATTGACGATCAAAACCCTCTCCCATCTCCTTTCTCGAGCAATTGGAAAACAGCTCAGGGATGAGCAGAGCTGTGCCGCAACAGCGGTACGCAGCCACATCCTGGGTTATTTTGCTCACCACAACGTCCAGGAAGTACAACAAGCTGTACTGCAGCAACATCTGGGCATCAGACGCTCCACCATGACCAACATCTTGTCTTCGATGGAGAGTGAAGACTTGGTGAGACGGGTTGAAGACCCACAGGACAAGCGACAGAAACGGGTGATCCTCACCGATGCTGCAAAGGCTCTCTGCAACGAGCATCTGATGCTGGTCAACTCCTTCGAGGCGACACTCAGGAAAGCCCTTTCCGACGAGGAGCTTGAGCAGTTCTTCGCCATCACCGAGAAATTGAAAACCACTTTGGAAACCTACAGATGCTGAAACACTTACGAAAGCAAGTCGGGGAAAATAAGCGCCCCACCTTCCTCACCATCCTCTTTGTCGTGCTTGAGGTCGTCATGGATGTCACCATCCCCTTCCTCATGGCTTTCCTGCTCGATCGCGGCATCGATGCGGGAAATCTTTCCGAAATCATAAAGTGGGGAGCTCTTTTGCTGTTCTGCGCCTCGATCGCCCTTCTCTTTGGGGTACTGGCCGGACACTTTGCGGCGAGAGCCTCCACCGGCTTTGCCAAGAATGTCCGTAGGGGCCTGTACTACGCTGTACAAGATTTCTCCTTCGCCAACATCGACCGCTTCTCCACATCCTCATTGGTAACCAGACTCACCACCGATGTGACGAACGTCCAGCATGCATATCAGATGCTCACCCGCATCGCAGTCAGAAGCCCGGTCATGCTGGTTTTCAGCTTCTTCATGGCCTTCTCCATCAACAACACCCTCAGCCTTGTCTACCTGGTGGCCATCCCCTTGCTCGCTGTCGGGCTCTTTTTCCTCATCAGGGCTGCCTACCCCATCTTTACCCGGGTATTCAAGACGTATGACAAGCTCAACACCGTTGTGCAGGAGAACATCCGTGCCGTCAGAGTGGTGAAATCGTTTGTGCGGGAGCAGTATGAGATCAAGAAGTTCGGCTCGGTCTCACAAGAGATTTTCCAAGATTTCAGCAAGGCAGAGAAAATTGTCGCTTTCAACAGCCCCCTGATGCAGGGCACGATGTACCTTTGCATTCTCGCCATCAGCTACCTCGGAGCCCGCCTTATTGTCTCATCCTCCATGACCACCGGCCAGCTGATGAGTTTCATCACCTACACTTCCCAGATCCTGATGAGCCTGATGATGCTTTCCATGGTCTTTGTCATGCTCACCATCAGCAAGGCAAGCGCCCAGAGGATCGAGGAAGTCCTTGGTGAGAAACTCGACCTGGTGGAGCAAGCCTCGCCGAAGACCTTCATGAAGGACGGATCGGTCACCTTCGAGCACGTCGATTTCAGCTACACCAAGACAGAGGACAAACGGTGTCTCTTTGATGTGAACCTGGATATACCCAGCGGGTGTACGGTGGGCATTCTCGGTCCTACCGGCAGTGCAAAAACATCCCTCGTCCAGCTCATTCCCCGCCTCTATGATGTGGACAACGGTTCAGTCAAGGTCGGTGGTGAAGATGTCCGCTCCTACTCCCTCGAAAGCCTGAGAAAAGAGGTAGGAATGGTCCTGCAGAAGAATGTCCTGTTCAGCGGCACGATCGAGGAGAATCTCCGATGGGGCAATGAGGACGCAAGCGAAGAGGAGTTGGGATGGGCATGTCGCATTGCTCAGGCAGAAAGCTTCATCAACAGCTTCCCTCTCGGGTACAAAACGTACCTTGAGCAGGATGGCTCAAATCTCTCAGGAGGACAGAAACAGCGTCTCTGCATAGCTCGGGCTCTCTTGAAGAGGCCGAAGATACTCATCCTCGACGACTCAACCAGTGCCGTCGATACCAAAACGGATTCCAAGATTCGGGAAGCACTCAAAACAGAATTGAAAGAAACAACCAAGCTCATCATCGCCCAACGGATAAGCTCGGTGATGGACAGCGACCTGATCATCATGCTTGACGATGGGAAAATTCAGGCGATGGGAACGCATGAAGAGCTGCTCGCCACCTGTCCCCGGTACAATCACATGTTTGAGCGACAGATGCGCAAGGAGGAACAGGCATGAAAAAAGGTACTGCAAAGAGACCCAAGCTTGACCTGTCCACCCTCAAGCGTCTTTTCTCGTACATCCTCGGACCGTACAAAGCCAGGCTGCTCGTTGTCTTTGTCTGCATCCTCTTCAGTGCGCTGGCATCGGTTGCGGGTTCGCTCTTCTTGCGGATTCTCATCGACTCCTACATCACCCCCTTGGTCTCGAAGACAGGACCTGTCTCCTTTGCACCGTTGCTTGGAGCCCTGGCAGTCATGTTGCTCATCTATGCAAGCGGTGTCATCGCGACCTATCTCTCCAACCGCCTGATGATCACCATTGCCCAAGGAACCCTGAAAACCATCCGCGATGCGATGTTCAGCCATATGCAGAGCCTTCCGATCAGGTATTTCGATACCCGATCCCATGGGGATCTGATGAGTCTGTACACCAACGATGCGGACACCCTCAGGCAGATGGTCACCCAGTCGATACCCAACTTCCTCAGTTCCATCGTTACTGTCATTGCCATCTTCTTGGCCATGCTGGCAACCAGTTGGCAGCTGACGATTGTGGTACTGGTATCGCTGACGGCGATGCTCAGCATCTCTTCTCGTGTGGCCCGAAAGAGCGGCTCCTATTTCGTCGCCCAACAGAAAACGCTGGGGAAGACCAACGGCTACATAGAGGAGATGATCAACGGACAGAAGGTCATCAAGGTATTCACCCACGAGCAGAAGGCCAAACAGCAGTTCGACGTGCTCAATGAGGAGCTGGCCGGTGATGCCTTCAACGCACACCGCTTTGCCAACATCCTCATGCCCATCATGGGCAACATCAGCTACATCCAGTATGTGGTGGTAGCGATAGTCGGCGGGTTCTTCGCACTCTCTGGAATCGGGGCCCTGACGTTGGGAGCAATCGCTTCTTTCTTGCAGCTCAGCAGAACGATCAACATGCCGATCAACCAGATGGCCAGCCAGCTCAACTCAGTCGCCATGGCACTGGCAGGGACCAAGCGCATCTTCGCCCTTCTCGATGAGCAGAAGGAGATTGATGAAGGGACTGCCACCCTGGTCAATGTCACCGAAGCGATGGAGGAGACAGATCAGCGGACTGAACGCTGGGCATGGAAGGATGAAAGAACCGGCAAGCTCACCTCTCTTGAGGGGCATGTTGCCCTGCACGAGGTCGATTTCGGGTATGTGGCGGATAAGCTGGTGCTCAAGGACATCTCCATCGAAGCACAGCCTGGGCAGAAAATTGCCCTTGTTGGAGCCACCGGGGCTGGCAAGACAACCATCACCAATCTCATCAACCGCTTCTATGACCTGGCTGACGGAAAGATCCGCTATGATGGCATCAACATCAACCGGATTCGGAAGGACGATCTACGGCGTTCGCTTGGGGTGGTTCTGCAGGATGTGCATCTCTTCAGTGCAACAGTACTGGAAAATATCCGCTACGGCCGTCTCGATGCCACTGACGAGGAGGTATTCGAAGCTGCCAGGCTCTCAAATGCTGACACCTTCATTTCCCACTTGCCGCAGGGATACCAGACCGATCTCAGCAGTGATGGGGCCTCTCTCTCCCAGGGCCAGCGTCAGCTCATCTCCATTGCCCGTGCCCTGGTTGCAAATCCTCCGGTTCTCATCCTCGATGAGGCAACCAGCAGCATCGACACACACACCGAGGAAGTGGTCCAGAAAGGGATGGACGCCCTGATGGAAGGAAGGACTGTCTTTGTGATCGCACACCGTCTCTCCACCATCAGGAATGCCGATGTGATCATGGTGCTTGAGGATGGAAGAATCATTGAACGAGGCACACACAAGGCCTTGATGGAAGAAAAGGGACAGTACTGGCGGCTCTACACCGGTTCCTTCGAGCTGGAGTAAGTGACCAGTACGATACCCAGGACAACCACGGGAAGGGCGAGGAGATACTGCAAACGCAGGATCGATTCGCCCAGAACCAGAGCACTGAGCAGAGTCCCTACCACGGGGATCAGGAAGTTGAATACCGTGATCGAGCTGACCTTGTTGTGCTTCAGCAGTGCAGTCCAGAGGGTGAAGGCGGTGGCACTGAGCGCTGCCATATAGAGCAGCAAGCCATAACCCCAGAAATTACTGCTGGGCATTGCAGCTCCCATACCCAGCGCAATCAACAGCAGGATCAAGCCACCTGAGAAGAGCTGGAGTGCAGTGAGAAGCACTGGATCCACCTTCGCACTGATACGTTTGCTGTAGAGTGCACAGAGGCTGGTCAAAAAGGCAGCGATGACCACAAAGCCCTCACCTTGCAAGCGGAATGAGAGCGAGAGATTCGGCTCAATATTCACCAGGATCACCGAGACAAAGCCCAGCAGAATACCCAAACCCTTGCGAAGGCTGATGTGGTCGTTGCTGTACACCAGGTGAGCCAGCACCGCACTGAAAAAGACTGAGGACGAGTTGAGGATCGAGCTCTTGGCACCGGTGGTGTAGCTGACCCCAACATAGAAAAAGTAGTAATGGATGGTGGTCTGCAAGAGCCCAAGCAGGAGTATCTGGAGTGAAGACCTTGCAGTAAGGCTTCTGATCGCCATCTTCGGGCCCCTCTGCAGGCTTCGGAATAGCAGGACCAAAAGACCTGCAAGGGTAAACCTGAGGCCGGCAAAGGCAAGCTTTGCAGCCGTATCATCGGTTCCCACACCGAACAGCTCATAACCAAGCTTGATCGAGGGATAGGCACTGCCCCAGAGGGTGGCGCAAAGGCTTGCAAGAAGGATCACCACCCAGCGCCTGGTCAGGATGGAAGGCTTCACTGTTTGCATGGCGGCAACTCCTCAAGGAAATCAGAAAAATCTTGAAGGCTCCCCTTTCTATAAGGGTGAAGGGAACGATCATCACGATTGATCAGGCAGTCGGTGACCAGAAAGGTCTCCATGCCATGATCTGCCACCACCATGTCCTCACGGACATCGTTTCCGATCATCAGACAGTCAGAAGCTTCAACGCCCAGTTCATCCAGCACCTGTACATAGTAGTGCCAATGTGGTTTTGCATGTCGGTAGGTCTCGTAGGTGGTGACCAAGGAGAACTGGTCTGCACGCAATCCTGCCCATCCAATCCGTGCCTCGGTGCCCTGCCAGGGAAAAAGGGGGCTGGTGGCCAGGGCCACTTGGTATCCTTTTTCCTTCGCTGTTTCCACAACCCTCGGGGCAAGCACTGATGGCTTCGCAAAGGTTGCAAGCTGATGGAACTCATGCTGGTAGAACGAGGAAAACTGCTCGTTGAACCGGGTGCTGTCGATGCCGCTGACGAGGGAGAACACTGAATCGAAGCGATCCTTGTTGGTCATCTCCCCGTTGTTTGCAAGCATGGCTTTCAGCCCTGCCTGCAAGCCGGAGAGAGCAGCTCCCTCGTCGAGTCCGAGTTCACCTGCCTTGCGGACGAAGAGAGCGAAATAGGCATGCATGAATTGATCCTGATCGATGGGAAGCAGGGTCCCATCCAAATCGAACAAAAGGGTGTGTATAGCCATTGGCCGATGATACGACCTTTCAGGGAAGGCGTCAACAAACCGAAACGGTAGAGGATCAGAAGCCCGGAACAAATCCATCAGGAGATGCTTGTTTCGGACTAGTAGCTTGTAAACACTAAAACTTTAATTTTAGCAATATTTGTGTTATCCTCCAAATA
>LVBG01000016.1 GCA_001603115.1 Spirochaetales bacterium Spiro_05
GATGCCGGGCAGGATGGTCCTGCAATCATTGCTTGCCATCTTCTGCTCCACGGTAAACGAACAGTGATCGGTGGCGATGACCTGCACTTCACCATTGAGCACGGCTTCCTGCAATGCCAGATTGTCCTCTTCGCTTCTGAGCGGGGGGGTCATCACATACAAAGCTCCATCCGCTCCTTCGAGCTTGCTCTTGTCCAAGAATAGGTAGTGGGGGGTGGTCTCAACAATAACCCTCAGCCCCTTGGCCCTGAGTTCGCGTACCTTTTGCAGCCCTGCCTTGCTGGACAGATGCACCACATAGAGGGGCATATCCAACTCCAAGGCGATGGAGCCCACCGTATCAATGCCTCGGGCTTCCGCTTCGCTGGGCCTGAGATTGGCATGTGCTGCCGGATTGTAAGGTCCGTCGTATTGGGCATCAACTTTCTGGATGGTCGCGTCATCCTCACAGTGAACACTCACTAAAAGATCATGTTTCTTGCAGAGACTGAAAACTGCTTTCAGCTCCTCCCGTTTCTCCACGAGATAGCCAACATTCTTGTAGGTGGTGAACATCTTGATGACCCTCACCCCTGCCTTTTTCAGGCCCACCAGCTCATCTTCCAACCCATCGCGGAAGGCATACACTCCCTGATGCAGGGAGAAATCCACCGCCATGCCTTGCTGCATGGCTTGGATGCGTCGTTTGGTGCAAGCAGCCAGATCACCCTTTTTGTCATCGTCTGCGAAATCTATGACCGTGGTCACTCCACCAAAGGCTGCACACTTGCTCCCTTCGGCAAAGGAGTCGGCTGTCACCGTACCTCTGCTTTCCAGATGGAAGTGGGTATGGGCATCGATGATGCCCGGCAGGATGCAAAGCCCCTCAGCCTGGATGATTTCGGTCCCCTCGGGAACCTCCTCAGCTTCAATGGAAGCGGCAATGTGCACGATCTGAGAATCCTCGACCAGGATGTCAGCATGCCTGGTCCACTCCGTATCAACAAGAAGTCCGTTTTGAATCAGTAGTCTCTTCATACTTCAAGGATACCTCAACAATGAAGAGACTGCAAAGAAAAAGTGCTCTCAGGGCCTCAGTAGCGCAAGTTGGGCTCTTTGACCGCCTTCACCTCATCAAGCCGACCAACCACCGTGGTAATCGGAGCAGCCTTGAGGGATGCAGGATCTTCCTGTGCCCGCTTGACCAGCTTCAGCAGGGTTTCTGCAAATGCATCCAGCGACTCTACACTCTCACTTTCGGTTGGCTCTATCATCAGAGCCTCACTGACAAGCGAGGGGAAGTACATCGTCGGTGGATGGTAGCCTTCGTCGATGAGGGCCTTTGCGATATCCTGGGCACTCACGCCATACTTCTCCAAGAGGTCGGAACAACTGATGACGAACTCATGCATGCACCGTTTCCCATAGGGAATTCGGAGAACCGGAGCCAGTTTGGCTGCAAGGTAGTTTGCATTCAGGACAGCATGGCGGCTTGCCGCTCTGAGCCCTTCACTGCCCATTCTCAGGATATAGACATATGCCCTGAGAAGGACCAGGAAGTTCCCCCAGAACATGCTCACTTTCCCGATCGATTCCTCATTCTCCCACTGATACACATACCCGCTGTCAGTCAACTCGATATCGGGCTTGGGCAAGAAAGGCCTGAGGGTGCTGTTCACCATGACAGGTCCGCTGCCCGGCCCCCCTCCACCGTGTGGGGTGGAGAAGGTCTTGTGCAGATTGAGATGCAAAACATCAAAGCCCATGTCGCCCGGGGTAGCCATTCCCAGGATGGCATTCAGGTTTGCCCCATCGTAGTAGAGCAGAGCACCTGCGTCATGCACCATGCGGGAGATGACCAGGATATCCTGTTCAAAAAGCCCAAGGGTATTGGGGTTTGTCAGCATCAAGGCTGCAACCGTATCATCCAGCTTGGAAGCAAGATCCTCCAAATCAACAAGACCACGCTCATCACTGGCGATGGGAACCACATCAAACCCATTCACTGCAGCACTTGCTGGATTGGTACCGTGGGCACTGACAGGAATCAGCACCTTCTTCCTTGCATCATCGCCCTGCTTGAGAAAGTAGGAGCGGATCATCTTGAGGCCTGTGTACTCACCATGGGCCCCTGCACAAGGTTGGAGTGTCCCCCAGCTCATGCCGGTGATGGAAGAGAGGTCTTCCAGCAAGTTGTACATGACCGATAGGCTTCCTTGGACAGTGGAGATATCCTGCAAGGGGTGTATCTGGGTAAACTCGCTCATGCCTGCGATATGCTCGGCAAGTTTGGGGTTGTATTTCATGGTACAGGATCCGAGAGGATACATACCATTGTCCACACCATGCACGAGGTTGGACAAGCGAGTGAAATGCCGTACCACATCAAGCTCGGCAACCTCGGGAAGACGTGCAGCAGTCTGCCTGCTCAAAGAAGCAGGAAGCGAGGGCAACGCCTGATCAAATCCACGGGGAAGGTCCAGAGGAGGAAAACAGTAAGCCTTTCTTCCCTGCTTGGACATGTCGATCAACAATGGCTCACTCATTTCATCACCCTCCGTGCAGCGGCCAGATAGAGCTCAAGCTCCTCGCGGCTGCGTTTCTCGGTTACTGCAACGAGCAGAACCAGCTCATCCTTGGCTTGTCTCGTCAAGGCTGCAAGCCTGACGCCTGCAAAGATTCCTTCGTTGCGCAGTTCCTGCAGGAACTTACGCATCCTCTTTGCATCGGAGAACACCAAAGGAAACTCGCACCAGAAAGGCTTGTCCCAAATAAGGGTGACACCCGGAAGCTGGGCAAGATGGTAGGCCAAATAATGCGCCTTGGCATAGCTTTGGTTGGCAGCTTCCACCATACCTCCCCACCCCAAGGAAGAGAGATGGATGGTAGTCATCAGCGCTGCAAGCGCCTGATTGGAGCATACATTGCTGGTGGCACGCTCACGTTTGATGTGCTGTTCTCGCGCTTGCAGGGTGAGGGTGAACCCTCTCCTGCCCTTTGCGTCGGTGGTAGCCCCCACAATGCGTCCGGGAATACGGCGCATCAGACTCTCGGTTACCGCCATGTAGCCGCAGGAAGGACCTCCGAATGCCAAAGGCAACCCAAGGGATTGGGTGTCTCCGATGGCGATATCTGCACCCCACTCTGCCGGACTCTTCTGGATGGCGAGAGAAAGGGGGTCACTGAGGATGGCAAACAAGCAAGCATGGGTATGCAAGGTGTCGGCAACCGTATTGTAATCCTCCAACAATCCATACCGGTTCGGACTCTGCACGATGAGCCCGGCACAGGTTTCATCGAGCTCTGCCTCAAGGGAGGAGAGGTCGACTACCCCCTCCTTCTCTTGCAGAATCCTGATTGCTCGATCGGTTCCCTTTGCCCAGGTGGTGAGCACCGCCAAAATGAAGGGATGGATGGTACTGGAGACGAGAACCGTCGAAGACTTGCGCTTGGATGCCACCATCAGGCTGGCGGCTTCACTTGCCGCATGCGATCCATCATAGAGGGAGGCATTGGCCACATCCATACCGGTTATTTCACATATCATGCTCTGGAATTCGTAGATTGCCTGCAAGAGCCCTTGGCTCATCTCCGCTTGGTACGGAGTGTAGGCAGTGACAAAGGAAGGAAGGGAGGAGAGAGCCTTCACCGTGGAAGGAATGATATGGTCGTAGCAACCGCAGCCAAGGAACGGGATACCCCGCACGTTTCGCGAAGCGATGGAATCGATCATCCGCTGGACCTCATCCTCGGTTCTCCCGTGGCTGATAGGAACAGAATCTGATAGCTGCAGCTCCTCACCAAGCACCTCAAAGAGCTGGTCAAGCGACTGCAGACCGATTGCAGACAGCATCATGCTGCGATCCTCATCGGTATGGGGAATATAGGGATATACCATGGTTACCTCCGGTATATGGACAAAGCAATGCCGCCATCACGGCGGCATCTGCTGACGATCAAAGCGAATTCAGAAAGGCTTCGTAACCTTTGGCATCCAGAAGAGCATGGTAGTCATCCAGCTTGTAGTCTGTGAGGACATACAAATGATGGGCGTAGCAATCCTCATTGATCAGCTCCGGCGAACCATCAAGTTCTTCGTTGGCCTCAAGGACCTTCCCTTCCACAGGATTCAGGATGGCCGATGCAGCCTTGACACTTTCGACGGTGGAAATCTCTTCTCCTTTGCTGTACCGCTCACCAAGAGGGGGCAATTCAACAAAGACAATTTCACCCAGTTCATGCTGCGCATGGTCGGTGATTCCCACATAGGCTTTCTCACCTTCAATCCGGACCCATTCATGATCCTTGCTATAGCGCAAATCCTGCATTATCTTACTCATCCTGGACCTCCAACCAACGTCAATGCTACCATCACCTTGTGCTGTTGTCGAGGGGAAAGTACTGGCTAAGGAACGCTAAATCCAACTCAGGATAGAGCTTGAACCTTTCAAGCAAGGAAAGCACCCGCTTCTGCGCCTCTTGTTTCACCGACTCTTCCGTCACAGCCTTTGCCTTGCTCAGTTGACCTGCCTTCTCGCCTTTGGTCAGCACAACCGGCTTGGTGTGCTTGAGGACAAGGGCAATGATGGAGGCAATCTCTGCCATCTGCTCTTCTCCCATACCCAAAGTGGTCACTGCAGGAGTACCGATGCGTAGCCCGCTGGTGTACCAGGGCCCATTGGGATCGAAGGGAAGCGCATTGCGATTGAGCGTAACACCACACTCACGCAGAGCACTTTCTGCCTGCCGACCGTTCAGGCCGAAGGAGCGGACATCCAGCAGCATCAGATGGTTGTCTGTTCCGCCGGTAGCGACAGTGATGCCCTCAGAGATACAGGCTCTCGCCAATGCAGCAGAGTTTTTCACGATGCGTTGTGCATATTCGGAGAAAGAGGGATCGAGGGCTTCCTTGAACGCAATCGCCTTGGCGGCCATGACATGGGGAAGCGGGCCTCCGATTACCAAGGGACAGCCCTTGTCAACACTCTCGGCAAACTCCTGCTTGCACAGGACCATACCACCACGGGGACCACGCAGCGTCTTGTGGGTGGTTGTGGTGACCACGTCAGCCCACAGCACAGGATTGTACTCATCAGTGAAAACCTTGCCTGCCACAAGACCTGCAAAGTGGGCCATATCCACCATGAACACAGCATCCACTGCGTGGGCAATGTCGGCCATGCGCTTGAAATCAATTTTGCGCGGATAGGCACTGTAGCCGGCCAACAGGATCAAAGGACGAATTTCATGAGCCAACCGCTCAATCTCCTCATAATCAAGATACCCGCTCTTCTCATCGACTGAGTATGAGTAGGCATCAAACATCTGGGCAGAGACATTCTGGCGGTATCCATGGGTCAAGTGTCCGCCTGAGTAGTAATCAAGACCGAGAATCTTCTGGTTGCCCAGTTTCTCACGGACCTGGTTCCACATCTGTCGGCTCATGTCGCTGGGGTTGGTGATGCCGAGCTCGGAGAGCATGGGCACCTGTACTCGGGCATTGAGTATGGCCCAGTAAGCGACAAGGTTGGCATCAGCACCACTATGGGGTTGGACATAGGCATGTTCTGCGCCGAACAGCTTACAAGCATAATCGCACGCAAGTGCTTCTATGAAATCTACATTGTCGCATCCAGCATAGAAGCGGTGATACGCATACCCTTCGCTGTACTTGTCCGTCAGCAGATTCCCCATGGCCAACTGGCTGGTGATCGAGGAGAAATTCTCACTGGCGATCAGTTTCAGGTGGGTTCTCTGATCTGCCAGCTCATTGACGATTCGTGCAGCAACCTGCATGTCGACATCTGCGATCTGCTGAAGGGACGCCGTATAGGCGACCATAGCCTCACTCACCTGCGACCCGCTTTCCAGGTACGCCTGTAATGCTCTCAAACTGGCCATCTTTCTCACCTCTTGCATGCTTTCTTATGTGGTATCTTGCCCTTGTGAGCCTCCTCTGTCAATTGAGTTGCTTCATTTATCACATTCTGGTTGCATTTTTTACCACACTCCCCTTACAATACTTCGATTGTTTTTCCAGACAATCACATCCAACATCAGGAAAGCGGGTAAGTATCGGTATGAAAGAAAACAAAGTACGCGAAACACTAGGCAGCAGACTTGGATTCATCCTCCTCTCTGCAGGTTGTGCCATCGGATTGGGAAACGTTTGGAGATTCCCCTTCATCACAGGACGATACGGTGGGGCAGCATTTGTCCTGATCTATATACTCTTTTTGGTTGTCCTCGGCCTTCCCGTCATGGTTATGGAGTTGGCTATCGGGCGTGCAAGCAAGCAGAATATTGGCCTTGCCATGGATACGCTGACTCCTACCAAGAAGCCTTGGCAGGTATACGGCAAGCTTGCCATCATCGGAAACTATGTGCTGATGATGTTCTACACCACCATTACCGGTTGGTTGCTCTCCTATTTGGTACGTATGGTCAAGGGTGATTTCAGCGGGCTTGACGCCTCGGGAGTAGGGGGTATTTTTGGAGGCATGCTTGAAAATCCTGTTGCAATGACCATCTGGATGCTCATTGCGGTGGTTCTGGGATTCCTGCCTGTAGCGAAGGGGCTGCAAAGCGGCGTTGAGAAGATTACCAAGTTCATGATGCTCGGCCTGTTGGCCCTGATGATCGTGCTTGCCTTCAACAGTCTCCTTCTGAAGGGTGGTGCTGAAGGTCTCAAGTTCTATCTTATCCCTGATTTCTCCCGCATGGCCGAAAGCGGTATTTTCTCTGCAATCTATGCTGCAATGGGCCAGGCGTTCTTCACGTTGAGCCTTGGCATCGGAAGCATTGCCATCTTCGGCAGTTATATCGGCAAGGAAAACCGACTTACCGGTGAAGCAGTACGCATCATCAGCCTCGATACCTTTGTTGCCCTGTGCAGCGGTCTGATCATCTTCCCGGCGGCGTTTGCCTTCGGAATCCAGCCCGACGCCGGCCCATCGCTGATCTTCATCACCCTGCCAAACATCTTCAACCAGATGGCTGGTGGTCGGTTCTGGGGAAGTCTTTTCTTCCTCTTCATGAGTTTTGCCGCCCTGAGCACCCTCATCGCTGTCTTCGAGAACATCATCAGTTTCTGGATCGATACGAAGGGCATGAGCAGAAAGAAAGCAGTTCTGATCAATGCAATCGCCATCATCATCCTGAGCCTTCCCTGTATCCTCGGCTTCAATCTCTGGTCTTCCTTCCAGCCGCTCGGACCGGGAACCGGCGTTCTCGATCTTGAGGATTTTGTGGTAAGCTCCACACTCCTTCCCCTGGGCTCACTGGTCTTTACTCTCTACTGTACTTGGAAATACGGCTGGGGATGGGACAACTTTCTTGCTGAAGCCGATAGTGGGACCGGCTTGAAATTTCCGAAGGCATTGCAGTTCTACTTCAAGTTTATCCTGCCTGCCGTCATCCTTGGGATCTTCCTTAAGGGGTACTGGGATATTTTCATAGCCTGATGCTAGGTTGACACGCTGAAAGCTAGTGAATATAATTTCCTAGCTTTCAAGCAGATATATGGAGGATTCGTGGCAAAAGAAGAAGCAATTGAAGTAGAGGGCGTCGTTCGCGAGGCACTACCGAATACCATGTTCCGTGTGGAACTCCAGAACCAGCATGTCATTCTTGCCCATCTTTCGGGAAAAATGCGCAAACACTACATCAGGATCGTTCCTGGTGACACAGTGCGGGTAGCACTCTCCCCGTATGATCTGACCAAGGGTCGCATCATCTATCGCGAGCGTTGAACACTCAGCATGCAGAAGCCGGTCTCCATGGAAACCGGCTTCCTTTGTGCATGCGCAACGCTGACTAGGAACTTTTCAGGATAACCCAGATAACCCCACTACCCCCATGCATAGCCTTGGGGGTATATGCTTCGCGCACAACGCTGCTGAGCCGTATCTGCGAGAGAGCTGCTTCCTTGAGCAGGGAGTATCCTTTGTCATTGTGCAGGCCTTTGCCGGTAATGATGGCAACCTTCTGCAGGTTTGCAGCTTTTGACGATCGCAGGAAATCTGCTGTCGCTTTCTCAGCTTCAAGCACTTTCAGCCCATGCAGGTCCAAAGTGGCCTGCGGCTCAAGCGCACGCAACTCCCCTATCGTACTCTGCACCTTGTGATGTTCTCGCTTCTCTTTGCGAGCCTTCTCGATGGCAGAAGTTTCATCCCGTTGTTCCGTCCACTGCCGATAGGTGTCTGAGAACGACCAGGAGACTGAACTGTCTCGTTCCTGATCCAGCTCCTCCTTCTCCTCCAAAGCCTCTTCCATCTCCTTCGAAGGAGTCAGGGGAGAAGAAGGCAAAGAGCGCTTTTCAGCTTGCTTTGCTTTCGGTTTAACCGGAGCATTGCCCTCAAACTGATCAAGCAAGGACCCGAAGTCCTTCTTGGGAACATACGCCTTGCTCTTCTTGATTGTCTGTTCAGTTGCCTTGGCTTCCTGCTTGGCGAGCTTCTCACCTTCCCATTCGGCCAAAATCTCGGCAAAGGACTTCTCCACCTTCACCTTGCTGTGGCTCTTCATGCGCTTGGTGACGCCTCCCAGTTCCCCGGTAGCTTCCCAAGCCGTGAGAATATCACCGAAATTTGCCTTCGGGTCATAGCCGAGCACCCTTGGTTCCTTGCGCTCCACCACTGCCGGCTTCTTCTCAACTGGGGGCTTCACCTTGGTCGGTTTCACTTCCCTTATGTTCTCAAAGGGAAGATAGGCGTCAGGGGCAACTGCAAGGCGGCTGTCTCCAGCCGCCTTTTCTTTCCGAGCTTCCTTCTTTTTTGCGCGCTTGGGCACTCAGACCTCCCTGACATCGAGCAGTTGGGAGACATACGGTTTTATGATCTCCACAACCTTGCTGATCGGAGCCCCCTGCACCTTGATCGTGCAGATGGCGTTTGTAGGATCGGTTCCCATGAAGGTACCGAAGGTTATGATATCTATGCCCTGCTCGCTGAGAGCCTGACTGATCTTGGCAATGGTTCCCGGTTTATCTTCCACCACGAAGGAGACGCGAACACCGAAGTGCCGTGCACCAAAGAGCTCGAGAAGAATCTTGAACATATCACTTTTGGTGACGATGCCGATGAGTTTATCCCCTTCCAGTACCGGAAGGCTTGAGAGGTCCTGATCGACCATCATGCGGGCCGCTTCCTCTACGGTGGTATCCTTGGTGATGGTAACCACATTCTTGCTCATCAGCTTCTTGACGGTGAGCTTGCTGAGAAGATACGCCATCTCATGGATGGAAAGACTGCTGGCCGGAGATGGGGTGGCATACAGGATATCCTTCTCTGTGATGATTCCCACCAGATGCTTCTCCTTGTCGAGCACAGGAAGGCGGTGCACCTTCTCCTGTTTCATCAAGGTCGAGGCTTCTGCTATCGACATGTCAGGAGTAGCTGTAACAGGATTACGCGTCATTCTTCGTTCGATAATCATTTGGATCTCCTACCTACCATCTACCATAACTATACTGCAAGCGTACTGGATTTTCCAGCCATTATTCCCCGAGATAAGCCTCACGCACTTTCTCGTTCTCCAAAAGTGATGAGGAAGCATCATGCAACACAATCTTGCCATTCTCCATGACATACCCCTCGGTGGATGCCTTGAGTGCCATCCGGGCATTCTGTTCCACCAAAAAGACTGTCACCTTGTCCTGCTTGTTGATCATATCAATCTTCTCAAAGATGTCTGCGATCACCAACGGGGCAAGCCCAAGCCCCGGTTCATCAAGAAGGATGAGCCTGGGACCACTCATCAGCGCACGGGCAATGGCCATCATCTGCTGCTCCCCTCCGCTGAGCGAGCGGGTTTTCTGCCGTCTTCTCGCTCCAAGGATGGGAAAGAAATCATACATGGCTTCCTTACGGTCGGCAATGAGCTGCTCATCGCGAACCAGGAAGGCTCCCATATCAAGGTTCTCTTCAACCGTCATGTCGGCAAAAACACGCCGCCCTTCCGGGACAAGTGCGATGCCCTTAGCGGCGATAAGATCGGTGGTGAGGATCCGCTGTCGCTTCGAGCCTTTGGTCAGCTCATGTTTGGCTCTGCAGATCTCCTCCCCGTCAAAGGTGATCGAACCGCTTACCAACGGCTCCTGTCCAACAATGGCTTTCAGGAGCGTACTCTTTCCACTACCGTTCGCACCGATGAGGCAGACAATGTCGCCTTCATTGACATGCATGCTCACCTGCTGCAGGGCTTTGATGTTTCCATAGGAAACGGAGATATCATCAATGCTGAGCAACTCTTTCATTCTTCTTCCTTTCCCAGATAGGCTTCAATGACGCTGGGATTGTGCTTGATCTCCCGGGGCGTTCCCTGGGCAAGCTTCTGACCATAGTTAAGTACGGTAATCGTATCACAGATATTCATGACCAGCTTCATATCGTGCTCGATCAAGACTACGGTGATATCCAGATCCCGAATCTTTCGGATCGTGGCCATCAGATGGTCCGTCTCCTGCGGGTTCATACCTGCAGCAGGCTCATCCAGGAAGAGCAACTTCGGGTCGGTGGCCAAGGCTCGGGCGATTTCCAGCTCGCGCTGGCGTCCGTAGGGAAGGTTCTTGGCAAGTTCATTCTTCATGGAGGCCATGCCGAAGAAGTCGAGCCAGTCACAGGCCTTCTCGTAGATCTGCTCCTCCTCCTGCTTCATGTGCACGTAACTGTTGATGGCATTGAAGAACCGCCCTTTTGTCTCGCTCTTGCCGGTCTTGAAGTGCCGTCCGATCATGACGTTCTCGACAACTGTCAGTTCCTTGAAGAGGCGGATGTTCTGGAAGGTACGAGCGATTCCCATCCTGCAGATGGTGTGGGCAGGCAGGCCGGTGATGTTCTTCTTGTTGAAGAACACCTTGCCGGAGGAAGGTACATCCAATCCGGTCATGTTGTTGAACAGCGTGGTCTTGCCTGCCCCGTTGGGACCGATGAGGCCGGTAATGAGGCCGCTCTCAACCACGAAATCAACCTTGTTCACGGCGACAACGCCGCCGTAGGCTCGGGTCAGTGCTTCTGTTTCCAAGAGGATCATTGTGCACCTCCCTTGTGGCCCTTCGCTACTTTCTTTCCGTAGCGGGTCTCTTCCCTACCCAACAACCCCTGCGGGCGCCAGATCATCATGACAACCAGGATCAAGCCGAACAGGATCTGCTTGAACTGGGGAGGGATCACACTGGAAAGGCCGGTAAGCTGGGGGAAATAACTGATGAGCTGAATGATGAAAGCACCAAGGATTGATGCCTTGAAGTTTCCCATTCCTCCGAGCACCACCATGCACAACACCATGACAGAAACCATGAAGGTGTAGGTACCGGGAGTAACAGAAAGCGAGAAGACTGCTTGCAAGGAACCGGCAAGACCGGCAACCGAGGCACCGAGAATGAACGCAAACACCTTGTAGGTGGTGATGTTGATCCCCATTGACTGGGCGGCAATCTCATCTTCACGCACTGCAGAGAGGGCTCTTCCCATGCGCGAGCGCGCAAGGCGTTGGAAGATGAAGTAGGCTATGCCTACGAAAATGAATACCATAACCAGGAATGCGTACTTCTTGTACGGATTGATGGTAAAGCCGAACAGGTCCGGCATCGGGATGCGCTGGATGCCCATGGGGCCTCTGGTGACAGAGTCCCAGTTGTTGAGGACGTTGCGGACGATCTCACCGAAGCCAAGGGTGGCGATGGCAAGATAGTCACCCTTCAACCTAAGGGTCGGAAGCCCGATCAGAAGTCCGAAAAAAGCGCTCAGGATGAGGGCTGCCGGCAAGGTTGCCCAGAACGACCAGCCAAAGCGCGTCGTCAGGATTGCCGTTGCATACGAACCGATGGCAAAGAACCCTGCCTGGGTAAGGCTGAGCAAACCACCGTAGCCTGTGATGATATTCTGGCCCAAGGCCATCAGGGCGTAGATGCCCGAATAAATCAGAATGAGCAAGAAGAAGTTGAACATGCTAGACTTTCTCCTTTTCGACCTTGCCGAAGAGTCCTTCCGGCTTGAGCAGGAGGATCAAGATGAGGACACCGAAGGCAATGGTATCCTTCAGACCGGTGGGAATACCGAAGACAGCAACACCGAAGGTTTCAAGAATACCGAGCAAGATACCTCCAAACATTGCGCCGCTGATATTGCCGATACCACCGACAACAGCCGCAACGAAGGCCTTCAGACCCATCATGGTACCCATGGTTGCATACACTTTGAAATCCAATGCAATCAGGATGCCGCCTACGGCAGCAAGGGCGCTTCCGATGGCAAAGGTCATGCTGATGACGCGATTGACACTGATACCCATCAACATCGCTGTCCCTTGGTCGAGACTGGTGGCACGCATGGCTTTGCCCATCCGTGTCTTGTCTACGAAGATTTTCAGGATGATCATCATGACCAAGGACACAATCAGGATGAGTATCTGGTGCGGAGTGATGACGACCTCACCCAAATGAATGGCTGAGTTGTCAAACGGATAGTTGAACTTCCTGGAATGGGTCCCGAATGCCCAGGCAGCCCCATTGGAAAGAATGAATGAAACACCGATGGCACTCAGCAGCGGAGCCAAGCGTGTCGCCTTGCGAAGCGGCTTGTATGCCACGCGCTCGATAAACATCCCAATCGCTGCGCTGAAACCCATACTGATGATCATAGCCAGGAAGAAGGCAACCAATGTCCAGAGACCTAGCGGAGAATCGCCGCGAAGCCAGTCAAAGAGAAACAGCCCTATATAGGCGCCTACCATCAGCACGTCACCATGGGCGAAGTTGATAAATTTCAGAATGCCATACACCATGGTGTATCCCAGGGCAATGAGTGCATAAATACCCCCGAGCGTCAGGCCATTCATCAAATGTTGGAAGAATTCAGCAATTCCCACGATGCTCTCTCCTTCGTACGAGAACTGAAAAGAACGATAACATGAAAAGACCGGTGTAAACAACACCGGTCCTCCCAATTTCCCGCAAGACCGGGAATCCTTGTACAGGCCTTAGTCGATCTGGACGAGCTTTCCGTCTACGACCGTGAAGGTGCCCAAGTATTCGGGTGTGGTCTTGTTAACCTTGTAGAGTCCCTGATAAGCCACCAAGTCCCCATTCTCTGCGAAGTTGACGGTACCGGAGACACCAGCATAATCCTTGGTTGCAGCGACTGCATCGCGGATTGCCTTGCGGTCGAACTTACCGGTAGCCTTGTACACCTTGTCCATTGCAGAGAGCAGGATGTTGGTGCCATCATAGGCGTTGGTAGCGAAACTGTCCGGTCCGACACCATACTTGGCGGTGTACTGGGATACAAAGGTACTGAAAGCCGGGCTCTCCTTAACCTTTGCAGGTCCAACGTAGATGACGCCATCGGTGAAGCCACCAGCAAGATTGTAGATCTCAGGGTTGGAGAATCCGTCACAGGAGAGGAACGGAATCTTCATGCCCAGCTGCGAAGCCTGCTCAAGAATCTGAGCCATTTCTGCAGTGTAGTTGGGGATGTAGATTGCCTGGGGGTTGGCCGTGCGGATCTTGGTCAGCTGGGTCTTGAAGTCCTTGTCGCCGACATTGAATGCCTCTGCGATGGTTACCTTTCCACCTGCTGCTTCGAAAGAAGCGGTCATGCCCTCATAGAGGCCCTGGCTATAGTCGTTCTTGGCGTAGAGGACGCCAACAGTCTTGTAGCCGAGCTTCTCGAAGAAGTAGCGACCGGCAACCTCACCCTGCAGACCGTCGGAAACAACGGTGCGGAATACATAGTCACCAATAGCGGTGATGTCAGCATGGGTGGCAGACGGGCTGATCATGACGATGCCTTCGTTCTGGACACGTTCACCAACAGCAAAACTCACACCGGTGAAGACGGGGCCGATAAGGCCGACGATCTTATCAGAAGAGGAGAGCTTCTCAATTGAGGAGAGGCCTTTCTCAACGTTACCTTCGGAATCCTCGGTGACCAGGGTTACCGGAATGCTGCCGCCAATGCCACCCTTGGCATTGAACTGCTCGATGGCGAGCATGGCAGAGTTGTTGCTCAGTACACCATAGTTGGCGTAGTCACCGGTCATAGGACCAATGAAACCAACTTTGGGACTTGCCGCTTCTTTTGAACCCTGTGCAAACAAGGGGGATGTCAATGCAATTGCAAGAATCAGAAAAACAATCAGGCTTTTTTTCATCTTTGGTACCTCCAAAAGTATCCGACAGATTATATCGAAACATTGTATAGGTTATACAATAACAAGTATATTTATGCAATATTCAACCACACGAAAACATAGCTTTTCGCAAGAGTTTTTCCAAAGCCATCTGTGAGTGCTGAAATATCACTTATTGTCACTACGAGTGATATCCAATTCCAGTAAGGATATGCTATACTTTTCTCAAGTAATATTTGAGGGGGATTTCTATGGCAGGAAAGAGTAATATGCTTGGAGAATTCAAGAAATTCATCACACGGGGAAACGTCATGGATATGGCTGTCGGTATCATCATCGGCAGTGCATTCACTGCAATCGTCAACTCATTGGTCAAGGACATTTTGATGCCCTTCATCGGTTTGATTCTTGGCGGTGTCAGCTTCATTGACCTGAAGATTGTCATTGCTGAAGCTACCGAGCAGACCTCTGAGGTCGCAATCCTCTACGGCTCTTTCATCCAGAAGGTCATCGACTTCCTGATCATCGCTTTCGTGGTCTTTATGATCGTGCGCTCCATCAACAAGCTTCGCGATCGCATGGAGGCCAAAAAGAAAGCAGAGGAAGCAGCAAAGGCTGCCGCTACTCCGGCTCCCGCTCCTGTGGTTCCTGAGGATATCGTACTGCTCAAAGAGATTCGTGATCTATTGAAGAAGTAAGATACTCTGACAAGGGGAAGAAGTTTTGAGCTTCCTCCCCTTGCATACCCTCTATGTGTTATGATTTTTCCAATTGTTGTAAATGAAATAGCCTTTGTATCAGTGAACTCTCGGTGCTAATCAAGGAACCCCATTCTCCTATGCGTGAAACCATCTTGGAAATCAAGTCGCAAGGTGAGCAAATTTTCTGCTGCTTGAGCAAATGCATCACAAAACTGTCATAAAGCACTAAGCAGAATAACTATTTTTCAATTCCCTGATTACCAGATAAGACAATAGATTCAGAACTCACCTCTTCATGAGTTATCGGACTTGCTTTCTTGATATCCATTTTTGGAGCAGGTTCTTCCCAATTCTTTACATTCTGAACAATACAATTATAGAAACCAAATACCGTCTTCTCATATTCCTCAATAAACTTTCTACTCTGGGAGAATTTTCCACCCAGATCTTCTTTAAGACTAATCCTTACAGCTCTGATTTCATAATCCTTTGTGCTCTCCAACAATTTATCAAACTGTAAGAATGACTCCTTAAGCGTTGCTCTATGCCCTTTAACAATTGGATCAAGCCAGATTTTGGATCCTAGTTTAGCAAATTCTTTTTCTGATACTTTCTTCTGCTTACAACCTTCCAGTTGCTTTTTCAACCAATTCAATCTAGTAGCTTGTAAACACTAAAACTTTAATTTTAGCAATATTTGTGTTATCCTCCAAATA
>LVBG01000061.1 GCA_001603115.1 Spirochaetales bacterium Spiro_05
CAATCATGATGAGCATCATTGGGTGTATCAGCCGTAAAAGTCTTATGCGTAGGTCGGTGCGTATCTCATCCATGAACAACCTCAGATATGCATGTAGTGTAGCACAGCAGAGGGGAGGTTCCAAGATGCGCTAAAGGAGAGTCGTTATCAAGAATAATTCTCAGTAATAGGTGAAACGCTTTGTATTTGTGAGAAATGCATGCGATACTCAGGATATACGCACATGAACAAGGAGGGCCTTATGGCAGACAGAGATGGACGTGACGAGACAAAGAAAAAACCATTGACTTCAATCAGTGGACGACCCATTGCCCAGAACGAGAATATTCAGACTGCAGGCAAACGGGGTCCTGTAACGCTCCAAGACACGTGGTACTTGGAGAAAATGGCGCATTTCGACCGAGAGGTCATTCCCGAGCGTCGTATGCATGCGAAAGGCAGTGGAGCCTTTGGCACCTTCACCGTAACCCACGACATCACCAAGTGGACCAAAGCGTCCCTCTTTTCGAAGGTGGGAAAGAAAACAGAGATGTTTGTCCGTTTCTCAACAGTGGCAGGAGAGCGGGGAGCAGCGGATGCAGAACGTGATATCCGCGGCTTTGCCATGAAGTTCTATACCGATGAAGGCAACTGGGATCTTGTGGGTAACAACACCCCGGTCTTCTTCTTCCGTGACCCGATGCTCTTTCCAGACCTCAACCATGCGGTGAAGCGTGACCCCAGGACCAATATGCGCTCGGCTCAGAACAACTGGGATTTCTGGTCGAACCTTCCTGAGGCCTTGCATCAGGTGACCATCACCATGGGAGACCGTGGTATTGCCAAGACCTACCGGCATATGAATGGGTATGGGTCTCATACCTACTCCTTCCTCAATGCCGAGAACAAACGGTTCTGGGTCAAATTCACGTTCAAGACACAACAAGGCATTGAGTACCTTACTGATGAAGAGGCAGCAGAGATTGTTGCCAATGACAGGGAGAGCCATCAGAGAGATCTCTTTGCATCAATCGAGAAAGGCAACTTCCCCCGTTGGACGATGTATGTACAGATTATGACCGAAGAGCAGGCAAAGCAGCATCCTGACAATCCTTTCGACCTGACCAAGGTCTGGTATCATAGCCAGTATCCCCTCCATGAGGTAGGTTACTTCGAGTTGAACCGAAATCCGGACAACTACTTCCAGGATGTTGAGCAGGCAGCCTTCAATCCTGCGAACATCGTACCTGGAATAGGGTATTCACCGGATCGCATGCTGCAAGGCAGGCTCTTCTCCTATGGCGATGCCCAGCGCTACCGTCTGGGAGTGAACCATTACCAGATACCCGTGAACCGCAGCAAGGTGGAGACCAACCACTTCCACCGAGATGGTGCAATGCGCATGGACGGCAACTATGGCGGCAGCGTCCACTACAATCCAAACTCCTATGGGATGTGGAAGGACCAGAATGGGTTGACGGAGCCTCCCTACGATGGGCAGGGCCCGGTGGATCATTACGACTATCGCGAGGATGATGACCACTACTATGAGCAGGTTGGCAAGCTCTTTGGCTTGATGAAAGCTGATGAGAAACAGCGTTTGTTTGAGAATACCGCCCGCAACATGCAAGGAACTACTGTCTTGGTGCAGAAGCGGCATATCAGGCACTGCTATCTTGCCGACAAGGCGTATGGGGAGGGCGTGGCCAAGGCCTTGGGCATTCCGATTGCTGACGTGGATATGAAGGATACCTACGGGGCAAGAGGCTGATACGCTCTCCTTACAGTCCATTACCCATCCCAGGCAGCATCCCTGTCGGATGGGTATTTTTCTGCGCTTGAGCTTTCTGACGCTATTTGTCATACTGGTCCAAAACCTGTGGAGGGTAGCTGTGCGGGCATATAAGGGCATGTTCTTCTGTGATGTGGATGGGACCATTCTTCCCCGCGGGCAGCGAGAGGTTTCCCCTGCCTTTTTCTCTCTTGTTCGCAAAGCACATGAGATGGGATATCTTTTTTGCATCTCAAGCGGACGGTTCCATCGCTCCCTGCTTCCCCTCTTTGAGGAAGTGCAGGATCTGGTGGTCTTCTCGGCCTCCAATGGCTGCAAGATTCTCTACAGGCATGAACATCTGATTCCCAATCATGGAATCGATTCCACAACGGCCAGAACCATCACCGAAACGCTTCAGGACTGGAAGGCCATCCCCCTGCTCAGCGGTGACCAGGCAATGCATCTTCCGCTTGCTTCCCAAGAGACGCAACGTGCAAAAGTGTACTTGGCGAAAGGGTATACCAAGTGGTTCTCATCCTATGAGGAAGTGGATGACCAAGTGTTGCAGATAACTGCTGTGGTAATGGGGGAGAAGGAAGGGCTTGTGGCACAGGCCAGAACCCTATGGGGAGACTCCTATCATGTGGTCACTACAGGACCGGACATTTTTGATATCTGCCCCACCAGCAAAGGTGACTCTCTTGTTTCCATACGCGAGTACTTCGGGATCGACCGGGCACACACCTTTGCCTTCGGGGATGAGGAAAACGACCTACCCATGCTACGCGCTGCAGGCAAGGGATACCTCATGGGTGACGCTCACGATGGGGTGAAAGCCCATCAGTTTGAACTCTGCCACGACCTGGTGGAAACCATTTCAACCATACTTTCGCTCTGATTGGCGTCAATTGCGCTGGAATGAACGCATAAGCTGTGATACCGTTGACATAAGATATTTTGAGGTTCCAAGGAGAGTAAAGCGTGCTCTTGGTGCTTATTGCACTTCCAACCTATGGGGTTCTCCTCCTGCTGGCATTGAGCACAGGTCTCTGTGTTTTTGCTTCCTTCCTTCTTCGCGCCCTGCACAAAGCAAACACATGCAAACCAACCACAACCGAGGCGAATACCCTGCTTCGGCTCATGCCTGAAGGGTATGTGGGTATGGATGAGCAAGCTAAGATTGTTGAGGTGAATGACGCGTATCTGCAGATGACCGGCTATACCAGGAAGCAGTTGGTAGGAAGACAGTTCAAAGAGATAGTTGTCCTTGCTGAGGGAGAAGATTTTGATCAGCACCTTCAACAGATAGCCTACGAGAAAGCTGAAATCTTTGAGACTACCCACCGCACCCATGAGGGGAATCTTCTCTCCCTTGAGGTTTCAATCATCGCTGTCCATGCCCACCCCCTCGCTTACATCTGTTTCTATCGCGATATCAGCAAGCGACGTAAGGCGGAGTCTGCCTTACGGCATTCCACCGATCTGCTGCGCTATGTCATCGAACATACACGTTCTGCAATCGCCATCCATGACAAGGACCTGCGATATCTGTATGTAAGCCAGAAATATCTGGATGAATATGGGATTAGTGATGGGAAATCCATTATCGGAAAACATCACTATGAGGTTATACCTGACCTTCCTGAGAAATGGCGGGCTGTGCACAGACGTGCTTTGGCAGGTGAAGTGCTCAGTGCAGAAGACGATGCCTATGAAAAAGCGGATGGCAAAATCGAATACACACGATGGGAGTGCCGACCCTGGTATGAAGAGTCAGGCGAAATAGGGGGGATCCTCATCTACACGGAGATGATCACCAAGCAAAAGGAGTTTGAGGTTGAACTTCGCAAGGCTCATGATTATCTTGCCGCTCTCATCACTCATGCCAATGCTCCTATTCTTGTTTGGGATGCTTCCTATGCAATTACCCATGCCAACAAGGCTTTTTCTGATTTGCTGCAGCTGCCCCTCGATCAGGTTGTGGGAAAACAACTGGGAGCAATTTTCTCCTTTGTTCCAGAAGAGGAAATCAAGGAAATATTCTTGCACCTTGAAGTCTACAAAGAACTTGCAAACAAGGAGATGGAGATTCCCAGTGCTCTTGGCCCCAGCCGTACTGTTCTCTGGAACGCAGCTACTGTTTCCGGTTCAGATGACTCATCATGGTTTGCAATCATCGCACAAGGTCAGGATATCACAGAGCGCAAGAAAATTGAGCGTGACAACAGGCAGCAACTTGATGAGTTGAAGCGGTGGTTTGCACTCATGACCCAACGTGAGGATCGTATTCTGGAGCTCAAACGGGAAGTCAACCTCCTGCTTGGAGAGTTGGAGCGGCCTCAGAAGTATGAGTCGGTTCAGGAGTTGGAGCTATGAGAAAGATGCTTGTTTGCATGGTTGTGTTTCTGCTCATCTTTCTCGTTCCGCTCTCCAGCAGCGAAGCGCAAAATCAATTTCTTGCCAGCTTGAATGAGGAAGAACGCACGTTTCTTGCCTCGCACACACGCTTCTCGGTGCTCTTCGATCCAGGATGGGCTCCTATGGAATATTATGATGACAAAGGACTTCCCAATGGAATGTCCAAGGAGTACCTGGACCTTGTTGCAGAAATTACCG
>LVBG01000017.1 GCA_001603115.1 Spirochaetales bacterium Spiro_05
TACGGATTTAGTTGGTGAGAAATTTCCGGATTCCACTGGTGAAAATGGCCGGATTAACCATTACACAGAATGGGAGATTTAAACTTGAAGAACAGAAAAGCAATTTCTTTGGATATGGACGTACTTGATGCTTCTGATGGAATGCTGTTTGCAAGAGTGCCCCAAGGTGAAGCCGTGGAAGATTTATACATGATTGTCCACGAGGTCAGCGGTGCTCTTGTATTCCAGGATACCAACAAGCAGGTAGTCGAGAGCATTTGGAACCGAAAAACAGGCAGAGCTATCGATGATTTTGGGATGGGACTACACCTCAAATACTGTCTGCGCCACAAGTTTTTCAAAGCCCTTACCTCTGAGTTTGGATTCTGCAAAGATGAGGATGAGCAGGTTGATTTGCTCATGTTGGTCGTGTCGGATCACATCAGGAAGAGCAGGAAAATGGTCACTTATCTGAGAGACGAGATGAGCAAGCTTGGAATCCGAAAACTGGAGAAGCTGATAGTGTACAGCAACCTGTTTCTGAAAGACGAAACGTTGCCGCCCGAGACTGATACAGTACCGAAGGTGGAATGAAATGACAGATTTCGAAGACATCAAGCATTACTCATTTCTTGCCAGTTATCTGGTCAACAACGACAAGTCGGGACTGTCTGAGAAAGAGTTGAGAACAGCCGACAGGTTTGTTGAGGACATCAAGGAATTGTATGGGGAGTCAGCCTCCATTGTCAGCGCTGATGATGACCATGAGTTTGCCTCTCCAGAGTGGGGAGGCCTCAAGGGTGATGTGATAACGTACCAAGTCCAGTACAACACGAATGAATTGCCCGGAGAGCATTGGGTTTTGGACAAAGACAGACCTGAGCTTACTCAGAGTTACAGATGGTGAGGGAAACATGCCGAACAATGTGAAACATATCGTGAAATTCAAAGGTCCGAAGGATGATTTGGACAAGCTGCAATCGATGATGGTCTACACGTATGCCGGGGAAAACGAAGCTACTCCCCAAGAGTTCTTCAGCAGGCTTGTGCCGATGCCACAGGTGGTCCAGGAGACGCTTGGGATCAAGTCATACTCATTCACCCCCATCGACCAGCAAGCAATCGCCAGGAAGACCGCTGACAAGCAGATTGAGGCAATCCGTGAGGCTTTCGAAGCGGCCCGAATCAATGATGCAACAGTGGAGGAGTTTGCAAAGTCCATAAGCTGCTATATCCAGACAGGGCACTCAAACTGGTATCACTGGAGAAACGAGCATTGGGGTGTAAGCCACGAGCCGGAAGAGTTCTTCATTGACAGGACTTCCAACACGCTTCTTGAGGTCATGTTCGAAACACTCTGGGCAACGCCGATTCCAATCTTCGAGGCTATCGCAAGGCAGTTCCCGAAGGTCGATATCGGTGGCTTCTACGCTGATGAAGATTATGGCTACAACTGCGGTCTGATTGTCGGAAAGAGCGGCAATGTCGTGCAAATGAGAAGAGAGGAGGGAACGGATGGTGCAATTGACTTCTCCAACAAGATTTGGAACATGGAAGATGAGTTATCCACAAGTTATCCACAAGCTGAGTAACAAGTTATCTTATTTTTAGTTCTATAGGATGCTTATATTATATATTAAGCTTAATTATATATAATAAAGCTATTGGCTAATAAGCTTATTGGTCAATAATCTAAATTAAGCTTAACTAGCCCAAATGCCAATTAAGCATTTTGGGCTAATTAAGCGCTAATAAGGCTATTTACCAAATAGTCTTTTGATGGGAAATTTCATGTTCGACAAACTCACCAATCATTTCAACGTAGTCAGTATCGCACAAGGTGAGCAGATAACCGATTTCCATGATTTTCTTGTTATTGATGACAACAGAGTATTTGACATCAAACCCTCTTTCCTCCTCCCCTGTCATGAGCCATCGAGGAGAAACCTTGAAGTAGTCAGCAACCTTCATGAGAAGATCTGCCCTTGGTATGGTGTTTCTCTTCATGGACATCGAAATGAAGGACTGTGACAAATCCAGACGCTTTTGTAGTTCTGTCTGATTCATCTTGTGGACACTTAGCAATTCTTGGAGCCTATCCCAAAATGTCATATAGCTTTACCTCTTTATATGTAAGTATACAACCATTTCGCTTATCAGTGGTTGACAATAGTTACATAATTCACTAATGTCAAACACATCAGTGATATTATGCTTTACATGCGTTAAGGAGTTTTCCCCATATGAGCACCATTCTCAGTTACACAATCGATGCAAAGGAATTTGACAGGCTTCGTGAGGTTGACCGCAAATTCTCTGACCTCACCAAACTCATTTATGCAAACGACCCCAAGTTCGTCACGGTTGCCATGATTGCCAATGCAAACGAAATCAGCAGACAAGACGCATTGAATCGTCCTTGGCTTCTGCCCAACTTCGGGAAGGTTGACGAGACGTCGGATGTGAAGCGAAGAAAAAGGTTTTGGAGATTCGACGAATATCTGGATTGGGTTGGAATCCCGGAAATGGAAAGGATCAGAGAGTACAAGCAATCGGATGATTTTTAGCGGTGATGGTGCATTCGGGTTCGACTCCCGGACACCGCATCCCTCCCATTCGGGAGGTTATCACTAGAAGCTACAAGGTTAATGTGGCGAGGAGAATTTCATGGAGCGTGAATACATCACTCACTTGGAGAAGACACTGGAAGAAACTCAAAAGATTTTGAAAGAAGCGGTTGAGAGGGTTGAGAGCATGAAATGGTCAAGAGACCACGCTCAAGAGGAGTTGGAAAAATACAAGCGCTATTGGCGTGAGGAAATGGCCGAGACCAAAAAGGTCAGAGAAGAGCTTGAAGCACAAAAAAAGGAGCAGGAAGCTGTAACTTCCAACTCCTCCGATAACCTCAAGGAGGCAATCTGATGTTGATAACCAATAAATTTGGATTACCCGAACCTTACTACAAAAGCTGTCTGAAAGACAATCATCCGAGATTTGGCTGGGACACCTTTTCGGTCACTGAGCTGATGAAGGGCACCAAAGACATCATTCTCACCAGACGGCATTGGGAAGAGCTGGAGCAAGATTGTGTGGATATGATCTGGACAGTCTTCGGGACAGCCGTCCACAGCGTCATGGAGGGCCATGAGAGCGAGAACGAGCTGGCTGAGGAACGTATCTCAATGAAGGTCCCTTGCGGCGAGTATGGCGACATTAGGGTGTCTGGTGGCTTCGACCTGTACAACGGCGACACCAAGATTATCACCGACTACAAGACCACTGGAGTCTTCAGTTACCAGATGAAACTCCAGGAAGGAACCGAGAGCCATTGGGCCAAGCAGCTTCGCATTTACTGGCTGATTCTTGCAAAGGCTGGCTTCCCGGTCAAGGGAGTTAGGAACACCGTCTTCCTCAAGGACTGGAGCAAGACCAATGCAAAGCGGGACCGCTCCTATCCTCAGAAGCCGATTCTGAACATCGACTACGATTTCAGCGAGGTTTTCAGAAGTGATGTTGCCGCTGACATGATGGCAGACCTCTCTGCAAAAATCCAAGAGATTCTCTACTACAAGGACAAGCCGGAGGAAGAAATCCCCGATTGTACTGCTGAGGAGCGCTGGGAGCGTGGTGAATGCTGGGCGGTGATGAAGAAAGGCCGCAAGACAGCAATCAAGCGCCACGATTCGCAGTTCAATGCAGAACAGCACGCTGAGAACCTTGGAGCAGGTCACTATGTCGAGCATCGGCAGGGCGTACCAGTGAAGTGTGTCGATTACTGCACCTGTGCCGAAAAGTGTTCGTTCTACAAAAACTACATGGCTTCGCTTGAGGAAGGCAAGGTCAAGAATGAGGAGGAGACAATCAATGAGTAGCAATATTTACCAAGCAATGGCTGAAGTCATGAAGGATGTTGAGGCAATCAGCAAGGATCAGCAGAACAAGCAACAGGGCTTCAAATTCAGAGGCATTGATGATGTCTACAATGCGGTCCATCCAATCTTTGCCAAGCATGGTGTGTTCACCGTTCCTACCGTTCTCAGTGAGAGGACGGAGGAAAGGCAGACCAGAAGCGGCGGAAACCTCATCTACCGCATCCTTACCATGAAGTACACCTTCTTTGCCTCCGATGGGTCCAGCGTTGAAGCTGTGGTCATTGGTGAGGGAATGGACAGCGGTGACAAGGGAGCCAACAAGGGCATGGCAATCGCTCACAAGTATGCCCTCCTCCAGACTCTCTGCATTCCTACCGAGGATATGGTTGATCCCGATTCAGAGGTGCCGGAATCGAGTACCAGGAAGCCGGAAGGAAGACCTGTGCAGCAGAACAGACCAGAGCCTCCAAGGAAGCCGGAAGGCAAGCCTTATAACCCTGCAACGGCATCCATTGCTCAAGTGGCTAGCACGACCAAGGCAATCATGACTGATGCGAACCCTATCGTGAAGGGAGTGTTCACAGTCAAGCGTGGCTGGAATCAGATTGTTGAGATTTGTTCCGGCGACAAGGAATTTGCTAAGGGATTGTTCGCTCAGTTCGGCGCTGATTCATCCGACAAGATAACCTACGAGATTTACCTTGATGTGCTCAACGCAATCAAATCTCCCGGTGGTGAGGCTGGCCCGGAGTCGTTCGAGGGAGACCCTCTGGATGATGTTCCGTTCGGGGCAATCGCATGAAGTTGACGTTCTTGGTCAACGGTGGGGACTTCCGGGTCCCTGCCGGATTCGAGAAGGAGTTTGGGGCGATACTTGCCCAAGCTCTGAAAGGTGATGGGAATATCAAGGTCACAATCGAGCCGAATTACCAGCAGAGGACTCTGAAGGAAAATGCTTACCTTCATGTGCTTTGCAAGCGTTTGGCAGAGATGGCTGGGGGAACGGCTGAGGATATGAAAGAGATGGCGAAAGCTAAGGCTGTCTCACTTGGCTACCCGGTTGAGACCGATGAGGAGGGAAATCCTGTCATTGGGGAATACGGAATCAAGGGCATTCCATCCAGCCAAGCTAATGTTGGGGAATGCAAGCTACTGATCGAAGCCGTTCATATGCTGGCTTCGGAGAACGGTTACAGTCTGGAGGACTAACGATGGCAGATATGTGTTCAATCATGATTACTGGAAGGCTGACTTCTGACAGCGAAATCAAATATGCAGGACAGACACCGATACTCAAGTTTTCGGTTGCGGTTGGCCGATACGACAAAGGCCAGACAACCTCATCCTTCTTCGATGTGGTGCAGTTCTCAAGGAACGCAGAGTCACTGGTCGGGAAGCTTACCAAGGGCAAGCCTGTTGTTGTCCGTGGCGAGATGAGGCAGGAATTCTGGAATGCCAACGATGGTTCCAAGAGAAGCCGTTGGGTGTTGATGGCAGACTCGTTTGGTGTCCAGCCTCTCTACATACAGCAAGATGAGCAACGCTACGGCGGAGCTACCACCCAAGACATGTATGGCGGCCCAATGGGTGAAGATGATGATTTGGATGATATTCCGTTCTAGGAGGATGTGATGGAAGTATTGTGCAGAAAATGTCCGAACAAATGCAAACAAGAGGGTCGGAAAGGAAAGGTGATGCGGTATTGCTCCGAAGCACCTGAGAATCACAGGATTTTGGAAGATTTTAGGAGTACCAAGAATGTCAGCAGCAAGAAATCCAAGAAAGCCAAAGCAACCAAATCTGTCCCCACAGAGAGCACGGACGTTGTATGGAATGCTTCCGATTGGCTCCAGGAACGCAATCTCAAGGCAGGAGCTTAGTAGGCTCTGGGACTTGGGCGACAGGGCGGTACGGCAGGTCATCGCTGAACTGAGGCAGATGGACTTTGGTGATGAATTCATCATCGTCTCCTACTCAGACGGCAAGGGATACTACCGTACCTCCGATATCGCTGAGATAGAGGCGTTCACCGCAGAGATGAGGTCAAGGGCATTGCAAATCTTTGCTCCCCTCAAGAAGGCGAACAGGATCATTCGAGAGAACGGGTCGCAGACCCTAGGCTTATAGGAGTTTTCATGCCGAGTGCGAGAGAGAAGGCGCTGACTGCATTCCAGAAATACCGAAGATACTTACTTGCTGATGGGAATGGTTACGCCACGTGCATATCGTGCGGCAAGGTTGGACATGTTTCCAAGATGGACGGAGGTCACTACGAAAGCCGGAAGAACAAGGCCACGGAGCTTGAGCCGGACAACGTATGGCCCCAATGCAAATATTGCAATGGTCCGCTGTCTGGGAACCACGTTGCGTATAGGAATCGTCTGATCTCTCGTATCGGCATGGAACGTTTACAGCGTTTGGAGAATATGGTCATGGCTTCCAAAGGCTCTGAGGAAGCGATGGAGAGCTTGTCTGAGGTGGATAGGAAAGCGATTACCACCAAGAAGAGGGACAAGGAATACCTGGAGATTGCAAAGCGATATGACAAGCTTGCAAAGGAACTGGAGAAGGAGAAGTTGATAAAAAATGCGTAAGATGTTTTTCTTTCGGCACTACATGACAGAGCTTCAAAACCCGAACATCGCCGCACTGTTCAAGCGGCATGGTGCAAGGGGGTACGGATTGTACTGGTACCTTCTGGAGCGCCTCTACTCAAAGGACACCAACACTCTGACCTACAACAAGGACCTTGAGAAAGAGCTTGCAAAGGCTCTGAGAATGCCTTGCTGGAGGGTGAGGACGATAGTCAAGGACTTGGAGGTGTTGAGGCTCGTGGAGATCACCTCAAGCGGTCTGCTCTCAAGCAGCAGGGTTGATTACGAGGTTAAGGAAGTGCGAGAGACAATGGCCAAGAAGCGGGGGTAGGCCACCCCCACCTCACCAAGAACGCTGATGAGGCAAGTCAAACGAGTGAACCGAAACAAAATAGCAAGCATGTTAGTTGAGTGAATCATACCTTAGAACCAAACATCTGAAGTGAGTGAACCAAAATTGGAAAAAGAAGCACCGTTTGGAAGTGAACCATTAGGTAGTAACAAGAGCAAAGGCAAGAGTGAATCAATATGCCGAGATACACAGAATAGAAAAGTGAACCAAAAGAAAGAACAAATACGAATTCGTAGAGTGAGCCAACCAGAAAACGAGAACAGGTAATGAGAGCGAACCGATAGCCCTAATTGAGGCAACCAAGTACGAGTGAACCAATCTCAGTGAAAAGACCATTTATTCATAAGTGAACCGAAAACGGATACAAAAGCAAAAACGCAGAGTGAACCGAAAACAGATAGAAAAAGCATAAATCCAAAGTGAACCAACACAATAAAAGAACCAAGTGCATGAAGTGAACCAACAGCGAATACAAGAACAAGTGCAGGGAGTGAGCCAACAGCGACTACAAAAGCAAGTGCGGGGAGCGGACCAACATTAAGAGATGAGCATATATATTGAGTGAGCCTACACTGTGGATAACAGCAAAATTTTTAAGCGAACCATTTCTTGAGAATTCAAGCGTATATAACAAGTGAACCAATCGGAGACGAGTTTTCCAATACAAACGAGTGGACCGTAATGAACGAAGAAAATCGAATTAAAAAAGTGAACCAAGGAGAGTAAAAATGTCTGAGTATGAAGTTAAGAGACAGAGAATCAAAGGAATCGTGAGAACCATCTATGACTACCAAGATATCAGGATCAAGATGGGAAACCGCCTGAGATTCAAGGCTGATGGGTCTGACCAAAAGGACAACGGAACGGCGATGATAATCAACAATGAGGACATCCCTTCCCTTGTCGATGCCTTCCAGGATTCGAAAGATACCGAGGAAGCTCTGGTCAAGTCGTTGAAGAGAGAATTGAAGGGAATCAAGGTCTACGATGATTTCCTCAAGAACGTAAAGGGTGTCGGCCCCATGATGGCAGCAGTCATCATTGCCGAGTATGACATTCACAAGGCCCATACCATTTCCGCAATGAACCAGTTCACTGGCCTCAATCCCGGAATGGTGTATGGAAGGAAGAAGTCTGGAGATAACATTGTTGTCACCGATACGTTAATCAAGGGCGACAAGCTCACCGCTGGCTTCCTCTCACCGTACAATGTGAGGCTTCGGACAAAGATGATCGGCGTTCTTGCCCCATCTTTCATCAAGAGCAAGTCACCGTATTCCAAATTCTATTATGACTACAAGGAGAGGCTGAAGAACAAGGAGACCATGATTGAGGGTAGGGGCAAGGCTTGGAACGAGACAAGCGACCTGCACCGTCACAACGCAGCAATGAGGTACATGATTAAATGCTTCATCCGGGACCTGTATTACGTCTGGAGAGAGAGCGAAGGCCTTCCTACCAGATGCCCCTACGAAGAAGAGTACCTTGGACGCAAACACCATATTTATGAAGGAGAAATTGCATGAAAAAGCCATGTCAATATTGTGAGTTGGGAGATGATTCAAAGTCTCTCCATTGTGAGATTGGGAGCGGAGAAGCCTTCGTGGAAAGAGGATATATCTACGTGAATCTTGGTTCGGTTGATGCTCAGTTTAGTATTACGTATTGCCCGAATTGCGGAAGAGAGCTTGATATACCTGGAGATAATTCATGAAAAGCTTTGAATCAATGAGAGATTCGCTGAGTAAGAAGTCAGAAGAACCAAGTGGCAGGGAGGCCTCATGTCAATAAAGTTGCCGATCATCGCAGGGGTGCAAGACATGCCCGGCATTGAAGCTATGATTTTTGCAATCGATGTTAGAAATGAAAGCCAGGTTGAGGTGTATTTCCATCCGAAGCGTGTGGGCAGGGTTCAATACTTCAACGACAAGAATCTTATCCTCAGCAAGCACAATTTCTGTGTCTGCATGAGTTTTGATGCTCTTCGTGACGTACTGAGCGGAACGCAGATTACTGTAGATGGATATATAGATGAAATGGAGTAGCAAATGGGTGTAGATTACCTTGCAAAGATGCTCATGGGAGAAGTGGAAGCGTTGAAGCCAAAGGCTGAGGCTTATGACAAAATGATGGCAGAAGGCAAGCGGAAGGTCTTTGTAGTTACAAGCGGTAGCTATGAGGACTACTCAATAGAAGCTGTGTTCTCAAGCGAGGAGAAGGCGAAGGAGTATTGCGATATCAACAATGTCGGCCTTCCCTATCCCAACTATCACTACTCTGATTATCTCATTGATGATTATGTGGTGAAGTATCCAGTAATTTATGAGGTTGGGTACAGGCCGAAGTATGCTGAAGATGATCCAAGGAGAATGGAATTCTACCGGGTTGACGAATACTCAGACGAATACATTGATGAATTTGGTGTGTTTGGTTGCTGTGTCGAATACAACAAAAACTTCTCTGTCATGAAAGAGGAAGTGCTTAGAAAGTATTGGGCATTCACCAAACAGCAGAAGGAAAATGAGTGATGGGCTGGACACTTGTGTCTGAAGGGCTTCCTGTTGGGAGGAAGCCTACCTACCCACCTCCGTTCTGCAATAGGTACTACGACAAGTATCTGGTGACGAATGGTTGTGGGGATGTGTTCTTCGCATTCTATGTGGAGAGGTATGGTGAATGGATGTTCGTGAATCCGTTCAATCACAACGAGATCAAAGATGTTTATGCTTGGATTGACGGAAATCTAGCACCAACCAAATTGACCGAGGCAACAGAATGACAATCAAGCAGCTACAGAACAAATGCTTTGGACACGCACTCTCTCACGGCTTTCTCCACAAGAACATGAATATAGCGGAGATGCTGTGCGAAGTCCACGGAGAGGTAAGCGAGGCTCTCACTGCATTGCAGAGCAAGAGGAGGGCTGATCTAAGGAGTTACGAGAAGACATTCTCCGATGAGCGTTTCGCATGTTATGTGAAAGATTCTCTGGAAGATGAGCTTGCTGACATTGTTATGAGGGTCGCTACACTCTGCGGTTATCTTGAGATAGACCTAGAGAAGCATATCTCCTACAAAATCGAATTCAACAAGAATCGTGGGTATCTCCACGGAAAGTATCAAATGCCAAGCCTGTCGTAAGATGGGCTTAATCTACATCAGAGAGGTGCTATAGGTTGCATCATGCAATCCCCGTAGTCGCATATGAGAAAAAGGAAACCTTTATCTTTGAGTCGATTGCGGATGCCGCCATTGCGTATGGCGTGAACAAGAAAATCATTGTTGACCGTATCAATGATGGGTGTACCCTGAAAGATGGATACACCACCCTGGATTGGTATTCCAGTGAATCTGAGACGGTGGAAGAGCTGAAGGAGATGATGCAATACATACCTAAGGCTGAACATCGTTAAGAAGAATAGTACCGAGCCAAACCATTCGCAAAGCGGTCAAGGATTGTCCTTGACAGACATTTTGCACCCATTTATAACAAACACAGGAGAAAATGATGGAAAACAAGAGCGCTTATGAAGAAGAGGCCCGTAAAATTATTGAGATTTCAATGGAAGCTGCTGTGAATCTTATGGATGATGAGATTCGTGAACAGCTACATCAAAAAATGGCTCCATGTTCTGATTTGGAATTTCTAACTGCCTATTTGGAGGAGCATTTCAAGAAATATGGGCAGAAGTTTGTAATAGGCTAGATAATACTACTGCTTTGAGTCACTATCCCTCGGAGCTGTTTTTGGGCTACGCTTACCATAAAGGTGGTCATCATCCCAGTATTTTGCATAGCCCATCAGCTCTTTTACTCATATCCATTTTTACTTATGGCTATATTCATAACATTTACTTAACTCAAATTTTGGTTCCTATATTATAATAACTGCAATCAAAATTGGGAGAATGACTTGGATAAGCACAATACTTGTAATCATCAATTATTCAATACCCGCATTTCACGCAAGTGGATGGAAGCAGATGAACAGGCAAGAGAGCTTGAAAGCAAGGACGGCCAGGATCGGATTATCCTGCTGGCTGATGATGGTGATTATTCCATTTTTACTTTGGACGAATGCTACAAAGCCTTTTCACATTACGAAGATGAAGCAGCTAAGGAAATCCACATCGAGGAAGCATTCTACAATGCACAGGATGGGATGCCAATGTATGCCTTCTTCGATCTGATTCTATCCGTGAGAGATGGTAGTTCAGATTATTTCAACAGGGCATACACCATGATGAAGGCCAAGTATTTTGACATGTATGATGCCGAAAAGGACATGAATATCGAAATTCGTACAATGCTTCGTCAGAAACTTCCCCCATGCTCCGACCTGTTGTACCTGACGCACTACCTGAAGGAGCATTGGGAGAAATTTGGAAGACCATTCATTTGGGACTAGATGATGTTGCTTAGGCGATCACGAAGACCTTGAAGTTGTTCGAGTCTTCGTTTCCCGTCTCTGTGGTCATAACCTTGTCGATATTTTGTGTGACCCATAAGTTCTTCAATCTGGCTTTTCTCAACTTCGCCCGCAATCATTGTTTGGAAAGTATGGCGTAGACAGTATTGGGTTCGTCCCTTGAGGTCTATGCCTGCTTTCGTAGCAAAAGAATTGAAGTGTTTATTTGAAGTAAAAACTGATAAATAGCCACCATCAATCATAAACAAATATTCTTGATCTTTTGGCATTCTTGCTATGTGTTTGTCTAAAATCCTGCAACACTGGTCAGAAAGCAGACCGATTTTTGATTTCATGCCTTTGTCAGTCGTTTTGATTCGCTTGACTACTTCTTTTGTGAAACTATTTACAGATTGGGAAGTATAGATTCCCTTGAGTTCAGGGTAGTAGTTTGATCTTGTCAACCCAGCAATTTCCCCTGGCCTAAAACCTGTACATTTCATGATAAGGAAATAACTAGCCCACATGAGGCCTCCCCAAACCCAAATAGCTGTGTTGTCAAATTCTGGAAACATTATTGCCATTTCTTCTTCTGTGAAAGGCTGTCTCGGATTCGACTCCTCCGAAATTTTGTCAACTTTCTCGCACGGATTTGATTCGATTAGGCCTAAGTTGACAGCTTCTTTCATGATGTATGACATGCACATGAGGACTTTGTTTTTTGAGTTGGACGCCATCTGCTTTCCGCTTGCAGCTCTCCTCATAGAAATGAACCATTCATCAATCATGATATGGTCAATATTTCTCAAATAGACGTTGCTGAAAGTTGGCAAGATATAATTGCGGAGTCTTCCATCCATTGTGTAGTAATAATACTCGTTGTATCGACGGTTCTTTCTTTCGTTTTTTGCTCTGTATGACCTTTCGTCAGTTCTGGTGTAAAAACCTTCAGCGAATTCCCCAAAAGTAATATCCTTGCTCTTCCTCTCCCTAAGCTGGCATCGAGCCCAAAACGTCGCATTCAATTCATCGGAGTAGCCTGTTGATATCCAGGAATCTGATCCCTTGAATTGTACTTGAATGTTTCGTCCTTTCCTTCTGATTAATCTGAAGTCTTTGTGTTCTGCTTGTTGCAGATAGTCTCCAGTGTTTCTTAGCTGGGCTTCAGCCCATTTGATTGCATCTTCTTTGGTATGGCAACCAGAAGAGACCCACTTTTCAGTCCCATCGAAAAAAACCTGAACACATCGCCCCTGTCTTTGGGTGATTCGATACTTTGCTTTTTTAGTTTCCATGCCCGAATTATGGGTAAAAACTTAACGTTTGTAAACCCAAAAAATGCACACTTACGTACACTTGTACGCAGGTGTACATTTTTAAATGCTTATGCTTTAATACTATATGAAAAAATACTTTGCCGAAAGCGGGGCTTGAACCCGCACGCCCTTGCGAGCAAGGGATTTTAAGTCCCTTGTGTCTACCAATTCCACCATTTCGGCTGATGTTTATCGTTCTTCTGTTTCCACCGTACGCGGCAGTACCGCTGCATCGGTCTTGATGGGAATGAGGCGCTTGATGAACGGTTGCACCCCTACATAGGTCTTCTGGAACTCGTCCTCGCTCTCTTTGAGTGCAGCCTGCCAGGCAGCACCGAAGCCGGGGCTGTTTATCGTCAGTCTGTCAACGGCAAGCTGGTACACGTGCAATCTGGCGACTTCCTTTCTTCCCGGTTTCTGGGAGTAGGTGCTGAGGCTGATCCTGAGATTCTCATTCTGCTTTTTCAGATCCTCATTCTGTTCCTTGAGCTTGGAGAGGCCTTCGCTTTCCAGGTCCATGCGATCGGTAAGCATCCGCTTCAGCCGTTCAGTCTCCTGCTTTACAGCAAGCATTTCCTTATGGCGCTTGACGGACATGACCACCACGAGCACGATGGCCAGTACAACACCGACTCCAAGACCTATCAGAAAGTTTTGCATGCGAATCTCCTCATCACAGCCAAAAAATACTGTAAGCAGGTGCTTTTGTCAAAGGTTATCACCAAGTGTGCGTGGTTATTGGCATTTTTTGCAGGTTGGCACAGGAGGGAATCAACGCTGTTCCTTAATCCCGTACGGGAAAAATCATATGTGCAGAGACTCCATTACAAGCAATATTTCCGAACGGGATACATATGGTGTTGCTATGAGTAGGATAGAAACAAGCAGTGATATCGGAAAGCTCGTGCACTCAAAAAGAAAGGAACTCGGACTCACCTATAAGGAAGCAGCTGGGCTTTGTGGGGTAGGTGTGCGTTTCTGGTCTGAATTGGAACGTGGGAAGAGCTCTCTTCATCTGGGAAAAGTCCTTTTTGTACTTATGCGTTTGGGCCTTGATCTACAGGTGGAGGGACGAGTATGACACTGGTTGTGTCCCAGAACAATCGAAGGGTGGGCCTTCTGGACGGTACAGCCGATCGGGGCGTGGTCTTCTTGTATGATCCTCACTATCTTGCCGATCCCAATGCTAGGGCAATCTCGCACTCACTCCCACTCCAAAAGCAGGAATTCTCCTCCAAGCAGTGTCTGCCTTTTTTCTCCGGTCTTCTTCCTGATGGGAAAATGAGACGCAGGATAGGTGAGTACCTTCAAGTAAGCGAATCAAGTACCTTGCGGTTGCTGGAAGCTTTGGGCAGGGAGTGCGCAGGCTCGGCTGTCTTGCGGGAATAGGTAAATCCAGAACTCAACTATTCCGTACAGGGAACGTACAGAAGAGTGGAGGAGGATGAGCTTGCAGCAAAGATTCGACATATGGATGTTCGGCCGTTGCTTCTTGGGTCTTCTGACCTTCGCCAATCACTTGCCGGGGCCCAACAAAAAATTTCGCTTGCCCGATTTTCCGGTGATTGGTATTTGCCCTTGGATGGGGCTGCCTCAAGTCATATTCTCAAGCCTTCAAAGGCTCCTTTCCATACTTTGGCTGTAAATGAATTCCTCTGCATGCAGTTGGCAAAGATGTGTGCACTCCCTGTTGCAGATACAGAGCTTGTGATGGTGGAGGATATCCCGGTCTTTGTCACCGAGCGGTATGACCGAAGGAGGGTGAGCGAACATCCCCCGGTGATCGAGCGCATCCCTCAGGAGGATGCTTGCCAAGCGCTTGGGATCATGCCTGACCGAAAGTATGAGGAAGACGGTGGCCCTGGTTTGGGGCAACTTGCAACCTTGGTGCAAAAGCTCTCCGCAACTCCCATCCTTGGGTTGCAGAAACTGTTGCCTCTGGGTTTGTATATGATGGGGAGAACCTCTTAGGAACACTTGCCCCTTTTTATGACCTTGTGAGTACCCGTTGCTATGCACAGTTGTCTCCAAAGCTTTCCATGGGAATTGGGGGCGAGTATCGCCTCGGTTCCATTCGAAAGGAACATTTCCTGAAGCTCGCCCAGGAGCTTGGGATAGGCAAGCGCTCTATGGTTTCCCGGTTGGAAGAGATGAGCGAGCATGTGAGGCAGGGATTTGAAGTGCTTTCTGTTTCTCCTGATGCTGGACGCTGGGAACCATTTGAGGCAACAGACCGAGGCTCGGATGCAGCAGATTCGGTCCTGAGCACAGACAAAACAGGCTGGCGAATTTGCCAGCCTGCCCTATCGAGTGAGTTCTGTCAGTTCTCGAACCGTTTGATCACCGCTTCCTTGCTGTTCTCGATCGCCTCGGGGATTGAGACTTTCCCGGTGAATACCGCCATATCCTTGAAACCGCTGCCGGTAAGCAGGACGCAGACATCGACATCGGATCCGAAGCGCTCGGCAAGCATCGTATGGTCTGCTTTCAGGGCGGCCCAAGCGCAGGCTGCTGCAGGCTCTACGAAGATGCCGGCTTCCTTTGCCAATTCAAGCTGAGCCTCAAGGATCTCGCTGTCATCAACCTCGGTAGCCCAGCCATCGCTCTCCTGGATATAGCGGACAGCCATTCTTCCGTTGGCAGGACTTTCGACGCTGATCGAGTCGGCACGGGTCGTGGCCTTTTCCAGGTTGGAGAAATTCCCGGTCTTCCATGCGCGGCTGATCGCATTGCTCTGCTTGCTCTGTGCGCACACAATATGAGGAATCTTGTCGATGAGTCCGGCTTGTTTCAGGTCATAGAAGCCCTTGTAGACTCCGGCGTAGATGCATCCATCACCCACCGAGACATAGACCACATCGGGAACCTTGCGGCCCAACTGCTCGAACAATTCGATGGAGACGCTCTTCTTTCCCTCGATGGTCATCGGATTGTACGCAGTATTGCGGTTGATGCCGCCAAACTGCTTGGTATAGGCGATGGAAAGAGCAAAGGCGTCATCATAGCTCCCCTTTACCGGAACTACCGTTGCCCCATAGAGGACGCTCTGCATCAGCTTGTTCACCGGAGCGGTGGCCGGCACGAAGAGAATGATCTCAAGGCCATAGGCGGCACCCGCACAGCTCATGGCAGCTCCCGCATTGCCCGTGGATGCAAGTGCAATGCGATGCTGCTTGTGCGCAATCGCCTGGGCAGCGATCAGCTGGCTCGCCCGGTCCTTGAACGAACCGGAGGGCAGGGCGCTGTCCAGTTTGCAGAAGAGATTCTTCAGGCCGTACTTCGCAGCAAGCCGCTTGGGTCTGGCGATCGGGGTTCCTCCCACCGGATACACGTCCTTGTCAGGAACCGGGTAGGGGAAGAAGTCGTACATGCTCACATGTTCCTGCTCTTTCAGCTTGGCAAGATCTTCCTCGTTGAGTTTGACGATGACATTACCCAGTGGGAAAGCTGTCCCGTCATTTTTCTGTGCGCAACTGGGGCACTGGTAAAACACCTCATCGGTCTCAAAGACCTCGTGACAATCGCAACACTCATAGATAAACCGCATACTTCCTCCGATTCAAAGAAAATGCCGGACACAAGGCCCGGCATTTGCATTCTCAATTGGCTTATTTTGCCAGAACTTCCTTGTTGAACGCTTCAATCATAGCATCGATTTGTTCAGCATAGGCAGGAATCTGCTTCCAATAGTTCTTGTCGTACCACTGGGCATTGATCTCCTCATAGGTCTTGCCCTGCTGCTCAACCCAAGTATAGTACTTGAGGTTGTGCACTCTGAGCCGTTCGTAGTAGGTGAGCTCGAGAGCTCCATCAATGGTCTGGTGGTGGAAGCAACCAGCGAGGGCGCGCACTGCTGCATACTCGTCGAAGGCTCCCTGGATCTCATTCTGTTCCTTCAGGCGGGAGGTGTACATCTCCGAACTGTCGGTCAGGACCGTGAGCACCACATCATCTTCACCAAGCTCATAGTACTTGGCCAGCTTGATGGCGGCCAGCACGTTGCCGACCCCGCTGATGCCATACATCGGAAGGGTTGCAATGTCTTCATCGCTGACACCCATCTTCTTCAGGTACTCAATGCCGGCGGGCTCGTTGAAGAGGCGGTAGATATCCATGCAATCCTGGTCGTCAACAGCAATGACCATATCGGTATTTCTGACGTTGTGTACCCAGGGCACATGCTTGTCGCCGATACCTTCAATGCGGTGACCGCCGAAACCGTTGCGCAGCAAGGTGGGGCATTGCACCGCTTCGGATGCAGCGATCTTCATCTGGGGGAAGTGTGTTTTCAGCAAGTCACCAGCAGCAAGGGTTCCGCCTGAGCCGGTTGCAGAGACAAAGCCGCAGACGTTCTCAGCTGCAACTTCCTCATCCTTGAGGATCTCAAGCAGAGCCGCACCGGTTACGGTGTAGTGCCACAGGTAGTTGCCGAACTCTTCGAACTGGTTGAAGATGACGATGTGCTGTCCGCGCTCTGCATCGAGCTCGTGGCACTTGTCGAAGATTTCCTTGACGTTTGATTCACAACCGGGGGTGGCGATGACTTCGCCGGCAACGGTCTTCAGCCAGTTGAAGCGCTCCTGGCTCATCTCTTCGGGAAGAATGGCGATGGACTGGCAGCCGAGCAGCGAGGAGTTGTATGCACCACCGCGGCAGTAGTTGCCGGTTGAGGGCCACACAGCCTGCTGGTCAACAGAGTCGAAGTTTCCGGATACCAGAGCCGGAGCAAGACAACCATAGGTTGCACCTACCTTATGGGCACCGGTGGGGAACCACTTGCCGACCAGACACAGGATCCTTGCCTTGATGCCGGTGAGCTCACGGGGCACTTCGACATAGTTGACACCGCCGAAGGTTCCACCCTGCTTGGTGGGTTCGTTCTTCCAGGTAATCCTGAACAAGTTGACGGGATCGACGTCCCAAAGCCCAACGTGACTGAGTTTTGCCTTGATATCTTCAGGTACGGTAGAAGGATCCACCATCTGCTTGAAGGTAGGAAGCAGGACGCCCTTTTCCCTACAGCGTTGGATGTTCTTTGCGCGTACTTTCTCATTGACATTCAGATTGATCAACATGCGTATTTCCTCCGTGGTGATGCTGTGTTGCTTTTTCAGATTAGTCAAGTATACCGTAAAGAAGTAAAATGTAAAGTCACAATTCGTGAAAGTTGAATTTTTGGAAATTATTTTGCGTTAAGTCGTAGTATGATACGATAAATTTATCGAAAAGTACGTTTTGCAAAGGAACGAATTCTGCAAATACCACTTCTTGACGGCGAAAAGATAAGGGAAAATCTCTGTGGATTTGTTGCGAAATGTTGCAATTTTTATTGACTTCTCTTCATTCTGCATTAGAATGAATATGGTCGGGCTTCGGCTCGGCGACACCTTTTGAAGGAGTGAGTATGGGAGACATCATGCGCCCAGTTCCCTTCTCGGAACTTATCAGTCGTATTGTCGGTGAATACCGTAATCATCATGCAATGTTCGGCATTGCCGAAGAACAGTTCTACCAGGACGCAGGCAAGCACAGCCTCAGCGTTTTCAACCAAAGTTGCTCAACACCTGTCGGCCCTGCAGCCGGACCTCATACCCAGTTGGCACAAAACATCATTGCCAGCTATCTCGTCGGTGGTAGGTTCATTGAGCTGAAGACCGTCCAGGTCATGGATACGCTGGAGATTGACAAACCCTGCATCGATGCCCGTGACGAGGCGTACAACGTTGAGTGGTCAACCGAGTTCACCCTTCCCAAGGCTTGGGATGAGTATGCCAAGGCTTGGATCATCCTGCATCTGCTCGAAGCTGCGATGCACAAAGGAAAGTTTGAGAAACCTTCCTTCATCTTCAATATGTCCGTAGGGTACAACCTCGAAGGCATCAAGACGGAGAAAATGCAGCAGTACATCGACTCCATGATCGATGCACGCAAGGATGCACGGTTCAACGAATATCTCAGCCAGCTGGAAGCCATGCTCGACGAAGGCCTCTTCGAAGGCACCCCTTGGGAAGGTCTTGAGAAGAAGCTGAAGGGAATCAGCACCAAGATCAGTGCCAACATCAGTCCTTCAACCACCTTGAGCACCATGCACGGCTGTCCTCCGAAAGAGATCGAGGCCATCTGCACCTACATGCTTACCGAGAAGAAGGTAGACACATTCGTCAAGCTCAATCCCACCCTGCTCGGCTACGACGCGGTGCGCAAGATTCTTGATGACCTCGGCTTCAGCTACATCACTTTGACTCGCGAGAACTTTGAGCATGATCTGCAGTATACGGATGCCATCGCCATGCTTCACCGCCTGGTGGACCTTGCCAAGAAAGAGGGCAGGGGTTTTGGCGTCAAGCTCACCAACACCTTGGGTTCGGTCAACGACCAGGGCGTACTTCCCGGTAGCGAGATGTACATGTCCGGGCGTTCCCTGCTTCCCATCTCCACCAAGGTTGCCACACTGCTGAGCAAAGAGTTTGCCGGCAAGCTTCCCATCTCCTACAGCGGAGGGGCTACAGCGTTCACGGTCAAGGAGCTGTTCGAAAGCGGTATCCGCCCGATTACCCTTGCCACTGACATGCTCAAGCCTGGTGGGTACACCCGCCTCAAGCAGATGGTGGAAATCCTGAACACCAGCAAGGCTTGGTCGATGGAAGGCATCGATGTGAAAAAGGTTGAGAAACTCTCCGAGACTGCTCGCTCCACCGACTTTGAGGTGACCGGCAAGGAGTTCCGCGGTGATGATACGATCAAGATCGGGGAAAAGCTTCCTCTCTTTGATTGTTACGTTGCGCCTTGCCAGGTTGCTTGCCCAATCCACCAGGATGTTCCTGAGTATGTGCAATTGGTCGGCCAGGGTCGCTACGGCGAAGCTCTTGCCCTCATTTACGACAAGAACGCCCTTCCTGCCATTACCGGTCATATCTGTGATCACCAGTGCCAGCTCCATTGCACACGCATGGACTATGAGGGTGCGGTACGTATCCGTGATATGAAGCGCATTGCCGTGGAGAACGGGTTTGAAGAGTTCAAGAGCCTGTGGGAAGGGGCCACCGACAAGACGGACGTGAAAGCAGCGGTCATCGGGGCCGGTCCTGCCGGACTCAGTGCCGCCTACTTCCTCGCTCGTGCCGGTTTTGACACCGCTGTTTTCGAGCGGGAGGAGAGTGCTGGAGGTGTGGTTCGCCATGTCATCCCAGGCTTCCGCCTCCCTGTTGAAGCAATTGAAAGCGATGTCGAGTTCATCAAGGCCCATGGTGTGCAGTTCAACTTTGGTGTTGAGACTGAGAAGATGACTGTTGAAGCACTGCGTAACGCAGGGTATTCCTATATATTCTACGCCATCGGCAGTGAAGTGGACAATGACATCCCGTTGGTTGGGGACCGAAGCCGCGTACGGCCTTCTCTCTCCTTCCTCGCCTCCTTCCGCAAGGATCCCTCGACCCTTTCGTTGGGCAAGCATGTGGTGGTTGTCGGCGGTGGAAACACTGCAATGGACAGTGCCCGCGCAGCACTGCGCATCCCTGGTGTCGAGAAAGTCTCGGTCATCTATCGCAGGACCGAGAACGAGATGCCTGCCGACCATGAGGAGTACGGACTTGCCAAGAAGGAAAACATCGACTTCCTCTTCCTGGCAAATCCTGAACGCTTCGACGGCAATGTGCTGACCGTTCGCAAAATGGCTCTTGGGGAAAAGGATGCCAGTGGAAGAAGACGACCTGTTGCAACCGACGAAACCTTCACCATTGAGGCAGACACCATGATCACCGCCATAGGCGAGCATGCTGATACCGAGAAGCTCACCTGGTATGGCGTACCGGTGAATGAGAAGGGCTGGCCCATCTCCGACGAAGAGACCAAGGAATCGAAGATGGAGAATGTGTATGTCATCGGTGATGTCCAGAGCGGACCCTCCACCGTCGTACGCTGTATTGCCAGTGCCCGAAGTGCAGTGGAAGCTGCCATTGACAAGATTCTCGGCCCTGAAGAGGACGAGGAGGAAGGTTGCGGCTGTGGCCATGACCATGACGAGGAGCACGAGTGCACCTGTGAAGATGGTTGCGACTGCGATGAGGATGATGATGAGGAGATGACCGACGAAGAGCGGGTGGAACTGGAAGCGGATGAGAACGAGTTCTTCGCTGAGGTTGCCGAAAAGAAGCGTATGATTCTCTCCCCCAAGAATTTTGGGGACAAGGAGTTTGCCGCAACCGAAGCTGCTCGTTGTCTTGAATGCTCCTACCTGTGCAACAAGTGTGTCGATGTATGCCCGAACCGGGCCAACGTCGCCATTGATGTGCGCAATACCGGCATCTTTGCCGATCCGTTCCAGATCCTGCACCTCGATGCTTACTGCAACGAATGCGGCAACTGTGAGACCTTCTGCCCCTATGACGGTGGTCCGTACCGCAAGAAGTTCACCCTGTTCAGCCTCAAGGAGGACTTTGAGAACTCCGAGAACAGCGGCTTCTTTGCAGAGGGTGAGGATATCCTGATTCGTCTTGACGGCAAGATCTACACCTGCTCAATGGATGCTGATGGAATTCTTACCGGCGATGAGGAAGGTATCACCGATGAGGTGGCTGCCCTGATTGAAGAGGTGTACACCTCGTACAGCTACCTGCTCGGGTACGTTGAAGCGTAAAGGAGGAAACGTTGGCTACTACTGTTATCAGGAACGTACGGGTAATGCAGACCCAGATGCCTTTTTCCGTACTGGAGGATGTTGATATTGTCATCACTGATGATGTGATCAAGGCGGTGGGCAAAGCAGCAGCACAAACCATCCAGGCTGACAAGGTGATAGACGGCAGGGGGAAGACCGTAATCCCCGGCAACGTCTGTGGTCATCACCACTACTACTCAGGGCTTTCCCGGGGCATGCTGATTTCAGCCGGTCCCCAGAATGACTTCATCCAGGTTCTCAAGGAGTGGTGGTGGCGCCTGGATCGTGGTCTGGATGAGGAAGCTTGTTACTACAGCTCACTCATCTGCTCGATCGATGCAATTGCCAGTGGTACCACCACCTGCATCGACCACCATGCCAGCCCTGCTTATATCGCAGGTTCTTTGGACACCATTGCCAAGGGCATGGAAGAGGTGGGCGTTCGTGGTTCCACCTGTTATGAGGTCACCGACCGCAATGGTGGGATGGGCGAGGTTGAGGCCGGAGTGGAGGAAAACCTCCGCTTTGCGATGGCCTCCAAGAGCCGGACGCTCGTCAAGGGAATGATCGGGGGGCATGCTCCCTTCACCATTCCCGATGAAGGGCTGCGCCTGATGGCTGAGGCAATGAGAGAGAGCGGTGCAGGCATGCACCTGCATGTGGCTGAGGATAAGTATGATGTGGTGCACAGCCATCACAAGTACCATCTTGACATCGTCGATCGGCTGGAGAAGTACGGCCTCTTGACCGACAACTCGCTGTTGGTGCACGGCCTCTGGCTGAACGAGGCAGAGATCGAGAAGATCAATGCCCATGATTGTTTCTTTGCCCACAATGGAAGAAGCAACATGAACAACAACGTCGGGTACTGTCAGAATATCCAGAAGGTGAAGAACCTCATCATCGGTACCGATGGATGCGGTGGCAACATGTTCGAGGAGCTCAAGCTCGCCTTCTTCAAGCACAAGGACCAAGGTGGTTCCTGGTGGCCGAGCGACTATGTCTCAGCCTTGAACCGGGGCAACCAGCTGGTTGGGAAGTACTTCGACGGGAAGTTCGGAAAAGTGGAGGCAGGCTACAAGGCCGACCTCACCATTTGCGACTATCATGCGCCGACTCCGCTCGTATCGGACAATGCCGCCGGCCACTTTGTATGGGGCATGAGCAGCAACTGTGTGGAAAGTGTCATGGTCAACGGAAAACTGGTCATGGAAAACCACCAGTTCCCGGGCCTTGATGTTGAGCGTATCTACGCTGAGGCGGCGAAGGTTGCCAAGCGCGTATGGGAAAAAGTGGACAAAATCGCTCCGTAACTGCGGGCGATGACGATGCATATGACCAGACGGTCAAAGGGGAATAGCAAGATGACAATTCAGGAACAGATCAGGGCCAAGGCCGCTGAGTACCGTGATTACACGGCTCTCAATCTCTCGAAAATGGTGCAGACCAAGAGCTACAGCTCCCAGGAAGAAGATGTCTGTCGCCTCATCGTCACCCTCTGCGAAGAGGCCGGATTTGATGAAGTACGTATTGATGGACTTGGCTCGGTGATCGGCCGCGTGGGAAATGGGCCGAAGAAACTCGCATTCGACGCCCATATCGATACGGTAGAAGTCGGAAACCTCAAGAACTGGGATTTCGACCCATTCTCTGGAGAGATCAAGGACGGCAAGGTCTTTGGGCGCGGTACTTCCGATCAGAAGGGCGGTGCAGCTTCCATGATCACCGCCGGCCGCATTCTCAAGGAACTCGGCTATGGTGGTGAGTACACCGTATACTTCACCTTCACTGTCATGGAAGAAGACTGCGACGGCATGTGCTGGAAGTACCTGATCGAAGAAGAGAACTTCCGCCCCGACTTGGTGGTCTCCACCGAACCGACCAGCTGCCGACTCTATCGTGGCCATCGCGGCCGCATGGAGATCCGTGTCATCCTCAAGGGCATCTCCTGCCACGGCAGTGCTCCTGAGCGCGGTGTCAGTGCCGCCTACAAGGCAGCAAAGGCAGCTCTTGCCATTGAGCAGCTCAACAAGGACCTGCAGCCGGATGCTGAGAAGTTCCTCGGGAAGGGAACCATCACTGTCAGTCAGATGGACGTCAAGGGCCCCAGCCAATGTGCTGTTGCCGACTATGCCATGCTCTATTGTGACCGCCGCCTGACCTGGGGTGAGGATGCAGATCTGGCAATCAGCCAGGTTCGCGAATACATCTCCAAGGCAACCGGCGACGATCCCGATTCCATCGTGGTCGAGATGCCCAACTATGAGAAGATCGGCTGGACCAAGAAGGAGTACTCACAGGAACTCTACTTCCCTACCTGGAAGATCGATGCCGATCATCCGTTGGTAGAAGCAGGTGTTGCCGGTCATGAGGCTCTGTTTGGCAAGAAGCCGGTTGTTGACAAGTGGACCTTCTCCACCAACCTGGTTGCCACCACTGGTCGGCACAAGATCCCCGCAATCGGGTTTGGCCCTGGCGATGAAGCCCAGGCTCATGCTCCGAACGAGATCAACCGCGTTGATGACCTGGAGATCTGCGCTGCATTCTACGCCATGCTTCCGTACTCGTTGGAGAAGTAAGCCAACCGGTACAAGGGATTGCACGAATGTGCTACACTACAGCCACAGGGTGAATACCTTGTGGCTGTTTGAACCTTCTTCCTTCCTTTATATTGATAAATATATAATGGAAGGAATGTGAGATCCATAGGACGGAAAAGGGGCTCTTCCCTGTAGATCCACACGAACGAATGATGACACCAAGGCAAGACGGCGACCCCCTTTCGCCTCAGCCTTCCTTGCGGAACAGCCCGCATGCCGTACCCATGTATTGTAGGACCGCTGCCGAGCAGCCTCTTTGGATAGACCTTTCGCGTCCTGCAGAATAAGGAGATAAGAAGGCATGAGTTCCTCACTACTCTTACAGAACATCTACTGCCTCCAACCAACGTTCGATGGGCCCCAGTACCATGGTGCCGACCTCTTGATCGTAGGAAACAAGGTTGAAGCCATAGCCCCGAACGGTGGCTTGCAAGCAACCGGCAAGGTCCGCACCATTGATTGCTCACGTCACGTGGTCATCCCCGGCTTGGTGAATACCCACCACCATTTCTATCAGACATTGACACGCAACCATCCAGCTGTCCAGAATGCCAAGCTTTTTGATTGGCTGAAGTTCCTCTACGAGGTATGGAAGTATGTTGATGAGGATGCCGTGTATTACTCTTCCATGCTGGCCATGGGAGAACTCATGAAGACCGGCTGTACCCTAACCACCGACCACCACTACCTCTATCCACGCTCCTTCAAAGGGGACCTGATGGGTTTGCAATTTGAGGCTGCCGACACCTTGGGGATGCGTTTCAGCCCAACCCGTGGCTCGATGAGCCTGAGCAAGAAAGACGGAGGACTCCCTCCTGATAGCGTTGTCCAGACCGAAGATGAAATTTTGAGCGATAGTGAACGCTGCATCAAGACCTACCATGACAGCGCTCCCGACGCCATGCATAAGATAGCACTTGCGCCCTGTTCTCCCTTCAGTGTCACCAAGGAGCTGATGAGGGACACGGCAGCGCTTGCACGAAAGTACGGGGTGCGCCTGCACACCCACCTCTGCGAAACCTATGATGAGGCTGATTTCTGCCAGTCCATGTACGGGATGCGCCCGGTGGATCTGATGCAGGAGTGCAATCTCATTGGTGAGGATGTGTGGTATGCACATGGCATCCATTTCAATGATGAGGAACTGAAAGTGCTTAAGCAGACCGGTTCCCACATTGCCCATTGCCCCAGCTCGAACATGCGCCTCGGAAGTGGCATCTGCCGCGTCAAGGAGATGAAGGAGATGGGTATCAATGTTGCACTTGCCGTGGACGGAAGTGCCAGCAATGACAGTTCCGATATGCTTGCCGAAGTCCGTCAGGCCTTGCTCTTGCAGCGTGTCCGATATGGTTCTGATGCCCTGACTGCAAACGAGGCCTTCACCATCGCAACCGAGAACGGTGCAAAACTGCTCAACTTCTCCCAGGTCGGACGACTTGAGAAGGGCTGGGCTGCCGACCTTGCCATCTTTGATGTCTCGACGCTTCCGTATGCAGGAAGCCACAGCGATCCCGTGGCAAGTCTGCTCTTCTGTGGTACCAACCACAACACCGACTATACGATCATCAACGGAAAAGTCGTGGTCGACCACGGACAGTTGGTCGGCTTTGATGAACAGGAGCTTGCCGACAAGGCGAATGCCATCAGCAAGCGCATGCTTGAGAAAGCTGAAAGACAGGAGGGTGTATGATACAGGAATATCTCGTAGCAACCGATACCGAAGATGCGCTGAAACTGAAGCGCAACAAGAATAAGAGTGTGTTCTACGCCGGTGGGACGGAGATCAACCGCCTCAATTCAAAAGTGGATGCAAAGGTGGCGATCAGCCTTGCAAAGCTTGGTCTGGATACCATCACCGATGAGGGTTCCTACATCCGCATCGGCAGCATGGTGACACTGCAGAAGCTGGTGGAATCGGCTTTGGTTCCCCAGTGGCTCAAGGATGCTGCTCTCTTCTGCGGCAGTTTCACCCGCAGGAACATGGCAACGATTGGGGGGAACCTCGCCCTGATGAGTGACCAGTCCTATCTTGCCCCGGCTCTGCTTGCTTCACGCTGTCGCTTGCTTACCGCCAACCTTACCGAAGGTGGTGCATATAGCGAGGACAATATTCCCATCAGGGAGTACCATGCTTATCACCAGCAGTTCAGCGGTACCCTGATTCTTGCAATCAGCCTTTCCAAAGACAGCAGGTATGTCGGCACCAAGCGGTTTTCCAACAGTGCACAGAACAGCGCCGCAGTAACAGTTGGTTTTGGGGCAACCCAGGACAACGAGCAGGTCATCGATCATGTGCGTGTGTTTACCGCAGTGCACGGAAGTTCCGTGCAACGCCTCAATGCCATTGAGAACGCCATCGAGAACGGAGAGCTTACTACCCCTGCTGATGTTCAGCTTGCAGTGCACCAGGCTGTTGCCGCCCTGGATGACTTTGTGGGAAGCTCTGCCTACAAGCGCTACATCGCCAGCGAGGGTCTCGCCCAACTCTTCGCCGAATTTCTGAAAGGAGGCGCAAAATGAACAAGATTTCCTTTACCGTAAACGGAAAGAAACATAGCATCAGTTGCGATCAGGCAGAGTCCTTGCGCTCAGTCTTGGTACGTCTGGGATACCAGAGCGTTCGCGACAGTGATGACAAGGAAGGCTTTGCTGGAAGTGATACCATCATCTACAACGATGTTCCTGTCTATGCAAACCTGATGCTTGCCCAGCAGGCTGAAGGAGCAGAGATCAGGACTGCAGAATCATTGGGTACCAGCCGCAGCCTGCATGTGGTCCAGCAGGCCATGATCGATGCCGGTGTGGTGCAGAGTGCCTACAATGCTCCCGCCGCAGCACTGCTGCTGGCATGGTTGCTCGAACATGTCAGCAACCCCACGCGAGCGCAGATTGACGAGGTGCTCAGCGGCATCTTCATCCGTGATACCGGCTATGAGCACTACTACCTTGCAGTGAAACTGGCAGTGGAGAAAATGCAGTCTGGTTCATACAAGAGCGAAATCTCTCCCACTTTCCGTGAAAACCTTACGTATGTGGGTAAGCCCAAGGGGAAGGTGGATGGGCCTCAATTGGTTGCGGGCGAGAGTTCTTTCGTTGAGGACCGTGTGCTTCCCGGCTACCACACCATGGTACTGCTCCGCAGCCCCTATGCCCATGCCTACATCACCAAAATCGACACCAGCGAAGCCTTGGCGATGGAAGGGGTGGTCAGCATCATCACCCACGAGAACTGTCCCGATGTCTTCTACATGCAAGCAGGACAGGGCAATCCTGAGCCCAGTCCGCACGACCGCAGGCTCTTCAACCGCAAGGTACGTCATGTCGGCGATCGCGTTGCAGCCATCGTGGCTGAGACGGAAGAGCAGGCACTCGCAGCCCGTGCGGCGATCAAGGTTGAGTACGAAATCCTCAAACCGATCTTTACCGTGGAAGAGGCTATGGCCGAGGGTGCTCCCTTGGTGCATAACGGGGTGGTTGAGTATCGTGCAGGAGCTCCTGCAGATCTTGATCAGTACAACAAGAGTGCTGACCCCAGGGACGGGAAGGTCATCTACCAGTTCCCGCTTCACGGCGATATCAGACACAACGTCGCTTCTGCAGCCCATGGCAAGATTGGGGATGTGGAGAAGGGGTTCAAGGAGGCTGATGCGGTGGTGGAACGCACCTACCAGACCAGCCAGATCCAGTGCACCCCGCTTGAACCACACATCTGTTATGCAAAGATCGATGGTGGGCGCTTGGTGTTGCATGCATCGACGCAGGTTCCTTACCACGTACGGCGTATCGTCGCTTGGGTCTGCCAGATTCCCGAAAACAAGATCCGAGTCATCAAGGAACGGGTCGGTGGCGGCTACGGTTCGAAGCAGGATATCCTGGTTGAGGACCTGGTAGGCTACGCCACCTGGATCACCGGCAAGCCGATACTCTATCGCAACACCCGTGAAGAGGAGTTCGTTGCCAACTCCACCCGCCACCCGATGCGTGTGACGGTGAAGATGGGAGCAAAGAAGGATGGTACGATCACTGCCGTCTACATGGACGTCAGGGCCAATACCGGTCCCTATGGAAACCACTGCCTTACCGTTCCGATGAATGCATGCTCGAAGACCTTGCCGCTGCTCAAGTGCGACAACATGAAGTTTGATGTCATCACCTACTACACCAATATTCCGCCTACCGGCGCCTATCAGGGCTACGGTGCGCCGAAGGGTACCTACGGCCTGATGACCTGTATGGCTGAACTTGCCGACGAACTGGGCATCGACTACTACGAGATGGCCATGAAGAACAAGGTTGAGCCCGGCTATATGCTTGAGATCCTCAAGGGTCTTGGAGAAGGGCGTGAAGGCAAGGTTGTTCCTGTCGGTTCCTGTGGTCTGGATGAAGCGCTCACCAAGGGTGCCAAGATGATCAGATGGGGCAAGAAGGAGATGTCGGATGATCCTGACTGGAAGATCGGCAAGGGCTTTGCCATGATCCAGCAGGGAAGTGGGCTTCCCGGCCTCGACCACTCCAATGCATGGGCCAAGTTGCTTACCGACGGAACCTTCCAGATCTTCAGTGGTGGCGCCGACTTGGGAACCGGGTTGGATACCATCAGTGCCAAGATGATCAGTGAGGCTTTCTGTGTTCCGATGGATTTGGTAACGGTCACCAGCGGCGATACCGACAGCTGTACGTTCGATACTGGTGCGTACGCCTCCAGCGGAACGTACTTCAGCGGTGGAGCATCTTTCCTGGCTGCTGAGGACTTGAAGAAGAACCTGCTTGACGAAGCCGCTTACCAGATGCAGGAGAAGGCGGAGGACCTCATACTGCGCGCCCCCGGCGAGGTGTACAGCACCAAGACGGGCAAGACGCTCAGCTATGCCAAGCTCAGCCACGATGCGCTGACAGGTACTGGACGCGGGCAGGTGATGGGAAGGGCTTCCTTCACGACGGGGCACAACTCCATACCGTATGGCGCCCACTTCGTGCAGGTTGCCGTGAATGTGCGTACCGGTCAAATCAAGGTGCAGAAGTACTATGCCTTGCAGGATGCCGGCACTCCGATCAACCCCGAGCTTGCCTTGTGCCAGATGTACGGTGCTGCTCTCAAGTCCATTGGTCATACGCTCTATGAGGAGATGATCCTGGACGAGAACGGGGTGTGTTTGAATCCCACCCTCGGTGAGTATGGGGTTCCGATGATCAGCGAGAAGCCGGAGGATTTCCAGGCGGTTCTGATTGATATCAACGATGAGGTCGGCCCGTATGGAGCCAAATCCATCAGTGAGATCGCGACCAATGGTGCTGCTCCGGCGATAGCCATCGCAATCCATGATGCCGTAGGTGTCTGGATGCGAAACTGGCCGTTCTCACCGGAGAAAATCCTGAAGGAGTTGGGCAAGATCTGACGATACTTGCAACAAACTGCAACAATAAATCTAGACAACGGCACGTCCTCATGGTATAGTGCAGTTGTCTGGATTTTCTTATGAACAATACCACTGGAGGTTTCCCCAACATGAAGGACAAAGCCACTATTAAGCAGATGATCGAGGAGCTGAAGACCCTCAAGACTGACAACATGTATCTCAATGACTTCTTCCATACTTGGAAAGAGTCCGATGATGAGATCGCTGCCACTTTCCAGGTAGCAGAAGTTCTGCGTGCAATGCGCGAGAACAACATTTCCACCAAGGTGTTTGATAGTGGTCTCGGAATCTCTGTCTTCCGTGACAACTCCACCCGCACCCGGTTCAGCTTCGCCAGCGCCTGCAATCTGCTCGGCCTGGAAGTGCAGGACCTCGATGAGAAGACCAGCCAGATCGCCCATGGTGAGACCGTTCGCGAGACTGCAAACATGGTCAGCTTCATGGCCGATGTCATTGGTATCCGCGATGATATGTACATCGGCAAGGGCCACACCTACATGAAGACGGTTGCCGAGGCTGTCCAGGATGGCTACGATGACGGCGTGCTTGAGCAGAGACCCACTCTGGTGAACCTCCAGTGCGATATCGACCACCCGACGCAGTCCATGGCTGACATGCTGCACGTGATCAACCACTTTGGCGGTGTCGAGAACCTCAAGGGCAAGAAAGTTGCCATGACTTGGGCTTACAGCCCCTCCTACGGCAAGCCGCTTTCGGTACCCCAGGGCATCATCGGCCTGTTCACCCGCTTCGGCATGGATGTCGTTCTTGCGCACCCCGAAGGGTACAATGTAATGCCTGAGGTTGAGGAGGTTGCCAGGGAGAATGCAAAGAAGAGCGGTGGTTCCTACAAGCGTGTCGAATCCATGGAAGAGGCTTTCAAGGATGCAGACATCGTCTACCCGAAGAGTTGGGCTCCCTTTGCCGTCATGGAAGAGAGAACCAAGATTGTCGAGCAGGGAGATCAGGATGCACTGAAGGCTCTTGAGAAGACCTGTCTGGCCAACAACGCAAAGTTCAAGGAATGGACCTGCACCGAGGACCTGATGAAGACCACCAAGGACGGAAAGGCTCTGTACATGCACTGCCTGCCTGCCGACATCACCGGTCTCTCCTGCAAGGAAGGCGAGGTTGAGGCTTCTGTGTTCGACCGCTACCTGGTACCCCTCTACAAGGAAGCCAGCTACAAGCCGTACATCATTGCAGCCATGATCTTCCTGGCCAAGTTCCAGAACCCCTCTGCAAAGCTCGAGGAGCTGTTGGAGAGTGCTGTGAAGAGGATCAAGTAAGCATTTCTGACACAGTGTGTATCAAGGTGAGCCGGAAGTAATTCCGGCTCTCTTTTCACATCAGGCCTTCTGCTCCACAAATTGGATCTTCACGCCATTGGGATCGAGGATATAGAAGAATCGAACAACTGGGTTGGGTGAGAACGGCCCGGCATAGATGTCCAAGCCCTGTTCCTTGATGAAGGCCAGCTGGTCATCAAGACTTTTGACGGCAAAGCCGAGGCTGATGTTCTTGCTGCACGGCTCAACAGCTTCTCCATGGTGGTAGATTAATTCAACGGTGGTTCCATCGTTTCCCAAGAATGCAAGCTCAGTTTCCTCAGAGCTTTTCACTCGCCTGATGAGCGGCAGTTTGACAATATCCTGATAAAACGCAAGACTCTCTTCCATATTCCGAACCGAAATTGTTGTCCAAAGAAATTGCATAGGTACCTCACCTTGAAACATGTTGTACTGCCAGATAGGCAGTAGAAAAAGCTGCTTGGAGGTTGAAACCTCCACTCTCGCCATCATAATCAAGCACCTCACCACAGAAAAACAAGCCCTTCTGCAGCGTGGATTCCATACGCTTTCGGTCCACCTCGGAGAGGTTTACCCCACCGGCGGTGACCATCGCCGATTGGAAGCCCTTGACCGAAGAGACGGTGAACGGATGATCGGTGATCAGGCGAACCAGCTGAAGGCGGTTCTGTTTGCCGAGCTCCCCTGCTTTGGTCTCAGCCTTGAGGGAGAGAGAGGAGAGCAAGCTCTGTGCAAGCGCAGAGAAGAGGCCTGCTTCCTTGAGAAGGGAGGAGACTTGCTTCTTGGGCTGGGCAAGCAAGAGTGCATGCAGTTGCTTCTCAAGATCTGCTTTGGTTTTGCAGCTGAGCAAGGTGGCAACGATGCGATCTGCCTTGAGCACCGATCGCGAAGCGGTAAGGATGACGGGTCCGCTGAGCCCATCATGGGTGAAAAGCACATCCCCCACCGCGTGTGCATAGCGTTTTGCTTCTCCCTGATGATAGAACTCCACCTGGACCGAACGCAGGGCGTTGCCTGCAAGATGTCGGTAGGGATAGGCTTCTATGGCTAGGGCGGCAAGACCGCTTCTAGGGGGAACGATGGTATGTCCCAATGCTTTGGCAAGCTGATACCCGCTGCCGTCACTGCCGGTACGAGGATAGCTCATGCCTCCGGTTGCCAGAAGGAGTTGCTTTGTCTCGTAAGCTTCGCGGTTTGTGGTGACCAGAAAGGTATTGGTTTCCGTCTTCTGTATGCTTTCCACCTTGGTCCCTGGCATGATGGTCGCCCTGCTTTCGCGGACCAGCAGGTCCCGGATCTGGTGGGCATCGAGGCTTTTGGGGAAGACTTTCCCATCCTCTCGCACCACCAAGGCACACCCCCGCTGCTCAAACCAGGAAGAAAGGGCGGAGGGTGGAAGGTTCTGCAGGGCAGGAAGCAGGAAATTCCTCTGCTCCTTGCTCCCGAAGTGGGTGAGAAACGCCTCTACCGAAAGCGTGTTGGTGATGTTGCACATCCCCCCTCCGGTGATGAGCATCTTCTTTCCCACCTCCGGTGTGTGCTCGATCAGAAGAGCATTGCGGGTAGGAAGGTTTGCTGAGGCGAAGAGGCCTGCAGCCCCACCTCCAATGATGATGAGTTCATACATATTTTGTATCCTAGCAGACTCGGCATCTTGTGTCTTGGCCTTGGCAGGAGTATATACAAACAAGAGGATCTGCATATGAAGCGAACCTTTTTGCTCTTGCTCCTTATTCTGGTTTTTCTTTCCTCGGTGAGCGCTCTCCAAGGGCTTGGTGTGGAAACACTCTATCGGAAAAAGCACGGCTCTCTTCTGATGAATGGCAAACGGAGCGATTATGGAGGAACCGAGCTTGAGGTGCTGCTTTCCAGCAGGACTGTGGTATATGACAGCTATGTTGTCTCCTTCTTCGGTGGGATCAACAAAGCACTTTCTCTTACTGATGACGGCACGTCAGTTGATGTCAGCTCCTATCCCAATGCATATTTCTACGGTGTGGGCAACAGCGTGATGTTGCCGATAGATTCTGGCCTTTTGCTGGAAATCGGCTGTTCGGTGACAGCTACCTACCTGCAGCACACCATAGGGTCGGCACACTACGACATGCGCACCACCCATCTGAGGATTGGGGGTAAGGTTGGAGTGGGAGAGCTTGAGGGAGGGCAGTTCACCGTAGGCCTTGAGTACGCTGTCCCCTTGGAGGGGAGAATCATCGAAGAGAATGGGGGCACAACCACGCTGTATAGGGTGCTGTATTCAGGTTCGGCGTTCGGCATCTCGGCAGGTTTTGCCTTCCACCTCTGATGTCAGTAACCGTAGTAGGGTTTGAACCAGGAGACAAAGTTCTCCAAGCCCTGTTCCAAGGTGGTGTCTGGCTTGAAGTCAAAGTCGGCGATGAGGTCGGTTACATCAGCGTACGTCTGATATACATCCCCATCCTGCATGGGAAGGTATTCCTTGGTAGCCTCCTTGCCCAAGCAGTGCTCAAGAATCTCCACAAAACGACTCAAGCGCACCGGCTTGTTATTTCCGATGTTGTACACCTTGTACTGGTCTCCGGATTCGTTTGCCTTGGGAGGGTTGGGGATGATGCGCTCAAGGGCTGCAATGATATCATCAATGTAGGTGAAGTCACGCCACATGTCACCCTTGTTGAACACCTTGATGCTCTTCTCCTCCATGATGCGCTTGCTGAAAGAGAAATAGGCCATGTCAGGTCTTCCATAGGGGCCGTAGACAGTGAAAAAGCGCAGCCCCGTCGACGGGATGTGGTAGAGGTGGGTATAGGCGTGTGCCATCAGCTCGTTCGATTTCTTGGTCGCTGCATAGAGGCTCACCGGGCTGTCAACCTTGTCGGATGTGGAGTAGGGTATCTTGCTGTTCAGCCCATACACAGACGAGGATGACGCATAGACAAGATGCTTCACCTCATGGTGCCGGCAGAGTTCAAGGATGTTGAGAAAACCAACCAGGTTCGATTGCAGGTAGGCATACGGGTTGTCGATGCTGTAGCGAACCCCTGCCTGGGCTGCGAGGTTGATCACATACTCGATGCCGTGACGTTTGAAGAGGGAATCGAGCTCCGAATAATTGGCAAGGTCGGTCCTGTAGAAGGTGAAGCGCTCACAGGCGAGAAGCCTCAGCCTCTCCTCTTTCAGACTTACCTCATAGTAGTCGTTGAGATTGTCCACTGCGATGACGGTGCATCCCAACGCAAGCAATCTTCTTGCAAGATGAAAGCCGATGAAACCAGCTGCTCCTGTGACAAGATAGACCTTTGAGGCTTCCAACCGTACCAAATCCTTTCGCATTTCCTGCTCCTCGTATGCACCCTATTGTACCCGAGAACCCGATGCATGGGTAGAGGGATGAAAAAACTGGACCCCTTGTGAGGTCCAGCGGTGAGAACAGAGCAACTGCTCTTAGAGGGCGCCGAAGAGAATCTTCAGCACGAACAGACCAAATACAACCCAAGTCATCGGAGAGACTTCCTTGGTTTTCTTGGTGAACAGCTTGAGCAGGACGAAGGAGAGAATACCGAACATGATACCATCGGCGATACTGTAGGCCACGATCATGAAGATGATGGTCAGGAAGGCCGGGATGGCTTCGGTCATCTCGTTCCATTCGATGTCCTTTACCGGGCTCATCATCATGACGCCGACGATGATCAGGGCAGGAGCAGTGGCTGCGCTGGGAATCGAACCGAAAAGAGGTTCGAGGAACAGCGACAGGGCAAAGAGGATTGCAACAACGAGTGCGGTAAGTCCGGTGCGACCGCCCTCGACAACGCCGGAGGAAGACTCGACGAAGGTTGTGACAGTGGAAGTACCGAGCATAGCACCAGCGGTGGTACCGATTGCATCAGCGAAAAGAGCTTCCTTACAGTTGGGGATCGAGCCATCGGACTGGATCATGTCTGCCTTGGTTGCGCAGCCAATGAGGGTTCCCACGGTGTCGAACATGTCAACAAAGAGGAAGGTAAACATGATGACGACGAAGTCGATGCTCAGGATGTTGGCAAACTCAAAGGGGAAGAAGTACGGGGTCGGAGGAACAAACGAGCCGCCGGCATACTTGGTGATCCCGAAAGGAATGCCAATGATGGTGGTGATGACGATACCAATCAGAAGGGCACCGTTCACCTTGTAGGCGAGCAGGATGCCGGTGATGACCAGACCGATCATGGCAAGGCCGGGAGCTCCCTTGAACCAATCAGCATTGAGGCTGACCAAGGTGGCGCCGTCTACGATGATACCAGCGTTCTGCATGCCGATGAAAGCAATGAAGAGTCCGATACCAACTCCGATTGCCCTCTTCAGGTTTGCAGGAATGCTGTTGACGATCGCTTCACGGATGTTTACTGCGGTAAGGATCAGGAAGATGATACCTTCTACGAATACTGCGGTCAGTGCGAACTGCCAGCTGTATCCCATCCCCAGTACGACCGTATAGGCGAGGAAGGCGTTGAGCCCCATGCCCGGTGCGAGAGCGAACGGCAGGTTGGCCAACAGGGCCATGACCAGTGTGGCAATTGCAGACGCTATTGCGGTTGCTGCAAATACCTTGGAGAAATCCATTCCGGCGTCGGAAAGGATACCAGGGTTGACGGCAAGAATGTAAGCCATGGTAAGAAAGGTAGTGATACCTGCCATAACTTCAGTCTTGACGGTCGTTTTTCGTTCCTTGAGCTTGAAAAACTTTTCCATCGATGCACTCCTTGCAGATGTTTTGAATACTGATATTCTAGCGCATCTCCTGTAAAACGTACAGAAAAATCGTGAGATTTGTTATATAACCAAATTTTGGGGTACAAATTGACGAATCTGGATAAATTAATGGCAGAAAATTTACTATATAATGAAATTTATCAGAAAATATTACTGTCCTATACACTCGTATAGAGACAGCAAGATTTTTTTCTTGAAGTATTTGTGCGAAGTGTTACACTAAGAAAAACGTTGCAATATGTTGCAAGAAGGAGCTTCCATGGTTACCAAAGCTCGCTTGAGAGGCTTGATTGATGCTGCCTCAGGCAGGAAGAGGGCTGACCTTTGCATTACGAACGCCAAGGTGCTTGATGTATATAATAAGGAATGGTTTGAGTCAGATGTCCTAGTATCAGAAGGACTTATCTGTGGGTTTTCGCAAAAGGGGACTGGCAAGGCCTCATCTGTCGTTGATGGTGGGGGCCGCTATCTGGTTCCTGGCTTCATAGATGGACATGTCCATATTGAAAGCAGCCACGCTACGCCTGAGGAGTTTTCCAACCTTGTAGTCCCGTGTGGCACGACAACCGTTGTTGCCGATCCGCATGAGATCTGCAATGTATGTGGTCTTGATGGCCTTTACTATATGCTGGATGCATCGGAAGATACGGCTTTGCAAGCCTTTTTTGTCGTACCCTCCTGTGTGCCGGCGACTACCTTCGAGCACAGTGGAGCGACCATACTTGCGGGTGATCTTTCAGATCCCCTGAAGCATGAGCGGGTGCTCGGCCTTGGGGAGATGATGGATTATCCGGGTGTCATTGCCGCAAGCGATCTGGTGATCGACAAGCTGCTGGAGGCAAAGCGCATTGGAAAGATCATTGACGGGCACAGCCCGGCCGTCTCGGGTTCCGACCTTGACGCGTACAGTGCCAGTGGCATCCACACCGACCACGAGTGTGAAACTGCAGAGGAACTGCGCGAGCGGGTGAGGAGGGGCATGTACGTGATGCTTCGCGAAGGCTCGGCATGCAACAATGTGCTGGCCTTGCTGGGTGGGGTGAGTGAGCGCAACAGCCGCCGTTGCATCTTCTGCACCGATGATCGCCAACCCATCAGCATTCTCTCTGAGGGGCACATCAACAACAACGTACGTCTTGCAGTCCAAGCGGGCCTCGATCCCATTGAGGCGCTCTGTATGGCAACCATCAACAGCTGTGACTGTTACCGCCTCACCGACCGCGGTGCAATCGCACCGGGGCTGCGTGCTGATTTCTGTCTAGTCAACGACTTGGATTCCTTCTCCATGCACCAGGTATATGTGGCTGGGACTCTGGTTGCCCAGGACGGGGCAATGCTCAAGCCAGCTGTCAGCCGTCCTGATGCGAGAGTGAGCGGAAAAATGGATGTGAAGCATTTCTCATCCGATCGCCTTGCCCTTCATCTGGAGAGTGGGCATGTCCGCGCCATCGACATCGTGCCTGGTGGGGTGGTCACTGAAGCCGGCGAGGCTGATGTAACCGTCAAGGATGGGCTGTGGATGCATGATAAGCGGATGGACATCATCAAGCTCGCCGTAGTTGAGCGGCACAAGGGAACGGGCAATGTGGCCCTTGCCCTGCTTCGGGGCTATGGCCTGCAAGGAGGGGCCATGGCAACCAGTGTTGCACATGATTCACACAACATCATTGTTGCCGGCGACAATGACGAGGACATGGAGAGGGCTGTGAACCATCTGATCTCCACCGGAGGAGGGATGGTCATCGTGCAGAAGGGCGAGATTCTCGCATCCTTCGATCAGCCTGTTGCCGGCCTCATCAGCTACGAGCGTGGAGCGAGCATTGCTGAGCATCTCAAGACTCTGCATGCAATCGCGCAGGAGAAGCTGAAGGTCAGCAAAACCATCGATCCCTTCATGACGCTCTGCTTCATGTCGCTTCCGGTGATCCCCGCCTATAAGCTTACCGATATGGGACTCTTCGATGTACGAACGTTCTCCTTCGTTCCGCTTGAGCTCAATAGATAAGGGTCTCTGTACCCATCTGGCAGACTGTCAGGGGAGTTTCATAGAGGGTGGTCAGCATCTCGGTGTTGACCACCTGCTCTTTTTTTCCGAAACAGAGCAACGATCCTTGCTTGAGCATCGCAACATGGGATGCCAGTGCATAGGCCAGATTTGCGTCATGGGTGGTGAATACCAATGTTTTCCCCCGCTTGTGCAGTGAAGAGAGGATGGAAAGCACCTTTTTGCGGTTGGCCGGGTCGAGTGCACTGGTTGGTTCGTCCAAAAGCAGCATCCTGCTCTGCTGGGCGATGGCACGAGCAAGGAGAAGCAACTGGTGTTCCCCTCCGCTCAGATTGGTTACCGAACGATCGGCATAGGCTGCAAGCCCAACCTCCTCAAGTGCCTGGTAGGCAATGTCAGCATCATCGGATGTGGGGTTGCCCATCGCCTGCAGATAGGGAGAGCGGCCGAAGAGGGTGTAATCGAGGAGCGTGAACGAGAAGTGATAGTGCTCGGTCTGGGGAACCAGAGCGAGCGTTCTTCCCAACTCCTTTCTGCCGTACGCTCCTATCTCTTTGCCAAAGAGCTGTATGCCCCCCTGCTGCTTGAAGCCCAGAATCAGGTCAAGAAGGGTGGATTTCCCAGCCCCATTCGAACCAAGGATGGCAAGCGAGGAGCCCTCCTCAAGCTCAAGGCTGATGTTTTCCAGGGCTTGTGTCCCGCTTGGGTAGGTGTAGCTGACATGCTTGATACCGAGGGCATTCATGCTTTGCCCCCTTGGTGCTTGAGACTGAGGATGATGATGAATACGATGGCTCCGAACAAGCTGGTGAGCAGGCCGATGGGAATCTCGGTTGGCAGGAGTGTTCTCCCCAAGGTATCGCATACAAGCAGGAAAAGAGAGCCAAGGGCCATCGAGCCGGGCAGGCTGAAAGAGCTGTCCGAACCGAAAAGCTTGCGTGCCAGATGCGGGGTTATCAGCCCCACCCAACCGATGAGGCCGGTGATGGAGATGGTCAGGGTCGTGCCTACGGTGGCTACAACCAGAAGAATCAGGCGGTCGCGCTTGGGATTGAGCCCCACCGAGTGTGCGGTTTTCTCCTCAAGCGAAAGGAGGTTGAGTTTCCAGCGGAAACTGAACAAGAGAAGCATGCAGGCAAGTACGATCCACAGAATTGAGAACAACTGCTTCCACGAGGCATTCCAAAGCCCTCCCATCATCCAGAAGGTGATGTCCTGCAAATCCTTGGTTGGCTCTGCAACCAACTTGATCACCCCGAGTGCGCTGGAAAAGATGGCCGAGACTGCAATGCCGCTGAGTACCAGGCGAAGCAGCGATCCACCAAAGCGGAACCGCTGGGCTAGCAGATAGCTGGCAAGCAGGGCCAAGAGGCCGAAAAAGGTGGCACTGAGTTGGACCATCACTGTGGTGGAGGTGCCGATCACAATCATCAGTGCAGCACCAAACGCTGATCCTTGGCTTACCCCGAGAAAGCCTGGTTCCACCAAGGGGTTGGAGAAGAGCATCTGAAAGGTGAATCCGCTTGCACTGAGCATGCTGCCGGCCACCAAGGCCAAGAGAATTCTTGGAAGTCTCACTTTCCAAAGGATGCTTTGGGCCATCCCCCCCTGGCTCCAGATTGAAGAGAAGGTGAACCCAGGCTTGGGATACCTTCCTGCAAAAAGAAACAGGAGGGAGAGCAGGAGGGTGAGCAAGACAAGAGAGAGAAGAATCAAGCGTCTTCTGCTCCGTTCCTGCACAAATGCTCTTGCTCTGCTCATTTCGTATTGCCGGATACTGAAGCAGTATAGAGTGCGACCAGCTCTTCAAGCTTGTCGGCATCAGACAGCTGATAGAAATCCCGATAGAAGGAAGCCACCTCAGAGGGCATGTCCAGACTCTGGTACTGCTCTGGATAGATGGTCTTGCCAAGCCACTGGAGGCCCACTATCCAGGATGCCACCGGCTGAAGATAGCTCATCATGTCGTGGGGGCCTGAAAGCACCTTCTGATTTCGTACCGCATCCAGCTGGGCCCAGATGGGGGAACTGTAGATTGCATCCACATATGCCTGTGCAGGGTCCTTGTAGCTGACCAGGATGATCAGATCAGGATTCCATGCTGCAATCTGTTCAAAACTGATGGTTGACCACCCGTTTGCAGCCTTGTTCGCCCCTTTCCAGACGGGTTGGGCTCCAACGGTTTCCACCATCCAGGTCTGCATCCAGTCATCCGGTGCAATCTTGTACGAGAAGGTGTTGTCCGTACGGTCGCCCTGCAGCAGCAGGACTTTCACCTGTTGTGCGGTGGGGATGGCCTTCGCGTTTTCTCGTATCGGTTGCATTCGCTTCTCATACAGGGAGATGATCTCGCCAGAACGTACCGTGTTTTGCAAGAGTTTTCCCAACTGTTCCAATTCGCCGATCCAATCTGCATAGGACTCCAGATTCATGGTGTAGTTGGGGATTCCCAGCACATCGAGCTTGCGTGCAATTGATTCAAAGTGGGTTGCTTTGGTAAGCACCAAATCCGCTTTCCTGCTTGCAATCTCCTCCACACTGGCTGTTTGGCTGAGACGGGGCTTCTGGTCAAGCTCGGGTCTGATGAACGAGAAGAAATCTCCCAGGCCCTGGTCTGTTTTCGGTAAGGTGAGATCCATGCCTGCCACCTCTGGAAAGAGGAAAAGGGCATTTGCCGGCATATTGCCTGCCTTGCCTGCAATCAAGACGGTAGTAGGCTTTTGGGCAAGCTTGAGGGTGCGGCTGTTTGCATCGGTAGCCTGATAGAAGGAACTCTCCTGCATCACTTGCTCGGCATTGCCGTGGGAGAAGAGGAGAGCGGGAGTGAGGACCAAAAGGAGAAGAAACAGGACTTTTTTCATGGAAACGGCTCCTGGGTGTTGCGAATGGTTGCAGTTTACCATTATATTTTCGATAATGCAATCGGATTTCGACCTTTGCTCTCCCTCTTTTCACCTTGATACCTTCTGCCATTCAGTTTACTGTATAGATACCATTCAGAAGGAATCGGAACATGGATACACACGCATTGCACCAGAGGATTCGCACCCTGCGCTCCCAAGCGAAAATCCTCTCCTCCAGCACGATAGAGCAGCGCAACCAACTCCTCTTGGCCATCGCCGATGGCCTTGTCAGGGATTATCCCTTGATACAAAAGGCGAATGAGACGGATGTTTCCCAAGCAGTGGAAAACGGACAAAAGGAATCTTTGGTCAAGCGCCTGATCTTCAGTGAGGAGAAGCTTGCTGCGGTCACCCTCGGCTTGCGCCAAGTCGCCGAGCTGGAAGACCCCATCGGCCGAGTGTTGCAGCGCAGGCTTCTCGATGACGGCTTGCTGCTCGAGAAGGTGAGCTTTCCCATCGGTGTCATCGGCATGATCTTTGAGGCCAGGCCCGATGCGCTGGTGCAGATTGTCTCGCTCTGCCTCAAGAGCGGCAATGGCATTATCCTGAAGGGGGGAAGGGAGGCTCAGAGAACCAATGTGGAACTCGTAGAGTCCATCAAGCGAAGCTGCACAGGTTCTGCCTTGGGTGATTCCTGGCTCCTGCTTGTGGAAAGCCATGCTGATGTTGAGTTGATGCTGGGAATGGAGAAGGAGATCGACCTGCTCATACCCCGCGGGACCAATCAGTTTGTCCGGTACGTCATGGAGCATACCTCAATTCCGGTCCTTGGTCATGCAGATGGCATTTGCCACCTGTACATCGATGAGAAAGCAGATTTGGATAAGGCTGTTGAGATCTCCTTCGATGCAAAAACCCAATATCCTGCAGCATGCAACGCAGTAGAGACAATTCTTGTCCACCAAGCGGTTGCAGGAGCCTTCCTTCCCAAGCTCGCCAAACGTCTCGCTCAGGGAAATGTGGTGATGCACGGGGATGCCGCAGCCCAGGATCTGATCTCCTGCACTCCCTATCAAGAAGGTGATTGGGGTATGGAGTACCTGGCCTTGGAAGTGAACATCCGCGTGGTGGAGAGCCTTGAGCAGGCCATCGACCATATTGAGACGTACGGTTCGCACCACACCGATGCCATCGTCAGCGAGGATGAGATGGCGATCAGGAAGTTCTTCCTGCAAGTCGATTCCGCCGATGTGTTCGCCAACTGTTCGACCCGCTTCTCCGATGGCTTCCGCTTCGGTCTCGGCGCCGAGGTCGGGATCAGCACCGCAAAGATCCATGCACGCGGGCCGGTGGGCCTTGAAGGCCTGATGAGCAGCAAATACCTGCTTAAGGGAAGCGGGCAGGTGGCAAGCACCTATAGCGGTCAGGCTCCCAAGGAGTTTCTCCACACCGAACTCACCAATGATGGTGCTTCCATGGCATTTGGGAGTGAGCAATGAAACGAGATCTTTCAGGCGTACACCGCTTGGTTGTGAAGGTGGGAACCAATTTGCTCTCTGCCCAAGAAGGAATCGACGAAATATGCATCGATTCAATCGTTGACCAGATAGCGCAGCTGTACAAGCAGGGCTATCAGGTGCTTCTTGTCAGTAGTGGTGCGGTAGGCATGGGAGCGAAGGAGCTGCATCTCAAGGGTCCGGTAAAGCAGGTTTCGATGCGCCAAGCGTGTGCATCCATCGGCCAACCCTTGCTCATGTCCAGTTATCGTCGCTCCTTCAAGCGTCATGATCTGGTCTGCTCCCAGATCTTGCTCACCAGGAAAGACCTCAACAACCGACTTACCTACGTGAATCTGCGCAACAGCATCTTCACCCTACTCGATCTTGGGGTGATTCCCGTTTTCAATGAGAATGACGTGGTCAGTACAGCGGAGATCGGTTCTGCCTTTGGCGACAATGACAGGATGAGTGCCATGGTGGCCAGCAAGATAGATGCCGACCTCTTGGTCATTCTGACCGATATCCCAGGACTCTATACGGCAGATCCCAAGAAGGATGAGTCGGCACAACTGCTCTGTGAGATTAAAAGCCTTGATGATACGGTGCTCTCCTATGCAGGAGGGGCTGGTTCCACCCACTCAACCGGTGGTATGAAGACCAAGCTGTTGGCGGCCAAGATAGCCTCGGTTGCAGGATGTGGTACCATCATTGCAAGCGGATATGAAGAGAATTCTCTGATTCGTCTTCTTGCAGGAGAATCCTTGGGTACCTACATCCATCCCTCACAGCGACTGAGCCAGCGTGAGCGATGGATTCTGAACAACTCCCACCTTGGCTCGATCGAGGTGGATGAGGGAGCCAAGAAAGCCTTGCTCTCCAAGAAAAGCTTGCTTCCGAAGGGGGTCGTACGGGTGAACGGGGTCTTTGGCAGCGGGGATGTGATCCAGATCTGTACCACCGATGGCAAACCCTTTGCCAAGGCGGTGCCGTACTACGACAGCACAGATATCGCCAAGGTGGCCGGCCATAGCAGCAAGGACATCGAGGCTTTGCTGGGAAAGGGTGGGAAGGATGTACTCTTCCGACCGGAGGACTTGGTGTTGCTGGACGATGTTGAATAACTATCGTATCTACCGTAGGAAACAGGAAATGCTCTCACGCATCACGCATTTGCACAATACTGAGCAACTTGCTGTGGGCATCCTTGATACGGGTACGCTTGCACAACTCAATGAAAGTCTCGAGTGGTATCAGAGCCAGATGAACTTCAGCCTCCATGTGGTTACCCAGGAGGGGAGGCTCGATATCCCCAGTATGCAGGAGCAGTATAAGGATGTGACCTTCTTGGTCTTCACCACCCATACCTTCACAGGTGAAAAGATCAATGCGGTAGCCAATGAATGCAGGACCAACCTCTTTCTCATCGTCAGAAGCGACCTTCTGCTGGTGAAGTTCGACGGGCCTTTGCTCATGAGCCTGATGGCAGAGCCTGAGCATCCGGCCGCCTACTGTGCAGTACTGGCAAATGCCTACAAGGAGATTGTCCCTTGCCGTCGTTCCCCGCGTCTGGTGGAACGTGAGTTGGATCCCGAATCGGATTTCCCTCGCCTTGGCGCAGTAACCCTGCAACAGACGCTCTATCCGGTGATGTGCCTTGCCCTCTACGACCGGGCGCTCTTTCAGCGGCTGCGTGGTTTCGATGAGCAGATCCACAGTGAATACTACCAGGCATTGGACTGGGGGATCAGGACGCACCTTCTGGGCTATCACATTACCATCGGGGATGCTCTGTTGATGCAGTTCCCAGACCGCGAGAGTGTGATCGAAGACCGCAGCGATGCTGAAGGATTTGAACGTTGCTACACCAAAGCCTTGGGGGTGCAGAGCATCAATTCCAAGAATGTTGCCCGCAAATACAAGGGCTTCTTTGACAAGGAGGTCTATCAGGCTGAAGTCAAGAAGCGAATGCAGTGGCTGCAGAAGATGGATTTTTCAACCCTGTGCGACAGCTGGCCCAAGGAGGAGGCATGAGAAAGTTCCTTGCCCTTGCGCTTTTGCTGTTGCTTCCACTGATGCTCTTCGCCTCGGTTGACCCCTACAGCCTGGGTGTCGGGACGGTCATCCTTGATGCAGGACACGGTGGACATGATCCTGGAACCAGTTTTGCTTGGGCGTTTGCAGGAGGCACTGTCTACGAACGGGATCTGACGCTGGATATCACCAAACGAGTGGGATCCTTGCTCGCCGTATCGCACCCCGACCTTGTGTTGGTCTACACAAGAAGTGATGATACCTACCTTACCCTTGCCCAGCGCAGTGAGATTGCCTATACGACTGAGTTGCGCAACCAAACCAGCGCCCTGTTTGTTTCGATTCATGTGAACAGCGCCCAATCGCGCGAAGCCTCAGGGTTTGAGATTCTGACCAAATTGCAGAGCAAGCGTGTCAAACTCATGGATGAGTCAACCCCTTTGACCAACCTGGCAATGCTCTCCGGGTTTTCCCAGGTAACCCTCAACCGGATGCTCAACCATCGCAATCTGGTAGTCGCCTCACTCTTTGAGGAAACGCTGTCGGAGACCCTGATCACCAGTCGGAACCGCGGGATCAAGGAGCGTGACATCTATGTGCTCAATGCCTCCAGGGTTCCCTCTGTATTGGTGGAGGTAGGCTTTCTTACCAACGAAGAGGATGCCAAAAACCTTGTTTCGCCTCAGTGGCGCCAACGAGTTGCCCAGGCGATTGCCATGGCAATCGAACGCTGTTTGTAGGAGGATGCCGATGGAAGTCTATGACGTGAAGAAGGAGCTGAAACAGCTCTACCACACTCCGAAAGAGCCCACGCTCGTCGATGTTCCTTCGCTTGCGTATCTCATCATCGATGGGGAAGGGGACCCTTCCGATCCGGCTTACACAGAGGCTGTGGAGCTCCTCTATTCCATGAGCTACACCCTGAAGATGGGATTCAGGAAGCACTCCTTGTACAAGCCTTTCACCGTCTCCCCGCTCGAATGTGTCTGGGATGCCGTTGAGGTGGAAAATCGGGATAGCTGGGTTTGGTCTGCCATGATCGCACAACCTTTTTGGGTTACCGAGGAGTTGGTCGAACAGATCCGCGAGCAGGTGGCTTTCAGGAAGGGTCTTTCGACTTTCCCTGTACGCTTCTGCCCGATTGAGGAAGGCTTGTGCGTAACCATGCTGCACATAGGCTCGTACCAGGATGAATACGCAAGCTTTGCACGGATGGAGAAATTTTGTGCAGGGCACCAGCTGAAACGAAGCAGCACTTCCCATAGGGAGATTTATCTGAGCAATCCGAAGAAGACCGAAGCCGACCAACTGAAAACTGTTCTCAGATATACGGTGCAACCGATCTCCTAAAGCTCTTCCTTGCTCTTTCTGCGCTGGGCAACCAGCAGATCCATTTTCAGTTTCTTCAGCTTTGCCGAGAGGCTTACTTTGTAGATGTGCGGGTTGATCTGTCTCAGATAACTCTTGTGGAAGGTTGCAAGGCTCTCTTGTGCATACGCTTGGATCTGCCTCAGCGTTGGCTTTTCTCCCACCCGCTTACCCTGGTGCATTCGTAGTGCGAGCAAGCTTTCAAAGCGAGCGTACTTGTCGCTCTGCATCTCGAAGAAATCTGCCTCAGCAAAGGGGTGGTAGAAGGTATACTTCTTCCCTTCGACGATTTTCTCCTGCTCGAGGGTGATCAGGTCAGCCAGTGCGCCCCCCTCAGCATCATAGAAGCGATAGACTTGCTTGATGCCAGGATTGGTGGTTTTCTCAAAGCTGTTGGAAATCTTCATCGTGGGAGTGATGGTGCCATCCTTATGCTGCTTGGCCGCCAGCTTGTAGACTCCATTGAGAGAGGCCTGTACGCCTCCGGTCACCAAATGGGTGCCGATACCCCAACTGTCGATGGGCACCTCATCATGGACCAGGGTCTGTACGATCTCCTCGGTCAGGTCGTTGGATACGACGATGGTCGCATCCTTGAGGCCTGCGTCATCGAGTCGCTTGCGGATGACCCTGGGAAGGTAGGAGAGGTCGCCGCTGTCGATACGAACCCCAATCTTCTTTCCCTTTCGCTGTTGTTCCAGGCCGACGATGATTGCGTTGTCTATTCCCGAACCGAGCGTGTCGTAGGTGTCTATCAACAGTACCGTATTGTCTGGATACAAATTGGCATAGGCACGGAAGGACTCCAATTCACTGTCAAAGCTCATGATCCAGGAGTGGGCCATGGTGCCTGCTACCGGAATGTCGAAGGTCTTGCCGGCTAGGGTGTTGCTGGTGACCTGACAGCCTCCGATGAAGGCGGCCCTGCTTGCAGAGAGGGCACCGTCACCACCTTGGGCTCTCCTGAGCCCGAACTCCATCAGCTGACCACGCTTGGAGGCGATGGACATGCGGCTTGCCTTGGTTGCGATAAGGCTCTGGAAGTTGAGGGTGTTCAGAAGCAGGCCTTCTATCAGCTGTGCTTCGATGAGATTGGTTTGGATGCGAAGCAAGGGTTCCCCAGGGAAGACAACCGTGCCTTCCTGCATCGCATACACATCACCGCCGAAGCGGTAGTGCTGCAAGTAGTCTAGGAAGGGTTCGGTAAACTTGTTGAGGCTCCGAAGATACGCAATATCCTCGTTGCTGAACGAGAAGTGCTCGAGCTTATCGATCAGGTCATTGAGACCTGCAAAGACCACATAGCCTCCTTCGAAGGGGTTCGTCCGATAGAACATATCGAAGACAACCTGCGGGTTCTGGGCATTTGAGAAATACCCCTGCATCATGGTCAGTTCATAGAAATCGGTAGTCAGGGCACTTACGTTCATGCTTGCTTCCTTAGCCTCGGGCCTCGATCCTGGCAAAGCCGGTGTAGGGTACCAGGGCCGGGGGAATGGTCACTGAACCATCACTGTTCTGATAGTTCTCCAGTATGGCAACCAGGGCACGGCTGAGAGCGATGGCTGTTCCATTGAGCATATGGACGAATTGGGTCTTGCCCTCCTCATCCTTGTACCGGATGGAGAGCGAGCGAGCCTGATAATCTGTGCAGTTGCTGGTGGAGGTCACCTCTCCGTACTCGCCGTCATCCCCACGGCCGGGCATCCATGCTTCGATATCGAACTTGCGATAGGCGGGTGCCCCAAGGTCTCCCGTGCAGGTATCGACCACGCGGTAGGCGAGGCCGAGATTGCCGAAGATTTCCTCTTCGATGGCAAGCAGTGTCTGATGATACGCATCCGACTCCTCGGGAAGGCAGTAGATGAACATCTCCAGCTTGGAGAACTGATGGACCCGGTACAGACCCTTGGAGTACTGCCCCGCCCCTCCTGCCTCGCGGCGGAAACAGTGGGAGAGTCCTGCCATCTTGATCGGCAGTTCTTCCTTGTTGAGGATTTGCCCGGCGTAGTAACCGCCGAGGGTAATCTCCGCAGTACCGACGAGGCACGTTCCGGTCCCTTCGAGGGTATAGATGTTGCTCTCCTCCCCACGAGGATTGAACCCGATGCCTGAGAGGATCTCCTCCTTGGCAATGTCGGGAGTGATGAAGGGGGTAAAGCCATGCTTCATGACAATGTCCATCGCATAGCGCTCCAAAGCCATCTGCAGGATGACCGCCTCACGCTTGAGATAGTAGAATTTGGCCCCGGAAACCCTGGTTGCAGTATCAAAATCCACCAGATCGAGCTTCTCGGCAAGTTGGACATGGTCCAACGGCTTGAAGGAGAAGGCAGGGACAGTGCCTGCAAACTTGATGGCAGTGTTGTCCTTGTCCTCCTTTCCCACAGGAGCTTGGGGATGGGCATAGTTGGGGATGGTGCGTGCAAGAAGCTGGTACTGCTGCTCAACTTCGGTGAGGGATGCCTCGCTGGCGGCGATGCTCTCCTTGAGAGCCTTGCCTTCGGCGATGAGGACGGCCCGGGTTTCGGCATCGAGCTTGCCTTTCATCTTCTGGGCGTTCTCGTTGCGTCTGGCCCGCAGGTTCTCAACCTCTTGCAGCAGGTTTGAACGCTTTTCCTGCAACTCGATGATCAGATCGATATCCACGCGCATGTTGCGCACTTCGATGTTTCTGGCAATTTCGTCCCGTCGTTCTTTCAGTTCTTTCAGGTCAATCATTCTGGTTTCTCACCTCTTTGCATCTTTGGCAAGCGCTTCCAACTTGCTCGATTTTTCACTAGCTTTTCGCACTGCCTGCATTACGGTGGCATCGAAGCCGCCTTCTGCCAATGCAAGCATCCCCTCGATGGTTGTCCCTCCGGCAGAGCAGACGGTGGTGGCAAGCTCCACTGGGTTTTTTCCGGTACCGAGAGCCAGGTATGCGGCACTCTTCGCTGTCTCAAGGGCAATGTTCAAGGCTGTCGGATACGCTATGCCCTGCGCAACCCCACCCATGGCAAGGGCGTGGTAGAACTGCAGGATGTAGGCAATGGCCGAACCGCTGATACCTATGAAGGCCCCGAACTGGGATTCAGGAAGAATGAAGGCAGACCCAAAGCTCTGGGCAACCTGCTGGGCGTAGGAGAGATGTTCCTTTGAGGTGCGGGCCGAAGCTGCAATGGCAGTGACCGAGGCTTGCATCTGTGCTGCAATATTGGGCATGAAGCGAACCACCTCATCGGTGCCGAGTTTCTCAGAGAGTGTCTCCAGCGACACGCCGGCAGCAATGCTGATCCAGGCCTTTGCTGCACTTCCATGCTCCCTGAGCTGGTCGTACAGCGTTGCCAGAATCTGGGGTTTGACGGCAATGAGCAGGCAATCGGACCTCTTCATCAGCTCTTGCAGGCTTGCAACAGCTGTCCTCTTGCCTTGTACCTCAAGGCTGCGTGCCTTCTCCCCATCGCTGTCATAGAGCAGGACCGAATCTTGCAGGCTTTGTGCGATGGCACTTCCCATAGCTCCACATCCGATGATTCCCAGTGTTTTCACCTTTGCTCCTCCCAATTCAGATGGTGCAACGCTCCCTGTCCTTGCAGACCGGGAAAGTCGGTTTGCCTGAGGTATTCGTAGGCGGCTATCGCCACACTGTTGGAAAGGTTCAGGCTCCTGGCTTGCCCTCGCATGGGTATGCGTACGCATCTCTGTCTCTGTTGTACCAGAATATGCTCGTCTATCCCAGCACTCTCCCTGCCAAATATGAGAAAGGTCTCAGTCGGATAGCTCACCTCGGCATACGTTCGTTCAGCCTTGGTGGTGAAAAAGAAGAGGTTTTTGTCTGAATGACTTGCAAGAAATTCGTCGATGCTGGCATGCTCGACAATGGTGAGCAGGTGCCAGTAATCAAGCCCTGCGCGTTTCAGCTGTTTCTCCCCAAGGCTGAAGCCCAAAGGATGCACCAGATGCAAGGTGGCCCCGATGGCGGCACAAGTCCGGGCAATATTGCCCGTATTCTGGGGTATTTCCGGCTCAAAGAGCACAATGTGCAGATCCATGACCCAAATCTACCATTTGGAAGAAATCAGCACAAGGGACCCCACTTGTGCAAGGATGGTGAACCAACCTTGTAAAGGAGGGCATGTTGCTTTAGACTTGCTTCAGTTTGGAGGTGGGTATGGTTGCAGAAAGCATCAAAGCATTGGTCCTCGGTATCGTTCAGGGTATTACGGAGTGGCTTCCCATCAGCTCGACAGGACATTTGCTGCTGCTTGATTCTCTGCTCAAGCTCTCTCTCAGTGCAGAGGCGAAGGAGCTCTTTCTGGTCATCATCCAGCTTGCTTCCATTCTGGCGGTGGTGATCCTTTACTTTTCCACCCTCAACCCCTTCTCTCCCTCAAAAGACAAGGCAGAAAAGAAGTCCACGTACATCCTCTGGGCGAAGGTCCTGGTGGCAACGCTTCCTGCAGGCGTGGTGGGGGTGCTCGTCGATGATTTCATGGACAGCCATCTCTATCGTTGGGAAGTGGTGGCCGCCGCCCTGTTCGGCTATGGGGTGCTCTACATCTTTCTTGAGAAGGGAAAGTGGGGAACACGGGAGAAGCAGGTGAAACAGCTTGGGGATATCTCGTTTCGTGATGCCTTGAAGCTTGGACTGTTCCAGATGCTGGCCTTGGTTCCAGGAACCAGCAGGAGCGGCTCGACCATTTTGGGGGGCATCATCATCGGCATCGAGCGGGCGGTGGTTGCTCAGTTCTCCTTCTTCATGGCCATACCTGTAATGGCAGGAGCCTCACTGCTCAAGCTCATCAAGCTGGGTTTTTCCTACACCAAAGATGAGTACGTGCTCATCGCGGTGGGCTTTGTCAGCAGTTTCATCGTCTCCTTCTTCTGCATCAAGGCCCTCATCGCCTATGTGCGCAACCATGATTTCTCGGTTTTCGGGTTCTACCGCGTGGCTCTGTCGGTTGTCGTTGTCATCTACTTTTTGGGTGTAGGTATCTGATATGGCTCTTTTATTGATCATCTATCTGGCTTTCATCAGCCTCGGATTGCCTGATGGGGTGCTGGGAAGCATCTGGCCGGTCATGCGTTCTTCGTTGGATCTTCCTTTGTACGCTGCAGGTCTCGTGGGGGCCATTGGTTCGATGGGGACGGTTATCTCAGCATTGTCCAGTTACCGTCTGATCCGCCGCTTTGGAACGGGTAAGGTGACGCTTGTCAGCGTTCTTTTGACGGCTTTGGCGTTGTGGGGGTTCTCCGTTTCCACCTCACTTCTTGAGCTGATGCTCTGCTCCATCCCCCTTGGACTGGGTGCAGGATCGGTCGACTCAGCGCTGAACAACTATGTTGCCTTGCACTACAAAGCCCGGCATATGAACTGGCTTCACTCCTTCTGGGGCTTGGGTGCCAGCAGCGGGCCTGCAGTCATGGGCCTGGTGCTCTCACTGGATCTCAGCTACCGGATGGGGTACAGGATTCTGGGCGGCATGCAGATGGTGCTGGTCCTCGCCCTCTTTCTCAGTCTCTCCCTGTGGCAGGACGGAAAACCTCGCACGGAAGGGGAGAGGGAGGTGAAGCCGGTTCCCACCGTGCATCCGAGAAAGGGTGCGCTGCCCTTTGCCTTGCTCGGATTCTTCCTCTATTGTGCTTTGGAAATATCAACAGGCATGTGGGCTGTCAGTTACCTTGTTGAGGTGAAGGGTCTTGAGCCAGCCCAAGCAGCGTTCTACGGTTCGCTCTTCTTTTTGGGCATTACTTCAGGGAGGATGGCAAGTGGTTTTTTCTCCTACCGCCTGTCCAACAGCACCCTCATTTTCAGTGGGTTTGCCTTGATCTTGGCCAGCATTGGGCTTCTCCACTACTCAAGCCTGTCTGTCTCAGGGTTCTCCTTGCTTCTGATGGGAATCGGGTGTGCACCCATCTTCCCAGGGATGATTCATGAAACCCCGAACCACTTTGGGCGGGAAAATAGCCAGAAAATCATCGGGCTCCAGATGGCTTCAGCCTACACAGGCAGCACCTTCTCACCCCCTTTGTTCGGTTTTCTGGGAAACTGGATTGGTTTGGCTTGGATGCCCCTGATGCAGCTTGTGCTCCTCATCTTGCTGGCAAGCTGTGAGGCTCTGCTCTTCGGTTTGGGGAGAAAGAGAAGCTGCTGAGGCTGTCTTGAGCAGCAGGATGTGTGTGCTGACACAGACGCCGACCACTGCAAGAATGCCGATGACCAAGGATGTACGCACTATCATCGCCGAGATGATCAGGCTCGCCCAGAGCCATGCAAGCCCTCGTTTCTTGGTTGCAAGCGGAACACCGGTTTTCATTCGATAGTGACGGATGTACGGTCCGAATGTGCTGTTGCGTTCCAAAGCTTTTGCCAAGGCAGGATTTGATGCCGAAAAGAGGATTGCAGCGAGCAGGACAAACGGGGTGGTAGGCAAAATCGGCAGGAGAATGCCGATGAAACCCAATGCAAGGCAGAGGAATCCCAAGCCGATGTACACCGATCGCTTAATTTTGCCTTGTGCCATGCATGTGCTCCCTTTCACCCAGTAGAGCATGTCCTTATCGCTCTAGCAAGCGTTTTTGGTCTGTTCCAGCTGCTTGGGCTTGATGGTGACGATGTGAAGGGTGACCAGGCTTCCGATAACGCAGAGCATGAGGATAAGCTTCACCTCAGCGACCAGGAAGAAGGTGATCCCCAGGCCTATCCACAGCATGACCAAGACCCTGATCTTCACTGCCTTGGGTATGCCGGACCCATCCTTCCAGTGGCGCAAGTAGGGCCCGAAGGTCTTGTTCCTCTCCAGCCATGTCCCCAGCCGTTTGCTGGAGAAGGAGAAGAGAAAGCCTGCAAGCAGGACAAACGGGGTGGTGGGAAGTACGGGAAGCACGATGCCGATGGCTCCTATTGCCGTGAAGAGTAGGCCGAAAATCATCAAGAGGATGCGTAGTGGTTTGTTCTTGACCAAGTGAGATACTCCCTTATGGAATTTTGGAATGATTACCGCTCCCATAGTAAGCAAACTTCAAAAGATAGTAAAGTACTAGGAGATTCTGTATGTGAGAACACTATCCCCCTGCATTGGAATTGTCGTGCAGAGGATATGGGTCTCTTGGGGGCGCATCACTCCTCCTTGGAAGGAAGATTGGCTGCCTTGATTACTTGTTTTCCCTGTTTATGCAGGGAGAGCACCACTGCTTCAAGCTTGCGTTTTTTCTGGTAGGGGTCCTCAAAGAGCTCTTCCTGCAGCGGGCGTGTTCCGCTGTACAGCCCAAGGAGTGCGAGGCCGATGAGCCGTACCGGCTTGCCTTCGCTCCACTTCTGGGCCAGCAGGTGTTTGGCTATCTGATAGATTTGCTCAGCGCTGTAGAGCGTGGCTTGGGGGGTTGTCTGGACTGTGAACGTGGTGAAGTCAGGCAATCGTAGCTTCAGGGAGACGGTTCTGGCTATTTGCTGTTCATCAAGGGATCGGAACATCACCTCATGGCTCATGGAGAGCAAGACTTCAAGCAGTGTCTCCTCATCGCGGATATCGTCGGCAAAGGTTGTCTCGGTCGAGATGGAGTGGCTCTTCGCTTCGCTTGAGAAGATCCCTGGATCAATACCCCTGCATGCTTGGTACAGATAGTGGCCCATGCTCGATCCGAAAAGGGTTTGCAGGGTGGATTCCTGATAGCTGCGCAGTTCGGCAGTGGTGGTGATGTGATGTCTGGCAAGCAGCTGCTGGGTGACCTTTCCCACCCCCCAAAGCTTCTTCAGTCCGATCGCATCGATGAATGCGATCTCCTTTCCCACCGAAACCCTGCAAAGCCCATCCGGCTTGTCGTAGTCACTGGCCATCTTTGCGATGAACCTGCTGGGCCCGATGCCCACCGAGATGGTGAGCCCTGTCTCATCGTGGACTGCTTTCTTGAGCAGCTTGGCAGCCTCGCGGGGAATACCGAACAGGCGTTGGGTTCCCGTCATGTCCAGAAACGCCTCATCGATGGATATCTGCTGGACAGAGCTGCTGAAGCGCTTGAGGATTTCCATGACCATGCAGCTCATCTGGTGATAGCGCTCCATGCGGGGTCTTACCACAAGAGCATGGGGGCAGAGACGGATGGCTTGGGCCATGGGCATGGCGGAATGGATGCCGAACTTGCGGGCTTCATAACTTGCGGTCGCTACCACCGAACGTTTTCCCAATCCTCCTATCAAGAGGCACTTGTCACGATATTCAGGATGGTCCAAAACCTCAATTGCAGCATAGAACGCATCCATATCCACATGAAAGAAGACCTGTTCCATACGCACTTAACCTGTGGGAGGGCGATAGATGCGCCCTCGCTCCTGTCCTGCCCGGTTGAGGGCATCGAAGAGCAGGTGGTCGAGCACTTCAGGGAGGCTGTAGCCGATGCTTGCCATCAGTTTGGGATAGTGGCTGGTCTGCGTCATGCCCGGGCTGGTGTTGATCTCATTGAGAAAGATTCCTCCTTTTGCAAGGAAGAAATCGATGCGGGCGTATCCGTCCGCCTTGATCGCTGTAAAAGCCTGTCTGGCATAGCGTCTGATTGCTTTTGCAGTTTCTTCCTCCACCGTCGATGGCAACTGGAGGTATGCAGTGTTGCTGGTCCCATACTTATGCTCGTAACTCAAGAACCCTTGTTCCTGCCTGGCGGGGTCTATCACTGCGGCAGGTCCCGCGATGACCAGCTTCCCGTCCTTGGTGCGAAGGGCTGCACACTCAACCTCCTGCACCTCCTCCATCAGGGTCTGGATCAGTACACGCTCACTGAATAGGGCTGCGTACCGAAGTGCTTCCACCAAGGTTTCCTGCTGGGCATGCTTGAGAACCCTCACCCCCACTGAAGAGCCCGCATTTTCAGGCTTCACGAACAGATGGGGACCCAGCTGTCTTGTTATGCAGGCAAATTGGTCCATGACGAAGGCTTGCAGGTCAAGCAAGTGGAATCGGTCAAGCACCACCGTAGCAACGGTGGGGATGTCATGGCTGTTGAAAAGGCGGGCGGCAAGGTCCTTGTGCATCCCGATGGCACTGGAGACGGTGTCACAACCGGCGAGCGGAATACCTGCCAGCATGCAAAGTCCCTGCAGGTTCCCATCTTCGCCACCATAGCCGTGTGTGGTGGCAAAAGCAACATCCACTGCAAGGTTCGACTCACCAAGAAAGATGCCCTCACCGGGTTTGATTGAGAGGGGAGCGTCTCTCTCCATCTCCTTTGCCGGGCTCTTTGTCTGCTTAAACCATTTCCCTTCCAAGGTGATGGCGATGGGAATCACCTCATGGTTGGCTTCCAGCAGGGCCTGATGGACGGAGATGGCACTGGAAACGGAGACATCATGCTCAGCCGAACGCCCACCATACAACAGTGCTACTCGCATCCTCTTCTCTGCTCCTCTTCCCACAACACCGTCTGCACTTCTGTGATTTCATCCCAGGCAATCTTTCCGTCAGCACGCTCGATGCTCTTCTCATGGCCTTTTCCAAGAAAGAGCAGGGTATCGCCATTTTGGGCGATGGAAACAGCTTTTTGAATGGCCATACGTCTGTCTTCAATCTCCCAGATGGTGCACAAGGGATTGTGCATCAGGTACCTCAGGTCGGAGAAAATGGCTTGATTGCCCTCCTTGCGGGGATCTTCCTCGGTGAGGATGATCACCGAACTGTACTTGTTGGCGATCTTTCCCATAGCCGGACGCTTGGTGCTGTCGCGTTCTCCAGCACAACCGAAGACCGCAATGATATCGCCACCCTCGCAGGTTCGCTTGGCAAAAGAGAAGACTCCCTCATAGGCATCGGCTGTATGGGCAAAGTCAATGACCACCCTGATTCCAAGCTTGTTCTCGATGAGGTGCATTCTTCCTTTCACCGGTTGGAGGTGCGCTATCAGATGCAAGAGGCTCTTCGGTTCCTTGTTGAGCAGGTGGCTGGCGGTGAAAGCAGCGAGCAGGGCATTGGTGGCAAGACTGGGCAAGAGCAGTGGAGTAAGCAGATGCTGGCCGTAGATTTCTACGACTACCCCCTGGTATCCCATGAACTCGATGCGCATCGGAATGTCCTTTCCCAAAACCATGGCCGAACATGAGTCGCTCAGTGCGTCGATGAACATCTGATACCGGTTGTTGTCGGTACTGGTCACCAAGAGCCCTCCTTCCTTGAGGGCTTTGACCAGATTGACCTTTGCGTGGGCGTACTCCTCGAGGCTGTGGTGGAACTCAAGATGCTCACTGGTGACCTTGGTGATGATGGCCGCAGCAAAGGTGATTCCCGCAAGCCGGTCATACTGTTTGCTCAGAGCATGGCTGGTGCACTCAAGCACGACGTGGGAGACCTTGTTTTCAACACAGCGTGCCAGAAAGGCCTGCAACTGGTCGGGTTCAGGGGTGCTTTGGCGGTACGGAGAGTCGATTTTGCCTGAGCCGTCATCCATGCTGACGGTGGTCAGCACCCCCGCTTTGACATCATTGGCCTTGAGCATCTGATACAGGTAGTCACAGGTAGTGCTCTTCCCGTCGGTTCCACTCACCCCGATGACCGAAAGCTTGTCCTGTGGATTGCCATTCAGCTCGGCGCACATGAGGGCGAAGGACCTATGACCTTGAGACACTGTGTAACAGTTCAAACCCCTGTTCTCAAGATCACGCGGGATGCGCTGTTCGCTGATGATGCACACCGCCCCTCGTTCCACCGCTTCTTTTGCGTAAAGCAACCCATCGGTATGGAGACCACTGAAGGCGAAGAAGACTGAATTGGGTGTACAATCTCTGGAGTGCTGGCAGATGGACTGGATCATGAGGTCTTGGGGAACATGCGTGTCGGTGATGCCCACAGCCTCCAATAAGGAGCGTAACGTTTTCATGACCCTATGGTACCAGCACAAGTGGTGTGAGAACAATAGGAAGGTTTGCCCAGTTGCATCAAGTACTGGTATCTTCAACTGCAATTATTTGCTATGCTGGATAGGAGGGAGAAGCGCGGATGAAACGATGGATGGGAATACTTGCTGTTGCTCTGATCGGTGCGGCATCACTGTGCGCGCTCCCGCTGGACGACTCCTCAAGTTCCTCCTGGGCCATGGCTGATGCAGGCCTTGCCTTGGACTATTTTCCTGATTCCTTTGCTGCCAACCCAGCACTTCTTGCCTTGGAAGGGCGCAGTGAGACCTCCTTTTTGGCCACCGTGCGGTATCTGGATGAGATTTCAACGACCAGCTATCGGCAAAACGAGGTGAATCCCTTCTTGCAGCGCCCTGTGGCGGATTGGTCGCTCAGCTTTGCGGCCGGCAGGCTTGCTTTCTCAATCCAGAACAGAAACACCCTGGCCGAGCGTACGACTTGGGCTTCTTACAGTGAGTATCGCGGGTTGATGACCACGCTGTTCCAGTTTGACTGGGCGATGGGAAAGAAGCCGCTCTCTTTCGGGTTCACCGCCCGGGCACTTGCGGGCAGCGAACGCACCTCTATCCGTTTGCGTGAGGGGCACTCCATACTTGACTATGCGGTTGAGACCGTGGTGGGCAGGTATGAACAGGTTGAGGAGCAGTCAAGCGTAGCCTTTGGCATGGGCTTGCTGCTTGATTATGATTGGTTCAAGCTGGCGGTGGTCAGCAACAGTTTTGCGTACTCCTCTCTGGAGGCTCCGCTGGTCATCAGTGCAGACTCCTTGCTCAAGACGCTCGACTGGGGGTTCTCCTTCAGCAGTCCCACCTATGATGAGAATAATCAGCTGCACCTTCTCAAAGCCGAGGGAGCCTTGGATTTTCTGAACATCGGCTCGGATGAGGAGCGGGAGGTGCGTCTCGGTCTATCTCTGAAGCTGCAACTGCTTCCCACCTGGTCTGTCAGCCTGCTTACCGGCTATCGGGAACAGAAACCCTTGCCGACCGACCTGCTGCAGACCTCCTTCGAACGGGGGTTGCAGACACTCGGGATATCTGCAAGGTTTGAGACCATACATGTGCAGTTTGCCTATGGTTGGCCGACCTCCTGGTATGTGCAAAAGAGCGGTACACAGCGGTCGAAATTTCTCTTGGGAGCCAGCATAACGCTCTGATGAAACGCTACTTGACACACCTAGACGACCACTATATAGTCAAACGGTAGAACGTTTGAACCTGTAAGGAGTAGAGTATATGTCCAAAGCACATAGAGGCAGTGGGATCAGGAGCGAGGTAAACCATGGACGTGGTCAGTGCCCCGTTTGCAAGAGAACCGAGGTCAAGGTAATGTACGAAGTAACGATCGAAGGCCAGAAGGCCAAGGTCTGCAAGCCTTGCAATGCACACCTCAAGGCTGTAGCAGCCAACTAAGGGTTTTCCTTGGAAGAGAGACTGTCCTCGGTGACAGTCTTTTTTTATACCATCAGAGGGAGAACAGACTGTGAGATTGAGCGAAGAGCGCTGTTATCTGGTTGGAATCAAGGGGACCGGTATGGCCAACTTGGCTCTTCTTCTTTTGCGTCTGGGAGCCTCTGTCCGAGGCTGTGACATACAAGAGACCTTCCTTACCGATCTCTCCTTGCAAAGAACGGACATCGGAATCGATGTAGGCTTCTCGGATTCCCTTCTGCCCAGCTCTACGACGTGTGTCATCCACAGCAGTGCCTATGCAAGAAGCATCCCCATCCTTCAGGCAGCCCAAGCCAAACAGATTCCCCTTTACTCATATCCTGAGTTTCTTGCTCTCCTGAGCTCGATGCAGGACAGCTATGCAGTGGCAGGCACCCATGGGAAGACCACCACCTGCTCAGTTGCCAGCCATGTATTGGCCGGTGCAAGTGGACAAGAGTTTCCTTTCTATGCTCTGTACGGATCAAGTATGGTCAACCAGGAGATCTCTCTCTACCAAGGTGGGGAGTGTGCGCTCTTTGAAGCTTGCGAGTATCAGGATCACTTTCTCTCCTACCACCTCAGAGGGGTGTTGGTCACCTGCATTGAATATGACCACCCCGACTATTTTCCCGATCTGGCTGCAGTCATGGCGAGTTTTCGCCGATTGGTGGACAAGCTTGGAAGGGGAGGCATCCTCATCGGGTGCTCAGACGATGCTGGTACGAGAGAACTGCTCTCCTATGCCCATCAGACGAGAAGCGATCTGACCATCATGGAGTATGGGTATACCGCTTCCGGACCCTTTCAGATCCTCGCGCGTCCAGAGGGCAAGATCTCCCTCTCACTTCTTCCCGACTCTTCGTTTTCCCTTACCGTCGGGGCACGTGCACTCATTTTGGATCATGTCGGTGCAGTGGTGCTTGCTATGGCCATGCTGCTGGACCGTCCCAAGCCCAAGCTCTATCTGCAGGACAAGGGTCTGCTGACCGACGAGGTGCTTCCTTCCTTGGCGAGCCTGCTGATGATGCAGCTGCCTTCCTATCCCGGATGCAGGGCAAGGACTGAAGTGTTGGCTGATGAGAAGGGCGTTGTCTATGTGGATGATTATGCTCATCACCCAAGTGAGATCCTCACGTCCCTTGAAGAGCTCAGGCTTGCATACCCTGGAAGGAAACTGTTGGTGATTTTTTGCCCGCACACAGCAAGTCGCACAAAAGCTTTGCTTTCTTCCTTTGCTCAAGCCTTGGTCCAAAGTGATGCCCTGATCATCCAGAGCACCTACGCTTCTGCAAGAAATGATGGGTCCGTTCTGGAAGATCCGAGCACGCTCTTGCTCGAGGCGGTGCACGCACAGCCCCAAGCAAAAGAAAGGTTGGTTGCGTACGCCAAAGATGACCAAGCTTGTGTAGAGCTCGCTTGCCTGTGGTTGCAAGAGAGGTGGTTGTGTATTACCATGGGTGCGGGCAATAACCGCCCGATCGGGCCTCGTATTGCTGCGTTTCGAAGGAGTCTTTCATGAAAAGCATGACCGGATATGGCTTCAGTGAGTCAGTTGGTGAGCAGTTCCAGCTTGCCGTCGAACTGAAGTCTTACAACAACCGCTATCTCGATATCAATCACAACATTCCTTACATCCTCTCTCCCTTTGAGATTGAGATAGACAAACGCCTGGGCGAGAAAGCAAGCCGAGGCCATATTGAAGTGAACATCCGGGTGAAGAACCTGGTCAGTGACATCGAGTTATACATCGACCCGGTGGCAGTACAGAAGTACAGCGAGGCCTTCAGCTCCATTGGAGCGCTCTCCGGCAAGGCTCTCAAACCCCAGCTCTCTGACTTTTTGGGAAGCGAAGGAGTGCTTACCAGCCTGAAAGGCAATGACAGCGAGCGATATCGGCAGGTGCTCTTCGCTACCCTTGGGGAAGCATTGGCCCAATTCTCGGCAAGCAAAGAGCGGGAAGGGGCTTCCACCAAGGCTGATCTGTTCAGTCTGGGAAAGCGGCTTGAGGCGGGCTTTTTGGTCATACAGAGCCATGCAGATGAGCTTGAGGCCTTGCTCAAGCAAAATCTGCGCTCTCGTTTTGACGAGATGCTTGGTGATCAGCACTATGATGAGAACCGCATACTCTCTGAGGTTGCGGTGATGTTGGTGAAATATTCGGTGAACGAGGAGATCAAGCGTCTGGCAGTGCATCTGAAAGAGTACTTTGCCTTGCTGGAGCTGGATGAGCCGGTTGGCAAGCGCCTGGACTTTCTCTGCCAGGAGATGAACCGGGAGATCAACACCATCGGCAGCAAGAGCCAGATGGTGGAGCTCAACATCCAAGTGGTGGCCATGAAGGACAGCTTGGAGAATATTCGTGAACAGATCCGAAATATCGAGTGACGGGGGCAAGGGTGCGCATCGCAATTAGTGGGAAAAGTGGCTGCGGCAATACGACGGTCAGCAAGCTGGTGGCCGACCGATTGGGCTACCCAATGATCAACTTCACCTTCCGAACGCTCAGCGATGAGAAGGGCATTGAGTTCTGGACATTCTGCAAGTTGGCTGAACAGACCGATGAGTATGATCTTGAGGTAGACCGCCGCCAGGTGGAGATGGCCTTATCCGAAGAGAACTGTGTTCTGGGCAGTCGTTTGGCAATCTGGATGCTCAAGGAAGCTGACCTCAAGGTATATCTTACGGCAAGCAGCGAGGAGCGCGCCAGAAGGATTACCGAACGCGAGGGGGGGAGTCTGGCTGAGCGGATGGAACAGACCCAGCGTCGTGATGCAAATGACAGCAAGCGCTATCTGCGCCTCTATGCTATCGACAACAGTGACACGAGCATCGCCGACTTGGTGATCGATACCTCGGATCTTGGTCCACAGCAGGTTGCAGATATCATCATTGCGGAGGTGCAGAAGCGTGAAGTACACTAGGCGATGTGCTCTCTTGCTTATTATCTTGCCGCTCATTCTCGCTTCATTGGGAGCCAAGCCTTACCTTGGGGTCTCACAGAACCTGGCGGCGAGCTCGGTGGAGGTGGGGTTTCTGACCAAGGGGTTTGAGCAGAACCTGGTGCTCTCCCTTCCCACCGTGCAGACAGCGGCCCCCTCATGGTTGCAAAACAGCGCACTTTCCGCTCATCTTCTCTATCGGTTCCACCAGCTCAACCCGGTGGTGGTGGGCGTGGGGGTCAAGGCGCAAGGCGGCTGGCAGGAGGATGGGTATCGAGCCTTGGGTCTGGGCGGCGTGCTCTCACTCACCTACGAGTTTGTTGGCCGTCATGGCATTCTGTTTGCCGAGGCCTCCTCTCTGCCCTGGATCTACTCTGACGGCAATGCCTCTGATCCCTATGTGGACAAGATGCTCGCCCAGTACGTGCGTCTTGGCTATCGGTATGTGTTGTAAGGTCTGTACATTAAGCTGAAAAATCTTTATGATATGAAAGTTGCAGAGAGTTGTTCTGCAGATTGACAAGGAGTTGAACGGTGAGCATTCCATTGAATAGCCTTATTGATTATGAGGGCAATATCTACCAAATTACCTGCGTGGCAATCAAGGAAGCTAACATCCTGAGTAATCCTGGGTGTGGCGGAAAAGAGATTGAGGAGAACAATGGGAAAATCGTCAGTGAGGTTCTCACCAGAGCTCTCAAAGGTGAAATCCATTTCGAAGCCTCTGAAGAAGCCTGATTTCACCAAACCTATTCTTTTCATCTTCGGCCCGACAGGGGTCGGGAAAACAGAACTTCTGCTGGATCTTGATCCGCAGAGGTTTTCTGTTATCAATGCAGACTCAATCCAAGTATATCGGTATCTGGACATCGGTTCTGCCAAGGCGGACCAGTCGGTACAGGCTGCGATACAGCACTATCTGATCGACATCCAAGACCCATGGCAGCAGTTCTCTGTAGGAGATTTCATCGAACAGGCCGATCAGGCCTGCCAGGAAATCTGGAGTGCAGGGAAGGTGCCGGTGGTGTGCGGGGGGACCGCTTACTACTTCAAACACTTTCTCTTCGGACTCAGTGAAGCTCCTCCCAGTGATGAGCTCATCCGCGATCACATCGCCAGCCAAATCGAGCAGAATGGAAGAGCTTGGGCCTATGAGTACCTCAAGCGGGTGGATCCTGTCTCCTTTGCCCGTATCCACAGCTCTGATATCTATCGGATATCCCGTGCTTTGGAAGTGTGGGAAACCTGTGGAAGACCCCTCTCCAGTTTCAGCATTCCCAGTGAGAAGCGCAACGGCATGCAACCTTTGATCATCGGGTTGCAACGAGAGGCAGAAGTGCTTCGGGAGCGTCTTGGTCTGCGCATCAAGACGATGTTTGACGAGGGCTTGGAAGAGGAAATCCGGTCACTCATCAGAATGGGAGCTCAGGCTTCTTGGCCTGGATTGCAGGGTATCGGATACCGGGAGTTTTTCCAGGCCCGTGAGCACGGGGAGTGGTCTCGCTCGCTCATCGCCGACCAGATAGAAAGAAACAGCCGCTTCTATGCGAAACGGCAGCTCACGTTCTTCCGTAGCTTTGCCGAAGCTGTCTGGAAGGACCCCTCCGACAAGGAAGATATCCACGCTCTCATCGAAGCGTATCTCAAAACCTTTTCTGGGTAGGCACAATCAGCTGCTGGAGAAATTCTACGTTCACCGCTTTGATGTTGGTTATCTCATACCACCCACGCTTGCCCATTTCCACGGTGAACTGCTGATGGATTTTGTAAAGAAAGATGGGAATTCCTTCAGAGCCTTGTTGTTGTACACCCTCATCGGTGTATGAGTAGGGGGTGAAGAGCGTTCCGGCGGCCATGAAAGTGGTTGCATCCAACGGGACCACCTCAAGATCGGCGACGCCGTAGAGGAAGGTCCCTTCCGCCAAAGGCGGCTTGCCTTCAGAGATCCAACGGTTGGGGTCCACCTGGCTGTTTATCCCCTCATAGGCCTGGCGAGTCTGCCGGGTTACAAAGAGGTTGGTGACTTCCATCGAGACAGGATTCTTCGTTCCCTTTGCAAGCGATGCTTCCATCTTCTGCAAATCCAGAGCATTCTGCCCCGCATAGTACTCCTCGATCACCTGCACTTGTCCCATACCGGCCGTGTAGGGTGGGGTGAGAGCCAACTGTATGCGGCTGGTCGTGAACCAGGCGATTGCTCCGATGCTCAGGACAACAGTGATCACAATCCAACCTTTCTTTCTCCAGAAAATCTTGCGATTGGCACGTTTGGCCTGTCCATCCAAGAATTTTTCGCACGCTTCAATGGAAAGATATTTCTCACGCGTGGATGCTTGCTGCAGAGCAGGAAGATTCCATTGAAGCTCCTCAGTTTGGGCAAGGAAAGTGGAGAGTGCTTTTTGGCTCTCCCTGTTTCCTGCAGCATCCCGTTGGCGGGTAAGGCTCAGCGTAAGCGTTGCATGAATGAAATGAGCGGTAGATGCGGGCAGCTGGGTTTGGGTACTGGTGATGGGCAGGGGTCTGAATGAGTCCTCGCGCGTCAAGCGGTCGGCGAAGGGAGCGAAGCCCAAGGCAGCGTAGTAGAGCAACTGCCCCATTTGGTCGCACAGGGTGAACGGGGTGTGGATGCCATGATGCACCCAAGCCGATATGTTCTGGTAGCGTTCCTCTTCCTCTGCAGTGGAAGAGAAGAGGTCTCCGAGGGTTTGGGGAAGGATGAGGAGTCTGCCATCCTCAACGCCCCACACTCTCCACAGCGGGAGAATGCCGCTGCTCAGGTCGAGAAAATCGGAACTGAGACGAGAAAGTGCATCTGCAAGTCGGCGTACCCAGATCAGGGCCTTGTCGCGCTTCTTGGTTGCAATCTCGGCGAAGGGGAAAAGATCGAGCTGGTCGAAATAGAGACAGCGTTCCCCGTCAACGATGGTGATGCCTTTCCAGTACCAACTCTGCAGATTCTCCCCATCATAGAGGTACCCCTTCTCTTTCTCCCCTTGCAAGAGATAGGAGGGGAGCTCGACATTTTGGGGTGCGATGGTGATGCAGCGCATCATGGTTCCCTCGATCATGTGGTCAAAGGTTCGTTTCACAGACATGCATCTCTCCTAAGCTGGCACTGAGGTGCCATACGATTTTTTCTTTTCCTTCCCCAACCACCACGGGATGAGGATACTCCTGGCCTTTGCAGAACCAGGAGTTTATGTCCCATCTCTGGGTGGCCCACTTCTGGCGCCTGATAGCCTCAAGGGATGGGAGATTGCAGCAGCTTAACAGGTGGTGCTGCTGTGCTTCCAACAGAGAGTCGCCACGACGCAAACATTCGCCAAGATGTTGTGCATGCTCGGCAGCTACATCATTGGGAAGCAGGGCGTTGGCATTGCTGCTGACGATGAACAACGTTTGCTCCTCATAGTCGGTGATTGAGGCAAGCAGGTGCTCCAATAGCTCCAGTTGAGGCTTGGCACAGGCCCCTACTGCAAGGCCAAGAACGGGTGTATCCGGCAAATACGAGTTGATGAAGGGAAGGGTGAGCTCAAAAGCGCTCTCTTCCTCGAAATAGCTCTCTTCCAGTGCCAAGTGCGGCGTATACCGCACCTGGAGTTGTGCAAGCAGGTCGGTGGCAAACCTGATGGTGTTTCCCCCTATGACCATGCCCTCTCCCTTCTGACTGAAAAGAAAGGCAGGCTCGTCACACATCAGCACCTCCTGGTGCAGAGGAACGAGCACCACCACCAGGTTGGGATGCAAACCTGCGGCACGTGCGAAGCTGTTGTGCAGGGCTTGAAGGCTCATGTCGTAGGATGCATGGGGGCAGAGCAAGGCTGAGGGAAGCGTAGAAAGGTGAACAGGGGAGGTCCTGGTTCGGGTAGCTTGGGAGAGTGCGGCCGGATCTTCTGGGTAGAATATCACCTGATGGCGTGGTTCAAGCATGTTCATCCTCCAAAAGTAATCGTGCCAGACGGCTTTCGTCCAGTACAACCGACAGGTTTTTCTCCTGGGTCGGCAATACCAGGCCGGTTTTGCCTCCCTTGGGACGCCGAAGGTGTTTTACCTGGGTGTAATAGAGATCGGCCTTTCCCTGGCTCTTGGCTTTGCTGAACACCAAGGCCAGATTGGCAGCATCCAAGAGGACATCCAGCGGGACGCTCTTGTTTTTCACAAACTTGATGAAGACATACCCTCCGGGGAAATCACGGGTGTGCATCCAGTAGTCATTGCCCCTTACATGGTGGCGCAGCAGTTCATCATTCTCCTTTGCGTTTCGACCTACCAACAAGGTGAACTGACCGCTTTGGATGACCAAGCCCGGACTCTTCTGTGTTGAATCAGCCTGACTGGGGATGCTGGCCAGCTCTTTCTTGAAAGTACGGATTGCCTCCTCTTTTTCCAGCATGGGATCGAGCAACTGTGCATAACGCTGTTCTTCCCGGGCCAAAGCCTCTTTCGCTTTTTCCATTTCCCCAAGGGCATTCTCATAGGTCCCCTTGGCTTTCTGGTACTTCTCATAGTAGAGGAGGATGTTCTCCCTTGCCTTGAGTTTCTCATCCAGTTCTATGGTAAGCAGGCTCTGTGTTTCCCAGTCCTCGACTTCGATGCTGGACTTCCTGCCGTCCAGCAGGTGTTGGTTTGCACTCAGGAGGTCTGCTTTCTTCTTCCATAGCTCATAGCCTTCCTGTGCCTTGATCGTGCGCATCTGGCTGGCTAGGGTGCTGCTGAGGGTCTTCAGATCACGATCGCGTTTTGCTTCCACCTTGGACAGGAGCTGCTCGTAGGTGAGGATATTGCTCTGATTGCCGTACTCTTGCTCGATTTGCCGGTTGAACGAGAGCTCATTTCGAGGGCGAACGGTGAATGAGTCATTCATCACATCCTGGTCTTCGGCAATGAGGAAGGTGCCTGAACTCTGCTCACCTCGACCGGGTCGGCGGTACAGTAGGTCGAGTATGGTGTGCTCGCTGTCGGTGACGATGACATTCGCACCTGGACCACTGTAGAAGCGCAGGTAAAGGAAGAGAATTCTTCCATGGTTGTCCAAGGTAAGCTGCACCAGACGATCGGAGCCGGCCTGTCTGAATCCGACCACCTTCGATCCTTCAAGGTTCGCCCTGCAAAACTGGATGAAGCGTTGCAGCTTGGCCGTTTTCCCCCGCTGGCTCACTTGGATTGATTCAGTGAGCATGTGCAAGCGGCTGAATGGGGTGCCGAACTCAGTATAGAGCGTCCAGCGACCGACCTGCGGGTGGTAGAACTGCCAGCTGAGGGAGTGGAAGTCATGCTGCAGCGTTTGCTGAAGCGAACTGTCGAGAAGGGGCAACTCCTCGAGAATCAGGGCAATTTCACGCCAGTTGAGACTCATAGTGCTCCTTTGTTTCATCGTATGCTGCCTTTACTCCTCCGGCCAGATAGAAGGAGCCGCACACCAAGATGGCGGCATGCTTGGGAGTAAGGGCATAGGCTTGTTTCAGGGCCTCCCCGTTGTCCTCGATCAGGTAGATGCGTACAGGCTTTGAGCTGGCAGCCGCTTGCTGTTCAAACAGTGCCCGCAGCATCGAGATGTCGCTTTTCTTATAACTGCCGGGTTTGCTCACGATGATGGTGGAAAAATGCTCGAGCACCAGACTTACCATATGGGTATGATCCTTGTCCTCAAGAGCTCCGTAGATGACGGTGTTGTCCGGCCCGGGGTGCAGGTGGGAGAAAGAGGAGAGCAAGGAAGCGAGCGAATGATGGGTATGGGCCCCGTCCACATACAGGGGAGGCTCCGAGCTCAGTTGCTGGAAGCGACCGGGGATCTGGTTCTTGGCGAAAGAAGGGAGGATGCGCGGCTCGTACAGTCCAAGCGTCCTGAGCACTAGGAGGGCAAGGGCGCTGTTTTGTGCCTGGACCTGTCCGCGCATGGCCAGCAACAGCTCCTCTTTCCTGCCGTCTATCCACTGGTACGTTACAGCCTCTCCTTCTTTTGTCGTCTCACTGGAGAGGGAGAGAAGCTCATCACTGAGCAGATGGACCTTGCTTTTCTGGGCTCTCGCCTCAGAGAGGAAGACCTCCAAGGCCTCATCCTCCTCATAGCCGATGAACACCGGCACCCCTTCCTTGATGATCTTGCTCTTCTCAGATGCTATCTGGGCAATGGTGTTCCCAAGGATCTTGGTATGCTCAAGCTCTATAGGGCAGAGCACCGAGGCTTGTGGGATAATGGTGTTGGTGGCATCGAGCCGTCCTCCCAACCCTGTCTCTATGACTGCCCAAGAGCATCCTGCGGCTTTGAAAAGCAAGTAGGCGTATGCGGTGAACAATTCGAAGGTGGTGGGGTGTGTTTCCCCCCATTGGTCGGAAAAGGAGAAGTTGGTGAGCTTGTGCTGCAAAACCCTGCCGGTTTCCACCAGCAACTCCTCGCCAAAGAAGGTTCCGGCGAGCGTGAACCGCTCCCGGTAATCGACCAGATGGGGGGAAAGGTAGAGCCCGGTCTTGTACCCGAGGGTGGAGAGTGCACAGGCAAGGTAGCTGGCTGTTGAGCCCTTTCCTTTTGATCCAGCAAGGTGGATCTTCCGAAATGCTCTCTCGGGGTTGCCGAGATGGCGCAAGAGTTCAATCATCCTGTCCAGGCGATAGTTCCGGGTTGTATAGTGGTCGGTCTGCTTCTCTAAGTTGGTGAAACTCTCCATGAAGAAGACCACATCATCAAAGCTGGAAATGTGCATACTCAACGATACCTCGTCGTAAACTGTAGTCGCATCCTGCGCTTTGGTCAACGCAAGGGAGGGTTTTGGGCCTCACTGACCGCTGTATTACACTATTACGCATTATGAAAACCTGTCATGATAATCTTGATTTTTCCCAGTTCTTCTGCCTATAGTATAAGAAGATTGCATATTCTGTGCTGTTAAGAGGAGAAGAAAGATGGCAACTACGAAAAACTCCCCGATGCCTTGGGATTTCTTGGATGCATACCGTGGCAAAATGTTTGACGGTCAGTGGCCGACTGTAGTGCAGATGTTTGAGATCTCAGTCAGTCGTTTCGCCCAGAATAAGTGTTTCACAGCCTTTGTGCCGAAGAAAGAGACATTTACCTACGAACAAGCTCAGGCCCATATTCTCAACATCGCCAATTTCCTCGCCGCCAAAGGGGTGGGCAAGGACAGCAAGGTTGCTGTCAGCGGAAAGAACAGCCCTGAGTGGGCTATGGCTTACCTCGGCATTCTCTATGCCGGAGCCATTGTGGTTCCCCTGGACAGCACCTTGAGCAACAAGGATATGGCCAAACTGATGGAGTTTGCCGGCGTCAAGATCCTGTTTGCCGATACAGACCGCTTGGAAGGTTTTGATGCAGAGAACAAGCTGGGGCTTACCGATCGCATAAGCTTGGAAGAGGGAAGTGAGCACCCCTTTGTCCTTGATGTCAAAGCAAAAAAGGCCAAGCGCCACGAGGCCGATTGCGAAGATACGGCGGCAATCCTCTTTACCAGCGGAACTACGGGAACACCCAAGGGTGTTATGCTCAGCCACCGGAATCTGGTGTCTGATTGCTATCTCGCCCAGGGCAATATGACCCTGTATCCGACTGATGTCTTCTACGCCATCCTTCCCATCCATCATGCCTATACCATGATGGCCGTCTTCTTTGAGGCCATCAGTGTCGGTGCTTCCATCGTCTTCGGCAAGAAGCTGATTATCAGTCAGGTGCTCAAGGAGCTCAAAGAGGGTGAGGTTACCATGTTCCTTGCTGTCCCGATGCTCTTCAACAAGATGATTGCAGCCCTGATGAACGGGGTGAGAGAGAAGGGCGTCGTCCTGTATGGGATCATTCGCTTTCTGATGGGTGTTTCCGGTTTGCTGAAGAAAATCTTCAAAGTGAATGTCGGAAAGAAGATGTTCGGCTTCTTGCTCAAGAAATTGTCCTTGGACAAGAACCGCATCTGCATCAGTGGCGGAGGCCCGCTTCCCGCCTCAACATTCAAGATGTTCAATGAGCTGGGCATAGACTTTGTGCAGGGATATGGGCTCACCGAGACCAGCCCCATCACCCACCTCAACCCAACCGAGGCATACATAGAGACGTCGGTGGGGAAGAAAATTCCGCAAACTGAAGTCAAGATTGTCAGCCCGGACAGCGAGGGCAATGGTATCATTCATATCAAGGGACCCATGGTCATGCAAGGGTACTACAACAACCAAGAGGCAACCGATGAGGTGCTCAGTGATGGTTGGCTGAATACCGGGGATGTGGGTCATCAGGATGCACAGGGTTATCTCTATCTCACCGGTCGTGCAAAAAACATCATTGTCACCGATGGCGGCAAGAATGTCTTCCCCGAGGAGATCGAGGATCACTTCCAGCTCTACAGCGAGATCGACACCATCTGTGTTCTTGGATACCTGGTGGACAAGAAGACCAAGAGCGAGGGTATCCGGGCTTTGGTCTATCCTGCGGAAAAGTATCGAGATGAGATGACCAAGGAGCATGGTGAGCAGGCAAAGCAGAAGATTGAGGAGAGGATTCAGCGCATAATCGGTGAGGTGAACAAGGAGCTGCAATCCTACAAGAAGATCACCCGGGTAACTGTCGTTGATGAACCGCTTGAAATGACAAGTACGAAGAAAGTAAAGCGCTTCGTAGTTGCACAGAAATACAAGGACTGAGTATACTCTGCTCATGAATAGCAGTGTACGCAGTTTTCTGAAGGCGCAGGCTCATCCACTCAAGCCGATCGTAATGATCGGCAAGGGTGGGTTGGACCAGCGGGTGATAGCAGCCATGGATCAAGCCCTTACAAGCCATGAGCTGGTGAAAGTGAAGTTTCAGGCCTTCAAGGATGAGATGAGACCCCTTGCAGAGGATCTTGCACAAAAGACCGAAAGTAGTCTGGTCAGCATCATCGGGTTTATAGCAACGTTCTATCGGGAGAGTGAGGAGCATCTGATTCACATACCCAGGGACCTTGCAGCCAAAGGGGACTGAAAAGGCAAAGCATCAGGTGCAGCTCTTGATGCTTTTTTTT
>LVBG01000018.1 GCA_001603115.1 Spirochaetales bacterium Spiro_05
GTCGTTGGCGGCATTGACCACGATGAGCTCGACGTAGCCGAACTGCTCGAGCGACCGCTTCAGCTTCTCGTACTCGGGATCCCCGCTCTTGAGGGCTTTGCGCGGATTGTATGTTGCCGGATTTAGATCCGACAGTTGCATCTTCTGTATTCTCATGGTGTGCTTCCTCTCAGCAGTTGATTCCCAGTTCTTTCTCGAGCATGTTTGCATACAGTTCGCTCACCTGCTCCCATGCAAAGAGGGCGTTGCCGAAATGACCGTAATTGGAGGTGAGGTTGTACATCGGTATGCGCAGTCCCAGCTCCTCGATGATGTCCTTGGGCTTGAGGTTGAACACCCTGGGCACCGCCTCGGCAAGCCTGGCATCATCAACCCTGCCGGTTGCGAATGTGTGTACATTCACGGCAACAGGCTCGGCCTTTCCGATGGCGTAGGAGATCGAAACCCCGCAGCGCTTGGCAAGGCCGGCTGAGACGATGTTCTTGGCGATCATGCGCGCCATGTAGGCCCCGCTCCGGTCTACCTTGGTGGGATCCTTGCCGCTGAAGGCGCCCCCTCCGTGGAGTGCCAGCCCCCCGTAGGTGTCCACCATGATCTTGCGTCCTGTCAGACCGGTATCGGCAGCAGGCCCGCCCTCGACGAAACGGCCGGAGGGATTGATGAGGATGCGTGTGCGCGCATCGAGGGGGAAGTGGATGAAGGCGGGCTCGAGCACCTTCTCGATGATCTCGGCCTTGAGGCTGTCCAGGTTCTTGTCGCGATCGTGCTGGACCGAGACGATGACGGCGGCAACCCTGACGGGAATGCCATCCTCGTACTCGACCGAAACCTGGGCCTTGCCGTCGCTGCGGATACCCATGATGGTGCCGTTTTTCCTGCACTTGTCCAGGATGCTGCATATGCGGTGGGAGAGTTCAAGAGGCAAAGGGATGCAGGTGGGTGTCTCGTCGGTTGCATATCCGTACACCGTGCCCTGATCCCCGGCTCCCAATTCTTCCTTGCTGCCGTCGGCATCCCTGACCTCAAGGGCAGTGTCGACGCCTCCTGCGATATCGGAGCTCTGGTTGTGCAGGAACACGCTGATGGTGAAATCCTTGGGATTGTAGCCACTCTCTGCAAGGGCAGTTCTCACCGTCTCGCGCACATTGATCCTGCTGCGGCTGGTGATCTCACCTGCGACGATGATACGGCCCTTGGTGGCCATGACCTCGCAGGCCACGCGCGAATACGCGTCGACGGACAGGCAGGCATCGAGAATGGAGTCGGCGATGTAGTCGCACAGCTTGTCGGGATGTCCCTGGCAGACACTCTCGGATGTGAGGTGGTTTCTCATGTTTGAATTCCTTTGATTGTTTGATTTCCTAGCGGCTGCGCCTGGAGGTGAGCAGCCTTTCCATCAGGTCGTCCTGGGGGTTCGCACCCTGGTAGGAGGAGGCGTTGTTCTCCTTCACGATTTGGAAGATCTGGAACCAGATCTGGTTGACCTGCTTCATGTATTCGCGGCTCATCGCCACGTATGGAGAGGCTATCGCAGCACCCGTGGTAGGGTGCTTTGCGAGGAAGCCGTATTCGCTGACGGCCATCTCGCACTGAATCCAGCGGGCTACAGCCATCGCGTACTGGTGTATGATCTGGCTGCTCACCAATTCTTCGCACCGCCTGGCTTTAAGCCAGTCCCATGTCTCCTGGTAGACCTCCGCGGCATCGAGCTCGATACCGCTTTTCTGGGTCACCGTCATGTAATACTTGGCCGGAGGCATGTCCGCGCCCTGCAGCTCGGGAGCCTCGGGCAGCTGAACCACGCGGGCCTCTCTGCCCTCGTGGATCTTCTCTGAGAGAGCCTTGCTTTTCCTCCCTGCACCGACGCGGGCACCGCCACGGTTGGTACCGTCCTTTGCCATGTTGCACCGCCTTCGATTATGAGGGGGTTAATACCCCGTTTGAATTCCCGTTTTTACGCGTGATTGCCCCTGCACGTTGTAAACCTATATGCTGTAGAGATTTGCAAGCCCCCTCCAAAGTGCTACGAAAAGTTACGTGTGCAACCTATCATTTTTCTGTCGTCCGTGGAGGGTGGAATGGCAGCTTGCACACAGGGCCATGAGGTTCTCCTCGTCATCCGTGCCGCCCTGTCTGGCGGCATTGATGTGGTGGACCAGTGTAGCCTGTGTCGTTCTTCCCTGCCTTCGGCACAGCTCACAGAAGGGATGCTCGTCAAGAAACTTCTTGCGGGCTTTCCTCCAGGATGAACCGTAACGCTTGTGGGTGCCGGGATCCCGTTGGTTGCGCTCGTAGGTCCTCGCAGCCTCTTTCGCATGCTCCTCGCAGTACCGACCTTCGGTTAAGCGTGGGCAGCCTGGGTGGCTGCACGGTCGCTTGGGCTTGTAGGGCATCGAGGGGTCTCCTTGGGGCAAAAAGAAAGCCCGGGAGGATTCCCCGAGCTCCGTATGGACTTGTCTGAGTGTACAGTAGCGCGAAAGGCCTACTGAGCACAACTGTTATTTTCTGATAATTTAACGTTTGGTTTCAAGGTGCTATTGCTGGATTTCTCCTTGCTGCTTCCTTGCAAGGAACAACGTCCCCACATCTTTGTCATTCATTGTCAGGAACAATTCATTCTCGTAGAGAAGGGCATATCTTTCGGCAGTATTGTCTTGCATGATGGCCCAGACTTGGTTGTCATAGAATGTATCGATATACCAGATGAAATCTTGTTTCTCTTCAGTTTCGCTACCGTAGGCCGAGGTGATTTTGGACAAAGTGCCCTTACTCTCTAATCCGAACGAAAAGGCGAGTTCAAGTCTTGAATCAGAAGGCCAGCCCTTCATCCCAAGCTTTTTTGCAGTTTCTCCAAAGTTCTTGTCAGAATACACCCAAGTACCTAAAAACTTTGCTTCGGGATTTTCCTTCTGTTTCGCTGAATATCCGCTGGAATCGGTAGACGATTCATTGCCTTCAAGTGCTAACGTTTCGCAAGATACAAACATGGCAACTAACAGGACGAGGAAAATTATCTGGATGTAAGGTTTTTTCATTTCTACCTCTTTTGAAAGCCAACGTATCACACCCAGCATACGGTTGCAAGAATTTAATCCATTAAATCTTCCTACTGGTGAACCAGGGGCAACCTGCATGGCTGTACGATTGCAGCGGCTTGTAGGGGATCGAGGGTTCTCCTTGGGACAAAAAGAAAGCCCGGGAGGGTTTCCCGAGCTCTGTATGGACTTGTCTGAGTGTACAGTATCGCGGAAGGCCTACTGAGCACAACTGTTATTTTCTGATAATTTAACGATTGGTTTCAACGGTACAGGGGTTCTACGGAGCAGTCCAGGCACCTGTTCCCGATCGCGTTCTCAAGCACTCAAAAACTCCTATATGCGTGAATATACGTATACGGGCATATTGCACTGGTATTTCCCCCTATATATTACTGCTATTTATGCCATTGGATATTTCAGGAACATAGGAACAGATACTAGACAATTGTTTTCATACCAATGATTCATGCCCTGTAACCGCATTTGTGCCTGTTGCCTTGGTGGGAACCTGGGAACAACAGGTGTACTGTTCCTTGTACTGACGATGAAATGCAAGAACACATCGGCCAACTGTTTGGGTACGTGCGGTTGTGAGATGAATTTGTATCTTTGAGTATTAAGCACCAGAAATGTAATGAATCTTGAAAAACATAGCCAATAGCTAAAAATCAAACCTCAAAGGCTTTCAATTTAAGTAATCTGTGAGATAATTATTCAATTTGGAGAAAGCTGTTCATGAAGAGATTAATCGTCCTTTTACTTGTGATAGGTATAGCCTGTTCGTGCCTGTTTGCTGTTAGTGAGAATCAATTTGAATACCTAGTAGTATCGTTTGGGAAGACATATTTTTCCGAATTGAGAAGCAAGACGATGGCATACTGGGATCAAGGTATCAGTAAAACCGCTCAAGGAGCTACAAGTTTTGAAAAGGATTTAGATATCCTTGGTCAGCATGGTTGGGAGGTAGTCTCGATTCTTGGAGCAATAGGAGGAGACCAACAGGTCACTTTAAAAAGATTGCATGATGATGCTCGAACTACTTCTGAACTGCGGACGATTGAAGAGAATAGCGAGAAAGTTGTCAATGGTTTTTTAGAATCCCTGCTAGCCGAAGATGAAAAGTTTAAACAAGAAGCGGCCAGCGTCGAGATAACGCTCGTTGAGTTGGATGCCTATGAAGCAGAACAAGCAAAATATGAAGCGGAACAAGCAGAACAAAAGACACGATATGAGCTCGAGACCACTGCAACCAATTTTCTCAATAGGTTTACTATAAATCCGAAAGGCATAAGTTACGAATGGGAAACCGATTCCTATTCAAAGAAAGACAAAGTGAATATTGAACTGAAATATGATGTAACAAAGGATTGCCTCATAAATATCAACCAATATCGTCAGAGCGATGTCGAGCAGCTCCTTAATTCATACGGGGAGCAAATTAAGGCGATTCCGATTCCAAAAGACTCCCTGACCTCTATTAGTTTGGATGGGTACATCACTTATATGGACAAGGAATTTTTTGTTGGCAATATATTTTACTATATCGATTATTACGGTAATTGGGAGAGACTTTGATTGCGGCCATGCAGCAGATAAGAAGCTGAGAGTTGCCTCAATATTGCATCAAGTTTTTGATAATTACAATTCTCGAAAAGCGCACACCTATTTTAGGCAATCAGCAAGGTGTCATAATGCTACCTTCCTATGAGTCTAGTGAGAAATTACAAATTTTTGCTCCAGGTTTGTGATGCACTCCCACAGAAATGAACCTATGGGAGATTGCCGTATCTTGCGGGAGGAGTCATCGGAATCACAGAACCTTCACCAACCCCAGCGCCTTTCTATGCAGGTGGTAGATATAGTCCTGGCTGTAGTCCAGCTGGGATGCGATCTGGTCCCAGGCAAGGAAGGTGAGGTACCGCATCTCCAGCAGCGTCTCACACTCCATGTTGTTGATGCCCCTGATCGCTTTCCCGATTTCCTGTTTCAGCATCATCAGATTTGCGATGCTGCTGTTGATCTCATTCTCCAACTCGGTGATGCGCACCACCGCCTCCTCAACTGGAGACCGTCTGCCCGAAACTGCAACCTTGGGTTCGTCCGAGATCTTGGGGGAGACATAGGCGGCATGGCTTCTGAGCCAGTCGATCTGGCGTTCCTTGGTCTTGATGCGCTTGTCCAGATACCATGCCTGGGACAGATATTCCTTTGCGTTCATGCTCTCATCTCCTGTAGGTGAATCTTGGTGAAGTCGGGGTTGATGTCGCACAGGAAATCAAACCACTCGCTCTCGAAGAATCTTTCGATCTCATCCTTTGCTGCCCATGCATGCTGGTAGTCGGGATTGTCCTCCAATTGGGTTACCGCCTTCTGCCAGTCCCATACCGCCCGTTCCACGATTGCTGCTGCCAGCTGTCTCATGCTTGCCTCGGTCATTGAGGGCCCCCTTCAAGTTCGGCCTTCACCGCCTCGATCAATGCATCCTGGGTCTCTGCCTTGCCCGAGAGGACTCTCATGATGTGCTCGTCTATGGTCTTGTCGGTGATGATGTGCTGGACCACCACGGTCTCGGACTGTTGCCCCTGACGCCACAGCCTTGCCACCGTCTGCTGGTACAGCTCGAGGCTCCAGGTCAGGCCGAACCAGATCAGGAAGCTCCCTCCGCCTTGGAGATTTAATCCGTGCCCGGCGGAGGCTGGGTGTATCAGAGCGGCCTGCAGTTCCCCCTTATTCCATCTCAACAGGCTCTCACTCGAGTCCAGATTGGAGAACGATAAGCCCAGCTTCTCCAGTCTCCCTGTGATCCGCGCCAGGTCATGCTTGAACCAATAGGCAACCAAGACACTCTGCCCGTTCGCTGCTTCGATGAGATCCTCCAATGCATCAAGCTTTCGGTCATGGATGCCGATCGTCATCCCTTCGTCGGTGTATACAGCACCGTTTGCCAGCTGCAGCAGTTTGCCAGACAGGCTTGCAGCATTGGCAGCAGTAACCTGGCCCCCCGAGGCATCAAGGACCAGTTCCTTGCGAAGCTTCTCGTAGGCAGAGCGCTCATCATCGCTGAGGGTGACACGATACTCGTTGGTGACAAGTTCGGGCATCCTGATATGGTCCTGTGCCTTCATTGAGATGGTGATGTCCTCGATTGCCTGGTAGATCCGTTCCTCCGCACCGGGGGCTGGTTTGTAGCTGAACACAATATGGCCGCTTCGCTTGTCGGCCTTGAAGTACGCATCACGGTAGGCTCCGATGAATCTCCCCAATCTCACACCCTTGTCCAGAAGTTTGAACTGTGCCCACAGGTCGATCAAGCCGTTGCTGGCCGGGGTGCCGGTCAGGCCCACGATGCGGCGGACCATCGGGCGGCGTTTCATCAGAGCCCTGAAACGCTTGGAGCGGTGGTTCTTGAACGATGAGAGCTCGTCGATGACCACCATGTCGAAGTCGAAGGGCAGGGCGGACTCCTCGATCAGCCACTGCACATTTTCGCGGTTGATGATGTACAGGTCAGCCTTGCGTTCGAGTGCTGTAAGGCGCTCAGTTGTACTTCCCACGGCCACTGATGGGATCAAATCCCCCAGGTGATCCCACTTGCCGATCTCATCCGGCCACGTGTCCCTTGCAACCCGAAGGGGTGCGATGACCAGTACCTTGCGTACCAGGAAGGAGTCGAAGAGGAGGTTCTGCACCGCCGTCAGGGTGATGATCGTCTTGCCAAGTCCACACGCGATTAATATGGCAGAGATGGCATTGCTTTCGATGAATTCTGTGGCGAATGTTTGGTATGCATGTGGGGTATATTTCATCTTCTCAACTCTCCAGCATTGCGAGCACTTTGTTTAACTCATTGTGGAATCTTGCGTGTTCCGCCTGGGAGGCAAAGATTCTCAGATTACCCGGATTATTGTTCCGGCGATTCCCGTCGATATGGTGGACTACCTCACCTTTCCTGAGAGGCCTGCCAAGGATTTCTTCAGCGACAACCCTATGCTCATGTCTTCCATAACGTTTCGCATAGGTTTTCCCCTCACCTGACCCAAGCCGCGCTTGGCGTAGTTTTTCTCTGGTTGCAGGTGTCATTCTGGTAAGGTTGAGTATCTTGTTAAGCCTACTGAGCGTTTCACCTGCTTTGCTTAGATCCTTCAACGTATGATATCCGTCAGGGTTTTTTATCTTGCTGCTGAAATCATGCATGCACGTCCGGCAACAAAAGTTGTGTTTCTTGATATTCCATTTTTCCCTTTCAAATTTCTTTTTGCACCAATCGCATTCAATGACTAATTTCATTGATGATCTCCTCTATCTGCTCTCTTGCATCCAGCACGTATGCCTTGAACCCCAGGGCCTTCAGCATTTCATGCCTTACCCGTTGGAGTGCCCTCATCCTTTTGCCCGGGGCCTTCACTTCCACAAAGCCGCACCGACCGCCAGGCAGCAGCACCAATCGGTCCGGCATCCCGTCAAAGCCCGGACTGGTGAACTTCACCGCCCGGCCTCCCATCTTTTTCACAGCCATCACCAGCTGCAACTCGATCTCCTTCTCAAGCATGCCAAGCCTCCTCTGCAGGATCGATCAGATTGAACGCCGCATGGACTGCCGACAAGAAGTTTGTGATCGGTTTTCCCTTGTGTTGCGATGTGCAGTCGTTGCCCAGACTGACCGTAAAGTGCCCGGGGTGGACATGGCTTTCGCTTATCTTGAGAAGTTCGCCCCGATACCTGAGGACATATGCCCCATCGAGTGTTTTATCCCATAGCCGCTTCAGGAAGTTCTTCCGACGCTTCGCCCGGTTCTTCATAAGGCGATCGCGTTCCTTCGCAGCAAGGATGTCGTCTTCCATGATCCCTGCGCAGATGCACCCCACCGAGATTCGCTCGAAATATTGCCGGTGCTCCATTTCATGCACGAACCGCACCTGCGTGCATCCGCACAGCTCGCAGGTGAACAGCTCATCCGCTTCCTCGAGGCAATCGTAGGTGTTGAGAACCAACCAACCATCCAAAGGAGCCCCCCATTCCTTGAGCGTCCTGTGGCATCGGGCGATGTATGCCTTGCTGTAGATTTCACCGCTCATATGGCGCTCCCGCAAATGCAATCCATGCGGTTGTTCCGAACGCCGTACCCAAGAGCCGAAAAACCCCTATACGCGTGAATATGCGTATACGGGCATGCCGCGCTGGTCTTCTCCCTATATAGTAATGATATTGATGATTTATAGTATTTCAGGAACATAAGAACAAATCCTCCATAATTGTATATTCGGCAACGAGTCATGATGTGTTACCACGCTTGTACTCGTTGCCGCGGCAAGAACACGGGAACAGTTGTCATGCTGTTCCCCAGAGAGTCGCTAGTTCCCAAGAACCTCTTGGACTACCGGCGGAGTGAATACGAACTGGGGTCCGTACAGTGCAAGACGCTCCTTGGCCTCCTTGCGCACCCACCCGAGCTTGAGCAGTATTGCGATGATCTCGTTGGAGTCCCCGCGCCTGAGCATGGAGCGTTCCCGGCCGAAGCACTCGCACCAGATCTCCATGGTGCACACCTTGGTCCGGACGCACTCCCCCGAAGGTTTGCCGTCGACGAAGCCGAAGCCGTCGAGATAGGACCTCCGCTCTCCGATGTCCATTGCTTCCCACCGTGATGGGAGTGTGGTGGCCAGGTAGTCGGCTACGATTCCCTCGCGCTCATCGGCTTCAAGCGCATCAAGCTGCTCGTCCTTCGCCATGGCTTCGACCTCGGGCTCCAGATACAGCTGCTCGCCTGCCTCAACGAGACATTTGACCTCAGCCCAGATTTGTTTTACCTCATCGTCGCCCATCTCCCAGGGACGCTTGGTGTTGCTGCCGGGGGTGTTGACCGGCCAGAAGCGCCGGTTGCCTGTGGTATCCCTCAGATATCCGCTCTGTGCGTTCGTGGTGCCGATGAAGATGCACTGGCGGGGATGGGGGGTTGTCCGGCGACCATAGGCTGCACGGAAGATATCGTTCTGGCGCGAGATGAAAGACCTGAGGGTCTCGGTCTCGGCTTTCCTCAGCCCTGCCAGCTCGCCGACCTCCATGATCCAGTAGCCCTGCAGCTTCTCCGCAGCCGTCTTGTCCTTGGTGTCGCTCAGGTGCAGGCTGTCGGAGTACCAGGGGCCTGCGAGCTTTGCTATGGTGGTGCTCTTGCCGATACCCTGGGGACCGCAGAGCACCGGCATGCTGTCGAACTTGCACCCCGGGGTGAGAACGCGCTTGTATGCCGCACACAAGGTCTTTCGGGTGACGCTCCTGGTATAGAGGGTGTCGGGGGACCCGAGATAGTCGATGAATACCAACTCGGCCCGCACTTTGCCGTCCCAAGCCGGGAGTGCGTCGAAGTATTGGCGGATGGGATGGTAGGAGCGGTCGTCGGCTACCTTGGAGATTGCGATATCGTAGTTGCGCGAGCTGAAGGTCCCGTAGTTGGCATCGATGTAGCTGATGAGCTGCGAGTCATCAGCATCGCGCCAGAACCGGGACGGATGCTGCCAGGGAACCTCTCCGGTAATCTCGATGGCGTCCAGCAACTGGTTGAATGCGATGTTTTGCAAGGCCTTGTCGTGTTCGAGGATGAGCTTGAGGTTGTGCAGCGAGTTCATCAGGACCATCGAGCGTTTCTCTCGTACCAGGCCCTTCTTCCATTCTTCACCATCGTCATCGGCGGGAAACTCCTGTTTTGCCTTGGCTTGCCTTTCGGCGAGTATAAGCATATTCACCCGCTCATCCTTGCTGGCAAGGTCCGCCATGGCGTTGAAGGTCTTGATCGGATCGTCATCGCCGAAATGGTGGATCCTGACCAGGTCGAAGGCATTGAGCCTCCGTCCACAGGCGGGATCGCTGGCATGGTAGGATTGGGCGAACTTGTCTTCATAGATCGCGAGCCCAGAGGTGCTGTCGGCGGGGATGTAGCTGTATCTGTCAACAACGGTCGTGGGTTCGTAGATGTGTGAAAGGAATGTCTCTATGGCATCCTGGATCGGGTAATAGGTACGGCAGAACGCTCCTACGAGGCCTTCCTTCGCAAGCGGATCCTCCTGCATCTTGCCCGATGGTGTATGCACTGTGCTTTCGCGGGACGAGGTGGGCAGGAGAGAACAGTCCTTCCAATCGGGATGGGATGCGAGGAACACATCGGGATCCAGCCACGGGCCGTCGATGCGATCGAACACGTATTCTCCGTTGGAGGGTGTGGTCGGCCAATACATCAGCTGGTGGGGGCGATAGGAGCATTCATCGAATTGGTCGATACCCCACTTTGCAGCCAGGTGCCTGGTGATCGCCACGTATTCATCGGAACTCACATCCCTGGTGAGCGGGACGAGGATGCGCACCCGTGGATTCTCAGGGGTGTGGCTGTGGGTGGTGTACAGGCAGGCGGCGTAGGCGCACTGTGTCTTGAACGCTGCCACGAAATCCACGCTTGCACGGTCCGCATCGAAGGCCAGCATCGATCGGCTCGCGACGTTTTCCCGCCGCCTCCGGTTGTCCTTCAGCCGGCCAGCGACGAACCCTCCCTTGTCCTTCACTTTGTCGCGTTGTGCCTTCGGGAGTTTGGGATACTCCTGGACGGACTCGGTCGTGCGGATGGTGGTCGATAGGCGATCGCACAGGGCGTCGAATGTCGTGGTCTTGTTGCTCCATGTCTTCGCATGACAGCTGTTGCCATAGGCGATATTCAGCTCTCTCATAGAATCTCCTTCATTAAGTCTTCACATGTGTGATCGAAGTTGCTGTGCGGCTCACGGTCTTCGACCAGAGCCAATAGTTCTTGGGACAATCCATGTTCTGCCTTGATCCGCCGTTCTGCTTCGACTCTTCGCGCTTTTGCAATGGCGAGAGCACGCTCCATGAGCTGGTCAGGTGATTCCCAGTTCTGTTCGCATTCAAGGAAGTAGCGGCGAAACCTGCGGCCGGCCGCCGAGCGCTGGAGCATGCACAGCTCCTTGGCCATCGCGATGGTGATCTCATGGTCGATACTCGGACGCCCTCCGGTATGGTTGCGAGAGACGGCATAGTAATCCTTTCCCTCGACAAACCCGAAGAGACGGATGCGTGCGAACCAGTCGTTGTAGCGGGTGGCTACCTGCAACGCCTTGTGCAGCGTTCTTCCGCTGACGGTCGGCTTGTTCCCGAAGCAGGTGATGCGGATCAGCGCATCCCTGCTGGTATTTCCTGGTTGTTCCAATTGTGCATCGGTGTTCAATACCATTGTTCTTCTCCTCCATGAATTACCGAAAAACCGTACCTCCTGTTTTCTTGCCTCAGGACGTTCATCCCACCACCTCCTTGCATTCGGCATCGAAGTAGCGAAGGCTGTAGCCCTTGTTCTGCGCATGCTCGATCTCACCCGCCATGCCCGCCGATATCCCGTGTCCTGCGAACACCCACACCTGGGCGCACTTGCTCATCAGCACGTTGCCGAAACGAAGCGCAAGCTCGCGCTCGGCCGGGTTCTCGTCGTTCATGAACTGCGGGTAGAGCAGGTGCACCGTCAGAGGGATGCACCCAGACTCCACCGCGAAGCGGCTGTAAAGGCGGGCCCTTTCGACGTTCTTCTCTATGTCACCCGCATACGGCGAGCAGATATATACGATCGGTCGGAACGCACGGGCCGCCTTTTTCTCCTCGGCCTCCATCGCCCTGAATGCCTCGTAGGGCGTCGGGTCCGGGTACCCGGATCCGTTCAGATACTCCTGATTCATGGAATCCTCCTTCATTCGGATTGCAGGGGTGCTCCCCTACATACCCTTCCGTACGCCGCGTCGGATTTGACCGACAATTTTCCAAAGAATTTTTTCAGGGAAAAATCTTTCACTTTCGGTCGGTCAAAATGCGCCCTGCATACGGAAGGTTGTGAGAGGCGATTACGAGACCGCCTGTCACTGGAGGGAACCGGATGGATGAACGAAGTGCACGGCGCCGGTCGGAGCAATCGATGGACGAGGATCTTGCAGAGGTGCTCATGACCATCAGCGCAGTGTCCAAGAGGTTGGCCAGGAAGCTCATGGCTCCTGCAGCCGACGAACGAATGAACAAGAGGGGTGAAAGATCACATGGGAGACAAGCAAGAGACGCAGGCCTTGATCGCAGAGGCCATGACTATCCTGAATACCGCTTCTAGCTCGCTGGGAGCCTTGATGGCACGCATGGGAGTGAAGGATGAACCGGTTGCGAAGCAGGAAAGCAAGCCACTGACACTGGTGGAGGTCCGTTCGGTACTGGCCGACAAGTCGCGAAGCGGCTTCACCGAGCAGATACGCGGGCTTCTGGAAAAGTACGGGGCTCCCAAGCTGTCAGAGATCGATCCCGCCCGGTACCAAAACCTCATGGATGAGGCGCTGTGCCTGGGAGCTACACGACAGGATCTTGAGGCTGCGCTCGCCGAAAAGCGGAAGGAAGGGTTGGGGGATTTGTTCGATGCCGTTTTCGGGCACCACTATGCCACCACCCTCGAGGACCTGAAGGAAGAATACTACCCGTCCTTTCTTCGCGACATCAGGAGGCTCAGGCGTGCCGACTAGCCACAGCAGGTTGACCAGCCCCTCGGCTGCAGAGCGTTGGATCAATTGTCCGCCCTCCGCCCTGCTGAACGCTGCATGCGAGGATACCACCAGCTCGTATGCCCAGGAGGGGACCGACGCCCATGAATTGTGCGAGCACCTGCTTCGCAAGGCGATGGGACAGGATACCGTCGATCCCAGGCCGAAGCTCCAGTACTACGACGAGGAGATGGAGGATGCCGCCCAGGGGTATGCAGCCTATGTGCTTGAGATCCTGGAAGCAGAGCGGCAAAGGTGCAGTGATCCTCTCTTGCTGATCGAGCAGCGCATAGACTTCTCGCGCTGGGCGGGAGAGGGCAGCTTCGGGACCAGCGATGCGGTCATCATCGCTGACGGGCGTTTGAGCGTGCTGGACTTCAAGTACGGCAGCCGCCTGGTGGAGGTCGAGGGCAACGCACAGGTCATGTGCTACGGCCTGGGGGCGCTTGCCATGTTCGACGGTGTGTTCGATGTGGATGAGGTGGCCCTGCACATCTACCAGCCGAGGCGTTCCAATGTCTCATCTATAACCATTCCGAAAAAGGAACTGTACGAATGGGCGGAATCGGTATTGGGGCCGGCTGCTGTTCTGGCCAGGGCCGGGGAGGGTGAGTTCTCCTGCGGCAAGTGGTGCACATTCTGCAAGGTGGCCCCCACCTGCCGTAGGCGTGCCGAGGCGAACATGACTCTTGCCCGTTTTGATTTTCGCAAGCCCCCGACCCTTGACGATGCTGAGGTGAGCGAGGTGCTCGCCCGGGTGGACGACCTGGTCGCCTGGGCATCGGATGTGAAGGACCATGCGCTGCAGCTCGCCCTTGGGGGCAAGCAGTGGCCGGGGTTCAAGCTGGTGGCGGGACGGTCGATCCGCAGGTACACCAACGAGGGCGATGTCGCCTCTGCTGTCATCGAGGCAGGCGGGGATCCGTATGAGAAGAAGCTCCTGGGCATCACTGCGATGCAGAAACTGCTCGGGAAGTCGCAATTCGAACAGCTGCTTGGGGGCCTTCTTGAGAAGCCTGCAGGCAAGCCGACGCTGGTGCCCGAATACGACAAGAGACCGGCGATCAATACTGCACAACACGATTTTGAGGAGAACTGAACATGTCAACAATTGCAAATCCCATGAAGGTAATCACCGGAAAGAACACCAGATGGTCTTATGCCAATATTTGGGAGCCCAAGTCCATCAACGGAGGGGCGCCGAAGTACTCGGTATCCTTGATCATCCCCAAGAGCGACAAGGCCACGGTGCAAAAGATCAAGGCCGCCATTGAGGCTGCATACAAGGAAGGCGAGGCGAAGCTGAAGGGAAGCGGCAAGTCGGCCCCATCCCTTGCATCGCTGAAGACCCCCTTGCGCGACGGCGACATCGACCGCCCCGATGATCCCGCCTACGAGAACGCATTCTTCATCAATGCCAACAGCGCAACGGCCCCGGGAATCGTGGATGCCCAGTGCAACCCGGTGCTGAACCGCAGTGATGTGTACTCGGGTGTGTACGGCAGGGCCTCGATCACCTTCTATGCGTTCAACTCCAACGGCAACCGCGGCATTGCATGCGGGCTTCAGAACCTGCAGCTGATCCGTGATGGGGAGCCCCTGGGCGGCAAGGCGAGTGCCGAGAGTGATTTCGCCACCGACGACGAGGATGATTTCCTCGCCTGATCGCAATCCAGAAGGGCGGCGGCTTAGGCTGCCGCTCTTCCAATACTACGTATTGTCTTTGACGAACAAGCCACCAGAGAGGAGAACCATGTGACTGTGATGCATTCGTTGTTTTGTGACCTGGAGACGTATTCCTCGGTCGATCTCTCCAGGAGCGGAGTTTTTCGATACTGCGAGGCCGAGGACTTCGAGATCCTCCTGTTCGGCTACAGCGTCGATGGCGGGGCGGTGCAGGTCATCGATCTCGCCAGGGGAGAATCGATACCCAAGGATATCATCGAGGCTATCACCGATGGCAGCGTGGTCAAGTGGGCGTTCAACGCAGCCTTCGAGCGAATCTGCCTCTCCCGGTATCTGGGATTGCCGACCGGCACCTATCTGAACCCGGCATCGTGGCGCTGTACAATGGTCTGGTCGGCATACCTAGGGTTGCCGCTGTCGCTCATGGGCGTCGGTGCTGTGCTGGGCCTGGAGAAGCAGAAGCTCGCCGAGGGAAAGGACCTGATCCGCTACTTCTGCATCCCCTGCAACCCTACGATCGCCAATGGGGGACGAAGGAGAAATCATCCTTCCGACGCCCCAGACAAGTGGTCTTTGTTCGTCGAGTACAACAAGCGCGATGTCGAGGTCGAGATGGCAATCCACCAGCGCCTGGCCAGGTTTCCGGTTCCTGATACCGTCTGGGATGAGTACCACCTTGACCAGCGCATCAACGACCGGGGGGTATTGGTCGACAGGACTTTAGTCCAAAGAGCCATCGAGATGGACAGCCTATCACGACAGGAACTCGTGTCCAGGATGAGGGAGCTCACCGATCTTGAGAATCCGAACTCGGTTTCCCAGGTAAAGACATGGCTGGCAGACAATGGGCTGGAGGTTGAGTCGCTGGGCAAAAAAGATGTGAAGGCAGCATTGCAGGATGCCCCGCGACAGATTCAGGAAGTGCTGGAGCTCAGGCTTCAGCTTGCAAAGTCGTCGGTGAAGAAGTACCAGGCAATGGAAAACGCAGTCTGCAGCGATGGCAGGGCAAGGGGCATGTTCCAGTTCTACGGGGCAAACCGTACCGGGCGGTGGGCTGGAAGGCTCGTGCAAATGCAAAATCTGCCACAGAACCATCTGGAGGACCTTGGCACAGCCAGGGCATTGGTGGGAAGCGGTGATTACAAGGCTGTGAAGATGCTCTATGGTGATGTCCCTGATACGCTTTCCCAGCTCGTGCGCACAGCCTTCATACCCAGGAAAGGTTATAGGTTCATCGTATCGGACTTTTCTGCCATTGAGGCGAGGGTGATAGCTTGGCTTTCCGGAGAGTCCTGGAGGTCTGAAGTTTTCAAGCAGGGAGGAGACATCTACTGTGCATCTGCCTCTATGATGTTCAAGGTTACTGTAGAGAAACATGGCCAGAACGGCCATCTAAGGCAAAAAGGGAAAATTGCCGAACTGGCGCTCGGTTACGGCGGGTCGGTGGGGGCTCTTAAGGCTATGGGAGCCCTGGAAATGGGTTTGAAGGAGGAAGAACTCAAGCCTCTGGTTGATGTCTGGCGCCAATCCAATCCGAACATCGTCAGGTTTTGGTGGGATGTGGACGAGGCGGCAAAGCAGGCGGCACGGGACAAGGCCACAACCAGTACGCATGGGATCAGGTTCTCCTATGAGAGTGGCTTCCTATTCATCGGATTGCCATCCGGTAGGAGGCTTGCATACGTGAAACCCCGCATCGGGACCAATGACTTTGGCAGTGACTGTGTTACCTATGAAGGCGTGGGGGCTACCAAGAAATGGGAACGCATTGATACCTACGGGCCAAAATTGGCCGAGAATCTCTGCCAGAGCATCAGCCGCGACCTGCTGTGCCATGCTATGCAGCAACTCGAGGCCGTCGGATGCCGCATCGTGATGCATATCCACGATGAGGTGGTCATTGAGGCACCTCCAAACATTTACCTCCAAAACATAGAGACATCGATGGCTATTGTCCCTGATTGGGCGCAGGGGTTGCTGCTCAATGCTGACGGCTATGAAACCAATTTTTACAAGAAGGACTGAACATGAATATTCGCAACATGGAAGGATACATGGATAGGACACCCTTTGAGGCCATAAAAGCCGTTGAAAGAAACAAACTGCCACATTTTAGTTATCACACCTATTATAGAATAGCCGTGAGCATTTCATGGGTATGTAGTATCTGACTATCTTTTATAGGAGTTAAAATACCCCTCTTGATGTCCTTACCCTATAGATGGGCCAATTATCACTTTACATTAAGACTGCGTTAGGATTGTCTTCAAATAATAAAGATATGAATAACAACCAATCTATGCTAATATCGTCTATTAGCGAGAAAAAGGAGTTGTTATGCAAGCGTTTATTAACTTTGATGCCTTAATTAGAAATATTGGTTCATTTGCGGCAAAGCCTGAAACAGTACAAAGCAACAACCGCCAATTACTTGTTGAGCAGGAAATTGAGAAAGCTGTTAGTTTTATTGTCCAGAAGTATACTAATCCAGAATTCGCGACCACTCCTATCGATATACCATACAAGAGAATTGAATTTTGGAGGGCTTATTTTAACGACAGTCTTGATTTCTTCGAGAAACATGAAAACTACCAATCTATCAATCCAATAATCAGGACACTTTTTTATCCATTGATTACCCAGTTGAATGATTTGTGCTTTTTAATACAAAACAAACGATTTGAGGCAGCATTAATACTATCTGGAGCATTTGTTGAAAGATGCACGGTAGTATTTTTTCTGATAAACCATCCAGAATGTATCGATGATTACCTCACTTATCATACGGATGACAAGAATCAAGAATATGTGAATGACAATCAGTATGGGTGGGCAAGAAAGGTACTTAATAAAAATAAAATTTCCTTTCTTGACCTATTTCTAGATGATGATTTTGATCAACAGCTAATCAAATATCATGAATTGACCCTAGGCTATTTTCAATCTAACGCAATGATTCTGATCAATAAGGAAGAAATCTATATCACCGCAATTCAATCAATTGAGAAATTACTTCCATCCTTACTTACCAGCCTTTTTCATGATGGATTCCATGAATTATCGAAAACAGACATTTACTGTCATAAGGAAATAACAAGCAAAGTCATGGAAGCAATGAAAAAATTGACTGATTGATATCAATACTTAGCCAGATCAGCTACCGGATTTTCCAATTTTCGTTTTGTGATAACCTTTGCCAGATTTCTTGAGTGATGGCTGCCAACTCATGTGCATTATGCAATGCCGTATCGGCAAGATGCTCTTGTTCTCGGAACGATCTGGAGATATCCATCTTCTGTATCTGTTTTCTGAAAACCACGGAATTTCCCGCGACTGCTATCTCAATTTCCAAATCTGAAAATATCTCAGTCACTTTGTCGATCATCGGGGCCATACCGGGTACTTGCAGGTCGACGAATCCATGGACGACCTTATGCAACAACTGGTAGGTTTTTGGTAACGACTCGGGGTAGAAATTGATGAAGCTTGCTTTTGCCGGTTTCTTGCCTGGCTGGTTCATTCTCAAGTCTGGATAGTCCCGGATTGCGTATTCCCAGTAATCCCTCCAGAAGGAGGTAACTCTGGAATCCGGTACGGCTGAATATCCTCGCCTGTTTTGCTCGATGGCTTCATGCATCATGTATGTTTTGAATTGGTACCTTTTGGTATCTCGAGCTTCAAACCAATCTCGGATGCATTCATACGCTATGGTTGCTTGGTAATTCTGTACATCGGAAACACCTTGTAGGTATGATTCGGGAGCCATGATGCATGTTGAATACGAGGTCCAATATCCGCGGGAAAGTCCCTTTCCTCCCCGTAGGATGTACCGTGTTGCTTGGTTTTCCTGGGCTGATGCATCGATCTTGTTTTCGACCAGGATAGCGTGTCCATTCCCATAGAGCACAACTATGTCAGATTCTCCCAACTCAGGATCACAGACCGAATGAAAAGCCTTCGCATTGTTTGGAATTGGTAAAGCGAGATGGTTCTCAAGATAGAACCATCTCGCGAAATCCTCTGAGACAATAAGCTCTTCCAAAATGAGCAAATCAATGTCACGTTCTGCTACCGCTTCCACAATATTCGTTTCAAACACTGTGTGCCTCCGTCGATGTCGATGATTCTGATCTCCCGCTTCCCATGGATGATCAGAACATTGCTTCATTCTATAGCCTATGCAATCGGTCCACAAGTTTTGTTGAACCCTCTGCACAAACCAAAAGTTTTTCCAGCCAGTCTATATGATCGGGGCATCAGAGGAAGTCATCGGTCTGTTTGCATGCATTACAGCCATGGAGGTTGACTCTTCACTTCCATGGCTGTGATCGCGACAAGTTCAACCCTCATAAAACAACCTGAAATCCTCCTTGATCTTCTTCAGCCTTCGATGAATCGTATCCTGGGAAACCCCCATAACAGATGCAATCTCATCTTGTGATTTACCCTCCTCATGGAGGTCGTAGATTCTTCTTAACTCCGCTGAAAGCAGCTGAAGAAAGGCTTCGGCTTTCTCCCTGAATTCCTTTCGCTCTACAGCAGTGTGGGGATCATGGTCGTCATAACGATTACTGTTCATGATTTCCAAATCGTAGTACAACCGGGCGAGGGTGTCCTGCTCTGGATCACGCGCCCAGTCGCATACATTGCAATCACCACCACACAGCCACCATTTGCTGCATGCACATTGGTGGTGGCGCTTTGCGAATGCAAAGACCCGGTAGATGGGTCGGTAGTACTCCCTGAACTGGTCCTCAGTGACTGGTATCTTCTTCTCGGTGATCGGATCGAAGATGTAGAATTCCTTGTTTTTCTTGTGATTGTCTGATTTTGCCATGCGCCCCTCCTCGGGGTTCGGGCAAAACGGAGACGGGAATTCGGGCATGCAAAGGCAAGGGCATGCTGGCCGAAATCAAAACGTATCTCCGTTTTGACCTTCGGCCGGTGCATTCCCTACAACCGGCATTCAATGTTTGATGTGGTGCATCCTTGAGGGGAAACCTTGGCTTGGCACAAGGATGCTCTCGTTCGGATCCAACGAATCCGAGATGTGCTGACCATTCGCTTTTGCCAATGAAGCGAACGGTCCTGATTGCGCTGAAAGAGACTTCCGGGCAAAAAGAAAGCCGGATGATTACAAGACGTTTGTCCTGTGAATCATCCGGCCATTCGGTGGCTCGTCATGCGGCCCCATTGCTCGGTATGTCCTGGTAGTGGTGCATATATTTGTCAGGGGAGGGTGGTTCCCTCCAAGTTACCTGTTCACGCTTTGAACAAGGGTTCCTCCTTTTCTGGGTGGCAGGCACATGTGCGGTGCAATCGGGACCTCTACAATCCTTCTGCAGTGCGGACACTTGAGTGAGATTTCCACCGGCTGTTCGACAGGGTGGATTCCTGAGGCATCGAATACCCGCTTCCCGCAATTTGGGCATTTCATGGGAATATACATCACAACTCCTTTTTGTGTAGAATGTTAACCAAAAAGCTAACATCGAGGCGAAAAAGAAACCCGCTGTCTATGGCAGTCAGGCATTCTTATGAGATATACAAATCACCGGCAGCCGTATTGGGTGCATGGTGAATGAAGTTCCAGAAATCAGGTGGGAAGATACCCCAGTGAGGCCAATCGGACCCTTGCAGCCTGCTCGGAGACGTTGAAGGCCTCGACCATCATGCTGATTAGCTCAAGATGCCAACGGCCGTTGCACTTGAAATCGATATTCTTGATTGCAGTCTTGGGCATCAGAAGGACTGCAGCAAGGTAGTTTGCCTGCCATTCAAGCCAAGCTTCCCCCTGGAGTCGTTTGCCGCTTGCATCAACACCGCTTAGGTCAGGAGCACAGGATTTTGAGTAGATGCCCCCGCTGTTGTCACAGAATCCGGCAAATTCGGCCTTGCGTCTGTAATACTCAGCGTGTATCAGACCGTGCGCCGCCTCATGGCCCAGCGTGAAGCGTTCACGATGTTCATAGGCAGGGTTCTCTGCAAGCGTACCCTCGATGATGATGGTGTTTTTCTTCACCGATATGAACTCTGCGCGGTTTAGTATTGGATTGTAAACGGGCAGCATGTCAGTATCATTGAATACCGTAACCCCCAGGTATACCTTGTTGTGGGAAAGGTACTGGTACTCCTGATTGAATCCCATTTCTCTGATGAGTCCATCCAGATCCGTGGGTTGCGGATTTACCAGTACTGCAGGGGAGAAGATGTGAAGAATCTTCTCTCCGTGCCTCTCGAGCTGATTTTTGCTCAGAAGCGGAATCCCGTTTGAGTCCATTTTACTTGCACATTTTACCATGCTGCCCTAGTTATCCCCGCTTTTCCTCTTGATCAGTTCCTCGATGAACATCTTCCAATCATCCTCGTTCGCTTCCAGGTTCCTTGCGGTTCTCAAGGCAGCGTTCACGTAGGGCCTGTCGTTGACATACGGGTTCAGATCTGGTGCCAGCAGGCCTTTCTGGTGTCCCACGATGTCATACATCTCAGCTTTCTCAGCCTCATTCAGGTTCAGCACATCAGCCAGCGTTGCCAGTCGTTCTTCTGTCAACGGAGTGCGACGGTTGTTCTCCACGTCGCTCAAAAAAGGCGCCGATACTTCCAATCTTCGCGCCAGTTCCCGCAGGCTAATTTGCTTTTCCTCTCTCTTCTGTTTCAGATATTCTCCGAAATTGGTGGTAGTCTTGTGCATGGTGTTTTTATCCTCGCAAGCTTGTTTACTAAAAAGCTTACGAGTAAACGATAGTATGGAAGAGTGGAAATGGTCAATAGATTTTTGGAAAAAAGACTGAACAAATGTGTAGCTGTTTAGAAAACACCTCTGAAGGTACCGAATCAACATGCTGGTGTCAATCGGTATCTTCGTCTGGCTCAACCCAAAAAAGGATTCATCGACAAAAGTATCCAGCAGCTTACACGTATCGATACGAAATCGAGGTTGAGATCGAGCGTTCTTACTGTGACTTGGTTACCGCTCATCCGGTAGGTCTTTTTCATAACCGGATCATCATCGATTTGTGTATAGAGAAGCATGCCGGAGACCTTATGAGGGATCTCTCTCAGTTCAACTTCCTTGTTCTTTACATAGGTGAAAATCTGGTAGAGGTTTGCTGAATGAAGTTATTCTATATCTTTTGAAACATGACAAGGAATTCTGATAATTAATTTGGTTATTAAAAACCAATTGACAGAATTTATGAGGCGTGATATATTTTTGGTTATGAAAAACCAAAATAATAAACAAACGACCACTATGTTGCTTTCAAGTAATCAAGAGAAGTTATCAGATCAAATATTCCTCAATCATGTTGAGATGGTTCAGTCTTTCCTTGATGTAAATCTCAAGCCAAATCATCAATTGACTGGTGGTTTCATGAATCTTACGACTTCAATACCTATTATAAAAATTTTGTACTGTTATCTTGTTTTAATATCCAACGAATTTACTGAGTCTGAGGACGCCACTTTAAACGATGTCTTAGAGCGTTCGGATGAATATAATCCAGCAATAAGTGCTTATTATAAGAAAATCCTCGACCTAAGAACCTTTAATGAGTTGAGGCTTCTTCTCTCTAATATGACAGATTCTAGCGATATTCTAAAATACATTGTTGAAGAAGAATGTTCTTCATTTGAATGGTCTACACCTGAATCAATTGTTTCACTTGCTCTTGAAATACTGGATATCAAAGAAGGAGAAACAGTTGTAGATGTTGGTTCGGGTACCGGTACTTTTTTGTTGAATGGCGTCGCAGAAAAGCCAAAAGCAGAATTTACTGGTCTTGAAATCAATACTGTGATGTTTCTTGTCAGCTTGATGAGGAATTACATTCACAATGGTGATGCCAAGAACGATAATCTTAAGATAATTCAGACTGATGCATTCGACCTTGTTGAGTCCGATTCAAACAAACGGTTTGACAAGGTGTTTTCAAATTATCCAATCAATATGCAATTTAAATTTTCTGGAATCGGGCAGAGGTACTTGGAAAGAATTTCCAATACCGTTCCTGAAATAAGATCATTGGGATCGGGAGATTGGATATTTAATAGATTGATTCGGGATCTTACTTCCAACACGCCTGATGGGAAAGCTGTAGGAATAATGGCTGGAGGTGGTACTTGGAACCTTACAGATAAGTTTACTAGAAGAAGTTTTCTTGATCTTGGGATTGTGGAATGCGTGATTGCACTTCCTGCAAAATTATTCAAAGATACGAATATTCCTGTCATGATGATCGTATTTAGCTTTGGCAATAATAGTGTGAGAATGATTGATGCTACAGCCTTCTTCAAACCGGGAAGACGTCAAAATTCCATGAATGCTGAGCATGTTAGCCAAGTAGTCGAAGCCTTGAATATTGACTCCAAATATAGCCGATTGGTGGAATATGAGGAAATGGAGAAACAGGATTTTGTATTGGACCCATGTAGGTACCTGCATCACAAAATTGAGATAGAATATGGTGTCCCGTTTGAATCTGTGATCAAGAGCATCACCAGAGGTGCACAAAAGACTGCGAAAGAGTTGGACCAGCTTGTAACACAGCAACCCACGAATATCCAATATCTGATGCTGTCCAACATCCAGGATGGGCTCATTGACGATGAACTCAGTTCACTTAAAGTACTCGACCCCAGTCTTGAGAAGTATTGCTTGAAAGATAATGATCTTATTCTTTCTAAGAATGGATATCCATACAAAGTAGCGATTGCACATCCACGACCCGGCCAGAAAATTCTAGCGAATGGTAATCTGTATGTCATCGAGTTAGATCAAGATAAGATCAATCCACTTTACCTCAAAGCCTTTTTGGAAAGTGAGACTGGGATAAACATTTTGAAAAGTATTACTGTTGGTGCAACGATTCCGAATCTGGGAGTGGAAAAGCTTAAGAAAATCCAAATTCCCCTTCCTCCGTTGCATGAACAAAATAAAGTGGCGGTTAGGTATCTTGCTCAACTTGAAGAAATCAGAGTCCTCCGCATCAAACTTGATAAAGCCATCAAGAGATTGGGGGAGGTGTTCTGATGCAATATACTCCACTTGATGTCGAAGAAATAGTAGAGCTTGAAGAGAGACTCTTAGCTGTTCTGAAGGAGGATTTTTATACGATCCTTCTTAACCTCAATAGATCAGAACAGTTGGGCAATCTTCTCATTCTATTGGGACATCCGGAGCTGATAGAGAAGAATGATAATGGGTATGTTCCGCTAACTGATAGGTCTATTGTAATACTTGGAGAATCAAGCATTGATGCGAATGATGTTATGAAGACCATCACTAAATTTGGTATATCAAAGGATAGAGTCGAATTACATCTAGGATACAAACCGAATGGTTTTAACCTTGATGCGCTCAAGTATTCAATCAACTACTCATTGGTACTTGTGGGGCCGATGCCACATAGTATGGAAGGGAAAGACGAATATACAAGTATAATCAGCAGAATGGAGAAAGAAGCAGGTTTCCCTCCGGTCAAGAGATTAATTGCTGGAAATGAGCTTAAGATTACCAAGACCTCAATTAGAAATGCGATTGGAGAGGCTTTCGAGAAGGGAATCATAACCTAATAGGTGATTAAACCAGTAAAATAACCGAGAATTGGATCGAGAATGCTTACCTATCTAATCTGACTTGAAAATTCTCGTATCCAAACAAGAGGATGGAGTTGGATGATGCTTTCTTTCCTTGAGATATTACTGAACAAGAAGTATTCTGGAAAGTATGAAGATGAGTCTGTAGGAAACAATTCAATAGTATAGAGGCAAATTAATGGCAGTTAAGAAATCGGAGCTTTACAATTCACTGTGGGATTCTTGCGACCAGCTGCGTGGCAGTATGGATGCAAGCCAATACAAGGATTACATTCTAGTACTCCTGTTCATGAAATATGTTTCAGATAAGCATCGTGCTACTCTTGTAGAAGTTCCTGAAGGTGCAAGCTTCAACGACATGGTGAAGCTAAAAGGCAAAGCGGATATCGGAGACCAAATTAACAAGATTATCGGCAAGATGGCCGAGGCCAATGCCTTGACCGGAGTAATCACGGTCGCGGATTTCAATGATGATGAGAAATTGGGAAGAGGTAAGGAGAAGGTCGACAGGCTAAGCAACCTGATTGCGATATTCGAACGTCCCGAACTCGATTTCAGCAAGAACATGGCTGAAGGGGATGACTTGCTTGGTGATGCCTACGAATATTTGATGAGATTGTTCGCCACGGAAAGTGGAAAGAGCAAGGGACAATTCTATACGCCGGCAGAAGTCTCCAGGATTATGGCCCGACTCATTGGTATCAACCAATCAAAGAGCCAGGATGAAACGTTGTATGACCCTACCTGTGGATCCGGTTCACTTCTTTTAAAGGCTGCGAGTGAGACACAGAACAATATCACCATTTACGGGCAGGAATATGACAATGCCACACGAGCTTTATGTGTGATGAATATGTGGTTACATGATAATCCCGATTCTGATATTCGCCTAGGAAACACCCTAGCTAATCCTCTTTTCTTGAATGACGATACAGGAGCCTTGAAACAATTTGATTATGCTGTAGCCAATCCACCTTTTTCCTATAAGTCTTGGAGGAATGGATGGGATCCAGAGCATGATGTGTTCAAGCGATTCGAGGGATATCCTCTACCACCCGACAAGAACGGAGACTATGCGTTCCTGATTCATCTGGTCAAATCCTTGAAGTCCAAAGGCAAGGGCTGTATCGTCATGCCTTTGGGGGTTTTGTTCAGAGGGAATTCCGAAGGGCTTCTTCGTAAGCGACTTATTCAACAGGGCTACATCAAAGGCATCATCGGATTACCTCCGAACTTATTTTATGGAACAGGTATTGCCGCTTGTCTGATAGTCATCGATAAGGAGCATGCTGCAGAAAGGAAAAGCATCTTCATGATTGATGCAAGCAAAGGCTTCATCAAGGATGGAAATAAGAATCGTCTTCGGGAGCAGGATATCCATAAGATTATTGATACCTTCCTTTCTGGCACTGAGAACCCTAAATATTCCAGAATTGTGCCCATCGAAGAGATTGCCAGTGAGAAGAACGACTACAACCTCAATATTCCTAGATACATAGATAACCAGGATGAAGAGGATATACAGGATATCCAAGCGCATCTCTCTGGAGGATTTCCAAGATATGATGTGGAATCTTTGGAAGATTATTGGAAGGTGTTTCCGAAGTTGAGGCAGGGTTTATTCAATATCACTGACAGGGATGGATATTATGAACTTTCCGTCGGCACTGACTCGGTGCGAGAGTTTATTCTTAACCATCAAGATTCCATTGACTTTAAGCAGTTGCTTCTCTCCGACTTTAAGGTGTGGAAGCAAAATATAGCTACATTCTTGAAGAGCCTGGAACCAGGGGAGAAACCTAAGGGAATCATCGAAAACATATCTGAAGGATTGTTGCAATTATTTGCTGATAAAACGCTTACCGATAAATATGACCTCTATCAGATTCTCATGGATTATTGGTATGAGGTCATGCAGGATGATGTGTATGTCATTTCGACCGGGGGATGGACTGCTGGAAGAGAGCTGAACCGTCTGATGAAGAAGAATTCCAAAGGTGTAGATAAAGCAGTGTCTGGATTAGACGGATTGGAAGGTAGAATTATCCCCACAGCTCTTATTATTCAGGAATACTTTGCTGAATTGCAGCAACAGATAGAAGATATTGAAGCAGAATTGGATTCTATCAAATCTAGAAAGGCTGAAATCGATGAAGAGAATGGGACCTCTGATGATAGTCTAATTAATGATGCCTATGTCGAGGGGAAGACTTCAAAGAAACAGCTGAAGGATGCTCTGGCTGACTTGGGTAAGAGAGACGATGAGAATGCAGAAGCCCATGACTTGTTGAACGAGTATCTAGAATTGTTGGAGAAAGAACCTTCCTTGAAAAAATCTTTGAATGCATTGAAGAATGAGATTGAAAGGAAAGTGATTTCAAAATATCCCAAACTTTCAGAGGAAGAAATAAAGACTCTCATTGTTGATAAGAAGTGGTTCTCAACAATTAGTGAACGCATCGAAGCTGAATTGGACAACATCAGCCATCGGTTATCAAATAGGATAAAGGAACTTGCTGATAGATATGAAAAACCAATAATACTGATTGAGAAGGAAGTTGAGGATTTGACAAGCAAAGTTGAAGAACACTTGAAGGCGATGGGGATGGCATTGTAATGGAGAAGCATATACCAGAAGGATACAAACAGACTGAAGTCGGAATATTTCCTGAAGATTGGGTTGAGAAACGTATTGGAGATATTTTTGATTTTAAAAATGGTCTAAATAAGGGAAAAGAATACTTCGGATATGGAATACCGATTATTAATTATATGGATGTCTACAAAAACTCAAGTATTCTTGGTAAGAACCTAAAAGGGAGAGTAAGCCTTAATAAAAATGAAATTGAAACCTACAAAGTGAACAAAGGCGATGTATTTTTTACAAGGACATCTGAAACAGTTGAGGAAATCGGAATGTCCGCGGTTTTATTAGAAGATTCGAGTGATACTGTCTTTAGTGGTTTTTTATTGAGGGCTAGGCCAAGAAACCAAATATTAGACTTAGAGTTCTGCAAATACTGTTTCTCACATAAACAAATAAGGAGACAAATACTTCAAAAAGCTTCATTTACTACTAGAGCTCTAACAAATGGGAAATTACTCTCGCGAGTAATCTTACTAATTCCACCTACTAAAACTGAACAACAATCCATTGCCACAGCCTTATCCGATGTTGATAATCTCATCACTTCCCTAGAGCAACTAATCGAAAAGAAGAAAGCCATCAAACAGGGAACCATGCAGGAGTTGCTCACTGGGAAAAGACGGTTGAAGGGATTCGGTGAAGGAAAGGGATACAAGCAGACTGAGTTGGGGTTGATTCCTGAGGATTGGGAGGTGAAGAGATTGCATGAATTGGGAAAATTCCAATCTGGAATCGGTTTCCCATTGCATTTACAAGGCAAGCACCAGGAGGTTATTCCATTCTACAAAGTTTCCGATATGAATAATAATGGGAACGAAGTTTTTATGCTGAATAGCAATAACTATATTTCACAGAAGGTGTTGATAGAATTGGGAGCAACTCTGATACCGAGAAGTTCAATAGTATTTGCAAAAATTGGAGCTGCATTATTTCTAGAAAGAAAAAGATTACTTTTAGTTGATAGCCTCATTGATAATAACATGATGGCAATAATTGCAGATATTGATACTATCGATACAAAATATCTGTATTACTTACTCATAAACATAAAATTAAGTAAATATGCAAATACAACTGCACTTCCATCTATCAACAGAAATGATATTGGAGAAATCAATTTAAAAATTCCAACCTTATATGAGCAGCAAGCTATTACAGAAGTCCTTACAAATATGGATTCTGAAATTGAAAACCTAGAAACCAAAGTCAATAAATACAAACAAATCAAACAGGGGATGATGCAGAACCTCCTCACAGGAAGGATAAGGTTGGCGTGATGAACCAAAAACAAAAGACTGAGAGGGAAACCCAGAACAGGGTAATCAAGCTGTTTCAGAACGAGCTGGGATATGCCTACCTTGGGGATTGGACTGAAAGACCTGATAACAGCAATGTGGAAGAATCGATACTCACAGATTGGCTTAGGAAGAAAGGGTATGAAGAGAGCCTAGTCAACAAAGCCCTACATAAGATTCGGAACATCATCGGGAACAAGTCCATTTCCCTGTATGAAGCAAACAAGAATTTCTATTCGCTATTACGCTATGGCGTTAACGTCCAGACAAGCGCAGGACAGCACAACCAGAATGTGCATCTCATTGATTGGGAAAATCCCCAGGCAAATGATTTTGCTATTGCAGAAGAAGTGAGCATCGAGGGGTTTAATAAGAAACGACCTGATATCGTCCTGTATGTAAATGGGATTGCCCTTGGAGTATTGGAGCTCAAACGAAGCACCGTCTCTGTTTCAGAAGGAATCAGACAGAATCTTGATAACCAGAAACATCTGTTCATAGGACCTTTCTTCCATACGATGCAACTGGTCATGGCAGGGAATGACTCCGAAGGACTGCGGTATGGTTCAATCGAGACTCCCGAGAAATACTATCTGACTTGGAAAGAGGTTCGCGAGCAGAATCTGGACAATCCTAATCTCTTGGAAATGACCGCAACCATCAGAGGACTGTCCCAGAAGCAATCGATTCTGCTGGATAAGCACATTGTCCAGATGCTCAATAAGGAACGATTCTTGGAGCTTATCCACGATTTCATCGTATTTGACAAGGGAATCAAGAAGCTCTGCAGGCATAACCAGTATTTCGGAGTTAAATCAGCCCAGGATTTCATCCACAGGAACAAAGGCGGTATAATTTGGCACACACAGGGAAGTGGCAAGAGCCTGACGATGGTTTGGTTGGCGAAGTGGATTCATGAGCAATACCACGATGGTAGGGTGCTCCTCATCACCGACAGGGAAGAGCTGGATGACCAAATACAGAAGGTGTTCAGTGGAGTCGATGAGGAGATCTATCGGACCAAAAGTGGTAGGGATTTGTTGGAGCAGTTGAATGCGACTGCTCCTTGGCTGATATGTTCGCTGGTACATAAGTTCAAAGGCAAAGAGGAAGATGATGTAGAGGATTACCTGAACGATATTCGAGGAAATCTTCCCACTGATTTCAGGGCTAAGGGAAAAATTTTCGTATTTGTTGATGAATGTCACCGTACACAATCAGGGAAGCTGCATAGGGCGATGAAGGAAATCCTTACCGAGAATGCTATCTTCATCGGTTTCACAGGAACGCCTTTATTGAAATCCGACAAGATTTCTTCCAGTTTTGAAGTCTTCGGGGACTACATTCATACCTACAAATTCGATGAAGGAGTAGAGGATGGTGTCATCCTTGACTTGAGGTATGAAGCGCGTGATGTGGAACAGACTCTGGGATCGGAAGAGAAGATTGACGATTGGTTTGATGCAGCCACGAAAGGAATGACTGATACAGCCAAGGCGACCCTGAAACAACGATGGGGAACTTTGAAGAAGCTGTTCAGCTCAAAGAACCGACTGGAACAGATAGTTGCCGATATCCTGATGGACATGATGAAGAAGGAACGGCTTCAGAATGGGAAAGGAAACGCGATCCTTGTATCGGATAGCATATACAACGCATGCAGGTATTACGAACTCTTTACCCAATCGCATTTCAAGAAATGTGCAATCATCACCAGCTACAATCCAAATATTTCAGATATAAAGGGAGAATCGACCGGAGAGGACGGGTATACGGAGAAACTGAAGCGGTTTGAAATCTACCAAAAGATGCTCTCCGAGTATTTCCATGAACCTGCAGAAAGAGCGGTGAATAGGGTAGAGGAATTCGAGCGTGAAGTGAAGGAGAAATTCATCAAGGAACCTGCACAGATGAAACTGCTGATTGTGGTGGACAAGCTCCTTACCGGTTTTGATGCTCCTCCTGCAACCTACATGTACATCGACAAATCCCTGCAGAATCATGGTCTCTTCCAAGCAGTGTGTAGGGTCAACCGTTTGGATGGAGAAGACAAGGAATATGGATATATCATTGATTACAAGGATTTATTCGACAGCCTTAAGAGTGCGTTCTATGATTACACCACTGGAGCTCTCGCTGGTTATGATCCCAAGGATGTTAGTGGCTTCTTGAAGAACAAGCTTGTTGAAGGAAAGAAGAAGCTGGAGGATTCGCTCGAAGCTGTTAAAGCTCTTTGTGAGGCTGTGGATATGCCAAAGAGTGAGGTTGATTTCCTCGACTATTTTGTGGGTGATACAGAATTTAAGGATACACTCCAGGATACTGAACCCCAACGGGTTGCACTGTATAAGTTGGTCACTTCCTTGGTGAGGGCGTATGCGAATATTGCGGATGAGATGGAAGAGGCGGGATTCTCTGAACAGGAGGCACGTTCAATCCAATCGGATGTCGCTTTCTACCATAGCATGAAGAGGGCAGTGGAACTTGCCAGTGGTGATTATATCGAGCTCAAGAAATATGAACCAGCGATGAGGTTCCTCCTTGATTCCTACATCGGTGCCAAGGAAAGTCGTGTTCTTGCAGCATTTGAGGATATCAGTCTTGTGGATATGTTGGTGGAGAAAGGTGCCGATGCTGTTAAGGATTTGCCTGAGAACATCAAGAAACACAAGGAGGCGGTTGCTGAGGTTATAGAGGGAAACTATAGAAAAGAAATTGTGGAACAGGAAATCACCAACCCCGCCTACTATGCGAAGATGAGTGAACTTCTCGATTCTCTGATATCTGAGCGAAAGAAACAGACCAAAGAATATGAAGAGTATCTACAAGAACTGATTGCCTTCGCTCCCAGGATAAAGAATCCTGAGCATTCCACCAGTTATCCTGCTGGAATCGATTCACCTGCCAAGAGAGCTCTCTGGGACAACTTCAACAAGGGATATGACTTTGTCAGTGATGTCCACGAAGCCATCATGGGCTCCAAAAAAGATGGATGGAGAGACCATCCCATCAAGTTGCGGGCAGTGAAGAAGGCTGTGGGGAGTATACTAGAAAAGCATGGAGTCGATGATTTTTCAGAAGCAGATATTGTCGAACTTGCTAGGAATCAACGGGAATACTGATGAACGCCATACTACAAGTTGAATCTATTTCTATACTCGATGTGGAGGTTGAGATATTTCGTAAAGATATCAAGAACATCCATCTCAGAGTTTATCCTCCTGAGGGGTTTGTACGGGCTACAGTCCCTTTTGATATGGATAGAGATGCCATCAGGTTGTTTCTGGTGAAGAAAATCAGCTGGATTCGAAAACAGCAGGAAGATTTTAGAAAGGTTGAACGCCAGACACCACGAGATTTCCTAAGAAGGGAAAGTCATTACTTCTTGGGCTTACGATATCTTCTGGATGTGGTTGAAAGTAACGAGAAGCAACAGGTGGTTCAGAAGAATAAAAAGACCCTAGTGCTACAAATGAGACCAGAAGCATCCCATATCAAGGCTCAGGAAATAATGGATGCATTTTATCGGAATGAGTTGAAATTGATTGTTTCGAGTCTCATTGAGAAGTGGGAGCCCCTTCTGAAGGTCCAAGTGTCTGATTGGCAAGTGAATAAAATGAGAACTCGTTGGGGAACGTGTAACCCTGAGAAGAAGAGGATCTTGATTAACTTGGAACTGGCTAAGAAGCCGCCACGCTGTATCGAATATATAGTGGTTCATGAGTTGGTGCACCTATTGGAAAGAACTCACAATGAACATTTCATTGAATTGATGGATTCGTTTCTCCCAAACTGGAGGGCCTTGAAACACGAGTTGAATAGCTTGCCAGTGAGTCATGCTGATTGGAATTATTGAGATTAGAGAAGTATTAGGTATTCTCAAAAAAATACTATCAAAATTTTGTTTGGTCCAAATTATTATTCAGTGATAGTATTGCCAATGAATCAAAGTCACAATCACGAGGTAGCATTTTGGAAATCGATTTTAACTCAATTAAATATCTTGAAGAAGCGGTTGATGCTAAACAGCACAAACTCATTATAGCTGGAATCAAAAAAAGTTGGGAAGATTGTCTAGAAAAAAATCAACAGATTTTTGATTGTAAGATTTTGAGTGCCCGTTGGATTGAAAATACTAGTGCTCTTGCTATTTTTGAAGATTGCTATGAAGATATTTTTGATAATACACCTCGCAACGTAATTGAAGTAAAATATAGTATTTGGATTACTTCAGATAGAAAGGGGGTTTGGGCTCCCGAGCAAATTTGCCGAATCACTAATACGATGTATCTTTATAAATATTCAAATGATGCTGAATATCCCTATGCTATTGACTACATCGATGAAATCGAGCATGAAACTTTAGAAGGGGGCATTGAAAGCACGCAATTGTCAGAGGAAGGGGTACTGGAATTATTAGCCTCGTTGGAGAACGGTACGTCTGCTGAGATATTAGCTGAAATAAAACCAGAAGAGTTGCCGGATAATCTACATCCAAAGGTTAGGGAGCTTCATGGCAAACTGCATACTAATTTTCTCAAGGAAGAGGCTGAATATGAAGAAAGTATGCTTGAGAGAAAGCGGATGGTTCTGGAGTTTTCAGAAAAGACTTACTATTCAGAACATGTGATCACCTTGCCGTCAAAACATGAAAATTTCTATTTTGATATAGAATTGCTATATGCTGAAGGATGTAATGAGAGTAGTGAATTACAAATCACTGCTTTTAGTCCTTACACAGATCATCGAAGTAAACGATATCCAATATGGAAGCAAGCAGTCAAAATCCCTTCGGTGAAAATTGAGGACGCAAGTCGCTACCTGCAAGATTGGATAGAGAATACTGCTAATTTGGATTTGATACGAATATTTCAGTTTCAATCACGAATTGATGATGAAAACAAACAATCTAGGTAGGCGAGGGCTGTCTGAGCTTGAAAAGAACTCACCGTAGAAGGTTACCATTCGGGGCAAGATTTAATTGATAGTTGCACAAATAGATTATTCCCACGTGTCCCAATCCGAAGGTTTCAAATTACACACTAGCTCTGGTTCTACAAGTATACTCAGCTTATAAATGTCGTAGCACAGAGCTTCCAGCATTGAGGAAACCTCAAAATGCCGCATTCAATAGCGGTTTCAGCCCTTTTTGCCCTATTATTATTGTATCAATTGTGAGGTCAAGACCTCGCGAGGGTGGACGAGGGTCCTGTTCACCAAGCCGATAGAGCAGACATTCACCGAGAGCACCTCATGAGCACCATTGAGACAGACACTGAGAAAGTGCTCCTGCATACGGGTGGCATAGTGCCTGATCAAAGGATAGATGTCCGCCGGGGTGGAAATCTGTCGCCGTTTGGACGGGAGCCTTCGTCTTCCCAACTCGAGAGCAGAGGCGATGAGGGTGCTCTTCGCTGTTCCCAATCCTTGAATGGCGATCAGATCTTCATAGGTGACCGTACTTTTCTTGTCCATCAGCTCCAAAAGGTCCTTGGCAATGAGGGTAACCGATCGTTCACGGTTCCCGCTACCGATGAGAATTGCCAGCAGCTCCTGGTCACTGAGCGACTGCGACCCTCCTGCGATCATGCGTTCACGAGGGCGGTCGCATACAGCCATATCCTTGATTTTCTGTTCAGTTGGTGTGTTGATGAGGTATTTCATACCTGCTAAGGGGTGGAGAGGGTTGGTTTGCTTGAGTTTTGGACCAATGCTGTGGTACAAATGCGAGTATGCAGGAACAAACATATCGGATAGGGGAGTTGGCGAGAAAGTGCAAGGTTACCGTTCGTACCATCAGGTACTACGAGTCACTGGGGCTGCTCAAGACCAACCATCGCTCTGATGGTGGACAGCGCTACTACACCGATGCCGATGTGGTCTACCTCAACCGGATTGCAGAGCTGAAAGAGCTCGACTTTACTCTCAGTGAGATCAGGACTATCATCCTGATGGGCAGTGAGGATACAACCGGGGAGAAGCGACGCAACGAGTTGCTCAGACAATATCGCAGCAAACTCAGCGAAGCATTGGAAAGACAGGCTGCAATCGAGCGACGTGTCACCGATCTCTCCTGGCATATCCAGCAGTTGGAAACCAACGATGACTTCCAGCAGTGTCCTGGCTTGATGTGCAAGAGTTGCACATTCAAAGACCGCTGTCGCTTCAGGGAACTCTAGAGAGCAGGAAGTCTCCGATAAGCTTTGCTTGCCTGATAGCCTGCACCTTCAGTTGCAATGGCAAATGCTGGTTGAAGAACATGCATTCATAGGTCAGGTCTCCCTGGTAGCCAATCTGAGATAGGGCTGCAAGGACATCTTCCCAATCAATCGTCCCGTAGAAAGGCAACAGATGCTCATCGTTCTTTCCTTTGTTGTCTGCAATGTGGGTTGCAACCAGACGACTGCCCATCATGGTGATATCCTTGGCCAGATCATGGCCGCACATATGGGCATGGCCAGTATCGTAGCAGATGCCGGTAAAGGGAGAAGCAAAGCTTTCCACCAAAGCAGTGAGATCAGCGATATCAGTCAGCTCCCCTTCCTCATTCAGATTCTCAAAAGCCAGTACCACCCGATGCGCTTCAGCTGCCTTGAGATAGGGGAGAAACGCATTGTGGTTCTCCTCAATGGTACCAGGTACCGGATGCACAACCAGAATCGGGATGCCGAGGAGGTGACAAATCTGGAGCGCGCGCGTAAGCATCTCCTCCAGGATCTCCCCACTTCTCGCATAAGGAGCATGTGCTTGGTTGAAAATCAGGGTATGTTGGTGCCTCAGCTGACCCAACCGCTCTGCATACTCTTTCCACTGCTCACCAGCAAGGCTTGCATGCGGGTTGAGCATTTCACAGAGGTTGAGGTCGAGCACCCGAAACCCCTCCTTTGCATAGAGGGGCAACAGGTGGACCATCTCTGTCTTGGAACCATCACGGTTGAAGCTGATGAGGTTGGTGCTGGTAGCTATTCTCACTGGCCCTGCATCCTCAGAAACTCAGAGAAGTAGCTGTTGATTTCCCTTTCCAGGGCTTTGCTGGTCTCTTCAGCACTGCGGTTCTCCTGAAGCATTTTCAGGATGCCGCTTTGGAAAGCGTAGTAAATCTGGTAAGCACTGGGAACCCAGATGCCCTGCAGTTTGGGATTGCTTGCCATCAGTTGCCTGATCGCGACCCCATAGTGGGGATTTTGGGCAAGATGCTGTTCGAAAGCTTGCAACGAGTAGGTGTCCTGATGGACAGGGAAGTAGCCGGTGGCAACATGCCACTTCAGTTGTTGTTCTGCGCTGATGGCGAACTTGACGAACTCCCAGGCAGCGGCTTGGTTGCCGCTCCCATTGTCCAGAGCGTAGATGGCGCCTCCTCCGACGTTCACTCCGCCGGTGGCTTTCTCATCGACCATCGGGAAGTTGGCAACGCAAACTTCAAAGCGATCGCCGACCATGGAGAAGATGGTGGTCAGGTTGCTGGTGGAAGCCACAATCATGGCAACCCTGCCGCTGGCAAAGGCACCATTGAGGTCGCTGGTGAGGTTTTCCACAGCACCGGTTGCATACAGCTCCTTCCAGCGTGAGAGGAAGTTGACCATGGTCCCATTCTCATCGAAGAGCACCTTGGTGGGAGGCCCGGTATGTCCATTCTCCTCATCTGTGATGTAGCTCAGCCCATTCTGCTGCCCGAGCCAAACGATCAACTCATACGTGGTGGGTACATTGGCAAAGCCATAGCGGGTCACCTTGCCCTTCTCATCGGTTTTGAGCAGTGCTTTGGCTGTGGAACCCAACTCTTTCAGCGTCTTCGGAGTATGGGAGAGGCCTGCTTCCTCGAACGCTGTCTTGTTGTAGTAGAGCAGGATTGTGGAGCTGTTGAACGGCATCGCAATCATCTTGTTCTTGTAGGTCACTGACAGGCGTGCTGCTTCGATGATGTTTGACAGGTCGTACCCGTCAGCTTTTGCAAGGTCATCCATGGCGATCAACTGCTTTTGGTCGCGGATATCCAACACTGCAGACCCATCCAGCTGAACCAGATCGGGTAGGTCGCGGGTAGTGTTTGACTGAAGAATTGCCTTTGTCTTGGTCAGTACATCGTTTGACTTACCTTGGTACACAGCTTGGACCTGGATTCCTTTCTCCTTGCCGACCGTTGCATTGAAGGAGTCGACCAAGGCATCGGAAGCCTTGCCGGCAAGACCGCTGTTTGAGTGCCACCAGGTGATGGTCTTTACCTGTTCATTGGTCTTTTCTGGGGTGCCGAGGGCCATCAGGCCCTGTATGGCGAAGAGTGCAAGCAGTGCAATAATGAATAAACGTCTCATGGTTATCTCCCGGTAAAGCGTGTGCTCACGCTGGTTTGGATAGGTTTGTGCATCACCACAAAGGCGATGAGAATCGGTGTCATCAAGAGCGTGATGGCCGCAAATTGCGGACCATAGTCAAGGTTCTCGGAAAAACCGAGCATGGTGAGTGCTACCTGTACGGTACGCATCGCTTCACGGTTGGTGACCAGAAGCGGCCAGAGGTAGTCGTTGAAGATGGTGGAGAATGAGTGGATGGCCAAGGTGATGACCACCGCCTTGCTGATGGGAATCAAGAGAGTGGTGAGAAAGCGTGTATCGCTGCACCCCTCCAGAATAGCCGCTTCCCGGTACTCCGGGCTCACCGTCTTGAAGTATTGGCGAAGCATGAAGATGTGGGTGGGAGCCAACAAGGAGGTGGCAATGATGCCAAGGTATGAGTCAGTCAACCTCAGGCTGCGGATGGTGGAGTAGTTTGCGATGAGCAGGGCATCGGAAGGAAGGAGCATGGTTGCCACCACCAGCACAAAGAGGACATCCCTTCCTTTGAAAGAGAAGAACGAGAATGTGTATGCTGCGAGGACACTGATGGTCATCCGCACTATGGTGCCAAGACTTGCGGTGATCAGAGAGTTGAGTAGGAAACGCTCCAGCTTCGACTCAGTGAAAGCCCTTCGGTAGTTTTCAAAGGTGGGTGCACTGCTGAAAAGGCGTGCAGGGATGCTGGTGAAGTCGGTATAGGTGAAGAATGATGCGCTGAGCGAATAGAAAATCGGGAAGAAGATGACCAGCGAAAACAGGGTGGCTGAGAGGGCAACAAGTTTTTTCATTGGTAGTACACCCTCCTTCGTTCCAAGTGCAGCAAGGAGAGCAGGATGGTGAAGGTGAGTAAAAATACTACCGTTGCAATGGCCGAACCCATGGCGTAGTTCCCGCTCTTGAACCCTTCCAGATACATCTGGTAGACCAAGGTCTGAGTCGAACGGAAGGGGCCTCCTTCGGTAAGAATGAGCACCGGGGATGAGATGAGCATGGCATCCTTGATGTTGGTCATCAGGACAAAGACGAGGGTGGGGGCGATGAGCGGCAGTTGAAGGTAGCGGAAGATACTCATCTTTCCCGCCCCTTCAAGATTAGCCACCTCCACCAACTCCTTGGGTACATTACGCAGTGCTGCCGAGAGCAACAGAAAGTTGAATCCGATGTCCAGATACACCCCAGCAATAACCAAGAGAGCCATCGCTGCTTTCGGGTCGTTGAACCATTGGATATCAGCACCGATGAGGTGATTGATGATTCCGATGGAGGGGTTGAACATCATCTTGATGATCATCATTGCGCTGGACAGCCCTACCGCCATGGGAAGGAAAAAGAAAATCTGGTTGAGTGTGGCAAGCTTGCCTTCCCTATTGGAGAGCAGGGCAGCAGAGAGGCAGATGGTGATGTTGGTGGGAACAAAGAAGAGGGTGAAGCGCAGGGTATTGGAGAGGCTGGCCTGAAAGGATTCGCTTGCAAAAAGTCGTTGGTAGTTTTCCACTCCAACAAACTGCATGCGCACTCCCCCCAAGTTGACGGTATGAAAGCTGTTGAGAATTGTGATCACAAAGGGACGATAGGCGAACACCACTGCTAGAAGCAGGGCGGGAAGTACAAGGACGTAGGGTTTGACTTTCCAGGTTCTGTATAGTTTCATGCCATCTTATCCGGTCAGATACTAACGCCTTTTGATTGCAAAGGGCAAGGGAATCTGGGGCTAAATTCTGTATTAGGAAAGAAATACCTAACGTTATGAGACTGTACGTCAGCTTTTTGAAGAAAAACCTTACGTACGATTCTGTTAAGGAAGGTTTCTTGCTCTTGCATTTTGGTCATGCTTTGGACACCATAGGAGCATGTACACCGACAAGAACCTGGGTGAGCAGTTGCTCACTACCCTCGATGCATGCAACGCACAGATTCAGGCAGCATTTACCGAACTGTTGGAGCCCTACAATCTGACGCTTGTTGAATACCAGGCGCTCCTTATCCTTTGGAAGGAGGATGGTCTTGCCTCCAAGCAGTTGGCACAACGACTTGGGAAGGAGGGAGTTTCTATCACTCCCTTGGTCGTAAGTCTGGAGAGAAAACAGTTCATCCTGAGAAGAGAAAACCCAAAGGATGCACGCTCAGCGTGTGTGTTTTTAACAGAGAAAGGTAAAAACACACGCATTCCTGCCAGGACCCTCGACGGTCAGCTTCTTGCGTGCCTGCAACACAGCGGAGCCTTGCAGGAAGCAGATCTCTACACCCTGCTCAGGCTTTTGGACAAGGCCCTCATTTCCCTTAGAACGTAAGTGAACAGCCCAGGCTCAACTGCAGGTCGCTTCTGTGGTTCGAGCCTGACTTGGTAGCCTTGGTATAGATGCGCCTTCCGATCCAGTCGAGTTGACCATAAAACGAAAGCCGCTCTTTCCAAGAGGGGGAGTAGGTGCCCTTGAGGCCTACCACCAAGGTTTCCTTGACGATAGGTCCATAGGGGGCAGGTCCATTCTTATCCGGTGCAGAACTATTGAGTTCAGTGCTGCTATGCGAAGTCAGGTAGTCAACCTCACCCTGTCTGTGCAGGGTGGTGCTCAGCAGCAAGTCAAGGTTGGTCAGGTTGTCATAGGCAAGGGAAAGAGCGAAGACCTGGCTGTCCGAACCATATTGGTAGCCAAGATAGTCGATGATCACGGGATTGCCGTTGTTGTGAAGCCCCCTGGCTACAAGAAAGTCAATTCCTTCTCTTCTGTACATGGCTGGGTCGGTGGTTGCAACCTCAGCACGTGCAGTCCAGAACCCCTTCTGTTCCCAACTGTAGGAGAGGTTGACCAGAGCTGCCATTGCATTGGCGATGGATGATGTCTCGTTGGGCAGCTGGAACTGGTCCAGGGCAAACTGGCCGTGCAGGGAGAGGGAGGGCCGGATGGCAAGGTCAACCTCCAGGCTTGCGATGGCGTTGAGGTGAGTTGAATCATAGAGATTGTGATAGATATAGGTGGGGTCGAGGTAAGCCAAGGTGAGGGTGCTTCCTTGATACATCACATTCTCGGTGATTGCTATCCGAGCCCAAGAGGCGGGCTGGGCTTCGAGGCGATGGCCGAGAAAGAGACGTTGTTCTGTCTCTCCCGTCGGATTGGGCAGGAAGAGATAGAGCAGTTCCAGCTTCACTTGCTCGGCGAAGAAGCTTGCCTTGAGGTGGTTGTGGTTGGTGATGTGGCTTCCCAGCACCAGGTTGCCTGTCTTTCCGCTTCCCCAGTTCAGTGCACCACGGCCTGTGGTAAGCGACCACCAGTCTCCTGCCAATGAGAGTTGTGATTCTTGTGGCCAGTCGGAAAGCAAATTGGCCGAGCTGGATAGGGGGATGTTGACCATGAGGGCTTTCTGATAGCGGTAGGCAACATCTTGGTAAGTGACGGTGGAGGAGAAAGCACCAATGGATGTTGATGAGATTTCCGTGTCGTCATCATGAGCTGAGGAGACTCCAAGGTCTACGGAGGTGGAGAAGTAGAGACGGTCGGAGAAGTCCATCTCCATGGTGAAGCGGAAGAGCGGCTTGCGCTCATCGACGCTGTACAGCCAGTCTGAGGGGGTTTTGAATTGGTCAGGATTGGTATGGGCATATCCTTCCAGATTCACGGTGGTGGAGAGCAGATAGCTGAAGGTGGGGGAGACCTCTTTGAGATCTGTCTCCTCGATGTGTTGCCAAGCTTTGCTTATCAGTTCTGGATACTCAGAAAGCTCGGTGATGGTGGAAAGGATCTGTCTTGCTTCGGTGGTGCTCCAAGGCCGGGAGGCAGAGGGCAGAGCAAGACCAGCAAGCCGATAGAGAAGATCAACTTGTTCGTAGAGTGGGGATGAGAGGCTTATCATACGTGATGAGGGGGAACTTTGGGCAGCGAGGGAAACACAAATGAGCAGTGTTGCTGTGAGGAGAACCAGTCTTTTCATGCACGACATCCTTCGTATGAACTGCTTGGTATTGTAGTGGAAACACAGGCAAAAGGAAAGAAAGTATCGCTGTATGAAGAGAAAGCTCTGAGCGGGTTTGGTGATAAACAGCTCAGAGCTTCTTGGTCTGTTGGACCGACAGGTATGCTACTCGGTATAGAAGAGTGTCCCTGGCTTGGCGAAAGCGCGCTTCTTTGCGATCAGGAGGTAGGAAACAAATGACGCAAGCATATAGAAGGCGCTGATCAGGATGGCAAAGGTGAAGAGCATGGGGTTGTTTCGGGTAATACTGAACGCCGGCAGGTTGATACTGAGGATGATGGGAATAGCCAGGATGAAGACAATGCCCACCGAGTAGAGGTAGTCGGTGGCTACCGGGGTTTCGAACTCCTTGTCGACCACCCGCAGCAAAGCAAGTCCGGTAGGAAGCGTTCCGGTGGCAGTGCCATAGATCACCAGCATTCTGAAGAATTGGTGGTCGTCGTAGATGCGTGAACAATACCAGGGAAGGATGATCAAGGTGATGAACAAGCCGACCAAGGTGAGGATGAGGATGGGGATCCAGTAGCCCTGGATCGAGACCAAGGAGATGGCCCCGAGCGATGAGGCAACCGTCAGGTCGACCGAAAGCCCACTGAGACGGTTGCAGGTTGCATTGTCGATGGTGGTTTCCACCTTGAAGGCGCGCATGATGAGCTTCACCCCAATGGCACAGAAGGAACTGAAGACAAAATTGATACCCCAAAGACTCTCAGCCAAGTCGGAACCCAAAGGTCCTATGAGATTGAGCAGCACCGTCAGACCGCTGAGGAATGCCCAGCTTACCAAGTAGGTGCCCATGACAAGAGCTACATGGTAGGTGAGAGAATCCAGTGACTCCCCGTCGGTAGATAGGTAGGACCCGATCGGGCGCTCGGTATCCAGACGACTGAAAAAGCCGGTCCGGACGCTTCTATCGTTGATGCGGTCTGCACTCTCCCGGCCGATCCATCCACGCTTAAGGCCTTGGTTGATCAGGACCACGCCACCGAAGGAGCCGATGAGAAAACCAATGGCAGCCATGGTGAGTCCGACCGAAGAGCCTCCGCGGAAGCCCATCTTCTCCCACCCTATTCCGATGGAATAAGCTTGTCCGGGTCCCAACTCAAAGCCGAGGGGAAGCGTAAAGCCGAAAGCGGGGAAGAGGTCGGGTTTGAACGTTGCAATCATGATAGCGGTAAAGAGTAAGCCGAAGAAACACTGAAGACCATACTGTCCCATTACTGCCGTGATATTAGCCGCGAGGGTTCGTTGTCCTTTCCTGTCCTGCTTCTGCTTGGGAGTAACCCGAAGCAACATGGCGATGAAGCTGATGTTGAGCAGGTGGTACACAATTTCTCCCAGGAAATCGTTCTTCAGTCCGAACAGGGGAGCCAAGAAGTTGTAGAAGAGCAAAAGCAAGATGCCGCTGATGATCGGGGAGGGGATGAGATATCGTTGAAAGAAACGAATCCTTGCGCGTAAGAGGGCCGCGATGAGGAGTGAGAACGAGATGATCCCAATATGGTAGAAAAAATTCCAGCTCATGGTGTTTCTCCCTTTTGCCGTGCATGGTAGCGTTCCACATACTTGAGAATGGAACCTCTTTGTTGGATGCGAATTCGGTAGAGCTGCTGCTTGTGAAAAAGCTCCACCGTATTTTTTGCATTGATGATCATGGAGCCAATGTCGGAAAAACCGAAGCTAAAGTGCTCTCCTTTCTGGGTTTTGATGCTGAAACCATCACGTTCCATGTGAAGGGTAAAGTCTTTGGCGAGAGTGTGAAGTCGCCTTGCCTCTCCTTTCTGAAAGAGTACTCCCCGGTCGAAGGGGTAGTCCAAATCAGCGCCTTGCTCGCTGGTGATGATTTTCTTCTCCCATGCATGCCACTCAGCCACATCAGAAAAAATGTGTTCACCCTTTTGGATATGGAGTTTGTCATAGTTGTCGAGTCTTGCCTCGTAGGAGCAGGAGGAGCAGGTAATGGTATTTGCTTTGCTTGCGATGGTGCTGACCTTATGGCAATCAGGGCAGAGATAGAGCACCTGCTCAAGGCCTTCGGCAAGTCGGGTTCCGTGGTAGGGTGCCGGAGTTTGCTCCTGAAAACGCCGGTTTGAGTGATTGAGCACCGTTTGCAGGTGTGCATACAGCTCATCAACGGAGAGGTTGCTGATCTGCTCAGCGGTAAGGGTCTCCATCACTCTGATGGTTCCAACACCTCTGCGTCGCTTTCGGGCCCAGCGGGGTCTCAACCCATAGAAGCCCTCCAGGTTGAGCAGGACGATGGGAACCTTGAAAATTTTCACCAGCTTGGCGATTGCCATGTCAAAGCCGACTGGTTCCCCATCCCAGGTGCGGGTTCCCTCAGGGAAAAGCCCCACAACATCCCCATGTTTCAGGGCTTCTGAGATGGTCCTGATGGTGTAGAGGTCGCTTCTTCCTTGTTGCTTGGAGATGGCCTGGATCCACCGTTCCATCAGGGGCCTGAGACCGAGCATCTTGAACAAGTAGGCACCAGCAACCCAGCGGATATGGATCGGGGAGGCAGAGGAGACAAAGAATGGATCGAAGGTGTGGACATGGTTACCCATAACCAAGAATGGAGGAGCAAGAGTGGAAAGTTGTTCCATACCAACGGCTTGGATTTGGTGATGGCGCAAGAGGTATGCGCCGTAGGTCGGCTGGGCGAGGCGGATGAACAGGGGTTTTTTCGACACTCGGTTCCTCTCTGTTTAAAATATACCCCAGCCAGAGAAGCCTTGTCCACCAACAAGTGTGAGGAAGCGATGAAAAAGAAGGGATTGCCGACTTGGCAACCCCTCAGGATTTTGTGGTCAGTTGGCTTGTTTTGCTTCTATGTACGCCTTGCAGACCGCTGGGAAGTTGGTGAATACCCCATCGCAACCCCATGCGTAGCAGTTTTCCAAAGCCTCCATACTGTTGACAGTCCATACATTCACCTGGATGTTGTACTCGTGGCATTCGGCAACCGAAGCGGCATCGATGGTACAGTAGGCAGGATGGTAACATTCAAAGCCAAACTTGTTTGCACAATATCCTGCATTGACCAGACCTGTCTCAGGAACCAAGGCCCCACATGGAACCGAAGGAGCGAGAGCCTTGATGGCGGCGAGCGAGAGGTGATTGAACGAAGAGAACAACACCTTCTCTTCCAACTTGTGGCGCTTGATGATCTCCCAGGTCTTCTCCTCGATTTCAGGATAGTAGATGATGCTGGTCTTCAGCTCGATGTTGGTGATCAGTGGCGTGGAGGCAACCCAGCTGCAGTACTCCTCAAAGGTTGGGATGGTAAGGTTCTGGTCTTCAAACGCAGTTCCAGCACCTGCATTGCAGGTCTGGAGCTCTTTCAACGAGTAGTCACAGACACGGCCTTTCCTGTCAGTGGTTCGATCAAGCGTCTCATCATGGATGATGACCACCTCTCCATCTTTGGAGAGCTGCACATCCAACTCAATACCATAACTGCCGCATTCGAGGGCTTTCTCAAAGGCTAGCATGGTGTTTTCTGGATATGCGCCGCTGTACCCTCTGTGTGCAAAAACGTTCATGATTGGCTCCTTAGTTATATCGTCCCGTAGAGGAGGTTGGGAAGGATGAGGCTGATGGCCGGTATATAGGTCACGAGCAACAATGCAATGATCAGGGCTATGATGAAGGGGAAAACTTCCTTTACAAAGTCCTGCAACTTACATTTGGTGATGCTGCAACAGGTGAACATCATCGAACCGAAGGGTGGGGTAAGTCCACCGATCATGATGTTGACGATGGTGATAAGACCGAAATGTACAGGGTCTACACCAAGTCTGGTGACTACCGGCACCAACAGAGGGGCAAGGATAATCATGGCGGCCCCTCCTTCGAGGAACATGCCCATGAAGAGGAACAGGACGTTGATGATCATCAGCATCACATACTTGTTCTGGGTGATATCCAGGAGCAAGGTGGTCATTGCCTGGGGGATTCGCTCCCAGTTCAGGTAGTAGCCGAAGACTGAGGCCGAGACAATGATCAGCACGACCCCTGCGGTTCCGAAGACGGTTTCCCTGAGAACTGGAATGAAATGCTCCTTGCCAAGCTCCTTATAGATGAACTTTCCAACGATGATGCAGTAAAAGACAGCAACCGCACCGGCTTCGGAGGGAGTGAACATGCCGATGCGCAGGCCCAGAATAATGCCGAAGGGGAAGAGCAGAGCCCAGAGGGAATCCAAACCTTGGTGCAGGATTTCTTTTGTGCTGGCTCTCTTCTCACGAACCGGCTGATACCCGCGCTTCTTGGAAATAAAGGCTACTGTCACCATCAGGCTAACGGTCATCAACAAACCGGGAAGGTAGCCAGCCATGAAGGTGCGGCCGACCGAGACGTTGGCGATCAGGGCGTAGATGATGAGGTTGATGCCAGGAGGGATGACTGGGGTAACTGCCGAGGAAGCAGCGGTGATGGCGGTGGAGAAAGCCCGGTCGTAGCCACGTGCTTCCATTTCAGGGACGAGCATCTTGCTCTGCATTGCCGCATCGGCGTTGGCAGAACCGGAGACCCCTCCCATGAGCATACTCAAGAGTACGTTCACCTGGGCAAGACCACCAGATAAGTGTCCGGTAAGTACATCAGCAAACTGCATCAGCTTCTTGCTGATTCCTGCGTAGTTCATGATTGAGCCGGCCATGACGAAGAAGGGGATTGCCAACAGCGGGAAGGACTGGGTGCTGGTGACGAACTTCTGCAGAATGAGATCGACCGGACTGCTGGTATCGATGAGTGCAAAGTAGAAAAGCGAAGATCCGAAAAGTGCATACGCAATAGGGATGCTGGAGAAGTAGAGGATGAAGACAAGCAGAATGGGCAGATAGGCTATCATGCAGCACCTCCTTCTGTATGCTTTCGGATATCCTGGATCAGGAAATAGACAGCGTAGATGGTCATCAATGCAAAGCTTACCAGAATGGAAGAGCTGATGTAGGCCGTTGAGATACCCAGCACTGGGGTGGGTTTTTTGTAGGAAAGTGAGAGATAGATGACCGCAATATAGGTGATGTAGCCGTTGATCAGCAGCAGTACCAGGTCAACGACGATGATGATGATCTTCTTGAGGATGGGTGGGCAGAGATTGACCAGCATGTCTACTCCGACATGGGCCTTGTGCTTGTAGCCTGCAGCTGCGCCGATGAAGACAGACCAGACGAAACAGGCGGTTGCTACCTCTTCAGTCCAATAGATGCCGGTCTTGAAGAAATAACGCATGATGACATTGAGCATGACAAGACTGGTGGTGATGATGATGCAGGTACTTGCCAGGATAAGTTCGAAGTTGGATAGGACCTTCTTGAGGAGTTGGGGCATCGGTATGTTCTCCTTGAACAACATGGTACAGGCCGAAGAACGGGTTGTATACCCTCATCTCCGGCCTGTACAGGACAAACAAACTTACTTGGGCATCTTTGCCAGTTCGTTCTGCAGAATCTGATAGATACCAGGGGTTACACCCTTCATGTTGGCATACACTACGTCGACGGTCTTCGCAAAAGCAGCGCTGTCAACTTCGTTGAACTTGTTGCCCTTGGCTTCGAGACGAGCCTTGGTGGCTTCGTAGTTGTTGGAGATCTCGCCGATCATGTGCTTTGCACCAGCAGTAAACTCTTCTTCAATGATCGCCTGATACTTGGCAGGAATCTTGTTGAAGACATCTACGTTGATGTATACACCACAGGTTCCGAGGAAGTGCTGGGTGAGAGCCATGTTCTTTGCAACTTCCGAGCTGCCATTGGAACCATAGGCATCCATGGTGCCTTCGAGTCCATCCACTACACCCTGCTGTACAGCTGAAAGGGTTTCAGCAAACCCGAGCGGGGTAGCTGTTGCGCCCATGGCGTTGATGGTGTCGATGAACAGCTGGCTTCCGGGAGTACGGATCTTCATCCCCCTCAGGTCTGCGGGAGTGGTGATGACCTTGTTGGTCTTCATGTTTCTGAAACCGAAGATGTAGTCGAGTGCAAGAACCTTGATCCGGTGCTTGTCTTCGAGTTCCTTCAGCATGCCCTTGACCAGATCGGTCTGGATCATGTACTCGTACTCGTCAAAACTCTTGTAGAGCATCGGGCCTACGAGAGCATTGAAATCGGCAACATAATCGCCCAGGTATGAGGGGTCCTCAACGGAGATGAAGTTTGCACCACGGGCAACCTGCTCAACACCGTCTTTGTAGACTGCGAGCTGGCTCTGCGGATAGTGCTGGATCTCGATTGCGCCGCCGGTGCGGTCCTTGATATTCTTGATGACGATCTCAAGAGACTTGGTGAGCTGTTCGTTTGGTGCGAACACATGACTCATTCTCAGAACGAGCTTGTAGTCGTCCTCGCTTGCAGCTTCCTTGGTTCCCTGAGCCATGATCGGCATGAGAGCAACGACCAGGATCAACAGGATAAACAGTGCTTTTTTCATTCTTTCCTCCTGAATGTTTTGTGATCTTGTAGAACTAAATTAAGCAAAGTTTACTAAAACTGAGCATCATTCTACAACGCCTTTTTGTGCAGTGTACGGTACGTTTTTGCAAAAGTCAAAAAATATTTTTTGCTTCTTCGACAAGATACCTGAAAACCTATGTGAAAATTGTGAGAAAACTATGTAAAATTTTCTTGCGTTATTTGCTTAACAATGCTTAAATTTTATTACTTGAATGTAGTGAGGTGCTTCACATGAAAACAAAAAAGGTCACCCTTCGCGATATAGCGGACCAAGTGGGAATATCTGCTGCCAGCGTATCAATGATCTTGGCATCAAAAAGTCTTTCCCGCTTTTCCGATACCACCATCGATGCTGTCTACCGCGTGAGCCGGGAACTGGGGTATGTAAGCAAACATGAGAGGGAGGACCGCAGGGTGGTGGTCATTGTCTGCCCTTCGGTGATCAACCCGTACTTTGCCACCATCATCCAGGGGATGGAGCAGGAAGCGAAGGTGAAGGGTTTGGGTACGATGCTCTTCACCACCTACTGGGATACCGAAGAGGAGAAGCGCATTTGTGCCTTTGCCAAGGATCCTATGGTGGGTGGGGTCATTTTTGCCATGATCCCCCAACAACCTGAGCTGGTGAGGGAACTGAACAAGACGGTTCCTGTTGTGGCTGTGGGTGACAAGCAGAACGAACTCGGCCTGGATACGGTGGATGTGAACAACTTCAATGCAGGCACATTGGTTGCCAAGCACCTGCTCGGGCTCGGACATCGCCATATCGCCTACCTATCCACCAGCCTCAACAGCGAGCACAGCGCTCGTGTCCGACGCTACGAGGGTTTGAAGGCACAGGTCAAGCAGTTCGGCAATGGGGCGAAGCTCTCTCTCTTAACTTCAGAGATACCTTCCCTTACTGAGCTGAATACCGTCGATATCGAACATCAGACCGGATATCTGCTGGCAAAGCGTTGCATGAAAGAAGCTCCGGGGGTAACAGCCATGGTAGCAATCAACGATATGGTTGCCTATGGGGTGATTGATGCGATAAAGGATGCAGGATATGCGATTCCTTCCGACTACAGTGTCTGTGGATTTGACAACATTTACCCCTCCTCATTTCTGGGCGTAGGGCTGACCAGCGTTGAACACTACATTATCCAGGGCGGAAAAAGCGCTGTGCGTCTGCTCTGCGAGAAGATGTCACAACAGGTACCCAGAACCTTGGAGTCGGGTGCTGTGACCCGTGTTGAGTACCAGAACCGTCTCATTGTCCGTACTTCCACTGGAAAACCGCGTCTGTAAGGACTATACTGGCCGTCAAGTGAGGAAGAACGAGGATATGGCGACGGGAACATTTTCCAAAAATGTGCAGTACGCAAAGTTTTGTGCCTATGGGTTTCTGAAGGACCTTCGGTTCTATGAGCCCTTCATGATGTTGGTATTCCTGGACAAGGGGCTGAGCTATTTGGAAATTGGATCTCTGTACGCAACTCGGGAGATCCTGATAAATGTCACCGAGATTCCCTCGGGCATCTTTGCAGACAGTGTGGGAAGACGCATCACCATGGCCTTCTCCTTTCTGGCTTATATCACCGCATTCATGCTCTTTTTTCTTGCAGACCAGTATGTGGTATTGCTTGTGGCCATGGTCGCTTATGCCTTCGGCGATGCGTTCCGCACCGGAACCCACAAGGCGATGATCTTTGACTACCTGCGCATCAAGGGGTGGGAGGACCAGAAGACCCACTACTACGGACATACCAGGGCTTGGTCGCAGCGGGGAGCTGCTGTCTCGGCCCTGATCGCCGCTTTTTTGGTTTTCTACAGTGGTTCTTATGCCCCCATTTTCCTGTTTACCATCATCCCCTATGTACTCAATCTCTTTCTGATTCTCTCCTACCCCAAGGAGCTGGATGGAAAGAAAGAAAGCGGGCGCCATTCCATCAAAAAGGAGTTCGCATCCGTATTCTCCTCTCTGCTTTTCACCTTCAAGCGAGTCTCCATGATCAGGACCATTTCCAGCCAGGCCCTGTTCAGTGGGTACTACAAGGCGTTCAAGGACTATCTGCAACCCATCCTCCAGGCCTTTGCCCTCGCTCTTCCTATCCTGCTTGCCTTTGATGACCAGAAGAGGACTGCACTCATCGTTGGGGTTGTCTATTCGCTGCTCTATGGGGCAACTGCCTTTGCCTCAAGTCGCTCAGGCAAATTCGCCGACCGTTTCGGTGAACTTGCCACTCCTCTGAACATAACCCTTGTTGTTGGCATCACGCTTGGATTGGTCAGTGGGCTCTTGTTGCATCTCTCCTACGCAGCCTTGGCGGTTGCGCTTTATCTGGGCATCTATATTCTGGAAAATCTGCGAAAACCCATGGGTATTGCCTACGTCAGCGAACGGATGGACCAAACCTCCCTTGCTTCAGGACTATCGGTCGAGTCGCAGGCTGAGTCCCTCTTTGCAGCAGGGATTGCCCTGTTGCTGGGCTGGATGAGCACACGCTATGGAGTGGGATTGGGAATCCTGATTGTCAGCGCAATCTGTTTGGGTTTGGGTTTGTTGCTGAAACTTCCTAAAGAGTCTCAGGTTCTCCAAAAGTCATAAAGCGTTCGACATCGACACAGAATGCGATGCCGGATCCGGGTTCGGCGAGAGTAGGGACTTCCTTGATGGCCTCAAGAACCTTTCCGGTAAGACCAGCTCCTACCAGAACCAGCAGCATGTCTTTCTCCGGCACGAGTGGATATCCGAAGAATTTCACATCTTCTTCCTTGCCGGTTCCGCGTGCCGAGAGGATGGTTCCGCCAGTAGCTCCCGCAGCTCTTGCTGCATCCATGACTTCTTCCGCTGCGCCCTTGTTGACAATACAGGTGATGAGGGTGTGGGGTGTGTGCATAGCTTGCCTCCTCGTTGCATACGCTGAGCATAGTAACAAATAGTATCACCTAATTTGCGACCGAAGGAAAGAGGGGGGCTTTTTGACATGGTTTGTGAAAAAATCCATTAACTGAGACACCATATGTCACAGAGATGGGGGTATTCTGGGGATGAACCAAGGAGGAATGTATGCAAAGTTGGAGAGAAGACCAAAAAGCATTGACGCGGTCCATCATCCGGAATGTGGATGTGGTTGCGTTCTGTTTTTCCCTGACCGGGATAAACAAAGGATGTACCCTCGACCATCTCGATGGACGGTTTGGGTACATAACCCTCGAGGATGCTCTCGCTGATTGCTTTCGAGTCTATGACTATGAGAGCGATGATCTTCAAGCAACCTACGAAACCCTTGACCTTTTGATCGAGGATGGATGGAAGGTAAGCACCTGATGAAACCAAAGAAAACAAATGCCCCGTTTGTCAGCTCGCGCTTTTCGCCGGATTACCTCAAGAAGGCCCATGACGCTACGTTTGCCCATGAGTCTGTCATCCGAGCCAGCGATCATTGTGTGTGTTTCTATTGCGGGCATAGCTTCAAGCCGAGCGAGGAAGAGAAGCTCTTCTGGATTGATGAGCGTCCTCCCCGAGAACGGACACTTCGTTGTCCCATGTGTGCCATCGACTGTGTCATCGGATCTGCTTCCTCATTTCCAATCGATGACCCTGAGTTCGTGCTTGCTTGCAGCGAAGCGTGGTTCTCAGGTATCAGCAGAATCAGTGACGGCAAGCCGGTAGAAAAGCTCAGCTATGTACATTTGATCCTCGACTGAGGAATTTCCTCTCCTCTTGTCATGAAAGGTTATCCAATTGCCCATTATGTGCTAGAGTGTTCTGAGTACAGGAGAGTGGTAAAGGATGTTACAGGAAATTTTTCTTGATTTCACTGACAAGAAAAAGATGCTTCGTATTGCACGGGCTCTTGCAAATGAGGCAAGGATCAACATCCTTGAGTTGTTGAATGTACGTAGTCTCAGTGTCAATGAGATTGCCGAACAGTTGAATCTACCTACTTCCACGGCTGCCCTCAATGTGAGGATCTTGGAAAATGCAGGACTCTTGTACACCGAGTCGCAGCCGGGTATCCGAGGAGCGATGAAAGTCAGCATCCGTGCTTGCGACCGGGTTGTGGTCAAACTCTTGCTTGAACAGATGCAGCAGAACAAACAGCACTCTGTGGTCCTGGACATGCCGGTGGGCAACTATGCCAACTGTGAGATACACCCAACCTGCGGAATTGTAAGTGAGAAGAGTGCCATCGGCATTTTCGACCAACCCTGTTCCTTTTACTTTCCTGAACATACCACCGCACAACTGCTCTGGTTCTACAAGGGCTATGTTGAGTACCGTTTCCCCAACACCGTCGTCAACGGCGGAAAACTCAAGCGTCTCGATCTCTCCTTCGAGTCCTGTAGTGAGGCTCCCTTCTATCGTAATGACTGGCCGAGTGACATCACCGTCTGGATCAATGGTGTTGAGGTTGGTACCTGGACCAGCCCCGGGGATCTTGGAGGGAGAAGGGGAAAATTCAACCCCTCCTGGTGGCCTGAATCGCTTAACCAGTATGGTTTGCTCAAGAGTTGGGTGGTCTCCCATGAGGGGACGTTCCTCGATGATGCCGAACTCTCTTCAACGGTCATTGAGGACCTTCATATCAAGGACCAGTGCTTCATCAGCGTAAAAATTGGCATCAAGGAAGATGCAGAATTTGTCGGTGGCGTCAGCCTTTTCGGTGAGCACTTCGGCGACTTCTCCCAGAACATCGTTCTCAAACTCGATTACGACTTAGCCTGATTTTCTTCTCCCCACATCGTATATCCTTCCGGTCGTTCCCTTTACAGGAGCGAATGTAGGTGTATACTGGATAGCGAAATGTCTATAAGGGGGGGGACTGCATGCAATGGCATGAAGCATTTGGGGAAAAGCACCAGCCATCTTGGCAGGACATTCGCACCTATGTGGGAAAGGGCGTTGTCCTATGGGATGAACTGAACTCCTATCTTTCTACCTTGTGTGGAAAGGAAGGCGACCTCTCCTACAGCTCCTGTGCAGCCCAACCTGGTTGGAACGTGAAGTACCGAAAGGGAGGAAAGTCCTTGTGCACCCTCTACCCGATGCAGGAATTCTTCATCACCCTGGTGGTCATCGGGACAAAAGAGGAAAGCTCTGTCTTTCACCTCATCGCAGAAGGAGCGCTCAACGAGTACGTGATAGGGTTGTTCACCCATGCACGTCCGATGGCAATCGGCCGCTGGCTGATGATTGAAGTCCGTGATGGCACCATCCTCAGGGATGTCCAGACTTTGGTTGCGCTTCGGTTGCAGGCTGGAGGCCGATGATGGAGTGGCGAACACATCTCAAGGCTGATCCAACCGACTGGCTTCTCTCCTCCCAAAACCCTTCGATCAGGTATTTCACCCGCAAGGATATTCTTGATTTTTCACCTCTCAACCCTCTGCTTACGGCAGAGAGAGAACAGATTTCCACCAGAGGATATGTTCCCTCCCTGTTGGAGGCAATGGAGAGCTCTGAGTATCGAAAAACGTTCAACCGGTACTATGTCTATAAGTATAAGGGACTGGTGTGGTCGCTCTTGACGCTTGCTGAAGTGGGTGCAGAACGCAACAATGCCATAGAAATGTATGCCGAGTACTTGCTTGAACATGCACAGGAGCGAAACGATGGTGGTTTTGCCATGCACTCGTGCAAGGCTGGGGGAGGTCGGAACACCGAAGTCATTCCCTGCCTGACGGGAAACTTGGTGTATAGTCTCTGCAAGTTTGGATATCAGGATGATCCTAGGCTGAAGAAAGCTCTCTCGTATCTGGTTCACTTCCTCGTTCTCAATGATGGGGAGGAAGTTGATCCACAGGTTCCTCCTTACAACCGATACGAGGAGTGTTGGGGCAAGCATACCTGCCACATGGCCGTGGTGAAGAGTCTCAAAGCCTTTGCTGCCCTCGACCCTTCGCTTTGGGATGTCGATCTCAAGACGACAATGGATAAGGCGATTGAGTTTGTCTTGATCCACCACATCCACAAGCGCAGCCACAATCTCAGTCGCAACACCAAACCAGGTTGGCTCAATTTCGGCTTTCCTCTGATGTACCAAACGGATGTCTTGGAGATACTGGATATTCTTACCACGTTGGGAGTGAAGGATGAGCGCATGGAAGAGGCCATCACTGTAGTAAAGGCAAAGCAACAGGAGAGTGGGAGATGGAGGGTGGAAAACACCTACGGAAGTGACCGCCTTCTCATTCCGATCGGTACAAAGGATGAGGAGAGTGAGTGGGTGACGCTGAGGGCTCTGCGTGTTCTGAAACGTTATCACCAACTCTGAAGACACACCTCAGCTGAGTTTACGTTGCACCTTTGCGTAGAGGGCGAACCAATAACTGCAATAGGACTGCTAGGCACATAAACCTGAAAACCCTTCTTCTCAAGACATCCCTCTTTGTATCAGCTTGACACGCAATGCAGGAACACAGTACTGCTTCACCGATAAGGGAGAACAGAATGAGAAAGAGTCGTACAGCCAAGGATCTTGTAGCAGGGTACTTGCTGGTTGCGCTCTCTGCCGCTTGTTTCGGTGTCATGCCAATTTTTGCACGCATAGCCTATGCTTCAGGTGCTGATACCCTGACCCTGCTCTTCATCCGATTCTTCGCAGGGGGAGTGTTGCTCTCCTTGATAGTTTGGAAGAGGAAAGCTCCGCTTCCGCCGAAGGGATATTGGCCTGTCTTTGTCCTGCTTGGGATCCTCGGTTACACAGGCACTTCGTTTTGCTACTTCACCGCACTCAACCATGCCTCGGCAAGCGTGGTCTCTCTGTTGCTGTATGCCTATCCTGCACTGGTTACCCTCTTTTCGGTGCTCTTCACCAAGGAAAAGCTTTCATTCTCCAGCGCACTAGCCTTACTCTGTGCCCTTCTGGGTTGTCTTCTGGTCATCGGCTTGGGAGGTCATGCAGAGCCGAAAGGCATCGCCCTTGCCTTGGCCGCTGCGCTTGCCTACTCGATATACATCATCATCAGCGCGCAGGTCGTGGGTACGCGAACTGCCATGGCCAGCAGTGCGGTGATCATCATCAGTTCCTCAGTCTCTTACCTGTTTCTGATGCTGCGATCGGGAGTGCATCTTCCCCAGACAGTGAGTGGGGTGCTTGCAACCCTCTCGCTGGCGCTCTTTTCCACTGTGGTGGCGTTCTGGTCCTTTTTTGCAGGGATGGGGAGGATAGGGGCAACACGGGCAAGCCTGGTTTCGACCCTCGAACCCTTGGTAACGGTGCTCAGTGCGATACTCTTTCTGGGTGAGATTCCTTCGCTCGCAGTGCTTGGTGGAGGAGTGCTCATTGGTATCGCCTTGGTCCTGTCAGCTACCACACAAACTTCACCAAGCGATACTTCACCTGCTGTGCATACGAGCGATAGCCCTCAAGCTCTTGCATGAGTGTACGATCTTCGAAAGCTGTTCTGACGACGAATCCAACCGAAACCAACAAGGCTGGAAGCAACGCGACAGAGGATTGGAGTGCCAGTGGGGTTGCCAAGATGCCGATAATCCCCCCAAGGTAGCCGGGGTGGCGTACCAAAGCATACGGACCGCTGTCAACCACTTTCTGGTTCCGATCGTCCTGGATACGGACAGTGGCAGAGAAGAATTGGTTGGTATGCATCGCCCAGGTAGCGAAGAAGGATGCAAGCAGGAACACCAGCAGACCGATACCACTTGCCCAGAGAGGGATCGCTACTCCCCAACCGTAGCGCCGGTCAAGAGCTGCAGTAATCCAAACGAGGTACGGCCCAATAATCGCTACAAAGGCAGAGAGGGCGATGTCCCACCCCTTGGTACCCTTCTGTATCTTTGAGCGTTCGGCAAGCAGGGCTCGGTCCATAGCCAGTAGATTGGCAGCCATGACAAGCAAGAGGGAAGCCATAAAGAGCCAAGCCATCGTCCACATTGCGTCTTTGGCGCATAGGAAGAGTGTACAGGCGACCAGCACGAGGAAGAAAAGCTGCTTGGCAAGGTAGCGTGAGAGCGCTCGCTGTGTTTCAGGTTTTTGTGTATTCATCAAGAAAACCATACCACAATAAGCAAAATTGAAAAGAGTTTGTCCTTGCCGGCAAACCCTTTTCTTCCTAGACTATACCCATCATGAACACGTACTTTTCCCAAGTCTACGAAGTGGTGAGCCGCATACCATACGGCATGGTAGCGTCATACGGCCAGATAGCCCTGCTCTTGGGTGATCCCCGCCAAGCCCGTACTGTCGGATGGGCTATGAGCCAGTGCCCTGAGGAGCTTGCTTGGCACAGGGTTGTTCGCTCGGATGGAAGTATTGCTCAGCGGGAACATGATGCGCTGCAGCGCGTCCTGCTGGAAGCAGAAGGCATCTGCTTTCTTCAGTCAGGACGCATTGACATGCAGCACTATCAGTGGAGACCCTGAGATCAAGCCATTGCCATCTCTGAGCCCAGATCCTGCGTATTGAAGGCATCCCTGTCAAACTCCCCAAGGGAGTTGGCCACTACCACTGAGGTGCTCAGGTCACCTGCAACATTGGTCATGGTGCGGAACATATCCACCAGGAAGTCTACTCCTGCAACCAAGCCTACCGCTTCCACCGGGAGTCCCACCGTCGTCAGGGTGATGATGGTGAAGGCTGTCGCTCCCATGGGCACTGCGGCACTGCCAAGACTGGCGAATACGGAGATGACGACGATCAGGATGTACTGGGAGATCGAGAGATCGATTCCGAATGCATTTGCTGCAAATACAGCGACCATGGCAGGAAAAATTCCTCCACATGCATCCATATTCATCACAGCCCCAAGCGGCCCCACAAAATTTGCTACTCTCGGACTCACTTTCAAGCGATTGGTCATGGTACTGACGGTCATGGTAAGAGAGCCGAGGCTTGAGCGGCTTGAAAATGCAAGCAACAAGGCGGGGCTTGCTGCACGAAAGAACCTGATGGGGTTGATCTTTGCACTGAAGGCAAGCAGACCCGAGTAGACGATGCCCATCTGCAGCAAGCAAGCGACGATAATGGCAACGACAAAGAGTCCAAGCTGTACCAAAGCGTTCAGCCCTGTGCTTGAGAGCCAATACGAGGTGAGGGCAAGAACACCGTATGGCGTGAGCCGAAGCACAATTTTCGTCAATTCCATGACGATGGCGAGAAAACTCTCCAAGAGGTTCTCAAAGGGTTTTGTCGCTTCGGGTTTCTTGCTCTTCACTGCAATGGCTGCCACGCCGAGGAAGAGTGAAAAGACCACCAAAGGGATCATCTGCAACTCACTTGCCGCTCTGACCGGATTGGAGGGGATGAAGGCCCTGAACTGGGAAAAGAGGTTGGTCAGGGTGTTCGGCTCCCGTTTTGCCAGTTCCCCGATGGTCATGCCGCTTCCTACCGAGAAGAGCGATCCAACCAGCAGTCCGATGATACCTGCAAGAATGGCAGTGAAGAGAAAGAGAGCGATGGTCCGGCTTCCCATCTTTCTGAGCTCTTCAGTTGAGCTGAGCCTGAGCAACCCTGCGATGATGCTGGTGGGGACCAAGGGGATGATCAGCATCCTCAACAGGTCCACATAGCCGTTGCCTACCAGGGCTGTCCACCTGCGTACTTCATCCCGGGTTGCACTCTCTGCGAAGAAGAACAGTGCGAGTCCCAGAAGAGCACCCAGTGCAAGAGCGGTGGACACCCGAATGGAGAAGGGTAGGTGGAAACGGCGTTTCATTGCCACCAGGCTTGCAAGCAAGAGTACAAAGATTCCCAGCCAAAGCAGTGTGTTCATAGGTTCCATCCTTTTTATATACTATTAAATCTATAATACTAGTATGATATATAAGAGAAGCACACCCTGTCAAGGAGAGTACCCTGACAGAATGAGCAGATCCTTGAGAGATTTGATTGCTTAGAGTCGTCTGAACGGCCTGACCCTGCCCTCCGTCCGCTTATCGAGGATTGGCATCTCAAACGAGAATTCCTCTTTGCCAGGATCTGGTTGATTGTGTCGATTTGCATAGGCAAGACCAGCATGCACACTATCGGTAGCTGTCCAATAATTGGCATTGCGCACAATATTGCCAATTGATTTTGAGACATACAAGTCTATCAGGGCAGACATTTCGGAATTGGATGGCAGGAACCAGCCGGATTGTTTGGAGGCGGCTCTGCATGCATACTCCAAGCTGATACCATAATAGTCTACCACCGCCTGGGTTGCTCCCAATCCCATTCCAACATCTCCATACGGGCCTTGGTCGCCCCCGGTTGCTGGATTGAAGAAATGGTGATCTTCTCCGACTGGGGTCCAAGGTGCATCCCAATCCCCATCATTGTTGCAGTCGGTGTTGGCAGCAACCAAGTAGCGCCAAGGGCTGGCTTCCCGATAATCGTAAGGATCGAGTGTCGATTGCTCGCTGTTGCGATCGAAGACGATGAATCCATACTCCGGTGCCGGGGTCAGGTCTCCCACCTGATAGGTGTAATTCCATTTAGGATGCAGGGTGATGTCACCATGAGAACCCAAGGGGAGTTCCTGTTTCAGTATGTTGAGCGTTGACTCCGTGTACCAGCCACCGAAGTAATACCCAGTTCTGGTTGGATCTGCAAAGGTGATGCTAGGTGTTTCAATCGTGTAGCTGGCAGGATTATCCTGATGGTTGATTTGGTCTTGTTTCAGGACATACGAGATGCTGTAGACAATAGGGGTCCACTTGGCATAGAGGTCTTTGTTCCCATAGGAACCCAGCTCGATCTTCGTAACCTGATTTGAGAAACCAGGTTCGGAGTACCAGCCGCTGAAGTTGTAGTAATCCCTCGCCGGATTGCTCAGGGTGATGGTGCTCGTCTCAATGGTGTAGGTCGCCGGATTGTCCGGCGAGGGGGCTGTTCCACTGTTCAGATGATAGGTCAGATTGTAGGTGATGGGTGTCCACTTGGCATAGAGAGCCTTGTCACCTGATGAGCCTTTGTCAATGGTGGTCACTTGTGTTGAGAATCCTGCTTCAGCAAACCAGCCTGCGAAGGTGTAGCCGGTTCGGCTAGGATTTGAGAGTGTGATGGTGTCCGTCTCAATGGTGTAGGTGGCAGGGTTGTTCACAGAAGGGGCCGTTCCGCTGTTCAGATGATAGGTCAGGGTGTAGGTGATGGGCATCCAATGGGCATGGAGATCGGTGTCTGAGGCGATGTTCCAGGTCCTGCTGCTTGCCATTGCCTGGGTGTAATACTGGGTTCCTCCTCCATCTGGGGAAATGTAGTATCCACCAAAGGTGTATCCGGTTCTGTTTGGGGCGGTTGCTGTGGGCATGGCTGCATCAAAGGTTGCCGTTACCGTGGTGCTTCCTCCGCTTCCGCTTTGTTGATTCAGGGTCAAAGTATAGGTATTTGCTGTCCACTTGGCATGCAGTGTCTTGTTTTCGTGGGACCCTTGGGCGATGGAAGTGAACTGGGTGTTGTAGGTCGATTCAGCAAACCATCCTGCAAAGGTATAGCCTGTTCTGGTTGGATCTGCAAAGGTGATGGTGTTGGTTTCAATCGTGTATGTGCTTGGGTTCTGGTTGCTGTTTGTCCCTCCATACAGTTCATAGGCGATGGTATATGTGTCCGCACTCCACTTGGCAAAGAAATCCTTATTGCCGGTGGATCCTTGCAAAATTGTGGTCTGCACAGTATCGAATATCGATTCAGCATACCAGCCTAGGAATGAATAATAGGTTCTTGCTGGATTCTTGAGGGTGATGGCAGCTGTTTCTATCGTATAGGTGGTCGGATTATCCGGCGAGGGAGCTGTACCGTTGTTGAGATGGTAGGTAAGCGTGTAGGTGATGAGTGTCCACTTGGCATACAGAGTGGTGTTCGAAGTGAGATTCCAATCATGGCTGCTTGTCATCGCTTGGGTGTAATACTGACTCCCTCCACCATTAATCGCTGTATAGTATCCGCCAAAGGTGTAGCCGGCTCTGGTTGGCGAGGTTGCCGTGGGCATGGCTGCATCATAGGTGGCGGTGACCGAGGAGCTTCCCCCACTTCCACTCTGTTGATCGAGGGTCACGGTGTAAGTGCTTGGTGTCCACTTGGCATACAGGGTGGTTTCTGAGGCAATGTTCCATGTCCTGCTGCTTGCCATTGCCTGCGTGTAATACTGGGTTCCCCCTCCATTCGTGGAAGTATAGTATCCACCAAAGGTGTAGCCGGTTCTGTTTGGGATGGTTGCTGTGGGCATGGCAGCATCAAAGGTTGCCGTGACCGTGGTGCTTCCCCCACTTCCATTCTGCTGATCAAGGGTTACGGTATAGGTATTCGCTGTCCACTTGGCATGCAGGGTGATGTCGTCGTGCGAACCCTTTGCAATGGTGGTGACTTGCGTAGTGAATGTAGACTCGGTATACCAACCTCCGAAGGAGTATCCCGTACGTGAAGGATCTTGGAGGGTAATGGTGTCGGTCTCAATCGTGTAGCTAGCCGGGTTGGACGCATGGTTCTGCCCATTGTTAAGTGTGTAGGTAATCGTATATGGGGTTGGAGCCCACTGCGCATAGAGGGTGTGGTTCTCTGCAATTGAAACAAGTGTGGCATTGCTGATCGTGGTTCCGCTTCCATCCTGTACTGTGTTCCACGTATGTCCATAATAGGTTTTGGCTGGAGTGGGGAGATTTGCATAGGCATCCCCAAATATGAAGGCTTGATCATTGGGATTCTGGATGGCTTGGTCATTGCTGTTGAAGGATACGGTATAGGTGTTGGCCGTCCATTTCGCATAGAGGGCCTTTGTTCCGGTACTGCCATGTGGAATTTCGGTGACAGCAGTTCCCGAATAATTGCTTGAGGCGTACCAGCCGGCAAAGGTGTAACCGGTGCGACTGGGATCGGACAGTTGGATAGTAACAGATTCCACCGTGTATGATGAAGGATTGGAATTCGGATTGGTTGCTTCGTCAACGTTATGATACGTAATGGTGTACTGGACTGGAGGGTCAGGTTCACATCCTACCAAGACCATGAGGCAAAGCAGTGAGAAAACGATCAGGCTTCTTTTCTTTCCCATACGTGCACTCCTAGCTCTACAGTACACTGGGAAAAAAGTATGGAGCTATTGAGTATTGTTACCCAATTATCTAGGTACCTTTACCTAGCTTGATGGCTCCGTGCTGAAAGAAAGGCTCTCTTTGCCCGCAGTGATATGTGCAGGAAGAAAGATCTCTATGGTCTTTACTCAGTCGGCTGCTCTTGGTATAGTCGTTTCCGACGGAGGCCTTGTGCAAGGCTACGGTTCTTGCACCTGACAAGTCATCCACCAAATCCAAATCAGCAGGAGCTCTCTATGGCAGAAGGAATGCATTCCTCCCATGGCAAGCAGGTGGGTGCCTACATCACCCGTGTCTTGGGCGGTATGGCTCAAGGGTTGTTTGCCTCACTCATCATCGGCCTCATTCTCAAGCAAATCGGTCATTACACACACCTCGTGGTCTTGGAGCGCATCGGCCAGATTGCGCAGTATCTCACCGGACCTGCCATTGGACTGGGAGTTGCCTATGCGGTGAAAGCTCCGTTGCTCGGAGTGTTGAGCAGTGCTGCAGTGGGTGCAATCGGAGCCGGGACTTTTGTCTTTGGGGATGGATTACTTTTGGTGCGGATAGTTGTTGGTGAGCCGGTGGGTGCGATGCTTGCTTCCTTGGCAGGAGCGGAGCTGGCAAAGCGGGTCAGTGGGAAAACGGGTGTAGACATCATGTTGGTTCCCTTGGTCACCTTGGCCGGGGGCGCTGTGGTGGGATACCTTGTGGCACCTCCGATGGCAGCCTTGATGAGTTGGCTTGGTTCGTTCATCAATGCACTGACCCAACTCTATCCATTACCGATGGGGATTCTGGTTTCTACTGTCGTGGGGATGTTGCTGACGCTGCCGATCAGCAGTGCCGCAATTTGCATCAGTCTGGGTCTCGATGGATTGGCAGCGGGAGCTGCAGCTGTTGGGTGCAGTTGCCAGATGATAGGCTTTGCAGTGAGCAGTTACCGAGAGAACAGGCTTGGTGGCTTGCTAAGCCAGGGGCTGGGGACAAGCATGCTCCAGATCCCCAATATTACCAAAAACCCCTTGATCTGGGTTCCTCCCACCCTGGTATCTGCTCTTTTGGGCCCAGTCAGCACCATGGTCTTCAAGATGGAGAACAACAGTGCAGGAGCAGGTATGGGAACAAGCGGACTGGTAGGCCAGTTCAACGCCCTTTCGGTGATGGGCCTTGATGCCTGGCCTACTGTCGTGCTCATGCATATTCTGCTTCCTGCCTTGCTCTCCTATCTGGTGAGTACGTACTTCCGCAGGAGAGGGTGGATCAAGGAAGGGGACATGCTGCTCGAAACTCTCTGAGATTGCTTACTTTTGGAAAGCAATCGTATGGCTGTCGTAGCGCAGGTGTTTGCTTCTGAGGTTGTCCTGGGTCCCGTAGGCAACAATAAGGCGCAAATCCCTTCCTGAGCTGTAGTTTGAGGCTGGCAAGGAGAACTCAAGGGTTGTCTTTCCTGCGCTCTCCTTGATGGCACTTTGGCTCAGCAGCTTTGTTGATGAAGGGCTGTGCCCGTGTCCACGTCCAGTCTCCTCGCTGATCACCTGGCTTGAAAGCGCATCATAGCCGATGATGATATGCGCACCATGCATCCGGTTTGAACCGAGTCCTACTGAAACCCAACCGGTGGTCGGTGCTTCCAGGATGAAGTGAAGGCTTTGGCCGTTACGGCTCAGGGCATAGCCCAATCTCATGTCCTTGAGCTGTACGACCTGTGGGTATTCCGAAGCGCCGAATGAGCCGTCAATGACGGGATCAACGGGTGCGGAAGGGAGAATCTGCGCAGCAAGCGGCAGAGCCAGAAATGCAAGAATTATCAGTATGGTGATACTCTGTTTCATGATTTACCTCTGTGTGTACGGCCTTTCAGGCGGTAGTTCAGGTACGACAGGAGGGAAAAAGCCATCCATGCCATGAGGATGGACATCCCCCAAGGGTTGTAGGAGAACGAAGATGTTGACGCACGCAAAACATGGAGAAGTACGACCAAGCCTGCCACTACCATGAGGTTGTGCATGGCTCTGGCTCTCTGGTAGGTCAGACCTGTTTTTTCATAGGCTTTTGTGCGCAGTACTGCAAACGCTTTGTGTTTTGTCAGGAGGGTGTTTGCGAAGAAAAAGAGCGCGGCCATCGTCCCCACAAAGAAGAGGATGAACGCTGCAAGACCCAGCAAAGCTTGGGTGGTTGAGAGGGTAAATCCATTGGAAAGTTTCAAACTTGCATGCACGAGGGAGAGCAGCAAGATCAAGAGCGGGGAACTGCTGTGCAGTGCTCGTACGGCTTTCGCTCCCAAAAGCTTGGTAAGCCAAACAGGTTGTGAAGCCAGATAGAACTGATTGCAGACAAGGATGAAGGCGTACACCCCAAAGATGATGGAGACTGAGTAAGAGTCATACATTGCCCCAGCTGTTCTGAGATACACAGCGATGGGAATGAGGGGAGTGAGGAAAAATCCAAGATGGAAAGTAGTATGCTTCATCGGGACCTCCTGTACTAGGATGAACTCCTAGTGTTAACCTAGGGTAACATTCCAGCTCTTCTTCGGTCAAGGTGTGCACCTCCAAGAAGATGCAAGGAATAGTTGCAGATAAGCGTGCTGGATGCTTTGCCTCTTTGCAGGTTTTGACTATGCTGTGTGCCATGGAAGTACCCTATCTTACCGGCATGGCAACCGGAGCCAGCCTGATCATTGCTATCGGAGCACAGAATGCCTTTGTCCTTACCCAAGGAATTCGCAAACAACACCGATTTATGGTAGCCCTCATCTGCTCGCTTTGCGATGCCTTGCTCATCACAGCAGGGGTTGCCGGCATGGGGGCGCTCATCGAGCAGTCTCCTCTGCTTATGAGCATTGCCTCTGTAGCAGGGGCCCTCTTTCTGTTTGTATATGGGCTGAAGAGCCTTCTCTCTGCGTTTCAGGCAAAAACAGGGATGGAGGAATCCGGCGAACATCTGATCAGCCGAAAACAGGTTATCTTCACCACCTTGGCGATAACCTTGCTAAATCCTCATGTCTATCTTGATACCGTGGTACTGTTGGGCAGCATCAGTGCAACCTATGCAGGTCCAGGGAGGTATCTGTTCGGTGGGGGAGCGGTTACCATGTCTTTTCTCTGGTTTTTCATCCTAGCCTACGGATCAGGCTTTTTGGCTCCTCTCTTCAGAAAGGCCATTACCTGGCGTATTCTCGATACTTCAATCTTTTTGGTCATGTGGAGCATTGCCTACAAGCTCTTGGTGTTCTCGGGGATTGCAGACTCCATCCGCATGTTGTATTTCCCGTAATCTATCTGCTTTCCTCTTTGTTGATACCTCTTAGTACGTTGGGCTCGGTAGCTGCTAAAAAGTTTTCTCTACCTGCAGAATCTCGTCTATGGAGGACGTTTTGCTGGTTTCCTCAAAAGGTATTCCCCCACTGGCCACGATAACTTTGATTTCAGGTTGTAGCATAACCCGTTTGGGAAAACCTTCCCAATTCCCACCGAGACGTTGGAGCAAGAGAGTAGCGACTTCTTCTCCAATTTGTTCAAATTGTTGCGAAACAGCATAATGGCAGAATTTGAGCAATGGCGCATAGCTAAGATAGTCAAAGCTGGCAAAAACCAGCTTGCTAAGCTCATTTGCATCCAAATTCTCGATTGCATGGATGGTGGCTCCCAAGTGCATGGAATCATTTGCAATGAAGAATGCGTGAGGATGGTCGGGGAGGGAGAGAGCCTGTTGAAGGAGTCCCCGCCCGTTGGCTTGTGTCATGGCTCCACGGTGCAGAACAAACTGCTCTTCAATGCGAAGACCATAGAGTGACATCGCTTCCAAATAACCGTTCAAGCGTTCACCAGCAGTATGAATGCTTGGATCCCCTCCGATGAAACCGATTCGATGAAACCCCTCGTTTTTCAGAGCTTGTATCATCTTGTGTACACCAAAACGGTTGTCGGTCTCCACAGAGTCTACGCGGAGATTCTTTATGCGGCGGTCGACAAGAATGAGGGGAATATTTGCCAAGGCTTTGGACAGGAAATGATCACCTTCGGCACCGGAAGGCATAACTACCATTCCGTCTACGTTGCGCTCAATAAGGATCTGTAATTTGCGTTTTTCCTCTTCCACCGAATCGTAGGAGGAGGTGATTATCATCGAATAGCCTTTGGGGGCCAAGCAACGTTCCAGCGCTTCAATGACTTCCATAAAAAAGATATTGGAAAGTTCTGGTGCAATAATACCAATGGTACGAGTCTGACGGAATTTGAGAGAACGTGCCACCTCATTGCGGTTGTACCCGAGTTTCTCAACTGCTTCCAATACTGCTTTCTTGGTATTTGCTTTCACACCATCTCTTGCATTCAGGGCACGAGACACCGTTGCAATTGACACCCCTGCCAATCGTGCAACGTCCCTGATGGTTGCCGATACGTTCTCATCCATCATGGAAATCTCCATACAAGTTGGGGGTCTTTTCAGACCCCCATTTGAGAGTAAGATACATCAATCGTAGATCAAGCCCTTGATGTCGGCGTCATCCATGTTCTGATAATTATAGAACTTGGCTCCAGTATCAACATCACTGACCGGTTCACCCTTGTAGGCCTTATAGGACAACTCGACAGCCTTGTACCCAATCTGGTACGGATCCTGGGTGATGGAACCAAGGAAGTACTGATTGCGAACAGCGTTCTTCTGTGCAGCACCGGCATCGTAGCCGATAACCACCATGTTCTTGAATGCCGCATTGGTCTTAAGCGTAGCGCCGTCGTTGGTGGCGGCCAGGAGGCCCTTGACGGTTGCTTCGTTCGAACAGAAGATGCCAAGAATGTTGTCACTTGTTACCTTATTCAACACTGCCTGTGCGGCATTGGTGGCATCGGTCATGGCAGCAGAAGCGGGGACAATCATCTCGATGATGACTTTCCTTCCGGTTCTGGGGCTGTCGGCGGCAATGTACGCGGTGTTTCCGATTACGGAGATATCACTCTTGGAAAGAGCGGTTTTCTCGTCAATCAGTTTGACCATGGTGTCCCTAAAGCCTTTACCACGGCTGAGCAGGGATTCACCGGAAGCATCCTGGTTCATGACAACAATCTTGACAGGTCTGGCAATGGTTGCAGCTTCAATTTTGCCCTTAATCACTTCAAACATCTTTTCAGCGGCCATACCTGCTGCTGCATAGTTGTTTGTGGAAGCATTTGCCCAGATGGATCCAGCTGGTGCCTCGGGTACGCCCGAGTCAAAACCGATTACCGGAATCTTCTGATTCATGGCTTGCTGCAGCTGATCAAGCACACTGCTGGTGTTCAGAGCAGCCAATGCAATTGCCACAGGTTTCTTTGCCATAGCATTGTTGAGCATCTCTACCTGGATCTGCACATCGCTTTCAGAAGGAGGTCCTTCGAAGGTGATGTCAACTCCATATGCTGCAGCAGCTGCATTGGCTCCGAGCTTTACCTGTTGCCAAAAGTCATGTTGCTCTCCTTTGGAGACTACGGCGATGTACGGCTTGGTTTCTTGCATTGCTTGCGCAAAGACAGATACCGAAGCAAGTACAACCAGAGCGAGTAAAACGACTAAGGTCTTCTTCATGTTATTCCTCCTGTTTTTTCCCGGAATCATACAATCCCGGATAATGCTAAGATTAAGTCTGTTCAAACCTCTTCTTCTGGGTTCGAAGTGAGGTTTTTTGTTGCTTCTCCTCTCGTTTGAGACGACGATATTCCTTGGCCATCTCCTGTTTCAGAGAATCTTCTTGAGCTTTCAGCGCAAGTTTCCCTTTGTCATCAGCTTTTGCTTCCTCTGCTTTCAATTGGTTCAGTTTCAGTAGTGTTTCTTGACGGTAGCGTTCAGGAGCGGAGAGGATGTGGACTTCTGTGGATTTTTTGGTTCGATAGATATCAAGCAACACTGCGCTTAAGACAACGACACCGGTGAAAAATGTTTGGTACTGGGCTTGCAGGTTCATCGAGGGAAGTCCTGCACGTAGTACACTCATGATGTAGACACCAATCATGGTTCCCAGTACAGATCCAGCACCTCCACTGAGACTGGTTCCCCCAATGACGGCTCCTGCGATTGCATACAATTCAAAACCCTGTCCTTGTGCCGGCATGACGGTGGTGTACACTGCAGCAAAGGCAATGCCTCCAATACCTGCAAGAAAACCACTGATCACATATGCCATCATCTCCCACTTGGCTACATCTACACCACTAAGACGGGCAGCTTCCTTGTTTGAGCCAACAGCAAAAATATACCGACCCATTTTTGTACGCGTCAGGATGATATAGGCGATGAATGCAGTACCGAAAAGCACCAATGCACCGGTTGGGTAGCTGGCATTGTTTGGAGCGATGAACTTGAAGATACCCTTGAACCAGCTGTCAGCGGCACCTCGGGCTGGGAACGTTGCACTCCGAACGTTTGATACGATTGATCCTGTTCCCAAGCTGATCATCATGGTTCCCAGGGTTGCGATAAAGGGAGGAAGTTTGAGTCGGCTTACCAAAATGCCGTTGAAGAGGCCGAATCCCGTCGATACCACCAAGATGAGCAGTAAAGACAGCCACATCGGCCAGCCCCATGTCTTGTAGGCGGTTCCTCCGATGATGGTGGCTGCCATCATGACTGTTCCGCAGGAGAGATCTATGCCTCCTGTGATGATGACAAAGGTTACCCCAATCGCAATGAAACCGATATAATAGGATGAGTCAAGGATGTTGACCAACGTCGTGTATGAGAAGAAGTTTCTGCCGAAGAGGGCAAAGAATGCATAAACGATGACTAGAGCCAGTGGTGCTAGCAATTTTTGCCAATTCATTCCCTTTTTCTCACGTACTTTACTGATTTTTGTCGATTTCATAGATTGACACTCCTATCCGCGTTGGGTAGCCAAAGCCATAATTTGCTCTTGTGTTGCCTCTTCGATGTTAAGAACTCCCGTGAGTTTTCCTTCACACATTACCGCGATACGATCGCTCATTCTGAGGATCTCATTCAGTTCACTGCTGATCATGATGATTGACTTTCCATCCTGGATAAGTTCGTTCATCAGATGGTAAATCTCACTCTTGGCACCGACATCGATGCCTCGTGTCGGCTCATCAAATATGAGCACTGAGCAATTCTTGATCAGCCACTTTGCGATTACCACTTTCTGTTGATTCCCTCCGGAGAGGTTTCTGACTATCTGGTCGAGCGAGGGTGTCTTTACATTCAGCTTATCAATATACTCCGCCGCGATCTCGACCAGTTTGGTACGGGGTAGGAAGAGGTTTGGGCAGAGGTCTTCATACGATGCCATGACGGCATTCTCCTGGACTGAGAGCTTGACGGCCAACCCAAAGCGTTTGCGATCCTCCGAAAGATAGCCAATACCGTTTCGCACCGCATCCTGAGGGTTTTCGATGATTGTTGGTACTCCGTTGACACTGATAGTTCCTGTCGCCTTGTCTGCCCCGAAAAGGGCACGCATAGTTTCTGTGCGCCCGGCCCCCATCAAGCCGGCAAACCCAAGGATCTCTCCTTTTCTTAATTCGAAGGAGATATTTTTGACAAGCTTTCCTGCATTGAGGTTCTCAACCTTCAACACTATGGGGGCATCAGGGGGAACAGTGCTCTTTGTCTTTGGTTTTTCGTAGATTACCCGCCCGACCATCATGTTGATCATCTCATCCTTACTGAGATCATTGGTAGCTTTTGTCCCGACATACTCACCATCACGGAGAACGGTAACCCGATCGGTAATGATGCCGATCTCGTCAAGGCGATGACTGATGTAAATCATACCCACACCCTTCTTGGCGAGATCTCTCATGATGATGAACAAGTCATTGATTTCCCTATCGGTCAACGCTGCCGTCGGTTCATCAAGAATGAGAATTTTCAAGTTGTGGGAAACAGCTTTGGCAATTTCAACCATTTGTTGTTTGCCCACAGTCAGGTTGCTGACTTTTTCCTGTGGATCAATATGCATGTTCAACCGCTCAAAGAGTTCGGCTGCACGCTTGTTCTGTTCTTTTTCATCCAGCAACCAACCGTTTCGTTTGGTCGCTTCCCGACCAATGAACAGATTCTGGGCAACGGTCAGATGCTCCATCATGTTCAGTTCCTGATGCACGATTGAGATTCCGGCATCAAGCGCGTCTCTAGGTCCTTGAGGATTGAATGGTTGTCCAAGGTAGAGGATTTCTCCTGAGTCTTTTGGGAAAATGCCGGTCAAGGCTTTCATAAGAGTCGATTTGCCGGCCCCGTTTTCACCAACCAATGCATGAATTTCGCCTTCGCACAACTCGAAGTCAACACCCTTGAGAGCATGGACGCCGGCGAATCGTTTGTCGATTGATTTCATCGACAAGATTACGTTTTTCATGACCGTTTCTCCTTGCCAATTACCATGCTCACACGGGTTGTGGCATCTGTCAAGGCTTGGGGTGTAATCGTTTACAATTCTGTTTGATTTATTCCAAGTACCAATATTGCTTACAATAAGAACGTGCATGAGGCATACGGTGGTGACAGGCGATTGGGGAGGAGAGATGTGTTGTAGGATACGGTATATATCTTGAGCTAAAAGCTAGGATATAGGTACACTTACCTAGGTACCCAACGAATTGTGGGTTCCGGGAGGTGATGCATGAACCATAATGATAGGGCATTGACACCAGAGAAAACTGCAGCGCTTCTGGCAATCCTCAAAGATCGGTTTCAGATGAACATGTCCCGTCATAAGGGAATAGCATGGGAAACCATAAAGCAGAGGTTGGAGACACAGCCCAAGAAGCTCTACTCGCTTGCTGAAATGGAGCGCACAGGAGGAGAACCGGATGTAATTGGGTACGATGCCACATCCGATTCCTATCTCTATGTCGATTGCAGTGCCGAGAGTCCTCTTGGGCGCAGAAGTCTCTGTTATGATGAGGATGCTCTGGCAAAGAGAAAAAAGAACCCTCCCTCAGGCAGTGCAGAAGGCCTTGCTGCTCAAATGGGTATTGAGCTGTTGGATGAGAAACAGTATGCACAACTGCAGGAATTTGGGGTGTTCGATACGAAATCCTCAAGCTGGATCCGTACCCCGCAATCCATGCGAAGGCTTGGCGGTGCCCTCTTCGGCGACAGCCGCTATGACAGGGTATTCTTCTACCATAACGGGGCAGACTCCTACTATGCATCCCGAGGATTCAGAGGACGGTTGTTGCTGTAGTACAGAGAGTGAATCTCCTGTGCTGTTTGGGAATACCCAGGGTCTCTCCGGGAAATGCATTGGATCAGGTCCTTCTGCAGGTGCATTGCAGGCAGTAGGACTCTTGTTCCTACCCTTTGAGAGAAGGAGTGAAAGGGCCCACTGGGGAATCGATGAGCAGGCGTACGGTAAACAGATTCTGTTTGATGCTGTACAGCAGCTCTGCATGGTATTTGTTTGCAAAGGCCACCACGCTTTTTGTGCCAAGCCCATGATCATTTTGTGAACTGAAGGGGAGTCCTTTATGGTCAAGGGTGGTGTGCTCAGGACAAGGGTTGCTCATCTCCAGCAAAAGTCTGCCTTTATGACGACAGGTGAAATGGATGGTTCTTGCTTGGTCTTGCGGGAGAAGTTGGACGGCTTGTATGGCATTCTCCAAAAGGTTTGACACTACCAAGGCTAGTTCGACTGAATCAAACGGGAGCTGAATAGGGATGTCCAGGGTAGTTTCAACAGACACACCACTTGCCTCTGCTTTTGCGATGTAGTAGCAGATTGCTGCGTTCACCGCTTTGTTTTGGCAGTATACTCGTGTTTGTGGATTCGCTTGTGCAAGTTGCTGTTTTAGATAGGTTCGTGCTTCTTCCAGTTCCCCCTGATCCAAAAGATTGAGGAGCATGCTGTTGAAATGCCGTCGATCATGGGTGGCTAGGCTGTTTTGCTGAGCCACCTTGTCCATGAATTCAAGTCTATCAGCCATAATGGTGGCGGCTTGGGAGAGAAGGCCCCGTTCGTGTTGCATGTTCAAATTCTCCGTTTCCAAAGCATGCATGGCACTGAATCGCTTCAATGAATAGAAGACCGTACCATAGGCTGCCGTGATAAGGAGCACGAGAAGCAACAGCGGAGTTTTTGCCGAAACCAATGTGTGCTGGATGTCCGTAGGTACATAAAAATAGTATGACAGGATCAGGAAGATACAGAAAACCAGAACAGAGAAGATGGGCCAGTTGAGGGATGCAGATTGGTAGAGAGGAAGCAAACGATGGTGAAACAGCAAGATGACCAGAAGATAGAGCACCAACCGAATAGCTGTATTGGCGTAGTGCGGATGAGGAAATAGCCGGCCAAGATGGAAACTGAGGATGACGATGCCCATCATGATATTCAGCGTGGTCAGGTAATTGAAAGCCCATTGCATGCCATTGTCTTTCGATAAAGGTTTCAGGCAGATGCCCAAGACTATGAACATGATGAGGTTTGCACGCGAGACGGTGGTAAGATTACTGTGCAGATACAGATAGAATGTGATTGTGAAGTCAGTGAGGAAGACGATTACGGCCGCAAGGGCAGTGCTTCCACGTCCCTTTGATTTGGTCAGGGTGAACAGAAGCAGAACGTTCATCAATGAGGTGACACTCCCTCTAAACACGTTGGAGATCAATTCCTGCATTGCGCGTTCTCTCCAGAGGTCAGATAGGTGAGATAGGAATCCCTTACTTTGCGATAGTGCCTGGCAACAATGGGAACACTCCCTCCTGATCGAAGGGTGAAACGGGTTTGCGAGAACCCTTCGATGTAATCCATATTTACCAGATAGGAAATATGGGGTCGGAGGAATCGCGCATCTTTCAGCAAGGGCTCGATATGATGGGAAAAGGTGCCTTTCAAGATCTTCGTTGTGACTGTACGCTCTCCTGTCAATGTGTAGATTGCACTATGGTTCTTGCACTCGCAATAGAGGATTTCCGAGAATCTGAGAACTCTGATGCCTTCCCGGGTTTTGATGATGCAGGTTTTCTCCTTTTGGGGCTCCATCTTTGGCAAGGCTTGGAGCAGCGTACTGCTCAGTTGATTCATATCAATTGGTTTGAGAAGGTAGTTGATGGGGGTCGCCGCAAACGACTCGAGCGCAAAGCTGGGTTCATGGGTGGCAAAGATGATGATTGCCGCTTCATCCCGTTTCCTGATGGTCTTTCCCACTTCAACCCCATTGATCATGGGCATGACGATATCCAGGATATAGAGGTGATAATGATGGGTTTCACTGGAAGTTAAAAGTTCATCCGGATGATTGAACAGATGCAGCTTTGCTTCGATCTGATGGGTTTGGCAGAATTGTTCCGTATACGCACCAAGCAGCGCCAATTGGCCATGATCATCATCGCATATCGCAAAATGAAGCATACAACGTCCTTGTAGCAGAATCCAAGTTGATAGTATCGTCACTGTATCGAAAAACTTGAGTGAAGTCTAGGAAAAAAGTGAGAACTAGGAAAGATGCTGTGTCTATAGGCAGAGGATCCTTTTGGGTTGCATGAGATTGAAAAAAAAGGCAAACCCTTTATAGTAAAAGGTTTGCCTATAGTGCCCAGAAGAAGACTCGAACTTCCACGAGTGTGACCCCGCTAGGACCTGAACCTAGTGCGTCTACCAATTCCGCCATCTGGGCGCAGGCACAACTATAGAGTATTTGCAAAGGGTATGTCAACACGGTTTTTCAAGAAATCAACACAGTAGCCTGTGCAATGACAGCGTCTCCTGATCCCAATTCCCCAAGGATGCCCTCTGCGGTTTTGGCTTTCACCGATACCTGCTCGAACTTCAGGCCCATGGCCTTTGCGAGATTCTCCCGAATGGCTTCAATATGAGGACGAAGTTTCGGAGTCTGCAAAATGAGGGTGGTGTCGATATTTTCGATGTGGTAGGGAGGAAGGTCTTCGGCAAGAACCTTTTTCAGCAACTGCATGCTGTCTGCATCCTTGTAGGCAGGATCAGTATCGGGGAAGTGGGAACCGATATCTCCTTTGGCAAGTGAGCCCAACAGAGCATCAATGATGGCATGGACCAAGACATCCCCATCACTATGGGCAGCCTCTCCCTTGTCACTGGGAATGACGACTCCACCGAGGACCAATGCCCTTTTGCTTACCAAGCGATGTAGGTCCCAACCGGTTCCGACTCTCACGACTTACCTTGCTCCCTTCGTACCTCATCCATCGCCTGATGAAGAGCATGAGCAGCGTGTGCGCTTCTCTTTCCCTCTTCCAAAGCATGCAGGTAGTCGGCAATTTGCTTCTCTGCATTGGGTACGTCTTCAATATACGTTATCTTTCTATTCTCACGGTCGCCCTCGCACACCCCGACTGTCAGACCGAAGTCACTGAAGATCTGGGTATCATCCACATAGAGCGTGGGGCTATCCTTGGCAGCTTGGTGAGCTTGCCAGATTTCCGGATACCTGAATACCTGGGGAGTCTGCACTCCCACGGTATGTGAGCGGTCCATATGGGTTTTGATCACCCCATTGTTATCAATGGTTTTCAGGGCATCCGTGGTAGGGAGTGCAGGAACCGCACCCTTGAACACTGTTGCTGTGGCAAGCGTCTTGATAATCAAGTCCGGAGTAACAAAACAACGGGCACCATCATGAATGGCAATGTATTGAGCGCCCAGTGCCATGGTGGAGAGCACCTTCAGTGCGTTGTAGACGGACTGCTGCCGGCTCTGACCACCCTTTACCAGGATGATAGGCACCAGATTCTGCTGCAAGAGATCTTCAAGTGCTACAGCACACTGGTCTTCCATTCCTTCCGGATACGTGACCAGGATGGCACAGCAATTGGGTACCTGCAAAAAGGGGAGGATTGCACGGTAGAGAACCGTATGTCCATCAAGCTCAAGGTACTCTTTCTTTACACCCAATTGCTTGGTTGTATTGAACCGCTCGCTGCTGCCTGCAGCGGTGACTATGACAGCGTGTTGGGGAAAGGCCATGCTATTTCTCCAGCTTGGAGAATACGAGCATCTCGATCTCCTTCTTGTCTTTCTTCAAAGAGAACGAGGTCTCATCAATCAACAGGCGCAAGGCGTTGTCATACAGCTTGCGTTCCTGAACCGGAAGCTCCTTGATCTTGCTGCGGTGGTAAAGGGCCTGCACCACCTTGGCAATGGATGCAATCGATCCCTGCTTGAGAAGATCAACATTCATCTGGTAGCGGGCTTTCCAGTCGACAGGCATCGGCTCGTACTTGCTGGAGATGGAATCGATGGCAGCTTGTGCCTCTTTCTGCTCCACAATGGGCCGAATCCCCATCTCGTTTGATTTTTCCACAGGAATCATAACCGTCATATCAGAGATATCAAGGTAGATGACGTAATACATCACAACTGCACCTCTGAACGTTCGCTCTTCGATGCGTTTGATGACGCCTACACCCTGAAGAGGATACACCACGTGTTCCCCAACGGCAAATTGTACTTTTTCCTGCGGTAAATCCATAGCACAAGTATATCCGATTTTTTCCGTTAAAACAAGGCGACTCATTGCAAACTCTTCGGAGCTCTGGATAGCCTCTCAGCATGAGAATGCGGTATAGTGAAGCCATGAAACACAACACGCGACGCTGTGGGGTGCTGATGCACCCGACTTCCCTGCCATCCACCCATGGAATTGGTTCCTTGGGCGATGAGGCTTTTGCATTCATCGACCTCTTGAGCCAAGCCCAAGTCAGGTTGTGGCAGATACTTCCCCTTGGGCCCACCGGGTATGGAGACTCTCCCTATGCAGCCCGTTCTTCCTTTGCAGGAAACGAACTCCTCATCGATCTGAAAAGCCTCGCCTATGACGGCTATCTTGATGTGGAGGATGTTCTTTTTTCCCCTGTCTTCCCTCTTGACCGAGTGGACTATGGACAGGTGAGAGCATATAAGGAACCCCTCCTTGAGAAGGCCGCTGATCTCTTCCTTGCTGAAGCAGAAGAAGACGAGCGAGCTGCATACGAAGCATTCAAGAACGAAAATGCCTGGTTTCTTGACGATTATGCACTCTATCAGGTGCTCTGCAGGGTGTACAACGACTCTCGGTGGTTTGAGGTTTGGCCAGCAGAACTTCGGCTGCGCAAACCCTCTGCCCTGACTACGGTGAGAAAGACCTATGAGAAAGAAATCGAGCGGATCAAAGTCCAGCAGTACTTCTTCTTCACCCAATGGGCCAAGCTCAAAGCATATGCCAATACCCACCAAGTGCAAATCATCGGGGACATCCCCATCTTTGTCGCTCCCGACAGTGTAGATGCCTGGGCAAACCGCCATCTTTTGAAGATGGACAAGGATGGCAGGCAGACGGTCTCAAGCGGAGTTCCCCCCGATGCCTTCTCCTCCGACGGACAGCTTTGGGGAAATCCCGTCTATGATTGGGAAGCGCATCGCAAGGAGAAGTTCAGTTGGTGGATCAAGCGTATTGAAGAGACGCTCAAGAGCTGTGACATCATCAGAATAGACCACTTCCGTGGTTTTGCTGCCTATTGGGAAGTACCTCAGGGCGAAAAGACGGCAATGAACGGGTCCTGGGTGAAAGCCCCCGGAGAGGAGCTCTTCGCTGCCCTGAAAGAGAAACTTGGGGAGAATCTTCCGATCATCGCTGAGGACCTTGGGGTTATCACCGAAGATGTGGAGGCTCTGCGTGATTCGAACAACTTCCCCGGCATGAAAATCCTGCAGTTCGCGTTCAATGTGGAGCATGGTACGCTGGATGCAACCAACGCATACCTGCCGCACAACTGTGAGTACAACAGTGTCATCTATACCGGGACACACGACAACAACACATCACGAGGATGGTATGAGAGTCTGGATGGCCTTACCCAGGATCTGGTTCGCAGGTACTTGGAGTGTCCAGGTGAGCAGGTGGTCTGGCAGCTGATCAGGCAGATGTTGCTCTCCTCCTCCAAGGATGCCATCCTGCCGATGCAGGACTGGCTTGAGCTGGCTCAGGAGGGGAGGATGAACATCCCCTCCACTTGCGGTACCAGCAACTGGAGCTGGAGAGCGTCGAGCTTGCAGCTCGAAGCTTGGAGAATCGACCGGCTTCGCTCCCTCATCGAGATGAGCGGCAGGACAGGAGCCTAGATCAGGGTTATCAGATGGGCGAGCAGGCTGGCAAGATCGGCCTGCTCGATCTGTTTTTGCACCCTTCCGATTGCACTTGCATCGTAGGCGAGGCCGATCAATGCGTCTGCAGCCCGAGTGGCCAACGTCGTGTCCAATGCATCCGTGTAAAGTTTGACCTCAGAGATGAATCCCTTCTCCACCTGCACGTGGAGCGTAACCTCACCCCACGCGAAGCGATGGGTGAATGAGTGGGAGAACTGGGGAGTCTTTTCCAAGATCAGTGAACGGTCGCCAAACAATCGATAGTTTGCCTGAGCTTGCTCAAGTGTAGCAAAATCCACGGTCTGGATGTCGGTTGGACCGAATTTTTGGATGAAAGCATCAATCAGGGCTTGCTGCACCATGTCGCTGGTGATATCTTCCCGAGCTTCTGCAAGGTTTCCTACTCGTGAAGCGACCGATTTGACCGCCTTCGAAGCAAGCTTTGTTGAACTCGGTGTCAAGTATCGGCTCATCACCGAGAGATCGCTTCGTATCAGCAAGGTCCCATGATGACAGAACTTGGTCGCTGTCGTCTGGAAGGCATTGCCGGAAACCTTTTTCCCTTGAAAGAGTATGTCGTTGCGTCCGGACAACTCACAGGTAATGCCCAGTGATGAGAGCGCATCAAGCAGAAACGCGAAGTTTTCCTCCTTGCTGCTTGTCTCCTTATTCCCGATCAAGGTGAAACAGAGGTTGCCACGGTCATGATAGACAGCACCCCCACCGCTGTGGCGGCGGACCAACTGGACCTGCTTTTCCTCCATCTTCTGGAGATTGCACTCACTGAAAGGATTCTGGAAACGTCCGATGACGATGCAGGGGTCGTTCTCCCAGAGGTAGAGCACATGGTCGTAGTCGAGGGTGAGCAGGTACGCTTCCCCTGCCAGATTGGCAGCACAGTCGTGTGATTCAGCTACGTAGATTGCGTTCTTCATGTGCATACTTTACTTACCTTGGGCGCGCTATGCTATACTCCTTTGCATGAATATCATCCTTTTTCCTGCCTTGGAGGCAGAAAATATCCTCAGCATGGCCGATGAACGAGCCCTCCACATCAAAAAAGTGCTTCGGCTCAACGAGGGCGACAGCTTTCAGGCAGGCATCATCAACCAAGGCAAGGGAAAGGCCACCATCACCCGCATCAACGAGCAAGAGATTGCATTCACCTTTGCAATGGATGACAAGACAGGGGCGAAGCTCTATCCGGTCACTCTCTTGGTCGCTCAGGTACGCCCGATTTGCATGCGCAGGATCTTGCGTGAGGCAGTGAGTCTTGGAGTGGAACGAATTGTGCTCACCCAGACAGAGACCGGAGAGAAGTCGTACGCCCAGGCAAATCTCTACACCAGCGGTGAGTACCAATCCATTCTCATAGATGGGGCTATGCAAAGCGGGGAGTGTGCAGTCAGCGAAGTGCTTTTTGCTTCTTCTGTTCGAGACGCCCTTGCAAACCTTGGGCCCGACTCCACCAAGATTGTGCTGGACAATATCAGGCCCGGTGTGCCGCTTTCAACGCTCAATCCCGGTGCAGGGAAGGAAGTTGTCCTGGCCATAGGCGGTGAACGGGGATTCACCGAAGCTGAACGAGATCGCTTTGAGGAAGCTGGCTTTCAGTTTGCCTCCCTTGGATCGCGCATTCTCAGGACAGAGACAGCCTGCAGCGCCGGCCTTGCAGTCCTGCTGGGGCGAATGGGATTGCTCTGACTTGTTGCATGAGCGAAAGGAATCAAGTACCATGATGGCCAGCATTATTGGTGTTGGGAGGAGTTGACATGGCGCATTGCATCGTACCTGCAGCAGAGGAGATCCTGGACAAGGAGTTTGCAGTCCTTGACCACGGGTTTGTACGACTCGTAGACTATCTGGGAAGCGATGAACGCATCGTGCAAAGTGCGCGTGTTTCCTATGGCAGCGGCACCAAAACCTACCGGCAGGACAAGGGCTTGATCAGCTACCTGCTTCGTAACGACCACACCTCGCCCTTTGAGCAGGTGAACTTCACCTTTCATGTGAAGATGCCCATCTTCGTTGCAAGGCAGTGGATCCGACACCGCACAGGTCGGGTGAACGAGATTAGCGGCCGCTACAGCGTCATGACCGACCAGTGCTACCTGCCTGATCGCGAGCACATCAACTTCCAAAGCGAGGACAACAAGCAGGGAAGGGCGGATGGTGCTGTTGATGCAGAGCTTGCCGACCAGGTTCTCTCCTTGTTGTCAGAAGACCAGAAGAGAAGCTACGAAACCTACCAGAAGCTGCTTGACCTGGGTATCGCCCGTGAGCTTGCCCGAGTTGACCTTCCTTTGAGCATGTATACCGAGTGGTACTGGCAGATGGACCTGCACAACCTCTTCCACTTCCTTCAGCTGCGCCTGGATGCGCACGCCCAGTACGAGATCCGCGCCTATGCCCAGACCATCCTGGAGATGGTCCGCTTGGTCTGCCCGATGGCTACCGAAGCGTTCGAGGAACATAAGAGGGGAAGCAGGACGTTCAGCTCGAGTGAGCTGGACGCACTTAAGAGTCTGCTGAAGGGTGAGGGCAATCCCCTTACCGGCCGCTCGCTGGAGCTGTTTGAGCAGAAGCTTTCCTAGAGCGCTTGTACTCGCGTTTGCTCAGTGGCTTTGGGGGGATCTCAGCTCTTGAGAGCAGGACTTCCGGGTTGGCCAGCAAATCCTGAAACAGTTTTATGGACTTGGTGAAATAGAAGCCGTCGGTGATGCGCTCGTCGACGGTGAATCCCACCTCCATTGTATCCCGCCTCAAAAGACGCCCGCCCTCCTGATAGTGGCTTCGTTTCAGCACCCCCATGGTCACAAACACGCTCGTCGTTCCCCACTCGTACAAATGGTGGTGGGGGCTTCCTCCTCCCAGGCCTATGCTGCCCATATTGCTGACAAACAAACTGGTATGGAGCCCATCGGCATCACGCAGTGCTTTTGGAGCCTTCCCATGTCGGTCCAGCAGGCTTGCCGTACCTACGACCAAGCGGATGATCGGCCGGGGGAACTTGAGGAAGAACAGGATGGCCTTGTCCGTGAAGTTGCTTGATGCGGGTTTTCTCTGTTCTTCAATGGCCGCATTGATGATTTCTGCAATCTCATTGAGGTTCATATCCTCTCTAAAGTAGAGTGGCATGCTGTGTTCCGGAGACTCATCGCTGTAATCCTCTTTCACCACAAAATTGATCGAGAGATCCTTGCGTTGCCAATGTTGGTAGTGAGAGACAAACCTGTTCAGCTCAGGTCGCAGGGTTATGGTACGCAAGAGAGCGGCAAGAAAGACTTCGAAGACGCGGTACGAACGTCCTTCCGGGCTTTTGTGGCGCTTGATGAACTCGACCGTTCCAGTGAGGTCGAGAACCATATTTTGGTAGACAAGCGATTCACACCGCTTGGGCATGATATAAGGGAATATTTGTTTGTAGGGTGCCAAGTCATAGACACGCACTGCATCGTTACGTCTGCTCATCAACTGCTCCGCTCTGTGGGATGGGATTCGGTTTGAGTGTAGCGCGCTTGGGCACAGAGCTCAAGAACAAAAGCAAATCCTGGTTTTCAATCTTGCCTTTGCACTCTCTTTTCGAGATTTGTCAGGTACGATTGTCGCATGGCTGCCTCAAATGTCCGGTCATTGGGATAGCTGTACCCAAATGTGGGCTCCCAGAGGGAGGGATCCTCCATGCAGAGGTAGAAGAAGGGTGAGCCCTGCTTCCAGGTTGTGGGGAATCTGTCGTACGCGAAGCCAAAGAGGTTCTGCTTTGTTTCCAAGGGGTAGGAGTACTTGCCTGCGGTGAGGGTGAGATCCATGTCCAGGATCCTCGTCTTTCGCTGGGAACTGCGAAGCTCTCGCAGGACAGCCTTTGTGAAGGTGAGGGTCCCCAGGCTGAACATCATCAGGTCCTCTGGTTCGAAGCGGGAGACTATTGCATCAATCAAGGAACCGTACTCATCTTCCCAGCCCGAAAAATGGACCATTGGATGGAGATGGAATCCAATCAGCAGACCCTTGTCACGCGCACGTTGGGCGGCATCGAGACGTTGGCCCAGCGAAGCTGTCAGATGCTCTTCCTTGGCGATGATCGTCTCTGCGTTGAGCGACCAGGTCGGTACCATATTTGCAGGGAGATCAAGATCCAGGTAATCGGTTCTCTTGCTCTTGGTCTTCAGCTCGATGATCAGGTTGGGGTGCTTTCGTGCAAATGCTGCAAGCGCATCAAGGGTGCCATAGTCGTTACCCCAGAGCAGTGAGTCACTGCTCTGCCCTGTTCCGATGTGCCAGGTTCCCTCTTCCAACTGGAGGGAGGAGAGCCTCTGCTCAAGGTTCTCCACCACCCGGATCTCATGGCTGTTATAGAAGGACTGAATGGAACAGTAGGAGCAACCAAAGGCACATTGCTGCACGACATCCAGGGTCTTTAGATTGCAGCAACGGGTTTTCTCACCCTCAACGGGGCAGGGACAGCGGCCCATCAGCGTATCGGAGGAGACAAAGAGGCTCTTGTATTTGTCAGGCATGCGTTCATCAGGCATGAAATCGTGGTAAGGGGTGGGCATCGAGCGCTCTTCTTTCATATGCTCCAGGTGGTCAGGAAAAATCAATCGATCGGATAACCCTTCATCGATCCACCCCCTGATGCTTCCCTTGCCCCACATGCGCACATCACAAGCATTCTCAATGATTTGTCGTTGCTCTTGATAGCTGAAGCGTTTTCGCTCAAAGAGTCCGTTCAGGTATGTTTGGTCTTCAGGGGGAAGCGCTGAAAAAAGAGGGTGTTCCATGCAAGGCATTGTAGCCATTGTGGATTGCCAAAACAAGGGGAGGTAGCTATGCTCTAAGGACGATGGGTAAGAAGAAAGACAAGCAGGTATACCAGACAGCCTCGAGTATCGAGAGCTTTGGCACCGAGGTGGCTGAGGGCGTCAATCCTCACGAAATGGCGAAGCAGATGCCCCATGCCAGCGGCGTGTACCTCATGCGGGATGAAAAGGATACCATCATTTATGTGGGCAAGGCCAAGGATCTGAAGAAACGGGTGACCAGCTATTTCTTGGCGAACCGCAGTCCCAAGACAGCGGCCCTGGTGCGCAAGATTCATCGAATCGAGCACATCATCACCGGCAATGAGTACGAGGCTCTGGTTCTGGAGAACAACCTCATAAAAAAGTACTCGCCGCACTACAACATCTCGCTCAAGGACGGGAAGAGCTATCCACTGATCCGCATCACCAATGAGCGCTTTCCCAAGGTCTTCAAGACCCGGCGCATCATCGATGACGGTTCCTCCTACTATGGCCCCTATCCTGATGGGGGCAAGCTCGAACTCTACTTGGATCTTATTGCCAAACTCTTCCCCCTCAGGCGTTGCGGGACCCCCCTTCGAATGCGGGAAAAGCCGTGTCTCTACTACCATATAGGACTGTGCAGCGGACCTTGCGCAAACCTGGTCACCGAGAAGGAGTACCAAAGCTCCATCACTGCGGTAAAGAACTTGCTGGAGGGCAGGACAGAAGCCCTGGTAGCCCAGCTTGAGGAGCAGATGATGCAGGCCAGCAAGGCGATGAACTTTGAGGAAGCTGCCATCAAGCGGGATCAGATTTCCGCGATCAAGGCGATTGAAACAGGACAGCAGGTCCAGGACTTCACCCAGGAGAGCCGTGACTATGCTGCCATCGAGATGCGCGGCCCCTTATGCACCATCAGTTTGATGCAGATGCGCAGCGGCCAACTCATCGGCCGTGCCCTCTATCGTGGGGAGACCTTTGGCGATGAGACCGAAACCTTGCTCAACTTCCTCGTCCAGTACTATGCGGATGGACTGAAGCTTCCTCAGTTTCTCTATGTCTCCCATGAGATTGATGTCGATCTGATCAGGCGATACTTTACCGAACAGCTTGGGGGCAGGCTTGAGGTGAATCTTCCCTCCGATGGGAAGCACTTCAGGATTCTGAGGATGGCACGTGAGAACGCCACCAGGGATGTGGAAAAGCGGCTCAAGAGCAGAGACAATTCCCGTGGCCTGGAGGACCTTGCAGAGATTCTGGGCCTTGCAACTCCTCCCACCTTGATCGAGGGGTTCGATATCGCACACCTTGCCGGAAAATACACAATCGCTTCCCTGATCAGTTTCCGGGACGGGAACCCTGACAAGCCGAACTACCGTAGGTACAACATCAAGAGCCTTGAGGGTAAGATTGATGACTATGAGTCCATCCGTGAGGCAGTTGCCCGCCGATACTCCAAGATACTGAACGAGAACCTTGAGCGTCCCGGCCTTCTGATCATCGATGGCGGCAAGGGGCAGGTCAACGCAGCACGCCAGATTCTTGATGACCTGGGCATGTTCGAGATCCCCATCATCGGACTTGCCGAGCAGTTTGAGACCATTGTCTTTGATGATGAAAGGGAGGACCTTCAGCTTCCCGAGGATAGTGAGGCTCTGCGTCTGGTCATTGCTGTTCGGGATGAGTGCCACCGCTTTGCAACCAGTGCCAACCAAGCGGCACGCAGCAAGGAGGCTTCCTTCCGCTTGCTTGAGTCGGTGGAAGGAATAGGCAAGAAGCGCAGTGAACAGCTTATGAAACGGTATGGCAGTCTGGAAGTCTTGCTCAGCAAGAGTGCCCAGGAGCTCGCAAAAGAGAGTTCATTGCCGCTTCCTGTTGCACAGCGACTGCTCAAGCAACTCTCTCTCTAGCCGAATGTGGCAAACGATGCTTCATGCATGGCCTTGCCTTTCCCCTTGATGATTCGATACAGCAGCCGCTCAAGCATCAGCGTTGCCAGCTCGCTTCCTGACTCCTTGACCTGGATGTCTGCCTCTGCAAGCAGTGCAATGATTCTTCTGATGGCATCTGCTTCGTAGTACTGCAGTCCTGCATGGTAGGTGCTCTTGTCCTTGGGCTTGCGGATCGGGCAACTCTTGAGTTGCACCTGTGCCTTTGCAAATGCCTCAGATTCGCTTGTACCTGTCTCACGCTCTTCCTGGATGGAGAGCAAGCGTCTGAATTGCCACAAAAGGCCACTTACCAAGAGAATGGCTGTCTGGCTGTCCCCGCTTCCCAAAATCACATGCAATGAGCTGAGGCTCTTTTTCAGATCCCCTTGGGCGATGGAAGGAAAGAGGGTGAAGGCATCCTCCTGGCGGCTGTGAAAGACATAGGTTTCCACATCATCCTCATCGATGGGCCTGCCCTTGTCGGATATCTGCCAGAAAAGGCCAAGTTGGTTGCAGATGGTCCTCAACTCCTGGGTGTTGTCTTCGGTAAGCTCGATGAGCAGCTCAACAGCGTCGGCCTTGATGGAGAGACCCATCTTGCGAAAGTGGTTGCGTATCCAATCGGCCTTCTGATTCTCCAAAAGGTCATAGAAGGTCTTGGTGTTCTGCTTGCTCACACCCTTCATGATCTTTGCGGAGATGAAGAGCTCGCTGGAGATGATGACCAGGGTTGCGGTATCCACTGGGTGGGCCAGATACTCCGCAAGGCTGGTCGCAAGCGATGCACTGACCGCCTCCGCTTGGCTGAGGATTACCAGACGGTGATCACTGAACAACGAGTTGTTGTTCAGGGCGGTGAAAATCTCCCCATTCTCCGTTTCGAAGGGGTAGAAGCGAGACAGCTCGATCTCAGGACCATACTCGGCGCGCAGCTGTGCTCTGATATCCTTGAGTTCTTGTTCTTTCGCCCCGGTCTCAGGCCCGAGGAGCAGGTAGGTTCGTGCACTCATGCGTAATTGCGGATCAAGAGATGAAGCTTGCCATGAATCTTGCAAGAACGGGTGATGATGGGCCCCATGGTGGAATTGGCGGGCCTCAACTCAATGTTGCCGTTGGAAGGGTAGTAGAGCTTGAGGGTGATTCCCATCTCCTCCTCCCCGACGGTTGCGGCAACGATATCCCCGGTATCGGCGACCTCACACTTGCGAAGAATGGCAATGTCTCCATCATAGATGCCTTCCTCGATCATGCTCTCGCCTCTGATGCGCAGGGCAAAGTAGGTGTTTCTGGTATTGCGGAGCATGGTTGCGGGAATACTGAGCAGGTATTCGGTGTTCTCTTCGCTCATCAGCGGCATTCCTGCAGCAATGGATCCGATCAGGGGGATTTGGATCATCTCCTCACGGGGAAAGAACTCTGAACCGATCACCTCGATAGAGCGGGAAATCCCACTCTTTGTCTTGATCACCTGTTTTGCTTCCAAGGCCTTGAGATGGTCGTGGGCAGCCTTCACAGAGAACTGAAAGTGGTCTGCAATGTCGCGTACAGACGGTGCATAGTTGTGCTCTTTGATGAAAGTGCTGATGAAGGTAGCGACATCTTTCTGCCGCTGGGTAAGCTCACGCATCGTTCACTCCTCGAACCTGTTCTCGAACAGGGTCTGGATGGCATCCGCCATCTGTTGTTCGTCGGGACCTTCGCAGATCATGGTGATGGTACTTTGGTGGGTAGCCCCCAAGGTGATGATTCCCATGATGGATTTCCCGTTTATCTTCATGCTCTCCTTCTCCAGGTAAAGCTCGCTTTGGTATTTGTTTGCTGTTTTGACAATGGAGGCAGCCGGCCGGGCGTGGATGCCTGCCCTGTTGTACACTTTCAGTTCTCTGGTAACCATCAGAGGGTCTCCTCGTTGATATAGTACATTTTTCGTGCAGATTCGCTTTCCAGCCACTTCAGGACGCTCTGGTCGAACTCCTTTGCCGAGTAGTATCCGAGTTTCTTCAACCGTTCATTTCGTGCGGCTGTCTCGATGATGACAGGGATGTTGCGTCCGGGTTTCACTGGGATGACGACCTTGGGGATGCTGATGCCGAGATAGGTGTCCTCCATGGTGGCTTCCCCGACACGGTCGTAGTTTTTCTGGGAGTCCCACGGCTCGAGATGGATGGAGAGTTGGACCTGTTTGCGATCTCGGATGGCTCCGACCCCATAGAGGTTTGCCAAGTTGATGATGCCCAGACCTCGGATCTCCATATGGTGGGCCAGCAAAGGGTTCTCCCCCATGCCGATGAGATAGTTGTCACTGATGTTGCGCAGTTTCACCGTATCATCACTGATGAGGCGGTGTCCGCGCTCGATCAGCTCAAGGGCTGTCTCGCTCTTTCCCACACCGCTTTCCCCGGTGATAAGAACGCCGATTCCATAGACTTCGACGAATACTCCGTGAATGGTCTGGGTTGGGGCAAAGACCTCATCAAGCGTCTGATAGAGGCGTCGGGAGAAGTCGGAGGAGAGGAGGTCGGTCTTCAGGATCGACGTTCCCGACTCTTCGGCGAGCTCGATGACCCGATCACTGGGATTCCCGCCATCGCAAAAGACACAGCAGGGGATATCGTAGCTGAACAAGCGCTCAATGCTCGCAAGATTTTGCTCAGACTCCAGCTTGTCGAGATAGACCTGCTCTCCACGCCCGAAAACTTGGATTGAGTTGTTGCTGAACTCATCGAAGAACCCTGAAAGAGGAAGGCCGGGCCGGCTGATCTTGCTGGTGGTAATCTTTCTGGAAAGTCCGGTACGGCCGGCAATGCAACTCAACTGCAAGTGGTTGTGTTGCTTCAAGTCCAGGTCCAAAAGTTCCAGAACGGTGAAATCGGGCATCTGCAACTCCTTGTTCGCCCTCAAGGCAAATCCTGTTTTACTATACAATTGTTGATGTTCTTTCGCAAGTACAATATGAGACAATAAGAGAAGTACTAGGAATTCAGTGATTCAGGTTGTTGTTTATTAAATAATTATATAGAAATAAATTAAAAATTACCTAAAGAGCAATAAAAATTGCAAATGACATTTGTCCATTGACGATTGGCCTTCCAAGCCTTATCCTTAGTGTATGACCATAGTCAAAGGAGGGCTTATGAATTTGACTGTCAGAGGCATCCGTTACAACCCAAGCGATGAGACCCGTGAGTTCCTGGACAAGAAACTCCAGAAACTGCAATTCGCCGAAGGATACCTGCACGATCTCGATATCGTGATCACTCGCGAGACCGAGGGGCAGGGATTCCATTTGGACGCAAAGCTCCACTTCTCTTGGGGTACCATCAAGATGGTCAGCTATGATTGCTACGAGCTGTACGAAGGCATCGAGTTGATTACCGACAAGATTGAGGCAACGGCTCGGAAGGAGAAGAGCAAAATCAAGGAACATTGATAGTGAAATGTAGATACCGAGGGGCGCGAAAGCGCCCCTCTTTTCAATGCATGTTTGTACGCTAGTTTGTACCGCGAATGAAAGAAGGATCGATGTTCAGCTCGTTGCGATACTTGGCAACCGTGCGCCGTGCCACCGAAATGCCTTTCTCCTTGAGAATATCCGAGATCTTCTGGTCAGAAAGAGCTTTCTGCCCTTGGTGTTCCTCGAGAATCTGGCGGATGGTCTCCTTCACTGCTTGCTTGGAGAGTTCTGAGCCCTCTTCTCCCACTGCATTGCTGAACAGCTTCTTGATGGGGATGATGCCCCAGTCGGTATCGATGTATTTGGCTGTGGCAATTCGGCTGATGGTTGTCTCATGGACACCCAGCTGCTCTGCAACTGCCTTCTGGGTCAGCGGCTTGATGTACTGGGGTCCGAAGAGGAAGAACTCCTGCTGTTCCTGCAAGAGGATGTGGGCAACCTTGTAGAGCGTCTGGTTTCGCACCTGCACCTGGAAAATAAGGGCGTTGGCACTCTTGATCTGTTCCTTGATGTACTGCTGGGCTTTCTTGGACTCCTCGGAACTCCCAAGGTCTTCGGCAAGGGACTCGAACTCTGTGTTGATTGCAAGGTCGGGCAACGATGAGTTGTTCATACTCAGTACCAGCTGCCCCTCCTCGTTCTTGATGGAGAGGTCTGGGATGACGTACTGCTCAGGTCCGCTGGAGAAGCTCTGTCCCGGAAATGGGGTGAGTGTCTTGAGAAAGGCGAAGAGCTCTTCCAGTTCCTCAGCATCGATGCCCAGGTTTTTGGCCACCTGAGCCTGCTTGTTTGCCCGCATCAGTTCCAGGTTCTCCTCGACAAGCGCTTTGAAGTGCTCGAGATCCTCGCCACTGAGGCCCTTGGCCTGTGCCTGAAGGATCAGGGACTCCCTCCAATCCTTGGCGCATACCCCAGGTGGATCGAACTGGCGGATGAGTTGCAGAAGATCAGGCAGGTGCTCTGCTTGTTTTTCGGAGAGGATGGTATTCGGTTCTTCACGAAAGAAGCCGTTTGCGTCGAGGTTGGTGATCAGGATTTCTCCCACCTTGTATGCTTCCTCGGTGAGGTGCTCGCACCCAAGCTGGGAGAGCAGGTGTTCCTGCAGTGTCTCCTCAAGCGATAGGGCGTTCTCCATGAACTTCTGCTGGCGATCGCTTGCCTCGTAGTCATAGCCGCCTCCCCTGTCACTTCCGTAGCTTGAGGAGTCGGAGTAGGTGTCATCGAGTCCGCTGGTCTCCCGTCTCTGCTTCTCCTGGGCAAACCGCTCATAGCTGACATCCCAGGAGGAGGGGAGATCGAGGGCAGGATTCGATTCAATCTCTGCCTTGATCCTTGCCTGCAACTCGGTAAGAGGCAGAGCCATCAGCTCGAACGACTGAAGCAATTGCGGGCTGAGCTTAAGCTGTTGTTTTTGGCTAAGGGAGAGGTTTGGTGAGAATTCCATCATGCATCCCCCTCGAAGTCCTGTCCAAAATAGATATCCTTTGCTATCTGGTTGGAAAGCAGTTCCTGCCTTCCTCCCGAAACGAGGATGGTTCCTGCATTGATGATGTGTGAGCACGAGGTGATCGAGAGGGTATCGCGCACATTGTGGTCGGTCAGCAGGATGCCGATGCCCCTGCTTGAGAGGGATTTGATCAACTGCTTGATCTCATAGACGGCTTTCGGGTCGATTCCTGCAAAGGGTTCATCGAGAAGGAGAAACTGAGGATTGGAAGCCAAGGCACGGGCTATCTCGGTTCGTCTGCGCTCACCTCCGCTGAGAGTATAGCCCTTTTGTTTGCGCACTTCTTGGATGCCGAACTCCTCAAGCAGCTCTTCCACACGTTCATCCTGCTCACTTCTGCTCAGGTCCCTGCGTGTCTGGGCTACGAGGCGAATGTTGTCTTCAACGCTGAGTTTTCGGAAGATCGAGGGCTCTTGGGGCAGGTAGGAGAGACCCTTTTTGGAGCGTATATACATCGGAAGCTCGGTGATATCCTCCCCGTTGAGGAGAATGGTTCCTTGCTTGGCTTTCAGAAAGCCGACGATCATGTAGAAGGTGGTGGTCTTTCCCGCCCCATTGGGACCGAGGAGTCCGATGACTTCCCCTGAGTGCATGGAAAAGGAGATGTCCTTCACTACCTCTTTCTTGCCATAGGACTTTGCCAGATGCTGGACCTCAAGCAGGCTGGTGAACTGATTATCCATTGATCACCCCCTTGATCGTTCCATCCATGGTAATCTGTTCCGTATCGAGGTCAACCGTGATCCGCTGTGCCTCATAGCGGTCTCCCGCCCAGTCGATGGTGGCGTTCCCCCCCAGCTCAAGCGTTCGTTTTTCCCTATCCAGACGCAGAGAATCGGCTTTGCAGGCCATAACCCCGCTGTCGGTATGTTTGTAGAGCCTTACCTGAACCTGCAGGAGAACCGTTCCCTCATCAAGCGAAAATTCCAGAAAGAAGGAGGTTGCCTGCACTTCATTGGTCAGATCTTCCAGTTCCAGATACCCATCGACCACCACCAGCTCTTCCTCCCTGTCGTAGAAGAGGTTGTTGCCCATCAGCTTTACCCCGCGCTCGTCGTCGTTGAGCTTCACCGAGTCATTGCACGTGACATAACGGAACTCTTTGCCTGATAGTTCGATTGAGTCGGCGGTGAGGGTAAGCGTACCGCTGGTAATCTCTGCCCCGCCGGAGAGTGCGATGCTCTGGTATCCTTCTTGCATCTGCATGCGGGTAGAACCACCGCTGAACCGTATCTCTTTGGCAAACAAGAGGGTGGGGGGAACAAACAGAAGCAGCAAAAGAGTGTACAGCAACTTTCTCATAGGAATATCACCCCTTCGTCGAGCTGGGTGAAGGAGACACTGCCGTCTTTGAGCTGAATATCCATGCCTACTCCCCGGATGGTCTTGTTTCCTTCAAACTGGAGACTTACCATCTCTTCCCCAACGCTGAGGAGGTGCTGCTCATCGTGGTACCACACAAGATGCTCAGCCTCAACCACAAGCATATCCGAAGGTTTTTCGACTCGGATGGCACCGGTTAGCGTAGCATCATAGGTGGTGAGGTTCACTTCTGCCCTCTGTGCTTTTCCCAAAAGCAGAAGCGTACCGTCAGCACTGGTTTGGGTGAAGGTGAAGTTGGTTATGATGGCTTTGTTGGTTGCATGGTAGAGGGATATCTCGGCTGCGGTTACGGAGAGCGGTTCATTGTCCCCGCGGTCGAGGCGGTAGGTGGCATTGGTAAGCCTGAGGTCAGGAAGTTCAAGGGTGCGTGCATACGCCTCCTGCTCAGGAGAGAGGGAGCAGGAGAAGAGAAGCAGTGATGCAAGAACCATGCCAAGAACGAGCTTTTTCCTCATATGCTGAGTATACCCGTGGTTCAAGCTTTGGGCAATCTCAATTTTCCTTCTCATCGGAGAGGATTCGCTCAACTACCGGCAGGTAGTGGTTCTGACTGCTTCGGAAGTAGATCCAAACACCTAAAAAACCAACCAGAATACCAAGAAGCCCAAAGAAGAAGGAAGCCAGCTCGCCTGAGCCGAACATAACGGAGAGATAATACCCCAAGGGGAAGAGCAGAAGGGGGAAAATCAGGGTAATGAGTGTCCCGGCGATGGTACGGCCTGGTTGCAGGTAGATTTCCACCGTCGAACCTGGCTCGGCAGGAAGCAAATGCTTGTTCCATGCTTCGAAACGCTTGCCCTTGGTGTTGCAGAAGGCTTCCCCTTTGCACCCATTGCAAGCGGAACTGGTGCATGATACTTCCAGCATCTGCTTCGAAATGATTTTGGTTACGGTAACTATCTCAAACATCCTTCTGTTCCTTCTCGTCCGTTTTTGCCTCCACCGGAATCTGAACGGTCTCAATCGATGTCGCCTTGCCATCATCTGCAATATCCACCAAAACTCCGACCAGCTTCAGGTCCTCCCAGCACTCAAACGAGCGGGAGGGGACCTGGGAGATATGCTTGTCAATCTCCACCTGCTTGTCAAAGCCCCCGACACTCATCTGGCTTCCGCAGCGACCGTTGTCGGTGATGTATGCCGTGCCCCCCTTGAGAATGGTGGCATCGGCAGAGAGGACCTTGGTATGGGTCCCGATGACTGCGCTTGCCTTGCCATCCAACATGAAGCCCATCGAGAGCTTTTCAGCAGTAGGAGACGCATGGAACTGCACCAGGGCGAGCGCTCCATCCTCTTTCGCCTTTTCCACCAGTATTTGGGCAAGGCTGAAAGCGTTGGAGAGATGGGTGCGCGGAAAATCGGCATTACCGAGGATGTTGATCACGCAGACCTTGATCTCCTTGACGGTGAGGTAGCGCACACCCCGCCCCGGATTCTGTTGCGGATAGTTTGCCGGCCTGAGAATGCTGGGGTTCTTTGCAATGAACTCAACCATATCCATCTTGTAATAGATTTTCTCACCGCCGGTAAGCACATCAATGCCAAGCTTCAGCAACTGCATGCTGTGGGCGCGTCCAAGGCCAAAGCCGTTGGTAGCTCCTTCGCCGTTGGCAATGACCAAGTCGATCTGTTTTTCCTGCCTGAGTGTCTTCAAGGTTTCCTTGACAGTCTGGATGCCAGGTCTCCCCACTATTTCGCCTAAAAAGAGTACGCGTATGCTCATGCTCAGTAGAGTACCGAGTTTCTTTACCCGAAGGCAAGGCTTACCGTGTTACAATGCAGAGGGCGGAGGCATACCATGATCCTAAGGGGTTTCGAGCAATTGAAGAAGCGCATCGTACAGATGAGAATGCAAGAGATGCTTGCTCCCCGGGTGTGTCTACCCGACTACGAGCCCATGCACTTGCTCCTTCCTCCCAGCGATGAGCCTTCGGTGGCCAAGCGTCTTCTTGCACACCTTACTGCAGATGAGAAGATTTCCCTGCTTTCGGGAGTTGAGGAGTTTTGCATACCTGCTGTTCCTCGTGTCGGACTCAAAGCTGTGTGGAGCAGTGATGCCACCCTTGGTCTGAGGAACTGGAAGACGGAAGTCACCGACTTTCCCGCATCCTCAGCACTGGCATCGAGCTTCGATCGTGAGCTGCTTGAGCGCGTAGGCACCATATTGGGTGAGGAGTGCCGGGCTTTGGGAGTGGGAGTGCTCCTGGGGCCGGGGGTGAACTTGGCCCGGGTCCCTGTGTGTGGGAGAAACTTCGAGTATTATGGTGAGGACCCGTATCTGAGCGGGGAGATGGCAGCTGCTTACATCAAGGGTGTCACCACCTACCCGGTCATCACCTGCGTAAAGCATTTTGCCTGCAACAACAGCGAGTATGACCGGCATAAATCAAACTCTGTGGTGGATGAACGGACGCTCAGAGAGCTCTATCTGCCTGCATTCAAACGCAGCCTTGAATCTGGTTCTCTTGCCCTGATGACCAGTTACAACCAAGTGAACGGAACCTATACCAGCGAACATCCCTACCTGTTGGAGGGCATTCTCAGGGGAGAGTGGGGCTTTGATACGCTGGTGGTCTCAGATTGGAATTCGCTGTACAGCACCCAAGGGGTGCTCGCTCATGGTGTAGATCTTGAGATGCCTGCTCCCAGATACTTGGGAAAGGAGCAAGTGCAGAAGAGCCTGCAAACAGATAAGGCTACCCAAGCGATGATTGATGCCAAAGTACTGCATCTGCTCACAACGTATGAGAGAGCAGGGCTCTTCACTGTCCCGATGGCCGACACTACCTGCAAGGCGGGCACTGCCGAACATCGTCAGGCAGCCCTCGGGGCTGCCCTCTCCTCGGTAGTGTTGCTCAAGAATGATGATGCAGTCCTCCCGCTCGACAAGCATGCACATCTTTGCATCGGAGGCAGCCTCATCGACAAGGTGAGCCAAGGCGGTGGATCGTCCATGATTGCCTTGCAAGCAGGTGTGCAGACACTTGCTTCTGCTTTGCAAGAACGGGCAGATCGCCTTCCCCGGTTCTGGTATCGTGCGCCGAAGTGGAGAAAGAGAGTGGCACAGGCCGATGCTGTGGTACTGCAGGTTGGCTTTGATCATATTGAGGAGAGCGAAGCATACGACAAGCCGTGGCGATTGCTTGCCAGCGACAGGGAGTCGATTCGCCAAGCAGCAAAGCTGAACGGCAAGACAGTGGTGATTGTGCAAAGTGGCGGGGCGGTGGAGATGGAGAGTTGGCACGCCTGCGTTCCCTCGATTCTCTCAGCATCCTTCCTCGGCTCCTCAACAGCCCAAGCCTTGGAGGCCTTGTTGTTCGGAGATGCCAACCCATCAGGAAAGCTCTGCTATACCATTGCTCATTCGCTTGACGACTACCGCTCAATGCGCACGTATCCCCGGGATTTTGCTCATCTGAGCCTTGCTCGGCTTCGAAAGGGGCAGGGTGATCCGACTGTGCGTTCGGTGCAAAACCTGGAGTACAACGAGGCCTTGATGATGGGGTACCGGCAGTTTGACACAGAAAAACAGGAACCGCTCTTCTGCTTCGGCCATGGGCTTTCCTATACACATTTTTTCTACGAAAATTTGAAGTGTGAGGAGCTCAGTGATGGCTGGGAGCTCTCCTTTACGGTACGCAACTGCACTGAAAGAGCAGGCAGCGAGGTATGTCAGCTCTATGTCCGTTCCTTCGAACCGGTAGTGTTCCGCCCGATGCAAGAGCTGAAGGGGTTTGTGAAAGTGGCCTTGGGACCTCATGCATCCAAACAGGTCTCGCTCGTTGTGGGCTTTGAGGCTCTCTCCCGGTGGGATCTGGAACGTTGGGCTTTTGTCAGTGATCCTGGACAGTATGAGCTGTGCGTGGGTTCCAGCAGCCGCGATATCCGGCTGCAGTGCGTAGTGGAGCACAAAAAAAGGAAGCCATTCGACTGACTTCCTTGCTATTGAGCCCGGCGGGGTTCGAACTCACGACCTTCTCCTCCGGAGGGAGACGCTCTATCCAGCTGAGCTACGGGCCCATAACCCACACATCCTACGGTAGAGAGGATAGCATTGTCAAGTAAGGGCTTGGGAAATCCTATGACACGAGATGAAAATTATATAAAATGATTTATGGTAAATATTTAATAGGTAATTACCAATAAGAAATGAAAGTTGTAGGAAATAGAGAGTATCAACTCTTGACACGTGTTTCCCGTCTTATTACACTTTCACATAGAGGAATGGATCACCATGGGAAATGCAGTCAGACAACTCAAGCGAGCAATGATATGCTTCCTTCTTCTTGGAGGCCTCTCTTCCTTTGCCCTGACTGCCTCACCACTTCCTTTTACCAGAATCGAGGTCTTGGGACAGATGCCGGTAACTGAGGTCTTTCGGGTTATCCAGAACCAGAATGCCCTGAGCTTCAATCTTGCAGACAGCCGCAACAGCATCGTGCAGGTTGGTACGTACACCCTGATCTCCAATAATTCAGTTTCTCAGTTCAAGATGGTTATCCGTCCGGGAGAATTTGGAGAGAAATTGCGGTTTTCCTTCATGCTTGACGAGGATGAGCCGCTGCTTCCCGGTCAGTTGTCCGAGCTACCCTTTTCGGTTCGGGTCACCAGCGATGTGTCCAGGGCAGTGAGTGTTGCTGGAAGCGAAGCGATGGAGAAGGATTTGGGCGTTCGTGGTGTCTATGCCAACAACAATAACATCCTCTATGAAACCGGATCAATTCTTGCTGAGATTCCTGATTTTGATCCCGATCAATACGCAACCGGCTGGTATTCGGCAGCAATTCAGCTGAGCATCGAGGTGCTCTAGCAGAGTTCTTCATCCAGAAGCCACGCATCATCCTCTTCATCAAACTGCACTTTCAAGAGTTCCTTGAGCCACTGATGGTCATCTTCTGTCTCTTCAAGGGATCTGTCTCGATCATGTGGAGCGCTGAGCCAAGCGTCAAGTTGGAGCAGAGCTTGTTTGTCACTAAAGCAGGGTCGTTCTTTGGTGATGTCTGCTTGCCCGGTGAGCAATTGATAGGGGCAAGTGGTGCACGTAGGGGAAAGCTGGCAGAATTTGAGAGCTTCTGCATACCATTCTCGGTTATTCATGTGCCAAGCATACTGCACACGCTCTCTTTTTTCCACACCAAAGTCCTACTCCTGTTTGACTCTCCTTACAAACAAGGTCTACAATACAGAGCAACTTCAGTCACGTTGAGGAGCAAACACGATGAAACCGACTCTCTTGGTATTGGCAGCTGGTATGGGAAGCCGTTACGGCGGTATCAAACAGATAGACAGCGTGGGAAGCCACGGAGAAACCTTGCTCGACTATGGGGTGTTTGATGCCCACAAGAGTGGGTTTGGCAAGGTGGTTTTCATGATCCGCAAGGATATTGAAAAAGATTTCCGCGAGCGCTTGTTTGACCGTATTGCCCGCAACATGGACGCATCCTATCTCTTCCAGAGTCAGGACTCCTTGCTCAGTGAGGAGCAGAAGCGCCTCTCTGCAGGTCGAAAGAAGCCTTGGGGAACCATCCATGCAGTATTGTGTGCCAAGGATGCAATTGCTGAACCGTTCGCCGTCATCAATGCCGATGACTACTATGGGCGTGAATCCTTCTCCATCCTTGCAAAGCACCTCTCATCGCTTACGCCGGACAGCACAGAGCATGCCATGGTCGGCTATGTGCTCGACCACACCATGAGTCGCAGCGGTACCGTAAGCCGAGCCATCTGCAATGTACAGGATGGGTACCTCGTCGATATGGAGGAGCACACCAAGATCGGGTATGAGGGTGAGCAGGTGGTGAGTTACCGGGAGAATGAAAAGTTGTTGCTCACCGGCAAGGAACTGGTTTCCATGAACTTCTTTGGCTTCGCTCCCACCATCTTCGAAAGTTTCACTTCCTACTGGGAAGCGTTCATCAAGGAGAACATCCAAGCTGAAAAGACCGAGTGCTACCTTCCCAACGGGACCAGTGCAATGGTGACCAAGAAAGAGGGGCGGCTCAAGTTCTATTCGACTCAGGAGACCTGGTTCGGTATGACCTACAGTGAGGATCGGGAGAACGTGAAGGACCAGCTTGCCTTGAAGGTAAAGAAGGGTACCTATCCTGAGAAGCTCTGGAACTAGGACTCCTTCTTTCGTTTCTGCGTTACATCCGACAGCCCTGCCCAAGCAGCTTCCTCGATGGGGGTGAATCCCTCACCGAGGACTTTGTATGCCTCCTGGACAACCATGAATGCAAGCTTGTCGTGGCGATGGACGATATTGGTCAATGCCCCGATTTTATGGTTGGAGACCACGGTCATGATGACCGGCCGGTCGAAGCCGGTGTACATTCCGCTGCCATAGAGGATCGTGCCCCCATGGCCGAGCTCTTCCAGGATGGCTGTCTCAATCTGCTTGCGTTTCTCGCTGATGATGAAGACCGTCTTTGCGGAACGGGTTCCGAAGGAGAGCACCACCCGGTCGATGGTAACCGATACAATATATACCGTCATGATGGCATACAGTGCCATTTCCAAGCTGAAAATGAAGGCACTGGCAACAATGATGAGTGCATCAACCAAGAAGAGGGACGTTCCCATGGAGAGCGGGGTGTACCGGGCGAGAATCTGGCCAAGGATATCTGTTCCCCCGGTATTCGCACCACTACGCAGCACGAGCCCCACTCCCAGTCCCATCAAAACTCCTCCTGAAATGGCTGAGAGGAGGATCGAAAGGGGGTTGGAGTAGTCAAGCACCCCATCATAACCTCCCCATGCGTTGATCAGTGAGGTGAAAACGGAGAGCAGGACCGTACCTGTCAGGGATTTTGCCCCGTACTGCTTGCCAAAGATCATCACCCCCAACAGGAAGAGAGGAACAGAGAGCACGAAAATTGAAAGACCGGTATCCAGCCCAAGCGTATGGTAGAGGATGATGGCGATGCCACTTACCCCGCCGCTTGCAATCTTGGCAGGGGAGGTGAAAAGGGCGATGCCCAGGGCTGTAAGGAACGACCCTGTTGTAATGTAGAAGAGCTCAAGCAGATGATACTGGCGTTTGGTCATGGCAAAAGCATAGTCCCAATCGCTTGAATTTTCTACTGGTGAGGTCCTAGCTTGTCAGGAAGCTTTGCCTCCCAGTTCTCCAGTCGGGCTAGCAGGGCCTCCACCTCCGACTCTACGATGAGCGCAGAGAGCAACTCGCTCTGGATGAAGCCTTCACGAGCACTCTGGTGGAGGAAGGAGAGAAGACTATCGTAGAACCCGCCCAGGTTCAGCAGCGCAACCGGTTTGTGGTGGTAGCCGAGCTGCAGCCAAGTGTATACCTCAAAAAACTCCTCAAAGGTTCCAATGCCGCCGGGAAGCGCTACAAAGGCATCAGCAAGCTCATACATCCGAGCCTTACGCTCATGCATTCCCGGAACAATGATCAGCTGACTCTCGACCTTGCGTAGGCGTACATCCGCTCGGTTGAGCGCTTCGGGCAACACACCGATGACACTTCCCCCCAAGGTGTGGAGGCTTTCGGCCAAAAGACCCATGAGCCCTCGGTTTCCTCCCCCGTAGACCAAGGAGAGTTGCTTTTCATGCATAGCTTTTCCCAGTTCTTGTGCTCCTTGTGCATAGATGCCGTCACGCCCTTCGCTGCTGCCGCAGAAAACTGCCAATGTCTTGATCGTATTCATGGAAACCAATCGTACTGATATGGCATAAGTATGGCAACATGGAGAGAAGAGGGGGTTACCCTTCACACATTTGCTTGTTATAATTGACTGAGAAGTGTATGATTGACCTAACCAATGAGTGATGTTTGCATTGTTGTAGTCTCGCTTCGAAGCTACACAGAGGAGTTGAATGAATATGAAGAGGAAATTCATTGCAGTACTGGCGGCCCTGATCCTGGTGCCGACCTTCCTGTTTGCAGTTCCCGTAGTTGTGACATGGGAGTGGCTTTTGGAAGATCCGATGGTCACCACCTTCCGTTATCAGATTGATGGGGAGGAGGAAGATAAGTGGACTGTTGTCGACTCCTCAGTAACCAGCTATACGGAGCGGGGTCTGGATGGGACCAAGGCTCATACCCTGTATCTCCAGCAATCCTATGATGGAGTCTATTTCAGTGGCAGTGCTCTCTCTGTCGCAGAGGCAATGTTCCCTGTTGAGGAGCCGACGCTCATCGCTGCAGAAGAGCCGGTCATGGAAGCAGAACCGGTGGTTGTTGCAGAAGAGCCTGTGGCCAGCGAAGCTGCGCCTGAAGTGATTGCTGAAGCAGTGGTTGCCGAAGAAATAGTTACTGAATCTGAGCCTGTCGAGATACTTGAAGCAGAACCCGTCGTTGCAAAAGCTGAGCCGGTTGTGGAAGCTCCTGTCGAGCAACCCGCTGCAGTTGTCGAGCCTGAGCCTGTCAAGCAGAAAGCTGAGAGTCGGTACTCCACCACCATTACCTTGGGTGGAACCTTCAACTCCGCCAATCCGAGCATTGGAGCCTATACCGGCTACAACTTGCAGGGCAACCTGGGCATCCAGCTGAACAACCTGATGACCTTCAACAAGAGCCTGGGCTTGGGTGTTGATATCGATCTGGCCTATTCGCCGTACCTGCTCTCTTCCTATGGATGGAGGGCAGCCGCCTCGGATGTGCTTGACTTCGATTTCGCCACCCCGTTCTCCAAGCTGGCTCAGGCAGTTACAATCTCAGCAGCCCCGATGCTCAACATCGATCTGGGTAAGGTCTCCTTCGATCTTGGTGTGGGTGGATTCTTCACCTACGGCCCGGGTATCACGACCACCGATGGGGACAAGTACCTCTTCGGCGCCTTTGCAAAGGGCTCTTTGGAGTACAGGTTCAACAAGTCCTTCTCCATGGGCTTGAGCGGCAAGTATGGCTTCATTCTCAGTGAAAGCGCAAAGCCGCAATTTGTAGAAGGGAGTGTCTACATGGGATTCTCTTTCTGACAAAACGGGATAGAGCAGGAAAAGAGAGCCCAGCAATGGGCTCTTTTTTCGCACTGTGCCTTGACCTCCCTTCTTCGGTATGGCTATCATAGACAAAGATAGGGTATAGGTTTCTGGCAAAGAAACAGTTCTTGCCTCGATGAGGCAAAAGGATGGTCAGCGTTTTTATGAAAACAAGCCGAGTGCAAGCTTGCATCGACTATATCAAGTTCAATCATGAAGCTGAGGGTTTTGAGTTCTCCGAGGAAGAGGAGCAATCGATACGTTCGATTCTCGAGGAGGAAGTGGAGGCCGATGAGCTGATTCAGCGCTATATCGACAGTCATGACCTTTCCACCTCGTATCATCCTCCCAAAGATGAGTTTTCTGTCTATCCTCATACCTCTTCGCTGGTAAACTTCTTTTCCATCAAGGAACGTACGAAACTTCGCAAGGTTGAAGCCTATATGGCCAACCTTCGCTCAGCAGAAATGCTTACCGATTCGGTGCAAAATACCTATGATTTCGCATATTTGAAGTCCATCCACAGCCGGATGTTCGGGGATGTGTATCCCTCTGCCGGAACGATACGGACTACTATTGCTGCAAAGCGTACCGTCTTTTGCAGTCCGGAATTCATCGAAAGTGCAGCCGAGGATATCTTTACCCGACTGAGAAAGGACCGGTACCTTTGCCAGATGGACCGTGAGACTTTCATCAATGACCTGGCTTTCTATATGGGCGAGGTTGAAGCACTGCACCCCTTCAGGGACGGGAATGGAAGGGCTGCACGACTGTTCTTCTATCAGCTCTCCATGAACGCCGGCTATGATATTGATTGGTCGCTGGTGGATGCGGACAGGCTTTTGGAAGCTGACATCAGCGCAATCGATGGGGACTACCAGTTGCTTATCGATGTGCTCGAAGAAGTGGTGATCTGACGATCAAGGAGAAACTACGATGACACGCGTTGCGTTTTTTGATACCAAACCCTACGATAAGGTTTGGTTCGGCCGCTTATGCTCAGAGTATGAGGTGGAAATCGTTTACTTTGAGTCCAAGCTCAGTGAGAAGACATCTGCCCTTGCCGCCGATTTCGAGGTGGTTTGCGCATTCGTCAATGACAGCATCACCGAAGAGGTCATTGAGAGTCTGTATGCAGGTGGAACCCGGCTGCTCGCCATGCGCTGTGCCGGCTACAACAACATCGACTTCAAGGCAGCTTTCGGCAAGATTCATGTGGTACGGGTTCCTGCCTACTCGCCCTACGCAGTAGCAGAGCATGCCATGGCACTGCTGCTCAGCAGTGTGCGCAAAATCCATCACAGCTACGTCCGGACCCGTGAGTTCAACTTCAGCCTGAACGGCTTGGTAGGGTTCGACCTGCATGGAAAGACAGTCGGGGTAGTGGGAACCGGAAAGATCGGAAGGGTATTCATTGACATCTGCAAGGGTTTCGGGATGAGGGTCTTGGCCTATGATCCGTACCCGGATGAGAAGCTGGGGGTGACGTACTGCAGCTTTGAAGAACTTTGCAAGGAGTCGGACATCATCAGCCTCCACTGTCCCCTGACCGAGGAGTCTCTGCACCTGATCAACCGGGAGAGCATCGCCATGATGAAGGACCAGGTTGTGCTCATCAATACCAGCCGTGGGGCTCTTGTGGATAGCCAGGCTTTGTTGGAAGGTGTCCGAAGCAAGAAGATTGGGGCGGCAGCCCTTGATGTCTACGAGGAGGAGGGAGAACTCTTCTATGAGGACAAGTCAACCACCATCCTGGATGACGATACGCTGATGCTGCTCATCGCCATGCCCAATGTGCTGGTTACCAGCCATCAGGCTTTCCTGACCCGGGAGGCATTGGGCAATATCGCCAGAACCACGCTCTCAAGCATAGCGAGCTACGTCAAGGGCGAGGTCATGGAGCATGAAATCTGCTACCAGTGCGATACCTGCCACAAGGTCACCGGCCAGCGCTGTTTCTGATCATCTGGTACGCCCACATCTGGTCGACCTTGGTGAAATAGCCTTTGCGCAGTGCAAAGGCTTTCACTGTCTCAACCAGTTGTGTGTACAACTCCATTTCGCAGGCGATGGAACCAAGTACGTGTGAATCTGCATCCAGAACCGTAAAGAGGAGTGTCTGCTCCTCTTTCTGGATGTCAGTGAAAAGGAGCTGGACATCCTTCTCCTTCACGTTCATCGAAAGGTAGAGCTTGCAGAGTTCTACGACCCGGTCATCAAGGTTGTTGTCAAGCAGCAGCAGTTTCTCTTTCAGGCTGGCATTTGAGCTGACAAGACGAAGTGTATACTCCCCAACCTCCTCCTTTCCGGTAACCTTCCCATCCACCTCGCCAAGCTCAGTATCGGGAATCAGCATGAGTGCAAAGTGCTCCTGCTCATCCACCACCAAGAGCTCGTGCAATACCGAGAACTGCTCTTTGCAGGAAGGGCAGGTGAGGGTGAAGAGTGAGTCGGTGAGAATGGCAAGCTTCTGCTTGGGATGTTTGCCAAGGTCAAGAAAGGGGGTGAGTGTCTGCTCGCCCTGCGTGTTGCAGTGCGGGCACGTGAGCATTGCTTGTTGCATGAGTTCCTCCGGCACAATGAGCAGGCCCCCGTTCAGGGAGCCTGCATCCAGCGTTTACTTTCTGCGTACCAGCTTTGTACTTGTTTTGGGTTGTTGGACCTTAACCACGGTACGATGCTTGATGAGGAAGGTGTAGTGGATCTTCTGATCCCGTGCAAAATCCTCGGCAATTGTCATAGGGGTGATATCCTGGACATCGAACTCTTCCAGCAGTCGTTCATCCATGCTGAACTTGCGGAAGTTGCAGCTGAAGATGAGTGTTCCTTTCTGGTCGAGGTGCATCATGCACGCCTTGATCAGACGCACCTGGTCGCGGTCGACATCGAAATTCTGTCTTCCCTTGCCGTTTGAGAAGGTTGGGGGGTCGCAGAAGATCAGGTCGTAGCGGTCGAAGGTGTCGAAGAGGAACTCAAGGCAGTCACTTCGGTAGAAGAAGTGGTTCATGCCGGTGTAGCCGTTGAGCTGCATGTTCTTCACCGCCCAATCCAGATAGGTGGACGAGGCGTCGACGCTGACGGTGCTCAGTGCCCCTCCCTTTGCTGCCTGGACGGTTGCCGTTCCGGTGTAGCAGAAGAGATTCAAAAAGCGCTTGCCCTCGGCAAGCTGGGCGATCTGGGCCCTGATCGGTCGATGGTCGAGGAAGATGCCCGTGTCGAGGTAGTCGGTGAAGTTCACCAGATACTTTGCATCATTCTCATTGATGATGTAGAACTTATCGGTGCTTGCCATCTTCTCATACTGCTTTTCCCCCTTCTGCGGGGTCCTTTGTCTCACATAGATCTGATCGCGGTCAATGCCGGTAGCACGTTCGGTGGCATCGATGAGCTCGCCAAGACGCTTGAGTGCTGCTTCAGGCTCGATGGTTGCAGGGGGTGCATACTCCTGCAAGCTGATGTACTTATCCTCATACAGGTCGATAGCGGCACTGTATTCGGGCATATCGGCATCATAGATGCGGTAACAGGTGACGTTCTGCTCAGCCATGATCGGCTTGAGAGCGGCAAGGTTCTTCACCAGGCGGTTGTATGCCATCTGTGCACCGTCGCTCAATGGCTGGGCAAGGCGCTCTTTCTTGCGTTCGATGGCACGCTCGATCATCTGCTGACGTTCCTCATCGGTGAAGACGTAGTAGTGGGCGATCTGGCAGGTGACACCGCCATTGTTCACCGTGTTGGTCCGATCGGGTTTCATGTCGACGTGGCTGAGCAGCTCCTGCTGCCCGCAGAGGATGGCGGCGTGCCAGCCCCCGAAGAGGGTGCTGATCTGTTTGCCCATCTGGCGATAGAGCACCTGCAGATCGATCGGTCCATCCATTCTCAGCCCATAGGGAGGATCGGTGATGATATAGCCTGCCTCAGGGGGGACATCCTCTTTGGTAACCTTGGTGAAATCCTTCACGCCAAAGGTAATCAGGTGGTCTACCTGAGCAAGCTGTGCATGCTTTTTGGAAATTGCCACAGCCTTCGGATCACTGTCCCAGGCGTAGATGGCAATCTTGCGCTCCTTTGCCTGTTCTGCACGCAAGAGGGCTTCATCAACCACTTCTTCGTACAAATCGACGTCGTGGATGGGAAGGTCGAAGAAGTTGAAACGGCGCGCACTCACCAAGCCGGGTGCACGGTCGCTGGCCCAAAGTGCAGCCTCGATGGCCAGGGTTCCCGAACCGCAGAAGGGATCGAGCAGGGTGGGGACACCCTCACCCCTATCCAAGGCTTTTCGCCATTCGGAGCGGTAGATGACGGAACTGGCAAGATACTCGCTGAGCACCGCATCGGTTTGGGCAACACGGTATCCCCGCTTATGCAACCCGCGGCCGGAGAAATCGACATACCATGCCACCTTGTCACCTTCGATGTGAAGATGGAAGACCACATCGCTCTCATCCTTGTCAACCAAGGGGCGTTCTCCCTCGAATTTCTCACGGATACGGTCGACGATGGCATCCTTGAGGCGGATGGCAGCGAAGTGGGAGTTTTTCATGTAAGGGCAGTTCTTCACCGTCTCAGTAACGGAGAAAGTTAGACTTGGATTGACCCACTCTTCCCAGGGGATCTGCACGGAGGCTTCGTAGAGCTCGTCGGCATTGAGGATATCCTCATCCTGAAAGAGCCCCATCATGACTCTTGTTGCGGTACGGGACCAGAGGCAGAAACGGTAAGCGCTGGCGAGGTCGGCACAGAATTCCACCCCTCCGCTTACGCTCTTGATGTCGGTAGCCCCGGCAAGCCGGGCTTCCTCTTCGATGATGTCATTCATGTACAGGGCGGATGTTGCGAAGAAAATCATTGGTGTGCTCCCCCTGTTTCTTGCAACAGGTGCTCGAGTTCGAATTTTTCCCAGTGGTAGTGGGTATTGCAATTGATACAGACAAGCTCCAAGGGGAACGGTCCGTTCTTCAGGATGTCCTGCTTCTCTGCTGTATTCAGATGTTTCAGGTACTTGGTGTACTGCTCTCTCGAGCAGGGACAGGAGAAAGCCAAGGGTTGGTGGGCCAGATGACGCACCCCGAAGGAGGCAAACTGCTCTTCGACGTAGGAGCGGATGGATTTTCCCTCGGATAGGTAGGTCCCGATGGATGGCAAGGTCTCTGCTTTCTTCTCCAACTCCTCAAGGATGTGCTCGTCACATCCCGGCATTGCTTGGAGGAAGATTGCTCCGCTTCCATTCACCCTTGCCTTATCGTCGAAGTGCAAAGAGAGGATGAATAGGGTGGGTGTCTGCTCAGACTGCTGGTAGTGCAGCGCAAGATCTTTTGCCAGGTCCCCATAGGCCATCATGGTCTGTCCGGTGAATGGTGCCTTGTGTCCTTCCAGCAGTTTGGAGACGGAGAGAAATCCCGGGCCGTAGAGCTCATTCAGATCAAGGCTCTTCAACGGAGCCTTCAAGGGGATGGGGTTGTGCTTGAGGTATCCACGGACGGCCCCAACCGCCCAAGATTCTACGTAGACACCGCCGATAGGGCCTCCGCATTCGATATTCAGCTGGATGCGGTCGTTGCCTTTGACGGTTGCGCTGAGCAAGCCGGCGGCAAGGTAGGCCTGACCGAGAACATAGGTCTCAAGCGGGCCGAGCTGGTGGTTCTCACGCATCTGGTTGATAAGGGTGGTGGCCCCGAGTGCAGTAACGCGTATCTGGTCGTTATGCAAAAGAAACACCTCGCGCCCATCTTCCGGCAGGGCTGCGAGATGCTCCACTAAATCATTATCTTCAATCTTTTTCTTGATCATACGGAAGCAGATTAGTCAATGACCTCACTTTTTGCAAGTGCTTGGAACTCAGAACCATTGAGAACTTCTTTCTCAAGCAGTTTTGTGGTGATTGTCTCAAGAGCCTTGCGGTTCTTCTCCAGATTCGTTTTCACCTTCGTATACCGTTCATTGACGATTCTTGCGGTTTCGCAATCGATATACTCCTGTGCCTTCTCCGAGTACTCCCGGGCTCCGGAAATTCCTGCGATACCACTTTGGGTGGTAGGCAGGGTAATGTTGCGATACCGCTCACTCATGCCGAATTCGGTGAGCATCCTGCGTACCAAGTCGCTTGCCCTGCTGATGTCATTGCCAGCCCCGGTGGAGATCTCTTGGTAGATGACCTCCTCAGCGGCACGGCCTCCAAGCAAGGTGTCGATTGTGTTGAGCAATTCACTCTCGCTGAGCAAGAATCGGTCCTCGGTGGGGTACTGCAACGTATAGCCCAAGGCTCCCATGCCACGGGGAACGATGGATATCTTGCTTACCGGCTCTGCTCCCTCGGTGAGGAAGGCGGTCAGGGCATGACCGGTTTCATGATATGCCACCCGCTCCCGCTCCTTTGCATTGAGCAATCTGCTCTTGCGTTCAAGGCCAGCCACTGATTTTTCAATTGCTTCCTCAAGGTCTGCTTGCAGGACGGTTTTCCGTTTCTGCCTGACTGCAAGCAGTGCTGCTTCGTTGGCTATGTTGGCAAGGTCTGCACCGGCAAGGCCCGCAGCACTCTGGGCAATTTTGCGAAGATCGACATCCTCACCAAGCTTGATGTTGCGGGTGTGAATCTTAAGGATGGCAAGCCGTCCCTCAAGGTCGGGTTTGTCGATGAGAACCTGACGGTCGAAACGTCCGGGCCTGAGCAGGGCAGGGTCGAGGATCTCCGGGCGGTTGGTCGCTGCGAGGATGATGACACCGGTCCTGGAGTCAAAGCCATCCATTTCCACGAGAAGCATGTTCAAGGTCTGTTCCCGCTCATCGTTTCCCCCCATACCGGCAGAAACACGTGAGCGTCCGATTGCGTCGATCTCATCGATGAAGATGATACAGGGGGAGTTCTCCCGTGCCTGACGGAAGAGATCCCGTACCCTGGCAGCTCCCACACCGACGAACATCTCGACAAAGTCTGCGCCACTCATCTTGAAGAAGGGAACTCCCGCTTCTCCTGCAACGGCTTTTGCCAAGAGGGTCTTACCGGTTCCAGGAGGGCCTACCAAGAGAACGCCCTTGGGAATCTTTCCCCCGATTTCGGTATATTTTTCCGGTCGCTTGAGAAAGTCCACTACCTCCTCAAGCTCATATTTGCTTTCATCGGCACCTGCGACATCGTCAAAACGCACCCCAGTGTCCCCTTCAGCCACGATTTTGGCCTTGTTCTGGTTGAAGGAGAGCACACCCTGTCCGCCTTGGCCTCCCATCTTGGAAAAGAGGAAACGCCAGATCAGGAGAATGAAGACGAAGGGCAGGGCGTAGGAGAGCAGAGTGGAGAGGAGGCTCGGCTTTGCCGGTGGGGTGGCGTAATACTCTACCTTCTTTTCATCAAGAAGCGGAATGAAGGCGGGGTCATCCACCTTATAGGTGCTGAACGACTGCAACAGTGCCGTTGCGGTGCTGGCATTGGGGTCGGAGGTAAGCGAGCGAAGATCGGTTACTGCTTGGTCACGGGAGAAGGGGTAGCCGATGTAGCGTTCTTCCTCGATGGCTACGCGCCTGATCGTCCCATCGCTGACGAGCTGTTTGAACTGGGTGTAGTCCACTGCATAGACGTTTGCCTGCCTGCTGACCATGAAGGTGTTCAGGGCGAGAAACAGCAAAAGAATGATGAAGAAATACCAGAAAGAGAAGGTGAATTTCTTCTTGTCCTTGGAACCGGATTCACCAAGGTGTACTCCCGGTTCAATATTGAGCTTCTTCTTGAATGTCTCTTTCCAGTCCTTGTCCGATTTATTGTCTTTACTCATCTGTTTGGAATCCTTGTATGGGCTTGCCTCATGGCTCCCTCACTATCGAATATACTCCCGCGATTGCTAATCGGCAACAAGCTCGGTATAGTGGAAGACTATGACAGAGGGACAGGTTGTATTGATCAGTGGAGGCGCAAAACGTATCGGCAGGGCTCTTGCTGTGCATCTTGCTCATCAGGGTTTTCGTGTGGTGGTCCATTACCATACCAGTGAACAAGAGGCAAAGCGGCTGCAAACTGAGCTGGAATCTGAGGGTCTTTCCCTCAAGCTTGTCAGGGGGGACCTCGCTGCTTCCTCAGACTTGCACCTCTTGTTCAATCGTACTGTGGAGGCTTTCGGCCAGGTGGACCACCTTATCAACAATGCTTCTTTTTTCCCCACGCAAACCATCGAGGAGACGGATCTTGCTTCCTTTGAGCAGCTTATGGCAGTTCACCATACCGCACCGTTTTTTCTCTCCCAAGCGCTTTACAGCCACCTGCTCAGTCGCTCTGCAAAGGGATCTGTAATCAATCTTCTTGATACCAAGCTGTCCAACCCCACTGCCAGCCGTCCCGCCTACTATTGTGCGAAGGGCGCTCTCTCTGCCCAGACAAAGGCCCTCGCGGTCGCCCTTGGTCCTGTGGTCCGGGTGAATGCCATCAGTCCGGGCGCAGTGCTGAGCAACGGGGAGGATGCATACTTTCGCAAGATGGCGGAAATTTTGCCTTTGAGATCCACCGGCTCGGCACAGGATATCTGTGAGGCAGTCTCGTATCTTCTGGGCGCTTTATTTGTTACTGGGGTTGACCTCCCGGTGGACGGGGGACAGCGACTTTTGTAGTTTATGTGGAGTTGGGCCTGTTGGCGTTGTCGTTTGCAGGCAAGGTATAGGATAGTATACGTACGATACCGCCAAGCAAGAAGGAGCATGTTCTGATGCGATTACGATATATACGGCCTCTGGTTCTCATTCCGATGGCTTTGCTGCTGATGCTGCCTGCCTATTCGCTTCCTTTGCAGACTCTGGTCGATCGAGCGTTTGAACAGAGTGTACGAATGCAGAATTTGGAGTTGCAGAAGCGCGATGCCCTGCTCTCCCTCTCGCGCAGTGAAGCAAAAGAGGAGGTCGGCATCACCCTCTCCAGTGGGGATGTGTCGGCAACCTACGATGAGAGCACCAATTCCTACACCTTTGGTACCGCTGGTACTGAAGCTAACTTTGTTCTTCCCAATGACGGAAAGACCACCATCAGCGTGGGGGCCAATGCACTGAGTTGGACACCGTCCACCTCTGCCTATACCATTGCTCCCAGCGCTGCTGTAGCTCACACGATCACCTACGGCTATACCGATGACAACCGAAAGACGTTGTCAAACAAAAGCAGTGAGTTGGCAGCTCTCTCCACCTATGCATCCAGTCGCCTGAGCTTTACGAAATCACTGTATTCCTTGGTGGAGGGCTTGCTCACCAACGAAATGAACCTCAGAAGCGTGGAAAAGAGCCTTGCTGACCAAATGCTCAGTCTGGAGCAAAATCTGCAGCTGAAGCTGATGAGAGAGGACAGTCTTGCATATCTGGAAGCACAGGGGAAGATCAGTGGTTTGGAGATTCAGCGTGATGGGCTTACTGCAACCAGAGCGTTGCTGCTCAAGCAGTTCGAATCCACTGCCGGCTTTGCCTGGCAAGGAGTTGAGGATATCCCGCTTCCTTCTCTCTCCCTCAATCCGAATCCGGCTGGAAACTCCTCCGTTCAGTTGAAGGCCCTCTCCTTGCAGCTGGCCAAAGAAGAGCTGGCCCTCAAGCAAGCCGAGCAGACCAACCGCAAGCTTGTTGTGGGAGGGCGTCTTTCTGCAAATAGTTCATCCTCCATACTCACACGGGATTCCATTACGGGAGCAGCTTCTGCAACGCTCTCCAGCAAGCCGTTTGATGTCTCTGCATCCTTCAGTACCTCCTATTTTCCCGGACCGGAAAGCTTTTCCAGCACCCTTACGGTGGGAGGAACTTGGCGCAACAACCCAGCTTCTGCATCCGATAGCCTTACGTTGCAGCAGATGGAGAATACCGTGCTGATACGGGAGATGGAGTACAACGCTGCGTTGGATTCCTACCTGTATTCTGTTGCAGATTATCAAGCAAAGATAGCTTCCTGGACGATGCACCATCAGTTGCTCGAACAAACGAGGGAGTACAACCAGCGTCTGCTAGCTCAAATGGAGGCCCTTTTTGCAAAGGGTCTTGCAACCAAGAGTGCGGTTGAGAGTGCACAGTTTACCGTAGCACAAGATGCCTATGAGCTCTCCATCCACTTGCTCCAGGGGTTGGCCCTGCAAGCTGATATCCAAACCACGCTACTCTAAGGGAGATATGAATCCATGCAAGATATGTCGAATGAACTGAATACCGAAAACCAGATCAGAAACCAATTTCGCAAGAAACTACGCAGACAGCGAGTCAGAAGGGTGCTGACCACCATCATCGTGCTTGCACTCATTGTTGCGGGACTCTATCTCTATACTTTCTACAAGGAGAACAACCGCTTTCCTTGGGCTGGGGAACAGGCTCCTGTTTCCCAGGTACGGGAAGTGGAAGCCCAGGTGTATGAGAGCACCTTCACCACCACCATCGACCTTTCGGGCTACGTGGAGCCGAACGACATCCAGAAGGTGGTGGTGCGGGCAACCGGTGCTGTCACCGATGTGTTTGTGAAGGAAGGGGACCGGGTGAGCAAAGGTGATGTGCTCATCGCAATCGACAATACCAATCAGCTCTACAGGGTAGCAGAGCTCACATCGTCGCTGGAAAAAGCCCAGCTGACCGGAAGTGAGCGGGATATCGAGCTATTGGAGCTCCAACTGAAGAATGCGCAGAACAACCTTGACTACACCAAGGCCTATGCCAATTTTGATGGGGTGGTTGCCCAGGTAAGCGTCAGTGAGGGGGATTTCTTTGAAGCCGGGAGTTCGGCTATGACGATCATCGACCGTTCCAACCTGAAGGCTACGGTGGAGATTGATGAGATAGATATGCAATATGTACAGCTTGGGCAGAAGGCTGTGCTCTACTTCGACTCCTATACAGCCTCATCGCTGGAGGCGGAGGTGACGTACATCCCGATGCTTGGTAAGTACACCAACCAAGGAATCGGCGTGATGGAAGTGGAGCTGACCATACCCAATCCCCCCTCAACCATTGCTCCTGGGTATACCTTCAAGGGTTCCATTACCAGCGGAGGGGAGACAAAGTTGGTGCTTCTTCCCCAGAGTGCCGTCACCACCACACGTGGCAGCAGCACCGTTACCAAGAAAAATCAGGATGGGACGTCAGCCAGGGTTCCTGTCACCGTCAAATACTTGGGTGAAGGTATCAGCCAACTGCTCAGTGGCGACCTGAAGGTGGGAGACACCCTCATCATCCGTCGTACCGACACCTCGGCAACCGGCATCTCCATGGGTGGGCCCGGCCAGATAAGGATACGTTAGCATGGCACAGAGTGTAATACGACTGCAGGATGTCAGGCGCTACTACGTCATGGGGGATTTCATCGTGAAAGCCCTCGATGGGGTGAGCGTGGACATCAAGCGGGGTGAGTTCACTTCGATCATGGGACCATCGGGAAGCGGAAAGTCGACGATGATGAACCTCATTGGTTGCCTTGACACCCCCACCAGCGGTCTCATTGATATCGATGGCGAGGATACTGCAGGTCTCAATGAGACTGAGCTTGCCTATATCCGCAACAGAAAGGTTGGCTTTATCTTCCAGCAGTTCAATCTGCTGGGAAAGCTCTCTGCTCTTGACAATGTGGCCACTCCCTTGCTCTATGCGGGGATGCCGGTGCGGGAACGAAGGCAAAGAGCCATCGAGGCCTTGGAGCGGGTAGGGCTTGCCGACCGCATCCACCATCGGCCCAACGAGCTCTCCGGTGGACAGAAACAGCGGGTGGCCGTTGCCCGTGCTCTGGTGAACAATCCAACAATCTTGTTGGCTGATGAACCGACCGGTGCTTTGGACAGCAAGACCGGAAACCAGATCATGGAGCTGTTTGAGGAGCTGAACAGCGAGGGCAGGACCGTTGTAATTGTTACCCACGATCGTGAACTGGGACTCAGGTGCAATCGACAGATCCGCATCCGTGACGGAAAGGTGGAGGAGTAATATGCTGTTTGAAAATATCAAGCTTGCTTTCTCTGCCATGCGTGGCAGCAAGATGCGTACTGCCCTTTCACTGTTGGGGATTGTCATAGGCGTTGCTTCGGTGGTAGCCATCCTGACCATTGGCCAGAGTGCAAGCCAAAGCATCACCGAAAGCATTGCAGTCGGTGGTTTGGACATGATCACCATCTATCCCTCGTTCGGACAGCGTTCCACCGGCATTTTCAACGAGGAGTTCTCAGATATGCTGATCCGTGATGTTGAAGGACTGGAGGTGGTCCTTCCCCAAAACAACAGCAATGCCCAGATTCGTAATGGGCAGGAGTCGATGAACGCCTCGGTATCGGGTGTGTTGGCCGACTATGGGAAGATGCTCAACCTCGAGTATGACCAAGGGGAGTTTTTCAGCAATATGGATAACATCAATCGCCGTCAGGTGGTTGTGTTGGGTTCCTCGGTGGCTGAGAATCTATTCCCCGACCAGACGGCTGTGGGCTCCTATGTGAGCATTTTCCGCAACCAGGCAAAAAGCTATCTGGTGGTCGGCGTGCTTGAGCCCAAGGACGCCACATTCAACCTCTCCTACAACAATACTGTATTCATTCCCTACAATACCTATGGGCAGCGATTTGTCCGTACTACCGGTGTCGGTGCATATGTCATCAAGGTGAAGGAGGGCAATGATACCATCGAGGTCTCTGACCGAGTGACCGAGTATCTTGACGGTATCGTCGGTACCGACGGATACAATCTCTTCAGCCCGGCTTCCCTTGCGGAGATGGCCAACCAGATCACCGGCACGTTCAGTGCCTTCCTTGCAGCCATTGCAGCCATCAGCCTCTTGGTCGGTGGCATCGGGATCATGAATATCATGCTTGTCTCGGTTGCTGAGCGTACCAAGGAGATTGGCATCCGCAAGGCGCTCGGGGCAAGCCCGAATGTCATCAGGGGACAGTTCATCAGTGAAGCGCTCACCCTCACCATCCTGGGAGGCATCCTGGGGATTGCTCTTGGCTCCTTGCTCAGCTATGCGGTGACCAACCTCATGGATTGGACGTTGCATTTATCCTACGCCTCGTTCATACTTGCAATGGGCTTTTCCATGTTTGTCGGTGTCTTCTTTGGGTGGTATCCTGCGATGAAAGCCTCCCGACTTGACCCGATTGATGCCCTCAACTATGAATAACCATTCCGGGGGACTGGGCCGTTGAACGCAAAAAAAACTCGATGGATGATTATGGACAACAAAGAGCCGTTCATTGTCATCACCTCTCTTGCCTTTGCCTTTCTGGTGTTGTTGGCCTTGGTCATTTTTCTCACCTCAGCTCTGCTCGAACGAGAGCAACTCAGGATGCAAAGTGAAGCTGAGCGTGCCTTCAACTCTGTTTTTCTTGCATTGCAGGACAGCACGGCCAAGGCACTGAAGACCATGCAGGACGAGCATATAAGTGGTATCGGTGTGTACAGTTCGATGGGCAGGAAGGTCCTCAGTCTGGGAAACGTCCCCATGACCATTCCTCTCGAAGGTTTCACCAATGCGGAAATCTCCCCAAAAGGTAGTTCGGGTAACAGTGGAACGGCTACCTACAACACCCAGACAGGAATGATCGAGTACATCCGTTTCAGCAGGCTCACCATCCTCTTGGACACAGGAGAGCTCACGCTCACAGAAAATGGCTTGCTCCCCACTCCCATAGATTTCCCTGATGTGCTCTATCTCCACTTTGACGGCAAGGACTATCACCACCGCAAGATGGTGATCATGATGATCGGTATCATCTCCTCGATGACGCTGATTGGGCTTTTTCTCCTGGTGCTCAGCATCTACCGAAACAACCGCAGATATCGGGTGACACTGGCCAAACAGGAGAGCTTGGTGAACCTTGGACAGGCAGCCCGTACCTTGACCCATGAGATAAAGAACCCACTCAGTGCCATCACCATCCAGCTTGCCCTTCTGAAAAAGACGATGCCCAAGGAGAATACCAAGGATCTTCTGCTCATTGAGCAGGAAGTGCAGCGACTCACCCAGCTTACCAACAAGGTCAGTGACTTTTTGCGCAATCCCTTGGGGACTCCTGTTACGGTCGATCTTACCGAGCTCTTCACTTCGCTGATCAAGACCTTTGACAGACCGATTCGGTTTTCCAGTGAGCAACGCCAGCAGATTGTGATCGACAGCGATCGTGCCCGTTCGGTCTTTGAGAACTTGCTCAAGAATGCGGTGGAGAGCGCCGGAGATGGCAACCCCCAAGTTGAAGTCCGTATCACCAATGACAAGCGGGGTTTTGTCCATGTCTATGTCATGGATCGTGGAGAGGGTATCCGCGGTTCGGATGCAAAGAAGATTTTCGACCCCTTCTTCACCACGAAGATTCACGGCTCTGGCATCGGGCTTTCCATCTCCCAGCAGTTCGTGAAGGCCAGGGGAGGGCATATCCGACTGTACAGCCGTGATGGAGGGGGCACTGTTGCCGAAGTTATCCTGCCCAAATCGATTCATGCTCTCAAACCCAAGGAAAAGGAACCATCATGAAGCTTTTGATTGTTGACGACGAGCCGAATATCCGCGACCTCATGCACCGCTATCTGAGTCTGGATGGTATTGACAGCGACTGCGCAGAGAACGGTCTATCAGCCCAGAGGATGCTCTCCAGTGAGGCATATGATGCTTGTCTGGTGGATTTGAAGATGCCGGGTATGGACGGATTGTCGCTCATACATTGGATTCGCAGCGAAGGGTTTCGGATGCCCATCATCATGATCAGCGCCCATGGGGAGATCAGCGATGCGGTTTCAGCCTTGAAAGAGGGTGCCCAGGACTACATCGTCAAACCATTCGACCCCGAAGAGTTGGTGATCAGGCTCAAGAAACTGGTTGATGCACAGAACCTGCGCAACATGGTGGAGAGCGAAACCAGGAACAAGAACGAGGATGACAAGCAGATTTTTGTGGGCGAGAGTGCCTCGATCAAGCGGATCAAGGAGATCATCTCCAAAATCAGTGATACCAACTCTACGGTACTCATTACCGGTGAGAGCGGTACCGGAAAGGAAGTGGTTGCACGCGAAATTCATGCCTGCAGTCCGGTCAAGGGTGGTCCGTTTGTAGCGATCAATATTGGTGGAGTTCCTGAGAACCTGCTGGAAAGCGAGCTCTTCGGCTACGAAAAGGGGGCTTTTACGGGAGCCGCCAATCGCAAGACCGGTATGTTTGAACTCGCCAGCGGAGGTACGCTCTTTTTAGATGAGATCGGTGATATGCCCCTTTCGTTGCAGGTGAAAATACTCAGGGTTCTGCAGGAGCGGAAAATCACCCGCCTTGGCGGTACTTCGGCGATGCCCATCAATGCCCGTATCATTGCAGCCACGAACAAGGACCTCGAGCAACAGGTACGGGAGGGGAAGTTCCGCGAGGACCTCTTTTACCGTTTGAATGTCGTCAGGATTATCATTCCCCCGCTACGGGACCGCAGGGAGGATATTCCCCTGCTTGCTGCGGGAATTCTTAAACGTTTGAACCGTCAGATGGGGAGCAGGGTCTCAGGTTTCAGTGCCGATGCACTCCAGCTGTTGTGCAACCATGAGTTCTACGGCAATGTGCGGGAACTGGAGAATATCCTTGAGCGTGCGGTCATCTTCGCCAATGCCGAAGAGATCGGGGTTGATGATCTGGATCTCAGAGGCTCCGTTTCTTTGCATACCCAGACAAAGGATGAACCAAAGGCAGGGCAAGTCAGCGAGGCGAAGAGCTTGAAGGATGTGGAGATCGATGCCATTATCAGGGCGCTCCACCGTTGGGAAGGAAACCGCACCCGTGCTGCAGAGGAGTTGGGTATCAGCCGAAGGACCCTCATCAACAAGATTGCCGAGTACGAGCTGAACCTGTAGAAGGAGAACATCACCATGCACAATCTGCCTACCTGGGACTTGAGCCCCATCTATCCTGCTGTCGACAGCAAGGAGTTTCTTGAAGACCTTCGTACCATGACCACCCGCTCCAAGGCCCTGGAGGCAACGATCACACGTCCTGGGGCCGAGCTTTACTCCTGTATCAGGGAGTATGAAGTGATTCTTGACTATCAGGAGACCCTTGATGCTTACAGCTCTGCCTGCTTGACCACCGATACTGCCAATGAACGATATCTGAAAGCCACCTCACAGGTGGAAGAGGCTTCTCTGGTGGTTCAGCACCTTGAGGTTTCCTTCCGCAACTTTCTTGCCACCCGTTCCGAGGAGATTGCAAAGCGATGCGGTGAGGGAGGGGACTTGGCTTCCTACCGCTTTGTGCTCTCCGAGTTGCTCTTTGAGCAGGCTCATCAGATGGACAGCGAGCTGGAAGCTCTCGCTTCCGATCTTGGGCGGTCTGGAACTGATGCTTTTTCCCGTCTGCAGGAGGCTATGGGTTCAAGCATCCAGAGCCAGGGTAAGACGGTGGTGCAGCTGCGCAATGAGGCAAGCAGTGCTGACAGAGATGTTCGAAAGCTCGCTTTCGAGCAGGAGCTCTCGCTTCTGAAGATGTATGAGGTACCCTTTGCTGCAGCGCTGAACGGCGTGAAAGGGACGACGATATCCCTGGATGGGCGCAGAGGTTATGCATCTCCTTTGGATCGCTCACTCAGCCAGTCGAGGATCGACCGACCGATACTCTCTGCACTGATCGCCACCATCGAACAAAATCTTCCGCTATTCCGTACCTATCTCAAGCACAAGGCTGCTCACTTGCAGGTGGAAGGTTGTGCTTTCTATGACCTCTTCGCTCCCATCGGCAGCGAGGAGAGCCGCTATAGCTATGAGCAAGCTCACGCACTCATCGTCCAGCAGTTCACTGTCTTCTCTCCCGAGATGGGGGCCTTTGCCGATCAGGCTTTCAAGCAACGTTGGATTGATGCAGGAAGCCGCAAGGGCAAGGTGGGGGGAGCCTATGATACGGCCTTCCCCTTGGCACAGCAGAGCAGGATCCTGGCCAACTTCGACTACTCTTATGGAGGGGTCTCCACCTTGGCTCATGAGCTGGGACATGCCTGGCACGACCATGTGGTGCTGAAGAAGAGCAACCTTCTCAGGACGTATCCGATGACATTGGCTGAAACAGCCTCAATCTTCAGTGAATTCCTTGTTTTCCAAGGCGCCTTGGAGAAAAGCAACGGTTCAGCGCGACTAACCTTGGTGGAGCACTTCCTTCAGGAAGCCTGCCAAGTCTGTGTGGATATTCTCAGCCGCTTCTATTTCGAATCAGCTGTCTTTGAGCGAAGGGCGGAAGGGGAGTTGAGTGCTTCTGAGCTCTGCTCGCTCATGGAGGAGGCTCAGGATCGGACGTACGGCTTAGCGCTGGTGGTCAAACACCCCTACATGTGGGCGGTCAAGGGGCACTACTACTCCTCGGACTTTTCCTATTACAACTATCCTTACGCCTTTGGACAACTCTTTGCCCTCGGCTTGTATCAGCTGGGACTGAGAAGTGAGCAGTACAACCAGGTGCTTTCGCTTGCCGGCAGCCTTGATGCCCGTCAGGTTGCCTCAACGGTGGGCATCGACCTTGCAGACCCTGCTTTCTGGCAGCAAGGGATCGACCTCATTGCTGCCTACGTGAAGGAGCTCGGTGATGCCTTATCGCATTGAGAAGCTGGTCCAAGGAGGAGATGGTCTTTCCACCACCGATGAGGGAAAGCGACTCTTCATCCCTGAGACATTGGAAGGAGAGGTGGTTGAAGCCAGGATTGTTCAGCAGAAGACTGGCTACGCCATCGGAGAAGTGACCAGCATCGTTGAGGCCAGCGATGTTCGCATTCATCCCCCCTGTCCTTACTGGGGTGCCTGTGGCGGTTGTGACTTCCAGTATGCTCACCCTGATGCACAAGGCGGCATCAAGCAGCAGATTGTGCTGGACAACCTTGTTCGCCTGGGATCCCTTGACCTAGGGAAGATTGTGGTCGAGCCGGTTGAGACCGGTCCCGCTTTTGCCTATCGCAACCGGGTGCGTTTTCATGTGGACCTGGCAGGCAAGCAGGTCGGATTCTTAGGCAAGGGAAGCAATACCCTTGTTCCCATCAAGACCTGCATGGTCCTTACCGATGCACTCAATGCCCTGCTTGCCGATCCCCAGCCTCTTTTTGCCGCTGCCCGAAAACTCATGTTTGCCAACCGCAAAGGCAAGGGAGGTTTTCTGGAAGTTCCTGTCTTTGCTGCTGATTCCAAACTCTCTTTCTTTGATGAGGAGGTGGTTGCCACGGTCGGACGCAGACAGTTCGTGGTAACCAGTGAAGTATTCTTTCAGTCGAACCTCTCACTGCTTCCTTCCTTGGGTGAGTATGTGGCAGCAAATGCAATCGGTTCTTCTGTCATGGATCTGTACAGCGGGGTGGGTACCTTCAGTGCTTTCCTTGAGCAGGATGGGAGGCACCTGATAGCGGTCGAGCGGCAGAAACAGTGCTTGAGCTTGGCGAAACGCAATGTCAAGCAGTGCGAGTACTACACCCAAGCAGTGGAGGAGTGGGCGAAGGGCAGGCAAACGCATGTGGATACGGTTGTTGTTGATCCTCCCCGTACCGGTCTTGATGAGAGTCTGGTCCCGCTGATTGCTTCCTGGAAGCCGATGCGCATCATCTACGTCTCCTGCAACAGTGTTACCTTGGGACGAGACTTGCAACGCTTTGCCTCCGAGGGCTACACTGTGGGCAAGGTCAAGGTGTTTGATCTCTATCCACAGACGTTCCATCATGAGGTGGTCGCCATCCTTGACCGTGGGGGAGCTGAGGTATGAAAGACGGGTTCATCAAGTGTGCAGTTGCATCTCCGACGGTACGGGTGGCCGATACCACCTTCAATACGAACAGCATTCTTTCGCTCATCACGGAAGCGGCTGGGAAGCAGGTGAAAGTCCTTGTTCTCCCGGAGTTGGTCACCACTGCCTACAGCTGTGCGGACTTGTTTTTGCACAAGCGCCTGCAGCAGGGCTGGGAAGCAGCTGTCTCCGCCATTCTTACGATGAGCCAAGACATCGATATGCTCATTGTGTTCGGCTCTCCTGTCATGGTCCACGGGTCGCTCTACAACTGTGCCCTCAGCATCCACAAGGGACAATTGCTTTCCGTGGTTCCCAAGCGCCATCTCCCCAACTATCAGGAGTTCTATGAGAAGCGTTGGTTCTCGACTCCCCGCGAAGGCAATGAAGAGGTTACCCTCTTTGGGCAGAAAACCTGGTTCGGCACTCACCTGCTTCTCAGCTGTACCTCCCTTGAGGAGTTGGTGGTGGCCAATGAGATATGTGAGGACCTTTGGGTGCCCCTCTCCCCCAGCACCTCCCACGCCCTCGCTGGAGCAACGGTGATAACCAACTGTTCTGCCAGTGATGAATTGGTAGGCAAGGAGGAGTACCGCAGGTCGCTCGTTGCCAGCCAGAGTGCAAAGCTGGTCTGTGCATACCTGTATAGTGATGCCGGCTACGGTGAATCTGCGACCGACCTGGTGTTCACCCCCCACGACCTTATCTACGAGAACGGGCAGTGCCTGGGTGAGTCCTTTGATGTGAGTGATGCGCTTTTGGTCACCGAGATAGATGTACAGAAATTGCAGCTGGAGCGAGTAAGATTGCAAAGCTTCTCTACGCGCCCGGAAGGCTATGTACGCATTCCGTTCACCTTGGATGTTGGTACATGTACACTGACCCGCCACTATGAGAAGGCTCCCTTCGTGCCCTCGGATGAGCGGGGAAGGGAAGCTCGGTGCGAGAAGATTCTGCGATTGCAGGCTCTGGGGCTGAAAAAGCGTCTTGAGCACACCCTCTGCAAAAGCGTGGTGATAGGCCTCAGCGGAGGACTCGACTCTACCCTTGCCCTTCTGGTCTCCGTACGGGCCTTCGACTTGCTGGGCTTGGAACGCAAGCACATTGTTGCGGTAACGATGCCGGGATTTGGCACCACCAAACGCACCAAGGGCAATGCAACCAAGCTGGCACAAGCTCTGGGTGTTGAGTTGCGCACCATCTCCATCTCCAAGGCTGTGGGTCAGCACTTCAAGGATATCGGTCACGATCCGAAGGCGCTGGATGTCACCTACGAGAACAGTCAGGCGCGCGAACGGACCCAAGTGTTGATGGACCTGGCAAACAAGCTCAACGCCCTGGTGATCGGAACGGGTGACCTTTCTGAGCTGGCTCTTGGCTGGGCGACCTACAACGGGGATCATATGTCGATGTACGGGGTCAACAGTTCGGTACCGAAGACCTTGGTTCGGCACCTGGTCAGGCATGTGGCCTCGATCAGTGAGCCTTCGCTGAAGAAGGTACTGCTGGATGTCGTCGATACCCCGGTAAGCCCTGAACTCCTTCCTGCTAAAGGTGATGGAACGATAAGCCAGGTTACCGAGGATTTGGTGGGCCCCTATGAACTGCATGACTTCTTCCTCTACCAGGCGATACGCTGGGGCTATTCTCCGGCTAAGATTTACCGATTGGCATGCGTTGCATTTTCACAAGTGTATGATCAGTCGGTCATTCTCAAGTGGCTCAATACCTTTTACTCGCGCTTTTTCAGCCAGCAGTTCAAACGTTCCTGCCTGCCCGATGGTCCGAAGGTTGGTTCTCTGGCCCTCTCTCCCCGAGGGGATTGGCGGATGCCCAGTGATGCATCGGTTGCCCTTTGGAGGGCGCAGCTGGCCGAACTTGGGAACTTATAGCAAAATCGTACGGAAGTTCAACAAAAAATTATCCCTCTATGTTGTAGCCTTTTGTCTCTGAGTACTGTTATAGAGATGAGGAGTTGCTGCGACCTATGCGAAAACATCTGCCCACACTGATGGTCATCATCTTGTTGTCGCTTCCTGTCTCCGTTGGAGCCAGAAGCCTTGTAAATGTAAGTCTTGGATTTGGCGCCACCTATTCACCCCAAGAGGATCAAGCCTTTGATCTCGGTCTTCAGGATCCGGACAACTGGTTGATCGGAGGGGAAATCAGTGCTCGGCTGGCCTTTGTACAGGCACAGGCGATGGTGCTGCCCATTGAATGTGGTGAGGCTAGTGGGGTGTTGATGCTCGGCATGGGCTCCCTGAGTATTCCGGCGATCGGCTCGCTGGTCGCGGTGGAAGTCGGCGGTGGGGTAGGTGTCACCTATGTTCCTTCCAGTTCCGACTCCTCCCGTTCCTTCTACAAGTTGGCAAACGGAACACAGGCGGATGCTTCACAGAAAAGCTTTGCCGATGCGGTTCTGGCAAGTCCGATGTATTTGCAGGTAGGACTTGGGTCCGAACTTGGTCCCATTGGCGTGAAAATACGGTACCTGATGGAAAGTCAGGCAACCTTGGGTTCGGTTATGGCGGATAATGCATGGTGGAGCGTCTTTGCTCTGAAAAAGCAATCTCTCTCCCTTGCGTTGGCTCTGAAAATGTTCTAGATTTAGAACAGAAATGCTGATATGACAGGAAAACTGGCAAAAGGGGTATGATATGAAGAAGAAGCTGATGATTTCACTGCTCGTTGTATGTGTCCTGCTTCCCGCAGCTCTCAGTGCTGCAGTACTTGATTTGAGTCTTGGTGTCACGGCGCAGTACAAGGATAGTCTTGGTAAGATCAAGACTGCCATTGACAGTGACAATTTCGACGGACTGGCAAATTTCGATAACTATGCTCTTGGTGCAGATGTCCGCTTCAAGCTCCTTATTGCAGAGGTTGACTTGGTAGGTAAGTTCTCACAGGAAACAATCGGGTCTGTTGATTACACCAAGATCGAGGTGCTCTCCACCGCCGGTGTCTCGATGGATCTGCTCGGCTTTACCCGCCTCGGCTTCGGTATGGGACCGAACTGGATCGTACGCATGGATAAGGATGGAAAGTTCACCATTTTTGATGCCAACGACAATCCTCAAACTCTGTCTTCCTTGGGCGAGACCTTCATCAACTCCCCGGTTGCCTATCGTGCTACGCTCGATTTCAACCTTGGCAAGCTGATGCTCGGCCTCAACTACACCCTTGAGACTGACTACACCTTCAAGAAGCCTGGAGAAGTGGACAAGCTCTTCAATGCAAAAATGGATGATGGTACGGTGGGCGTATCCCTCCTTTTCTCACTTTTCTAAAACAATAGTGCAGCAACCTTCAGGCCCGGAGAAATCCGGGCCTGAGTTGCTTTTCGCCTTCGCCCAAGTGTGCTAGAGTAGCCAAGAGGAGTAGTGTCATGGCAAAGAAAGGATTCTTTCGCTCGTTTCTCTCGGCGTTGAGCGTTGCAACGCTGTGCTTCTTCATCATGTATTTCTTTATTCCCAGCATGAGCATGCAGTTTCTGGGAGTGAGCTTTGCCTTGCGCAAAGGCTCGGTCAACGCCCAGGTGATGGATGCTGTGGGTCTTGCTGTTGATCAGGTGAAGGGAAGTCCCGAGTTCACCCAAGAGTCCTTCGAACGGCTGCAGAGTCTCCTTTCCAGCGATGAGGTGCAGCAGAAGCTCAAAGACGCCGCCAAGCAGGGACAGCAGGTGCTGGAGAACTCCGTGAAACAAGTGACGGATATGGCTCGATGAGCAGGATGGACGTCACGTTTCTGGGTACCGGGACGAGCCATGGGATTCCGGTCATTGGGTGTACCTGCTCGGTGTGCACCTCAAGCGATGTGCACGATGCACGTTACCGCAGCAGCATCCTGATTCAGAGCGAAGGGAAGACCTTGCTTGTTGACACCACCCCTGAGTTCCGACTGCAAGCTCTGAGGGCAAACCTGACCAGACTCGATGCAGTCTTGTACACGCATGCTCATGCCGATCACTTCAATGGCATCGATGACCTACGGGTGTTTTGCAAGCACAACAGCCTTCCTGTGTACTGCAAGGAGGAGGTTGCCCAGGATATCAGGGACCGATTTCCGTATGTACTGCATGGAGAGGATGTGGCAGGAGGGATACCTCACCTTGACCTTAAGGTGCTCACTTCCTATGAGGAGGTGGAAATTGCATCCTTCAAGGTAATGCCCATTCCCATCCTCCACGGAAAACAGACGATTTTTGCATTTCGCATTGGATCGTTTGCGTACGCTACCGATTGCAGTGAGGTGCCCGTCCAGAGTCTTCCCTACTTTGAAGGCCTGGATACCTTGGTGGTGGGAGCTCTTCGCTACTGGCCTCACCCCACACATTACAGTGTATTTGAGGCACTGGCGTTCGCACAGCGAGTAAGACCGAGAAGGGTGTACCTCACCCATCTCAGTCATGGATTGAGCCACCAAAGCCTGCAGGCGGAGTTGCCTGAGGGCGTCCAGGTGGCCTATGATACTTTGTCATTGACCATAGGGGGCCAGGATGGATGAGTTGTTTTCCCAGCAGGATTTTGATCAGGAGAAACTGAAGGAGGAGGCAAAGGAGCAGGTTCTTTCGGTTCCGCCGAAGCAGGAGAAGCTCGAGCCAACGGTGTTGGGGGAGAATAAGAAGCTCTATATCATTGACGGATATGGCCTGATTTACCGATCGTTCTACGGCTTCTTTGCCAATCCGATCAGGGATACCCAAGGAAAGAACATCAGTGCCGTGTATGGATTCTTCTCCACCATTCTCAAGCTGATCCGCGAATACCATCCCACCTATTTGGTGGTTGCGATGGATAGCATGGGCCCCACGTTCCGCCATACCATGTACGAACCGTACAAGGCCAACCGTGATGCTGCTCCCGAAGAGCTGCATGAGCAGGTTCCTGTGATCAGGAGGCTTTTGGAGGCGCTTCGCATCCCCTCCATCGAAATGCAGGGCTTTGAGGCCGATGATATCATCGCCACCCTCAGCGATGAGGCAACCCGCCATCAGATCGATACCATCATGTTCACCGGTGACAAGGACCTCTTGCAGCTGGTGGATGACCATACGTTCGCGCTGCGTCCTGCCAAGAAGAACGAGAAGTTCTACCGCCTGCTCGGAAAAGCTGAGGTGGCAGAGGAGTACGGAATCCTTCCCGAACAGATTGTTGACTACCTTTCGCTGCTTGGAGACTCCTCCGACAACATTCCTGGGGTCAAGGGAATCGGAGAAAAGGGTGCGGTCAAGCTCTTGCAGCAGTTCGGCAGTTTGGAAGGCATCTACGCCAATCTCAAGTTGGTGGCTCCGGGCTTGCAGAAGAAGCTCGTTGAGGGAGAGGAGGCTGCAAAGCTGAGCAAGAGCCTGGTTGTGCTTCGACGTGATCTTTTCACCGTCGATACCTTCGACACCGAACAGTACCTGGTCAAGGATGTAGACTATGAGACAGCCATCCCCGTCTTCCAGGAGATTGGTATGAGGACCATCATCAAGGAGCTGGGAAGGGCAGGAGGCGTAGAGGCAAGCACGATCAAGGGCGAGCCGGTTGCTGCGAAAGCCGAACAGGCCAAATCCACCTATGAGGCAGTCACCGCTTTCGAACGACTCTCGGCTCTGCTTGATTCGGCGCTGAAGTGTGGCCATCCGGTTGCTTTCGACCTGGAGACCACCAGCCTCGATGAGATGAACGCCCAGGTAATCGGCTTTTCGTTCTGCTTTGAGGAAGGCAAGGCCTACTATGTCCCCTTGGTTCACGAGGAGAAAGCTTTGCTGGACCGGGACAAGGTGAAGTCCTTGCTGAAAGAGTATCTTGAGACGAAACAGCTTCCGCTGGTAGGACAGAATATCAAGTACGACTACAAGGTGCTCTGCCAATGGGGAATCGAGCCGAAGCGTGTGGTCTTTGATACCATGGTGGCCGCGTGGCTCTTAGACTCCACCTCGGTCTTCAATATGGACTATCTGGCAGAGAAGTATCTCGGGTATAAGACGGTCCACTATACCGATATTGTTCCCAAGGGAAAGCATCTCAGTGATATTGACCTCGACCAGGCAGTGTTCTATGGGGCAGAGGATGCCGATGTCACCTATCGGCTCTATACGCTTTTCTGCGAACTGCTGCAAGCCAGGGGTCTGTTATCCCTCCTTGAGGATGTTGAGATGCCGCTTCTGCTCATCATCGCAAAGATGGAGATGGAAGGCATCCGTCTCGACCGCTCCCTGATAGAGCCGCTTTCACTTGAGTTTGAGAAACGGCTGGATGCAATCAAAGCTGAGGTGTTCTCCATCTGCGGCCATGAGTTCAACCTCAACTCCCCCCAGCAGCTGCAGGAGGTGCTCTTTGTTGAGCGCAACATCCCCACAGGGGCGAAGACCCGTTCAGGGTTCTCCACCTCAACCGACGTACTGGAGCCGCTGAGGGAGAGCTATCCTGAGGTTGAGCTCATTCTCCAGTACCGTATGCTCAATAAGCTCAAGAGCACCTACATTGACAAGCTTCCCCTTCAGATCAATGAGCGGACGGGACGCATTCATCCCTCGTTCTCCCAGACAGGGACTGAAACTGGAAGGCTCAGCTGCAAGGATCCGAACCTGCAGAATATTCCTGTACGGAGTGAAGAGGGCCGGCGCATCCGATCAGCCTTCGTTCCCAAGGAGGGGCATCTCTTCCTCTCTGCCGACTACTCTCAGATTGAACTGGTGGTGCTCGCCCATATGGCCGATGACCCGGGTTTGAAACAGGCCTTTGCCACCGGGGTGGATGTGCACCGAAGTACCGCCAGCCTGATCTTCAACATCCCTCTTGATGAAGTGAGCCCTGAACAGAGAAGAATCGCCAAGACGATCAACTTTGGTGTGATGTATGGCATGGGGACCCACAGTCTGGCGATGGATCTGAACATTGCCCATGCTGAGGCGAAGCAGTTCATCGATCAGTACTTCGAACGGTACAGTGCGGTAAAGGCATTCGTCGAGTCGACGCGCAAGAGCTCGGAGGAGATTGGGTATGTGACAACCCTGCTCGGTCACGTCAGAACCATTACCGAGATCAACAGCCGCAGCGCTGTCGAACGGGCAAAGGCGCAGCGTATTGCGGTGAACACGGTTATTCAGGGAACTGCAGCCGATCTGGTGAAGCTTGCCATGCTCAGGGTGGAGAAGCTGCTCACTGAACGGGGATTGGGAGCGCGTTTGTTGCTCCAGATCCACGACGAACTGGTATTTGAGGTGCCTATCGCGGAAGTGGAACAAACCAAGGTTGTGGTCAAGGAGGCGATGGAGGGTGCTGCCAAGCTCAGCATCCCGCTGAAGACCAGCATTGAGGTGGGCGCCAACTGGGGAGAGATCCACTGATGATGGTCATCGGTTTGACAGGCAGGGCCTGTGCGGGAAAGAACCAGTATGCCTCAGAGTTTTCCATGCTCGGATGCACGATTGTTGACGTTGACCTGCTGGGACACCAAGCCCTTGAAGAGAGCAAGCGTGAGCTCACGCAAACCTTTGGCAATGAGGTGCTTGAGGAGGGTAGGGTCAACCGCAAGGCTCTCGGTGCACTCGTCTTCTCCGACCCTGCCAAGCTGAGGAGTTTGGAACGCATCACGCATCCCAAGATGGTCGAGGCTTGCAAGGCCCTCATCGAGGAAGCTCGTGCTGAAGGTGCTCCTGCTCTGATTCTCAATGCTGCGCTGCTCTCACGCATGGGCCTTGATGCACTTTGTGACCAGGTGCTGTTCATCAAGGCGCCCCTCTTGCTGCGGTATCGGCGTTGCGCTCAACGCGAGAGGCTGACCTTTCGGCGGTTCTTCCAGCGTGAACGTGCCCAGAAGGATATCAGCACCAAGACTTTGGGTAGGAAAGCAGGGGTGCAGGTTCTGCACAATACCGGCTCAAAGGCGTTAATTCATCGACAAGTTGCAAGCTATTGTGCTACGATAGGAATCAGTATTTCACCCAATGGGTGAAAGCGTTGCAGGATGAGGGTTTGAAATGAAGAAATCGGTTCGGATCAATGTGCTGGTCATCACCGTTGTTGTGACACTCTTTGCAGGGACAGGGCTTTGGTACCTGCGCCCGAGTGTCCCCAATGAGATCCTCGAACAGGCCAGGCAGCGCCAAAGCATACCCTTGATGGAAGTGACCCCACCTGTCAAGAAGCCCAGCGTGGAGGAAGTTTCCAATACCAAGGCGTTGGTCTCACAGTTGCTGCCTGAACTTGAGATGAAGCTCGCCCCGACCCTGACTGAGAGTATCCGCTCTTCTCTGCTTGCCGATGAGAATCTGGTTTCCGAACTTGCCAAGCAAATTGAACCGCTGTTGGCCTCTTCCCTTTCCCCCACTCTTGAGGCGGCGTTGGCCTCAGGAACCGAGGCGGCGGAAAATCGTCTTACTGCGATGCTGGACAGGCGACTTGCCGAATACACTTCCTCCGTGGAGCGTGAAGGTATGAAGCTTGCTTCAGAAGTTGAAGCACGACTTGCCGGCCAGATCGCCCAGGCAAAGATTGAGGTGGAGGCATATGTACCGCAGGTGGTGGATGCTCTGCTGCCCGCTTTGACTGAGCAGACAATCGCCGCAATTGAAGCCAACAAAGATGCCTATGTCGCGTATCTTACCCAAGTTCTCCCCAAAGGTTTGGGTGAAGCGGAGTTGATCGAGCTCTACACTGCCTACCGACAGCAGATAGTGCAGGACTTGGTTCCAACCCTTCTTGATGGTCTTGAAGCGGAAGCCCGCAAGAGCGTTGATGCATATGTGGCACAAATGCCGTTGGTTCGTGTTCCTGCATCCCCTTCCACCCCCAAGCCATCAGTGAAGGTAGTGCCTCAGGTTGAGAGCGTGCCAGAGGTTGTGCAGCAACCGGTTGTAGCGCCTGCCCCGGCGGTAGTGAAGCCTGTGGTATCTCCTGCCGAACCGGTGGTGACAGAGCCGGAACCTGTTGTCGTTGAAATCGTGGAACCAGAGCCTGCCCCGGTTGGGATTGTCGAGCCAAAGCCGGTGATCAAAGAGGGACAAAAGATCATCACGCTTCCTGATTTCGAGGAGGAGCAGCAAGTGATCTTCCTTGATCCGGCCGAATATGAGGCACAGCGTCAGGAAATCCGTAAGCAAGCCATCGACGAGGTTCTCAGAAGGATTGCCCCTTAGGCCTCTGGGTCTGGATAGGAGCGTACTTCCCCTTCCACCGTCCTGAATGTCCATACCCCACATCCAGATTGTTCAGCAAGGTACCCCTGATTCAGGGGTACTTTTCCGCCTCCATCGGGAAGATCTATTGCATAGAGGGGCATGGCCAGGCCGCTGAGGCGTCTGCGCAGCTCCTGTTCCAGCGCAAGACCGGCCTGCAGCGGAACCCTGAAATGGGAAGTCCCACTCACCAAATCCCCTTGGAACAGGTAGTAAGGCTTGATACGGTTGAAGATCAGTTGGTTGCAGAGCGTTTCCAATACATCCACGTTGTCGTTCACACCTTTGAGCAGCACCGTCTGGTTCATGGCCGGTATTCCGGCATCCACAAAGAGGCTGACTGCCTTGATGGCCTGCTCGGTCAACTCCTTGGGGTGGTTGAACTGAGTCATCAGGTAGAAAGGGGCAGTGGAGAACTCACCGAGCATGCTGATGAGCGCTTTGGTGATCCGCATCGGATAGGAAGCGGGCATTCGGGTGCACAGGCGTATGACCAAATCCTTGCGCTTGCTTCGGAAGGCTGCGATCATCTGCTTGAGTCGTGCATCGGAGAGGGTAAGCACATCTCCTCCTGTGAAAAGGATCTCCTTTACCTCGGGATGCCCGGCCACATATGCTGATGCCTCCTCAATCTGCTCATCGGTTGCCGGTCCCTGGAAGGTTCCGGTGAAGCGCCGGCGGAAGCAGTGGCGGCAGTGGATGGGGCAGATGTCGGTGGTAAGGAAGGCCACGCGGCTTGGGTAGCGGTGGATGAGGCGCCGGGTAACACTGTAGGTAACCTCAGCAAGGGGATCGATATCCTCCTGGGAAGTGCAAATCAGTTCGGCGGACTTGGGTACCACTTGGAGCCTGAGCGGGTCATGCACATCATGTTTGTCGATAAGGTCCAAGAAATAGGAGGGGATTCTCAAGGGAAGTGTCTGGGTGGTGTGGTAATCGAACGCCAACTCCTCTTCGGTGAGGCTGAGCTGGTGTTCGAGTTCTTCTTTTGTGGTGATGAGCGCATTGCTCGGTGTCTCGTGCATGACCTTGGTGTACCGTAAAGTGGGAATTTCGTCCAGAGCCTTGGTTTCCTATCTGCAGGTTTGGCATTTCATGGTACACTGAAGTCACGTGCGCGTGTATGCAAGGAGATGTGGTATGGCCAAACAACAGAAACGGGGTCTGAAGGGGTACTATCTTACGACCTTCCTCATTGGACTTGGATTTTTCACCATGGGGTTGATGGACCCCTTGTACGATACCTATGTGCCGATTTTCCTGGCAAGATTCATTGAATCGAAGGCCCTGATCGGTTCGATCATGACCTTTGACAACATGCTTGCCATCTTCCTGATTCCTGTGTTCAGTGCCATAAGCGACCGCACCCGGACTCGCATCGGACGCAGGATGCCCTTCATCCTTGTCTGCTTGCCGGTCACCGCAGTGGCCTTTGGTCTCATTCCCTTTTCCGCACTCTCCAGCCTTTGGCTTCTGATTGTGTTGGTCTTCATTCTGAACCTCTTCAAACAGGCTGTGCGTGGCCCAGTCGTTGCACTGATGCCTGATATGATCCCCGGTGATTTGCGCAGTGAAGCCAATGGGGTCATCAACACCATGGGTGGCATCGCCACCATCGTGGGTACGGTTGGTCTTGCCCGGCTCATGGATATTCCCATAAACCTCCCTGGCCTTGGTCCCACCACCGACATCCTGGCTTTCCCCATCTCCTCTGTATTGGTCATTTTGGCGGTGCTTCTGCTCTTTTTCTTCGTCAAGGAGAAGAAGGCAGTGGAACTGAATGAGAGTGAAAAGAAGGAACCGATCCTCCACTCACTGCAAGTCATCTTCTCAGAGAAGGACAAGAGTGCACTCTTCATCCTCCTCTCCTTGCTTTTCTGGTTCATAGGCTACCAGGGCATTCTTCCCTTTGTTGGCCTCTATTCTAAGGATATCCTCAAGACCAGCAGCGGGACTGCAAGTCTTGCAGCCGGTATGGTTGGCATCGCCTATGCAATTTTTGCCATTCCTTCAGGCATCGTTGCCCATCGCATCGGACGCAAGAAGACGATCAGGGTCTCCCTCTCGATACTGGTGGTGTTGCTTGCCCTCATCTTCTTCCACGATCCCATAACAGATGGTTTGAGTGCTTCTCTCAGGCAGTATACCTTCTGGGCCTTGCTCTTCTGTTTCGGAATTTTCTGGGTATCGGTGGTGACCAACAGCTTCCCCATGCTCTGGCAGATGTCCACCTATCAGACCGTAGGCATCTACACGGGTCTCTACTACTTTTTCAGCCAGCTTGCATCAATCATTTCGCCCCCCATTACGGGAGCCTTCATAGATCTCTTTGGGTTCAGGGCAATTTTCCTGTACGGCTCGGTGGCCATGCTCATCGCTTTCTTCCTGATGGGAAAGGTGACGCGTGGGGAACCGGAGGATGATGCGAACTAGAAGGGAATGATGCCTAGGTGGGAGAGGAGGATCTTCAGACCGATGAGGATCAATACCACCCCACCAAGGACTCCCGCCTTGCTTTGCAGACGGTTGCCGAAGCGGTTGCCGATGGCAACGGCTGCCAAGCAGAGGAGGAAGGTAACCACCCCGATCATCGAGACGGCAAGAAAGATGTCTGTTTTGAGGAAGGCGAAGGTGATGCCGACTGCCAGTGCATCGATGCTGGTGGCGATGGAGAGAAGGAGCAACTCCCGCATGTCGAGCCGGGTTACGGTTTCGATGGGGCAGGAGGGGTCCTCGGTCAGCGAGTCGTAGAGCATTTTCGATCCGATGATGGAAAGGAGGATGAACGCGATCCAATGGTCGACAGCGGTGATGTACCGCTCAAACTGAATGCCCAGCAGCCAGCCCAGCAGCGGCATGGCAGCTTGGAAAAAGCCGAATAAGAGGGCAATGACGAAGGCTTGGCCGTAGTTGATCTTGCGCATCCTCAATCCCTTGCATAAAGAGACGGCAAAGGCATCCATAGCAAGTCCTACAGAGACCAAGAGTAGTTCTACGATTCCCAAGCGTGTGCACCCCCACCATTCATACGGCTGAGTATAGGAGGTTTTGCGGGCAAGAACAAGGTTTTCACAAAAAGTGCAGTTTTGTATGTTTGTTGGAAATGCAACATACAGAAAAAGGAATGTCGTGTACGGTACAACCATACTCTTACAAAGGAGCACGATGGTATGATCAAGAATTTCAAAAGCAGTGAAGTATTGCTCTTTGCCGACCAGGTAAGCTACCAGGAAGGCCAGGTGGTCAGCAAGACGCTCGCACAAGACAAGCATCATAGCCTCACGCTCTTCGCTTTCGAGAAAGGGGAAGAGATCAGCACTCACGCCAGTGGCGGAGATGCTCTGGTCGTTGCCCTTGACGGGGTGGGAGAAGTCACCATTGATGGAAAGAAGTTTCTGCTGAAGGCAGGGGAGTCGATCCTGATGCCCAGCAGTGTTCCGCATGCAGTATTCGCACCAGAGCGTTTCAAGATGTTTCTGGTAGTCATTTTTTAAGAAAAACCAAGGAGAAAACGAATGGACAACAAGATGTTCTGTTTCCAGTGCCAGGAAACCGCCCGTAATTTCGGATGCACGCAGGTAGGTGTCTGCGGCAAGCAGCCTGAGACCTCAAACCTGATGGATCTCATGATCTGGGTTACCAAGGGCTTGAGCCAGGTGACCACAAAGCTTCGTGCAGAAGGCAAGGCTGTTGGCAAGGACGTCAACCATATCGTCACGTACAACCTCTTTCAGACCATCACCAATGCAAACTTTGATGATGAGAAAGTGGTGGAGAGAATTCTTCTCACCATTGCAGCGAAGCAGTCGCTGCTCTCTTCCCTCTCCGACAAGAGTGGTCTTTCCGAAGCTGCTCTCTTTGCCGATACCGATGTTTCCACCTATGCAGAGCTTGCCAAGAAGGTTGGCGTGCTCAGTGAGACCAACGAGGACGCACGCAGTCTCAAGGAGTTGATTGTCTACGGCCTGAAGGGTGTGAGTGCCTACAGCAAGCATGCAAACAACCTCATCCAAGACAACGAAGAAGTCGATACCTTCATCCAGAAGGCGCTTGCAGATACCCTTGAAGCGAAGAGTGTGGATGAGCTGGTAGCCCTTACTCTGGAGACCGGCAAGTGGGGCGTAGCCGGAATGGCTCTGCTCGATGGTGCCAATACCGGTGCCTACGGCAATCCTGAGATCACCCGCGTCAAGCTTGGCGTCGGCAAGAACCCCGGCATCCTGATCAGCGGTCACGATCTTCGCGACCTTGAGATGCTGCTTGAGCAGACCCAGGGAACCGGAGTCGATGTGTATACCCACTCTGAGATGCTTCCTGCCCACTACTATCCCGCATTCAAGAAGTACCCCAACTTCTACGGAAACTATGGCAACGCTTGGTGGATGCAGAAGAAGGAGTTCGAGTCCTTCAACGGTCCGATCCTGATGACCACCAACTGCATTGTTCCCCCTGCCGCTTCCTACAAGGAGAGGCTCTACACCACCGGTGCAACCGGCTTCCCCGGCTGCAAGCACATCCCCGGCGGCATTGGCGAGCAGAAAGACTTCAGCGAGATCATCGCTCTTGCAAAGACCTGTCCCGCTCCGACCCAGATTGAGGATGGGGAGTTGGTGGGCGGTTTCGCCCACGAGCAGGTCTTCGCCCTTGCTGACAAGGTGGTGGATGCTGTAAAGAGTGGTGCGATCAAGAAGTTCGTGGTCATGGGTGGCTGTGACGGCCGCTCCAAGAGCAGGGACTACTACACTGAGTTCGCAAAGGCTCTCCCCAAGGACACGGTCATCCTGACCGCAGGTTGCGCCAAGTACAAGTACATCAAGCTCAACCTCGGTGACATTGGTGGCATCCCGCGTGTGCTCGATGCAGGTCAGTGCAATGACTCCTACTCCTTGGCACTCATTGCCCTGAAGCTGAAGGAAGTCTTCGGCCTGGACGACATCAACGATCTTCCGATCGCCTACAATATCGCTTGGTATGAGCAGAAGGCTGTCATCGTACTGCTTGCACTGCTCTACCTGGGTGTGAAGAACATCCACCTTGGACCCACCTTGCCTGCGTTCCTCTCTCCGAATGTGGTCAATGTGCTGGTTGAGAACTTCGGTATCGCCGGAATCTCTTCGGTCGAGGATGATCTTGAGGCTTTGATCGGCTAATCGGGTTCGATGTTCCAAATCTGGGAGATCCTTGCGTGAGGGTCTCCCTTTTAAATTGCCATAGCAAAGAGGCTGCCGTAGATCGACAGCCTCTTGTACGTATGCTTGTAATGATGTCAGAAATACCAGCGCAGGGCCAGGAATGCCAGCGAGTTGTCCTGGTAGGAGCCGAAGGTTCCCTCTTCATCCCCGACGAAGATCTCTGCTCCACCTTCTAGGATGACTCCATCCCCGAGATTGTAGGAGAGTGATGGACGGAACAAGGCGTTGGCAGGATCGAGTTCCACATAGGTGAACAGCCTTGCCGTCAAGCGTTCATCGAGGAAGGTATCCTGTACCCTGAAAGTCAGGGTGTGGGCGAACTCCTTGATGGATTTCATCTGGGAGATCAGCTGGTCTTGATGGTTGTGGGTGTAGATCATCAGGTACTGGGTCGACCATTGTGCTCCGAACATATTCCAATCGAGGCCGATGAGCGTCTGCACCTGATGGTGTTTTTCCAAAGAGATGGGAGGATTCGCAGTGGTATCCAGGCTGTTCATCGGTTTGTCGATTGCAAGGGCTGCTTCCGTCCTGAGCACCACGCTTGCGATGGAGGTGTTCATGCTGCCTCCCACAAACGGATAGCGCTTATATCCTTGTGCGATATCCCGTGTCGTGGCACCTGTCGTGGTGACCGATGTGACCAACGGCTCATCACCCCACTGGTAACCCCCGTTGAGTGTCCAGCTGAGTTTGGGGGCAAAGTGAGAGAGTGAGAGGAAGAGCTCGCTGTTCTCCAGACTGGACTTTGGCATGGTCGGTTCGAGTATCGTTGCGGTGATTGCAGGTGGGAAGGGAAGATTCGCAGCTTGTCTCCACATCGAGTCCTCCGATGGTGGGGAGAAGGGGACGAAGTGGGAGACCCAGATGGCCTCCAGCGTGTAGTCTCCAAGATAGTGGTCAACCTTGACGGCAGGGACGGCTTTCCGTATCTCGGTAAAGTCAGCAAGGATGAATGAGCGCAGGTCCCTTGGACTCACCAGATCAGTGATGAAAGCCCCTTCGGCTTCTCCCCAGATCACGTTCTGCATGCCGACCCGGATATCGGTGCTTGGCAGATAGAAGTCCATATAGGCCTCGCCGAGGCTCAGTTCCAGGCTTTTGTTGGGGCTGCTGTACGCAACGGGATGCAGGGTGAGTTTTCCCATGTCTCCGTAGTACTCAAACCGCACATCGGCAGTAATCTCGTGCACTGGAATATCGGCATGAGAAAAACGGAAAGCGGCATAGTTGCGCACCATTCCGCTGAACACTCCCTCTCCTGCGAAGAGAGGGAGGAGCATGGCTGTTGCGAGTAGGGTAATGAATACGATTGTTCTTCTGTTCACGGTTATCTCCTTGGTCCGATTTTCATCTGTCGTTCACTGAAAAAGTTGGGATCGAACTCGAGGTTGAACTCGGTATCCTGCATCTGGATTCTGGTTGAGGTGTTCTGCTTGTGGCTATGCATCGTCATATCGGTGATGACCGCAATGCCATCGATCTTGTCGAAGGCATCGATGGTCAAGGTCT
>LVBG01000062.1 GCA_001603115.1 Spirochaetales bacterium Spiro_05
AACAACTCATTCTCTTTGGCTTTTCTCGACTAGATTCTACTCGGGATACCTGAGCAGTTACAGATAATCATAACCGTGAGCGTTTAGATGAAATCGTAGACCTAATGGTGGAAACCCTATGCTCTACCAAAGACACAATAAATGTTGCAGGAGATGATTACCCTGCACAGCTTGTAAAAGAAAAGCTACTAAGGATAAATTGTCTGCATATTGACTATGTCTTTGAATGTCTTGATAAGACCACCACCTACATCCGTAACATCAGGCGGTATTTATTAGCGACTTTGTTTAATGCACCATCCACCATAGATAGTTATTACTCGGCACTAGTTAATCATGACTTAAATAGAAACCCCTAAAGGCATTTTGTACCTGGTACAAGAGGATTACAAAATGCCTTTTTCTATGTCAAAAGCAGAAGGGAGGAGCTTCCTATGCAGGAAGAAGTAGAAAATAGAACAGTAGCACTTGTAATAAGCGGTACAAAGCTTACAGCAAGAAGTTTAAAGGCAGCTATTTTAAAATATCTAGCATGGCGAAAGGATAAGAAAAATCATCCTGAAATTCCTCAAGGAAAACAAAGTATAAAAGACCTTGCTAAGCAAAATGCAGGAATGACCAATATTGAAATTACAGATAAAAATATTAAAAGCTTTGAAAGATCAGCAAGAAAATACGGTGTTGATTTTGCTATTAAAAAAGATAGAAGTGTAAACCCACCTAAATATCTTGTCTTTTTCAAGGGCAGGGATGCAGATGCCATTACTGCTGCATTTACGGATTTTACATCTAAAATGGTAAAAAGAGCAGAAAGGCCTTCCGTACTTTCACAGCTTAAAAAGTTTACCCAGCTTGTGAAGAACACAGTTACAGATAGGGTGAAAAGTAAAGATAGGGAGCAAAGCCTATGAATACAAGACTAAAAAGAATATTAATCTTAAATATCCCTTATCTATTTTTAGCCCTATTTTTTACTAAGGTATCACAGGCATGGAGACTTGCCCTTGGATATGATATTGGGCAGAAAATTTTAAACCTAATGAATGGCTTTAGATTAGCATTTGATAACCCACTTCCAAGTTTAAACCCAAAAGATTTACTATTTGCCATAGCTATAGCGGTTATTATTCGCCTTGCAGTTTATCTAAAGGGTAAGAACGCTAAGAAATATAGAAAGGGGATAGAATATGGCTCTGCTCGTTGGGGCAATAGGGAGGATATTCGCCCTTTTCAAGACCCCGTATTCCAAAATAACGTGATACTAACTGAAACAGAAAGGCTTATGATGTCTAACCGTCCTAAGAATCCTAAGAATGCTAGAAATAAAAATGTGCTAATCGTGGGTGGTTCTGGCTCAGGAAAGACAAGGTTTTGGCTAAAACCAAATCTAATGCAGTGTCATAGTTCTTATGTGGTCACTGATCCAAAGGGCAGTATTGTTGTAGAGTGCGGGAAATTATTACAGCGTATGGGTTATAAGATTAAGATTCTTAACACCATTAATTTTAAAAAGTCTATGCACTATAATCCATTTGCCTATATCAAAAGCGAAAAAGATATTTTAAAACTGGTTACCACTTTGATTGCCAATACCAAGGGTGAAGGCAAGGCAGGTGATGATTTTTGGGTCAAGGCAGAAACCTTGCTCTACACAGCCCTTATTGGCTATATCTATTTTGAGGCTCCTGAACATGAACAGAACTTTTCTACCCTGATTGAATTTATCAATGCTTCGGAGGTGCGTGAAGATGATGAGGACTTTAAAAATCCAGTAGACTTAATGTTTGATGCCTTAGAGGATAAAGATCCAGAGCATTTTGCAGTAAGGCAGTACAAGAAATACAAATTAGCAGCAGGGAAAACTGCAAAATCTATACTCATCTCCTGTGGTGCAAGACTGGCTCCTTTTGATATTAGGGAATTAAGAGAAATTACTGCCTATGATGAAATGGAACTAGATACCTTGGGAGATAGAAAAACTATTACCCATTCACAAAGATTACGAGATACTATAGATGAAATTCTTTCAAAAAAACCTATAGATTTTGATGCTTTCTTATTTGAAATGAAACAAGTTGACTATTCTATTAAGCAAGGAAAACATCTTGCTTTTAAGAATAAAGAACAAAAAAGATTTATCCGTTTGCGTTCTCTTGGAGAGGGTTATTCAGAGGAAGAAATTAAGGAAATCATTAAAGGTGATAGACCTTTTATTAATAAAAAACAAGCAAATGAAAAGCGACAATCTCCTGTTAATCTATTGGTAGACATACAAGCTATATTGCAAGCAGGAAAAGGTGCTGGATATGAACGATGGGCAAAGATTTTCAATCTAAAACAGATGGCACAGACTATTAACTTTTTAACAGAAAATAACCTTCTTGTATATGGGGATTTAGAGAAAAAAGCACAGCTTTCAACAGATAACTTTAATGAAATATCATACCAGATTAAAAGCATTGAAAATCGTATGAAGGAGATAGGTAATCTTAAAACCCATATAATAAATTATTCAAAAACCCGTGATGTTTATACTGCTTACCGTAAATCAGGATATTCCAAGAAATACTATGAAGAACATACTGCTGATTTAATTTTGCACAAGGCTGCAAAGACTGCTTTTGATGAATTAGATACTAAGAAAATACCTACAGTAAAGGCTTTACAAAAGGAATATACAGAACTAATTTCTGAAAAAAGAAAAGCTTATACAAAGTATCATTCTATAAAAAAAGAAATGAAAAACATTCTGACTGCAAAGGCAAATGTTGACCGTCTTTTAGGAGAAGATTCAGTAGAAAAAGAGAAAGAAAAATCACAAAAAGAGAGGTAAGATTTTATGAGTTTCAAGCTCCCAAAGGGAGCGTAGCCACACAATTTATTGTGTGTTCAATGGGGATTGGGGATACTCCCCAACAAGCAGATTTAGCAAAAATTCCGTAAGGAAATTTTGAGCAAAATCGCAAGGTGTGTACCACCTTGCCCTGCTTGCGAATATTATTAGAGAACTCTGACAACAAGTTTCATCTATAGACAAAATAAAAAAGAACGGTTTAACTTTCCATCCTTTCTCCTGACTTGGTTTCTAGTATTCCCTTTGCGGTAGCCGTCATAATGATTAAATCATTATCATCCATTTCATCGAGTAGACTATCAAGTTGTCTACGCTGAGTAGATTTATCTACTTTTTTATTTGGAAAAAAGAATTGATCCACTGATACATCTAAAACGGTAACAAGTTCATAAAAAATTTGTAGGCTTGGATGCTGCCCACTATTCTCAATAGATGCAATATATCGTGGAGCAATGTTCATTATATCAGCTAATTGATTTCTAGATAGTCCCTTTATATTTCTTGCTTCTTTTATTGCTTGACCTAAAGCCTTAAAATCGTATTTTTTAACTTTTCGTTTCATAATTTATTTCACCCTACTACATTCCTCAACTTTCAGAATTTTTGACACTCGAAACCAGGACTGTTCGAAAGTAGACCAATGACACTGAAATAATTTCTTACAAAACAACAAGATTCCGCTGGACAAACCATTGTAAAGCGGATTTTTTTATGCTAACTTGTTAGTGTCATAAAAACACTCGTTTAGGAGGTTGCATGTATCAGAAATTCTCAGTGCCGATACCTGATGCCCCCGGCAAGATCACCAGGAAGAAAAGCGCAGACGGGAGCATCTACCTCTACCTTGAAATCGACAGAACCTACCACAAGGACAAGGGGTACACCATACCCAAGAGGGTGTGCATGGGCAAGCAGGACCCGATGGACGGCTCCAGGATGTTCCCCAATGAGAAGTACCTCGAGTACTTCCCATCCGAATCAGCTGCGAACACCCCCGAATACTCAGGATCAAGGAGCAGCTGCCTGCATGCCGGGACGCATGCGGTCGTGAAGAAGCTTCTGGAGAAATACAGGATCCTCGATTGGCTGCAAGGAAGGTTCGGCCTCAAGAACGGAGGCCTGGTCATGGACCTTGCCCTCTACCTCATCATCACCGAGGGGAATGCGGCCCAGCATTACCCGGACTATGCATACCGCCATCCGCTGTTCACCCCTGCCATGAGGATCTACAGCGACAGCAAGGTCGGCGCCCTGCTCAAGGACACGATCAGCCGTGACGACACCATTGCATTCACCGAATGGTGGAACAGCGCAAAAGACCACAGGAACAAGGTCTACATGTCCTACGACTCGACGAACAAGCTCTGCCAGGCAGGAGACATCGACATGGTCGAGGGCGGCCATCCGAAGATCGGCAATGACGGGGATCCCATCTTCAATGTCGCCATAGCGACCAATGTCATCGAGAAGCTGCCCGCGTTCTATGAGGATTACCTCGGCTCCATCGTCGACGTCTCCCAGCTGGATTGCATGGTCGACAAGGCCAGGGCCCTCGGCTACAGGAATCTCGGCTTCATCCTCGACCGGGGGTATTTCAGCAAGGAAAACATCGCCTACATGGACAGCAACCGCTTCTCGTTCATCATCATGATGAAGGGGAGGAAGAGCGTTGTCTCCCCGATCGTGCTTTCCGTCAAGGGCGGGTTTGAGAACAAGCGATCCGATTACCTCTGGGAATACTCGGTGAGCGGGACCACCGTGGAGGGAAAGCTGTATGAGGGCGACAGCAAGACACGCTTCTTCCACATCTTCTACTCGGCATACAACAATGCGAAGGAGCGCCTCGACCTGGAGCTGAGGCTGCGCAAGCTCTCATGCGAGCTTGACCGCCTTCTCGGAAAGGACTGCGCCGATCTCAAGCTCGGCAAGTTCGAGGAATTCTACAACCTTGAATTCAGCAGTGAAGGAAAGAAGAGGATCCTGGTGATGTACAGCGAGAAGGCCGACAAGATCGAGGCCCTGATTGACCTGTTCGGATACTTCTGCGTCATCTCGTCCGACAGGATGACAGCCCGCGATGCCCTGCTGCTGTACAAGTCCAGAGACAGCTCCGAGAAGCTTTTCGCCGCTGACAAGACATTCCTGGGGAGCAAGGCTGAGCGGGTCCAGAGTGAGGCTTCATTGCGCTCGAAGCTCTTCATCGAGTTCCTGGCATTGATAATCCGCAGCAGGCTCTACGCCTGCATCAGCGATCATGTCCATGCCACAAGGACCAGGCGCAACTACCTGAACGTGGTCTCCGTCATAACGGAGCTGGAAAAGATCGAGCTCATCAGGATCGGCGACGGCGTATACCGCCTGGACCATGCCATAACAGCCAGGCAGAAGGAAATCCTATCCATATTCGGCATGAGCGATGATGACATGAAAGAGGCGTGCCGGGGTATTTCGAATGAGCTTGTCACCATAGATGCCGGTGACATCAGGGGCTGCCCGAAGGATGATGACATCAGGGATGATTCCACAGTCGAGGATGAGGAGGAGAGGCAATGCCAAGAGTAAGCAGCAATGAGAGCATGAAATGCAGGATCGCGAAGGCTGAGGCCAAGGTAAGAAGTCTGAAGGATGGGTATGAGCATGCCTTGAAGGAACTGGGAGAGCTGAGGAAAAAGCAAAGGGAACAGCAGGTCTCAAAGCTTCTGGATGCAATGGATAAAAGCGGGAAGACCTTTGAGGAAGTCATTCGACTGATCAGGCTGTAGCAGAAAAAATTGGTACATCTTTGGCTTCGAGTGTCAAAAAATCTGGAAGTTCAGGTT
>LVBG01000019.1 GCA_001603115.1 Spirochaetales bacterium Spiro_05
GTTTCAACGAGGTTCTCAGGCTGATTGAGCTTTGAGGTTTAATTTATCGGGAAGTTGACACTAAACCTTGTCCATGAAGGGAAAGAGATTCATGCAACCATCTCCGCTGGCCTGGCTTCCCTGACAAACCCCTCATTCGACCAGATCTACCATCTTGCCGACAGCTTGCTCTATCAGGCAAAAAGGGAAGGGAGAAACTGTGTGCGTTTCTAGCTACATCCTCTAGACAGTTTTTCAGGCAGTGTATAGAGTAGGGTGGCAGTGAGGCAGCCCTTGCTCCTCTTCGTTTCGACCAGGACATATGCGAATGCACCAAACACTTCAAGGCTCCGATCGTTTGCTTTCCAAACGGGTCATCCTTTTTCTCATCAGCCAGAATCTCTCACTCTTCGGTTCCTCTGTCGTCGGCTATGCCATCATCTGGTACATAACCTTGGAAACCTCCTCGGGAATTTTCCTGATGCTTGCGACCCTCACCCAGATGGTACCTCACCTTATCATCAGCCTCTACAGTGGGGTATGGGCTGACCGCTACAACAGGAAAACCCTGATCATGCTCTCTGACAGCTTCATCGCCTTTGCAACCTTGATCCTGGCTATCCTTTTCTCAGCCGGTTTAGGTTCTATCTACGCCTTGCTCTCCGTTTCCATTGTGCGCAGCATCGGAGGAGGCATCCAGAGCCCAGCGGTCAACGCCATCATCCCCCAACTGGTTGATGAGAAGCACTTGGTGAGGATACAAGGCATCAACCAGAGCCTCAACTCAGCTTTGATGTTGCTCTCCCCGGCGGTTGGTGGTCTCATGCTTGGGCTCTTCGGCCTGGTTTCCACCTTCTTTCTCGATGTCGTCACCGCCTCGCTTGCCGTGCTTATCTTCAGTTTCATCAAGGTGGAAAAGCCCAAACGAGAGGCAACAAATGTAAGTGTGTTCCACGACATCAAGGTAGGGCTTTCCTACTCCTTCACCCATCCTATTCTCAGGGCTCTGCTCATCTGTTATGGATTTGCGTTCTTCCTCATAACTCCGGCAGCCATTCTCACCCCGCTGATGGTCGAGAGGACCTTCGGAGGAGAAGTCTGGCGATTGACCGCCAATGAGATGGTCTGGACAGGGGGAGCCTTGCTCGGGGGAATTCTTGTAACACTGAAGGGAACGTTCTCCAACAAGGTGCAGGTGATCGCCCGCTCGATTCTTGCCTTCGGTGTCTGTTTTGCCCTGCTTGGCGTTGCCCCCAACTTCCTTGTTTACCTGATCATCATGGGTCTGGGAGGGCTCTTCGTTCCTATCTTCAACACGGCAGAGATTGTCATGATCCAGGAGCTGTGTGACGAGGAGAAGCTGGGAAGAGTGTTCTCCATCGTACAAATCATCAGTGGGGCTTCCATTCCCCTTGCCATTCTGATCTTCGGGCCTTTGGCAGACCGTGTCTCTGTTGAGTCCCTGCTTGTCATCAGCGGTATTCTGCTTGCCATGGTAGGCCTTGTCTATGGTTGGTACTCCTCACGGACAAACATGGGAGAGCAAGCTGACGTATCCCCGGTAGGCGAGGCCTAGTTGGTCCAAGCTGATATACTCATCGGCAATATGGGCAAGTGCTTCGTATGAGGGACCGAATCCAAGGGTGGGTATCCCTGCTTCTGCACAGAAATGGCTAGCATTGGTACAGAAGCTGTAGTGGGAGAGTTCATCTGAAAGGCCCGCTTCCCTCAGTGCCTTCTGTCCGGTGGCAACCACCGGATGGCCAATGTCCATGAGCCAAGCAGGAAAGAAACGGACAGCAGAAATCTCCTCACCGGTATAACAGCGCATCGACCCTTCAGCAACAAAGGCCTTTGCTTCGAGCTTAGGCTCGTTTTGCCTTGCTTTCTCGATTGCCTCTTGGATGGATTGGAGCATGGATTGTTGTGTCTCCCCACACAAGAGCCGGCGGTCGAAGGTAGCTCTGCAACGATTGGGCAAGACCGATTGTCCTGGATAGGGATAACTGATGAGGTCGGTCAGGACCATGATGCCCTTCCCCAGGATGGGATGCTGAGGTATTTCAATTTGCTCAAGATAGGGGAGCAGGTGGAGCATATGCAGTGCAGCATTGATGCCCTTCTCAGGGTTGGATGAGTGGCAACTCTTGCCGTACGTCTCCACCACAATCTCGGCCCTCCCACGCTGGCCGATTGCAAGCTTGCATTCGGTTGCCTCGCCGACGATGACAATATCGGGTTGAATGCGCTGGGTTACAAGGCGAGCCGAAATCCCCTCAAAACACTCCTCACAAACAGTGCAGGAGACAGAGATGGTACCACCGAAGCGATGGCTCGTTTGCTTTGAGTAGGTGCTGGTGGCAACCAGCATGGCAGCGAGTGCCCCTTTCATGTCGCTGGCTCCCCGACCATAGAGCAACCCATCCTCGATATCCGCTTGATAGGGGTCATGCTTCCAAGCTGCTTGGTCTTCCACCCCTACCGTATCAATATGGCCATCCAGCAAGAGATGGGGTCCCTTGCCAGTCCCGCGCATGGTTGCAGTGAGGCTTCCATAGCGGTCGATGTGCACCTCATCAAAACCAAGCTCCTTGCAAGCGTGAACAAGATCGTCCACCAGATTCCCTTCTGCTCCTGAAAGGCTGGGAATAGCAATCATCTCTTTGAGCAGTGATATCAGTTGCGTGTGAGTATCCATCCCTTCATGGTAGGTCAGCTTTCCATCTTGTCAAGGACTTTGGTGATGAAGAACTCGACCAGTTCCGGGTTGAAGAGTGTGTTGGACTTTTTGCGTAAAAACGTCTTTGCTTCCGCTTTAGAAAGTTGTTGGGACTCAAAGTTGGGTCCGATGAGGTCTGCATAGGTGTTTGCAATGGAAAGAATCTGGGCCTGCTGGGGGATCTCATCCCGTTTCAGTCCCTGCGGATAGCCGTTCCCATCATAGCGTTCATGGTGGTGGAGAACCGCCTCGGCAAACGGGGCATACTCACCCACACTTCTGAGGATATTGTAGCCGATCTCAGCATGGCGGCGAAGTTCCAGTGCCTCACTCTTGGTCAGCTGATCACTGCTCTTTATCAGGATGGAGGGCTCGATGGCAATCTTGCCGAGGTCATGATAGTGACCTGCAAGGCGCATCTCCTCCACCTCATCATCGGGATAGCCAAGTTCACGAGCAAAGGCTGCACAGTAGGAACCGACGAGGTTGCTGTGTTCTTCGCTGGTGCTGTCTCGGCTGAAGAGTCGCTCAAGCAGAGCGTTGATGACTTTCTTTTTGAATACGGTACTGCTGGAGAGCTTGTTCTGATACATCACATCTTCAGCAATCTTAAAGGTGTCCTCAAAGAGATGCTCTTCCTCTTCCTTCACGGCATAACCGAAGGAGACTGAGACTTGGATACCTCTGACCTCTTCCTTCAACAGGGCGTTGTTGATGCGTTTGACAATGGCTTGGGCATGCAAAGCATCGGTCTGGGGCAAGAGGAGTACAAACTCATCCCCACCGATACGGCTGATGATGTCATCCTCACGACAGGTATTCTTCAATACCTCAGCAACCTTACGCAACAGTTCATCACCTGCTTCATGGCCGAAGGCATCATTGGTAAGTTTCAGACCGTTCACATCGGCTATCACCAAGGTAAGGGGGTAGTAAGGGTCCTTGTCCACTTCGGCTTTCACCTGATCGTAGAACCGTCTGTTGTTCAGTTTTGTAAGCGAGTCTGTGAAACTCAATGACAGAATCTCATGCTGCTTTTTCCGTTGTTCGGTGCTGTCCCTGAAGACCAGGACGACTCCGGTAATCGTATGGGTATGGTCGAAGATGGGGGCGGCACTATCGTTGATATATCGCTCGAATCCATCCCGGGCTATGAGGATGGTATCATCGGCGAGCTCGATACGCTTCTCTTCCTTCAATACCTGGGCAACAGGGTTCGGGCAGACTTTTCGATCCTTGCCACAGAGGATTCTGAATACTTCCTCGAAGTTCCTTCCCTTCGCTTCCTCACTCAACCAGCCAGTCAGCTCCTCAGCCGCCTTGTTGAGGAACTGCACCTTGCCCGTCTCATCGGTAGAGATGACACCGTCCCCAACTGAAAGGAGGGTAGTCTCCAAGAGCGTCTTCTCATAGGCAAGCTGCTGCTCAGTTGCCCTTTGCTGGGTGATGTCGTCGATGATCATGGCAAAATAACCGAGCTCCGGGCTGAATGCTGAAATGCGGAAGAGCCGCCCGAGGCCTGCATTGTAGGCTTCGAATGTCATCGACTCTCCGGTAAGCGCCACCTTGCCAGTGTTCTCAAACCAGATTGGTTCCACGCCCTCTATCAGCTCGTTGATGCGTTTCCCTACTGTGTTGCTGACTGCCAGACCCGTCTGCACCTCAAAGTTCTCATTGGCTCTGAGGATTCGATAGTCGTTGGGCTTTCCTGCTTCGTCGGTAAGAATCTGACAGTACGCGAAGCCTTGGTTCATCGCCTCAAAGAGTTTCCGGCTCTCCTCTTCGCTGCGAGCCAGTGCTTGGGCATCTACAACCCGCTTGGAGATGTCGGCATGGGTGCCGGTCATAAGAAGGGGTTTGTGGTTCTCGTCAAAGCGGAGCACCTTGCCCCTGCTGAGAATCCAGACTGCATGGCCATCCTTGTGATGCATCCTGAAGTCGCAGCTGAAATACTCCAGTTCTCTTTCGTAGTGCTTGGTGAGGATCTGAAGCGCACGATCAAGGTCTTCGGCGAAGATGAGATTCTTAAAATTCTCATAGTTCATGGGCATCAGTTCGTTGAGCTGATACCCCAAGAGTTCAGCGAAGGTTGCGTTGATCTGAATTTCCCCAGTGATGAGGTCCCACTCCCACGTACCGAGATTGGAGCCTGCTATGACACTGGCAAACCGGTCTCTCGCTTCTCGCAGCTCTTGCTGGTCGGTCTCTTGCTGGCGACGGTATCGTTCCAGTTTCTTGAGCGCCCCACGCCCTGCAAAGAAGGTGATGAGGATGATGAACAGGGGACCGAGGAGCGTTACGAGCCTATCAAGGTCATACCAGAACTCCATCTCCTGGGTACGAATCTCCAACAGGGAGTACTCCTCTGTCTCAATATCGTCCAGGATGCGTTCAAGTTCATTGGTGATGGTTTTGGAGACTTCCATGAGACCGGGAAGCTTGTCGCTTTCCAGCAACAGGTCGAAGTCATGCTGCATCTCATCACGATAGCGCAACAGAGGTTGCACTGCTTCGGTAATCAGACGATCAAAAGTCTTGTCCAGCTCTTTCAGCCTTGCTTGCTGTTCGGTATGACCGCGCGTCAGTATGGTAAGCTTGATCAGGTGCTGGTCGAAGGAGTACGTACTTACGCCAATCTCCTGCAGATAGATGCGATTGCCAGTCAGCAAATAGCCTCGCTCAGCGATTCTGATGTTCTGGAACGTGCGGGTGAGTGTCTTCAGTTCCGTGATGACCGAGTAAGTATGGTTGACCATGCGATTGGTCTCAATCGCTTTTTCGGTAAGAGAAAGCTTGATGTACCCGATTGTCAGCAGTGCCATCAGGATCAGAATCAAGGCAATGACGAATCGGCGCATGAGACCAGTATTCTTTCGGATAGAATTACTCCTTACTGGTATCATACCCATATAGGGACAAGCAGGGCAAGAAGATTCGCAGTGCAATCAATGCTTGCATAAAAAATAGGCTGTTGGTTATCCAACAGCCTACGGGCGCTAAGCCAGAGAATCAAAACCTAGAATACAGAATCCTTGTCGTAGTGGTCCATCACGTTGCTCTTGTTTACCAAGACAGAGGGGAGTACCACAGAGGTCGGGGATTTCGCAGTATGGAAGGCATCACTCTTTCGGCCTTCAGCAACATCGAGGCAGTACATGATGGCATCATAGACCATCGACGGGTGGTAGGTGGCGGTTGCCTTTACCAACGGGTCGTTGTTCATGATCATCTCATAGGCTGCCTTCGATCCGGCGCCGCCGAATACCAACTTGATGTCCTTGCGGCCGCTCTCCTTGATAGCCTGCAGTACACCGGTCATGACGTCGTCATCCTGGCAGAACACAGCGTGGATCTCGGGATACTTCTGGATGTAGTTTTCCATCAGTTCGAGGCCCTTCTGGGTCGACCAATCGGCGAAATCATAATTTCTGCCGCCGGCGAGGTTGACCAGAGTCGGTTCCTTGGTCATCTCGTCGAAGAATGCATTCATGCGTTCGCCGTCGATGACAACCGGCATACCACCCATGGCGACATACTTGGTCAGCTTGTTGGCTTTCATGTAGTCACGCACGAAGATACCGGATACCTTGCCCATTTCAGGGTTGTTGCCTGCAAGATTGACATAGCCGAATGAGGTGTCGGTAAGACCGCGGTCAACAACGATGCACTTCACACCAGAGGCGTGTGCTTCCTTCACCACCGGGGTCAGCGGAGCGGACTCGTGGGGGAGGATGACCAGATAATCCATGCCCCAGACCATCAGGTCTTCGACATCGGAAATCTGTTTTGCATAGCCGTCTGCATGCAGGACTTTGAACTGATACTTGCCGGGATACTGCTCTTGCAGCTCCTTGACAGCCTTGTCAGCCCACCAACCGATACCACCGGTCCAACCATGGTCGGGAGAAGGTACTGCGATGCCGATCTTGGGAACACTTGCTTCCTTGGCGCCTTGTGCGAACACCAAGCCAACCGAGAAGACCAAGCAGAGAACGATTACCAATGCTTTCTTCATATCCAATCCTCCTGTTTATTTGTTACTGTTGTTGTACTGAAGCAGTACCGCAACAATAATCACGAAACCCTTCACAGCCTGCTGCAGGAAGGCGCTGATGCCTCCCATGACAAGCATGTTGTTGATGATGCCCAGCATCACAGCACCCATCATGGTGCCGATGATGCTGCCTTTTCCCCCACTCATCAGCGTTCCGCCGATGACAGCCGCCGCGATGGCATCCATCTCGTAGCCGGCACAGTCGCTGGGGTTGATGCAGTTTAGTCGGCTCGACCACATCACTGCGGTCACGCCGACGGTAAAGCCGGTGATGACATAGGGAAGAAACTTAACGATGGCAATGTTGATGGCCGAGTACTTGGCTACCTGCTCATTGCTTCCGGTTGCGCAGAGGTAGCGACCAAAGCTGGTATGGTTGAGCACCACATGCAGGACGAGACCTACGATGATGAAGCACCACACCGGAATAGGCAGTCCGAGGAACATGCTGCTTCCGAGCTTGCCATAGTCCATGTTCACCGAAAGGATGGTGCCTGCATTGGAAAAATACTGGATAAGGGAACGAAAGATCGACATGGTACCCAATGTCACTATGAACGGTGCCATCTTGAACTTGGAGACCATGATGCCATTGAGCGCCCCGCAGGCTGATCCCAATACGAGAGCGAAGAGGAAGGTCAGCACGATGCCCAGCGTTGAGGTGGGACCGAAGAGGTTGAGGAAGAAGATTGAGATTCCTCCTACAAAGGCTGCCATGGAACCAACGGAGAGGTCGATGCCTCCGCTGATGATGATCAGAGTCATCCCGAGGCTTATGATACCGGTATAGGAGATCTGCCTGAGAATGTTCGTCAGGTTCCTGACCTTCAGGAAGTTGGGCCATCCCACAAAGGTAGCGATGACGATCAGGATGATGAACGCCATTCCCAGCGAATGGTCCTTGAACCTGAATGATCGGAAGTAGGAAACGATTTTGTTTTCACCCATCTTGTGCTACACCTTTTTAATGCCTGTTGCTTGAAACACGATGTTCTCCTCGGTGACCTGCTCCTTTTCGAGGCAGCCGGCCATCCTTCCCTCCCGCATGACATAGACACGGTTGCACATACCGATGATCTCTTCCATTTCGGAGGAGATGATGATGCAACTGATCTCAGCTTCCGCAAGACGGTGGATGAACTCATAGATTTCTTTCTTGGAGTTGATGTCGATACCCCTGGTCGGCTCATCAAGAATGAGAATGGAGGGGTCGGTATCCATCCAGCGAGAGAGATAGACCTTTTGTTGGTTTCCTCCGCTGAAGAACCTCAGCTGGGACTTCTTGGAAGCTGCGACGATCCTGAACTCCTTGATATAGTGTTCGGATGCCTCGTCCTCCTTGGTCTTGTCGATCAGCCCCCGCTTGAGGTACTTCTCCTTGAGGGAGATGAGGCTGATGTTTTTGGGAATATCATAGTTCATGACGATTCCCTTGCCCTGGCGGTCTTCACTGATGTAGCCAAGACCGTGGGCAACTGCATCCTTGGCACTGCGGATCTTCACCGTCTTGCCCTGTATGCGGACCGATCCTTTCTCTGCCTTCCTCAGGCCCATCAAGGCTTCCATTGTCTCGGTACGTCCTGCTCCCACAAGGCCTGCAAAACCCAGGATCTCACCCTTTCTCAGATTGAAGGAGATATCCTTGATCACGCTGCCCGAACTGAGGCTCTCGACCTCCAGGATCTTCGGCTTGCCTGTGCTGTCAATCTTATCCGGGAAGACCTGGTTGAAATCACGGCCAACCATCTTCTTGGCCAAAGTCTGGGTGGTAAGATCTTCCACGCGGTCGACACTGACGAGCTTTCCGTCGCGGAGCACCGTAACCCGATCACAGATGGTCAGGATCTCCTGCAGCTTGTGGGAGACGAAAATCATCGTCACTCCCTTCTGTTTGAGCTTTCGCATCAGGTCGAACAGTGTCTGCACCTCCACCGCAGTGAGGGTGGTGGTAGGTTCATCAAAGATAAGGAAGCGAGCATCAAGAATCATCGCCTTGGCTATCTCAACCATCTGCTTCTCTGCAACTGAGAGTTCGCTGACATGCTTGTTGACGTCCAAGGGCATCTTCAGCATCTTCAGCTGGGCCCCAGCTTCACTGCGCATGGCCCCCTTGTCCAACAAGAGGCCCTTGTGCAGTTCGCTGCCGAGGAAGATATTCTCATAAACCGTAAGGTAGTTGATCAGGTTGAACTCCTGGGGAACGATACCGATCCCCAGCTTTTTTGCCGTGATGTAATCGGGAATTTCCGTAGTCTGCCCACCCAGACGGATGACTCCATCCGTCTTTTGGTAGATGCCGCTGATGATCTTGATCAACGTCGACTTGCCGGCGCCGTTCTCCCCGATCAGACCCATGATCTCCCCAGCTTGTATGCCAAAGGATACCCGGTCCAGAACACGGACAGATGAGAACTCCTTGATGATGCCTTCCAGTTCGAGCAGGATCGTAGGTTCGCCCATCAATTCTCCATTGCCCCATCGAAATCAACGTTCGAGGGGTCAAAATCAATCTTTCTCACCAGTTCGAGCGCTTCCTTGGCCCCGAACAGCCTGTCCATCCCGTTGTCTTCCCATTCAACGGAGAGCGGGCCACGATATCCGGCAGCATTCGCTTCGCGGATGATCTGGTCGAAATTCACATCGCCATGCCCGGGAGAGACGAAGTTCCAGCCGCGTCTGAGGTCGCCGAATGCGAGGTGAGAGCCGAGGATGCCGCTTCTTCCATCAAGCTTGACTACGCTGTCCTTGATATGGACGTGATAAATGGAAGAGGCGAAATCGCGGAAGAAGAGGGCGGGATCCAGACCCTGCCACTGCAGGTGGCTGGGATCGAAGTTCAACCCGAGGGTCTTTCTTCCCTTGAACACCTCAAGCAACTTGAGGGTGCTGTAGTAGTCATAAGCGATCTCAGAGGGGTGGACCTCCAAAGCGAATGTCACCCCTGCCTTGTCAAACTCATCCAGGATCGGGGTCCACAGGTCGTAGATCTCCTGATAACCATCTTCGATCAGCTTGGCGGAGTTGGCGGGGAAGGAGTAGAAGTACTTCCAAATGGGAGAACCCATGAAACCGGTGACCACCTTGCATCCCATGTTCTTTGCCGCCTGGGCGGTGTACTTCATCTGCTGGATGCCCCACTCCCTGATCGCCTGGTCGTTGCCGGCAAGGTTCTTGGGAGCAAAGCCTGCCAGACGGGGATCGCCGAAGGCATCACCGACACACTGGCCGGCAAGATGGTTGCCCAACGCATAACAGCCAAGGTTGTACTTCTTCAGGACAGCGAGCTTCTCTGCTACATACGAAGGATCTTTCGCAGCCTTCTCCACGTTCATGTGATCACCCCAACAGGCGATTTCCACACCGTCATAGCCCATCTCACTGACAGTCTTGCACATTGTCTCAAATGGAAGGTCAGCCCACTGACCAGTAAAAATCGTTACCATCCTTGCCATGGTGTCTTCTCCTTGTTTTGTGTTATACGTTGACCCATACGGAGCCGGATTTGCTGCTCTGTACGCACTTGTTGATGAAAATCACGCCTTCCAACCCCATCTCTACACTGGGGAAGTCCAGATCTGATGCGCTGAGTTTCTCTCCCTTCATCTGCTTTGCCAATGCAAGCACGAAAGGCTTGTAGATGTTGGCAAAGGCCTCAAAGAGCCCTTCGGGGTGTCCGCTGGGAACCCGAGAGTACTGCTGGGCTTCGGGAGCAAACTGGTCGCGGCCGCGGCTCCATTTCTGCTTGGGGCTGTCTTTGGGAGTGAAATAGAAGTGATCAGGGTCTTCCTGGGCCCATTCAAGGCCTCCTTTCTCCCCAAACACCCGGATTCTCAAGGCATTGTCATATCCGAATGCAATCTGGCTCGACCAGTACAGGCCCTTTGCACCGCCTTCATACTCAACCATCACCGAGGCGTTGTCGTCCAGCGTTCGTCCTTCGACCAAGGAGTCCAAGCGAGCACATACACGCTTGATCTTCAGGCCGGTGACCGTTGCCACCATGTTCTCAATATGGCTTCCGATATCGCCGAGGCAGTTGGAGATGCCCGAAACCTTCGGGTCCATGCGCCAAGGTGCAATCGAACTGTGCTCGTCAACCGGGTTTGCAAGCCAGTCTTGCGGATATTCGGCATTGACAAAACGGATGTTTCCCAACATGCCGTCCTTCACCATCTTACGCATCTGCTTCACCGCAGGATATCCGGTATAGGTATAGGTGACGGCAAACAGCAGTCCCTTCTTCTTGCAGATATCAGCAAGCTCCTGGCTCTGCTCAATCGTCCAGGTAAGAGGCTTGTCACAGACTACGTGGATGCCCTCGGAGAGGAAGGCCTTGCAAATCTCATAGTGTGAGGCATTGGGCGTGACACAGACTGCGAATTTGATGCCATCGCTGCGTTTTGCTTCCGCCGTTGCCATCTGTTGGTAATCGGTATAAAGGCGATCTTCAGCGATGCCCAGTTCTGCCCCGAAGGCTTTCGACTTTGCTGCATCCCGGGAAAAACAGCCGGCTTTCAGCTGTGCAAGTCCATCGATGCGGATGGCTTTTCTATGTACGTCCCCGATGAATGCTCCCGGTCCTCCTCCAATCATTCCGTATGCAATCTGGTTCATGGTTCCTCCTATGCACGTGCGTGCATTCTGCGGTGCAGAAGCTCGCGTTTTTTCGTTTGCACGAGACTATGGTACCACGTTTTTGACCTTACGCAAGGAAAAACGGCCGGTAAATGTCCTTATTGTACGTGATGATAGGGAAAAAACGTACCTTTCAGGACCTGCATGTTTTCAGGTAGGAGAGGGCTTGGGCCTTGGTTTCAAGGTCATCGAAAAACGAAGAACCTTCCGTTTCCACATCGATGCTTCCCTGGTATGCGGTCCTTGTGAGAAATGCACAAAGCGCTCTCCAGTCGGTATCACCGAAGCCAGGGAGTGTGGTAGTAATGGCCTTCTGCTTGGCATAGAGGCCATAGGTGCTGAGCTGAGCCCAGTCGACATGGGCATCCTTTCCATGGATGTGCTTGATTTTGTGTATCCAGCGCCCAAGTTGTGCGATGGGTTCTACAAGCGCTTCCACCTGATGACAAGGCTCCCACTCCAAGCCCAATTTTTCATCATCCAGGGTGGTGAAGAGCAACTTCCAGGCATCATCATTGATGGCAATGTTCCACTTGCCCCGTTTCCACACGTCCCCGATCCTGCAGTTCTCCATAAGCAGGCCCTTGCAGTCATGCTGGTGTGCACGTTCGAGCAGGTCGGAGAAGAGATCCTTCCAAGCTGGAAGCGACTCTTCGACGCTGGTATTGGGGACTCTGCCTGCAAAGCCTGTGACGAAGGGAGAACCAAACTGTGAGGCATGCTCGATCAGGGTTCTCCAGCCCTCTGCCGTTGTACTGTTGGCCAGGGGATTTCCCCAGACTGAGAGGGCGCTGACCTGCATATCGGCCTTTTCAACCAGCTTTGCCAAGGCAAGAAGGTCCGTCTCTCCCAGTGTCTCCCAAAACGTGATGCCGATCGATTCGAACCCCAGTTGCTTCAGAATCGCAAGATTCTCCCTATCCAACTCCTTGGCCGCTACCAAAGCTCCAATCGCTATGCTCATCGGCTCATCTCCTCCAAGAGGGCTTGGACACGAAGGCCGTCTCCAAGGTCAGGTTTTCCAGCCACCCCCTCATCTGCCCACCTTGCAAACTCTTGGTAGGAGGAAGAGAGGGGGGTGGGCGAGAGCAGGTACGTCTCTTCTCCGCCTTGGACAATTCGTACCCGCTTGCGGTCAAGTGAGGTGTTGATCTCTGCTGAGGCAAGGCTTCCGACCACCCGTATCTGCAGCGAGTCATCCCACCGCTCATCGCAGTAGGAGCAGGTGAGCGTACAGGATGTTCGCTCTCCCACAATCAGCTTTGCTTGGTAGGCAATGGGTACTGCTTCTTGCAGGGTATGCACCATCTTCTCGAAACGCACTTCTCCAAAGAGGAGGAAGAGCGTGTCCAGCAGGTGGCTGCCCAAGTCGGAGAGGCAGCCTCCAGGATTGTAGGAGGGGAGCAGTCTCCACTTCCAGCGGAAGTTCTCTTCAGGATTGCCCCAGACGTGGCTCTTTTGCCAGCTTTGCAGATAGGATATTTCCACCTGTTCCAAAATGCCGAGTGTTTCCTCATCCAGCACCTGTTTGAGCGCTGCAAGAGCGGGGGTGCTGCGCTTGGAGAAGTTGACCATGAAGGGCAGGCCGTTTGCTTGGTCAGCGAGCAACTTGGCTTGTTCGAGAGATGTGGTGAGAGGCTTTTCACAGAACACGGCAAAGCCGAGTGACAGCGCAAGCTGACAGCACTCATAGTGCAGTGAGTCAGGCAGGCAACAGCTGATGGCATCGGCCTTGCCTTGAAAGAAGGAAAGATCATCCAACGATGAAAAGGAGAAGGGCACTGCATAGGTTGAGCAGAAGCTGGTCCTGTGCTTCTCATTGTGGTCGATAGCCCCAACCAGGCGCACTCCCAACTCGGTGAACTTCTTGGCCTGATAGCTTCCCATGCCTCCGCACCCGATCATGACCAATCTCATGCTTGGCCTCCGAATCGGGTGGTTGATTTTCGTATTACCAAGTCTGTATCTGCCCACTTCTGCTGACCGGCCTTCCCTTGCTCGATCATGCTGACGAGCATGAGCACCGCTTCTTTTCCCATCTCGGTGATGGGGTGGTTCACCGTGGTCAGCGGCGGGGCGCTGGTGCTTGCCGGCTGGAAGTTGTCGTATCCTATGACCGAGAGGTCTTGGGGCACGCGCTTGCCATGCTCACTGCAGGCTTGGAAGAAGCCGAACGCCTGGCGGTCGCTGGCAGTCATGACCAAGGAGGGACCTCGGGAGAGTGCTTGATAGCCATCGAAGCCTGAACTTCGAGAGAAGTCGCCCTCCACAATGGTGGTGGTGCAGTGGTAGCGGCTTGCAAGCTCTTCGAACATTGCAAGCCTGTCCTTTCCGTTCTTGAACTGCAGGTCCCCGGTGATGTATCCGATGTGCGAGTGACCGAGGCTGGTTGCATGGTCGAAGGCTTTGGTCATACCGACATCCGGCCGGGCGTAGATGCTTGCCGCACCCTCCTGGTAGTTGTTGACCAATACAAAGGGGAGGGAGCGGTCGATGAGCGGTTGCAGCTCGGGAAACTGGTCCTTGGTGATGGCGAAGACCAGTCCGTCATAGCTATGACTGTTGATGAGCTCGTAATAGGAACGATAGCGGCCGAGATGGTTCTCAAAGACGATGCTTATGGTGTAGTTGTGCTCCAGACTTCCCAGCAACAATCCGTCAAGCAGGCTGGGAAAGTAGGGCCGGGTGAAGGGCATGATGCTGGGGTAGTAGGGAACGACAAAGCCGATGGCAAAACTCTTGTTGCTGGCGAACAGCGTTGCGGTACGGCTGGGGAAGTACCCCAGTTGCTCGCTGACCATACGCACCTTTTTCTTGATCTCGTCGCTGATGAGCGGCGAATCGTTGAGTGCACGCGATACCGTCGATTCCGATACCCCTGCGGCTTTTGCCACTTCTGCTCTACCTACACTCTTTCCCATGAGCGAAAGTGTAGCATTGGTTGTTTCTCTTTGGTACGGGTTTTCTCGGGTTCAGGGAGAATTCTTGGACTCTATGTATTTA
>LVBG01000063.1 GCA_001603115.1 Spirochaetales bacterium Spiro_05
ACAAGCAGTTCAAGGTTGCTAAGGAAATGATGGATTCTCTTCAATATTATGACTTTGTCGGCAAAAAAACAGCCATCAAAGCGGCACAAAATTTCCGGATGCTGAAAAAGAAAGGTGTTACGATCCGCAAGACCATCGATGTGCTTATTGCAACCTTTTGCCTTGAGCATGGGTTTGAACTTCTTCACAACGACAAGGACTATGATCCGATGGAGGCCATCCTGGGATTGCAGGTAAAGCGATGAAAGTGTTTGGCTTAACCAGGAATAATGGCGGAAAGCAATGCTTGGGAAACTGGATGGGGTTGTAAACCCATAAGGTCGCAGTCACTGAAAAAGTGTCTTCAAATCGAGCTCCTGACCATTAAAAAGTGTCCCAAAACATACGCATAGCATCGGCACCGGAGGTATCATTTTGTCCTTCCTGTGGAGGATGTGGATTTCCTTACTGGTAGCGATAAGGGGGCTTTACGCCCCCTGCACTTGCTCCACAAGCAAAAAAGATGAATTGTCATATGGCTCATCAGAAAGCCCGTACAGGCCTGACCCTAATATATGTATTGCTACGATAACCATAACTCTGATTCCCACCGCCGAACCACTGGTACCATGAAACACTTGCGTCACCCTCAGAGGAACTCCAGTATTCAGAGGGAGACAAATTCCCAAGATTTTTTACTTTAAGGTTCAAGTATATCTGATTCAGCTCGTCTTTCGATGGCAGGAACCAATCGTCGTATATCACGCCACCGACGGTGAGGGAATAATCATAGGCAAGCTTTGCTGCATAGTCGGCTGTTGTAGTGGTGTCTGTTGATGAAGACGTTGCGTATGCTGTCGAGCCCATTCTCTCTACCAATGATATGGTATTCGATTTCCCAGCGCCTATCGCTGTACCCACCGCACCCGCTATTAGATTATCCCCTCCAGAGGTAGTTCGGTAATACCCGAAGATATGTCCATAATCAGATCCATCCAACACGATGTCTGATGGAGCTGCCTCCAAATATCGCCAGTCATTACTGTAGCTACCCTTGTCGTAGAAAATGTATCCACCAGCTGGCCCCAAGCCTCCAACAACTAAGGCTTGCCACTTCGCATACAGAGTATGGTTAGTTGTCGCGGAAACTGTCGTAGTACCATCAACCTTGGTCCCCGTTCCGTTGGCCCCGGTGTACCAGCCGTCGAACGAGTATCCCGTTCTTGTAGTGGTTGCCAGTGTTCCGTATGCCTGGTCATAGGTCACACTTTTACTGGTGGGACTTGGAGTAGATCCACTCTCGCTGTCAAAGGTCACCGTATAGCTGTTGGCCGACCACTTCGCGTACAGCGTCTGGTTTGCAACCGTGGATACTGTCGTAGTGCTTTCCACCTTGGTCCCGGTCCCATTGGTCCCGGTGTACCAACCGCCGAACGTGTATCCCGTTCTGGTCGTGGTGGCCAGCGTCCCGTATTGCTGGTCATAGGTCACGCTCTTACTGGCAGGACTTGGAGCAGAACCATTCTGGCCGTCGAAACTCACCGTATAGCTGTTGACCATCCACTTCGCGTACAGCGTTGTCGCAACCACTTTGTCCCAACTGCGGGTGCTTGTCATTGTTGCAGAGTA
>LVBG01000020.1 GCA_001603115.1 Spirochaetales bacterium Spiro_05
CACTCCTTGTAGGCAGCAAGTGCTGCCAGCAGCTTGTCATTCTCTGTCTTGCTGCCCACCGTAATCCTGAGACACGATTGGCAGTGCATCTCCTTGCTGCGGTTGCGCACTATGATACCCCTGTCGGCCAAAGAGTGGTAGAGTGCATTCGCATCGGTCACCCGCACCAGGAAGAAGTTTGCATCGCTGGGGAACACCCGCTTCACGCAAGCAAGCTTGGCGAGCTCTGTTCCAAGACGAGTGCGCTCTTCCTTGATCTGAGCAAGGCCTTGCTGTACCGCATCAGCCTCCTTCAATGCCTTGAGTGCAAGCCTCTGGGAGGGGGAGCCGATGTTGTAGGGATACTTCATGCTGCGAAAGACTGCGATGATCTCTTCACTTGCAACCGCAATCCCCACACGGGCACTGGCAAGGGCCCAACACTTGGAGAGGGTCCTGAGCACCACCAGGTTGGGAAAACGACCAAGCAACGTGACCGCACTCGGCTTGCTGCTGAAGTCGTAGTACGCCTCATCAACCACCGTGATGCCATCGAAAAGCGAACATACCCGCTCAATCTCCTCCAGTGAGAAGGCATTGCCGCTGGGGTTGTTCGGGCTGCAGATGAAAAGCAACTTCAATCTGCCCTCACCGCTTCTGTTTGCCTTCTCGTGGGAAAGAAACGCTTCAAGGGCAGGAACATCAATGGCAAAGTCGGGAGTAAGCGGAACAGTCTCCACCTTCACATCATTGATGTCGGCAAAGACCCGATAGGCTCCATAGGTGGGAGGCATGATCAGGATGGAATCCTTGCCCGGATTGCAAAAACAGCGAAGCAGGTTGTCGATCAACTCATCGCTGCCGTTGCCAAGCAACGTGTTGGCAAAAGGAAGGCCGAGCTTCTCTTCGATGGCCTTGCGAACCTGTACAGAGAGGGGATCGGGATATCGGTTCGCATCCACCTTTCCCACAAAATCCTGCCAGTTCTCATTGGCATCGAGGTAGACCTCTGCCTCCCCGGTGAAATCATTACGGGCACAGCTGTACGGCGTGAGCTCGGCAATGTTCTTTCTGAGCAACTCTCTCATCTCTCTCCTCCCAAACGTATCGCAACAGCATTGCGGTGTGCCGTAAGCTGTTCTTCTTCTGCCATAGCAAGCAGGGTGGGACTCAGCCGGACCAAGGCCTCCCTGCTCAGTTTCTGTACGGTGATCTTCTTCACAAACGAATCGGTACTCACCCCACTGTAGGAACGGGCCCATCCGTTGGTGGGAAGGGTGTGATTGGTTCCGCTGGCATAGTCTCCGGCTGTTTCGCACGAGTACGGCCCCAAGAAGAGCGAGCCGGCGTTCACCACTTGGGAAGCAAGCATCTCATCCTCCTGCTCGTTGAGGTTGATGATCAGATGCTCAGGGGCATATGCATTTACCACGGAGGCACAGCTGTCCAGATTGGGACAGACAAAGGCACGGGAACTGGAAAGGCTGCTGATCAGATGGTTCTGCCTGCCAAGCTTGGCAAGCTGGATGGAGAGCTCCTCCTCCACCCGGTCCAGATAGGCAAAGCCTTCCTCTCCTCTTGCTTTGACCACCAGCATCGCCTGGCTGTCGGAACCATGCTCTGCCTGGCTGAGCAGGTCGCTTGCCACAAAGGCAGGATCGGAAAGGGGATTTGCCACCACCATCACCTCGCTCGGACCTGCCGGCATATCGATGGCACAGCACTCACTGCTCACCTGCTTTTTGGCCTCGGTCACATACTGGTTGCCCGGCCCGAAAATCTTGTCCACTGCCTTGATGGTTTCGGTTCCATAAGCAAGTGCTGCTATGGCCTGTGCACCCCCAACTTTATAGACCTCTGTGATGGAACAGAGCTTTGCTGCGTACAGAATGGCTGGATGAACTTTCCCTTGCTTGTCAGGCGGGGTGGTAAGCACCACCGATGGGCACCCTGCCACCTGGGCCGGAATTCCCAGCATCAAAACGGTGGAAAACAGGGGAGCCGTACCGCCGGGGATGTAAAGCCCCACCCGGCTGAGAGGAACCACCCTGCGAGAAAGTGCAATCCCGGGAGCCACGTCAACCTGCTCACCTTGGGGAAGTTGTGCCTGGTGAAAGGTGCGGATATTTTTCAAGGCTTCGGCAAGTGCAGCCTTGAGAGTGGGACTGACCAACTTCTCAGCCTCCGCAAACTCATCTTCGCTTACCCGCAAACCTTGCAATGCTGCCCGATCGAATTGGAGTGCAAAGCGCAAAAGTGCCGCATCCCCTTCGCGTTTGACCGTTTCGAGAATGGAACGCACCCGCTCTCCCACATCAGATCCATTGGTGGTGTTGCGTTGCAAGGCTGCAGCAAGGTTTTGCTCTTGGGTAACGTCAAAGCGTGTTAGATAAGCCATCGCTCCCCCTACTCGGTCATCTTTTCGATTGGGGTGACCAGAATGCCTTGGGCACCGAGCGCCTTGAGCTGCTCGAAGACATCCCAAAAGGTATCCTCTGCCACTACCGTCTGTACAGACACCCAACCAGTCTCCATCAAACGGGTGACCGTCGGGCTCTTCATGCCGCCGACGATGCGAGCCACCTGATCGAGATGCTCCTCCGGCAGGTTGAACAACACATACTTGTAGGAGGAAGCGCGCATGACAGCGTCGATGCGCAGTTCAAGGCGCTTAAGGATATTCTTTTTCTCCTCGCTGCCCATGTTCTTGCGACCGATCATGACCGCGGTGGAGGTATAGATTGCCTCGACCTCACGCAATCCGTTCATTGCCAGCGTTGCACCGGTGGAAACCAAATCGCATATGGCATCGGCAATACCTACCTGGGGCGTCACCTCAACCGAACCGCTGACCTGGATGAAGCTTGCCTTGATTCCCTGCTCGGCAAGAATTCCTCCCAGGATGTGGGGATAGCTGGTGGCGATCCGCTTGCCCTCAAGGCTTGCAAGACCGGTGTACGGAAAGTCGAGGGGAACAGCAATGCTCAAGCGGCACTTGGCGAACCCGAGGTCCCGAAGCACCTCAAGATCGATGGCCTGCTCGTCGTACTCGTTTCTTCCTACGATACCGATGTCGGCGACCCCATCACGGATGTAGCCGGGGATATCGTCATCACGAACATAGAGGAACTCGAGCGGGAAGTTGGACGCCCGTTCCTTGAGCACCCGTGCATCGCTGCCGAACTTGATGCCACAGTTCTTGATGATTTCCAAAGACTTCTCACTCAGTCTCCCACTCTTCTGGATTGCGATTCTCAGCACTTCTGCCATAGCCATCTCCTTGTCAGGGTATAAAAAAACCCCCGCGACATGCGGAGGTCTGCATATAAGGTACCAGAGCCCACCTGTCTACGGTTGCATTCTCAGAAGATGATGGTGATGGGCCTTTGCGATAGTTCTGTTCATGCCGAAACCTTACCGCTCACACTTGTTCAGTGTCAATACCCGAGGCCCAAAACTGTATGATTATTCAAAACGTATGCACATTTCTTTTTGGTTTGACCACCTCATGCGGTGCATGCTACCATCAAGAGCATTCCAGCAAGGGAGATACATAAGCCAGTGAAGAAGTTATTGGTTTTCATATTGAACAATGAAGAGTATCTGGAAGAGGTGCTGGAAGCCTACGTGGAAGCCGGCATCACAGGATCCACCATCCTCGACTCCGAAGGCATGGGCCGCTTTCTAGCCTATGAAGTCCCCCTGTTCGAAGGATTCAAGGACTTCATGAAAGGCAACAGGCCGTACAACAAGACCATCCTCTCGGTGGTGAAAGACATTGAGGTGGTGAAGAGAGCAAAAGAGTTGGTCGATGAGGTGGTAGGCGGCCTGGATCAGCCGGGTTCGGGCATCATGTTCACCGTGCCAGTTGACTGGGTAGCCGGTCTGCTCGATGAAAAGGACGAGGTATAGCCATGGAAGGAATCAGCACACTGCTTGCAAGCGAATGCATCCTGCTCGACTGGAAGGCGGATTCGCTTCAAAAAATCATCAAGACCCTTACTGACACGCTCTCGTCCGTCCATCCCACCCTGGCTCCCCCTTCTCTGATGGAGAAGGTCATTGATGGCGGTTTTCACACCACCTGCATGGGAGAAGGCTGTGCCATCACGCACGCACGATGCCCATCCATGGACAAGACGCTGATGGCAGTCATGCGCCTCAGTCCCGCAATCGACCTCAAGGCGTTGGACAAGACCGATGTCGGTCTTATCTTCCTTTTGGTAGGCCCACAGAGCAGCGCAAGCTTCCACCTCAAGATACTCAGCCGCTTGGCAAGGCTCTTGCACCAGAAAAAGCTTCGCGAGCAGCTCTTTTCGGCCCCTACGAGTGAGGCATTCCTGCAGCTGATCATCGATAAGGAGCAGTAAATGAACAGCAGAAGAACCTGGGCTCTCATCCGATTCGGTTTGACCACCCTCTTTCTTTTCGTTGTCTGGATCCTCTTCAGTGCAGATGCAGGGTTTTTCTCCCTGCTCTTCGGATTTTTCATCTCGTTGCTTTCCGCGTCCCTCACCTACCACATCTTCCTGCCTGAGCATGAGGCGAATCTTCGATTCTTCATTCCCAGACCATTCTCCCTCATCCGCTTCTTCATCCTGATGGTGGCAGCCCTCTATGCATCCAGTTTCCAAGTGGTAAAGGCTGTGATAACGGGCAACACCAACCCCCGCATCGTTCACTTTCGCACCCGCCTTCGCTCGGATCTGGCTCGCACCATTCTCGCCAACGCTATCACGTTCACCCCGGGGACCATGACACTCGACCTCAACGACGATCACCTCACCGTCCATTGGCTCTTGTGTTCCACTACCCATGCCAAGGCAGCTGGGGAGGCGATCAAGACCCGGCTGGAGCATGCACTGGGGAGGACCTGGCTATGAGTGAACTGATTCTTCAGGCAATGCTCTACTGCCTTACCTTCTTTGCTGTCGTCACCCTGATCAGGCTGCTGATCGGGCCGACCGCAAGCGACCGGCTGGTCGCCCTGAACGTCCTTGCGGCAGTCTCCCTTGCGCTGTTGATTCTTTGGGGAGTGAGCACGAAGCGAACGCTCTATCTTGATGTGGCCTTGGTCTACGACATTTTCGGTTTCTTGGGTTTCCTGGCTATCACCCGATTCCTGAAAAAAGGCAAGGAGGAGTCATGATGATCGTACGTGAGATACTCGCCCTGATTGCCTTTGTCATCGGGACGGCCTTCGGCTTGGTCGGGATGGTCGGGCTCTTTCGTTTCAAAGACCCTTACAGCCGCCTGCATGCAGGCTCGCTGTGCGGTACGACGGCAGTCTTTTCCTACCTCATTGCCCTGCTCTTGCTCTCCCCCTCGGTTGCAAGCACGCTGAGGATGATCATTCTCATTGTGTTCTTCCTGATCAGCGCTCCCACCGGATCCTCGATCGTCGCCCGCTTCATCTGGGAGTCGGAGGATGCCGAGAGGCAACGGTCATCCATGAATCGGGAGGACAAGAGCTTATGAATATCCTCCTTCTGAGTCTTATCCTAGCCTTGGGCGTCTACGCACTCCTTGCAAAGGACCTGCTGCATTCGGTCATTGCACTCTCTGCAATCAGCATGCTCAGCGCCCTGCTGTTCACCATTCTTCGGGCTCCAGACGTTGCTATCACCGAAGCGGCGGTGGGAGCAGGGGTATCCACCGTCATCTTCGTCTGGGCGATACGCCATACCCAGCGCCGTGACAAGGAGGAGCCATGAAGAAGCTTGAACTGATCAAGATTGTGATTACTGTGCTGCTCTGCTCTCTTCTGGTGGTTCCCATCATCCTCAGCAACCACAGCTGGCCCACGCATGCCCGCAACTACCTGCTTGCGAATGCACAATCTGACACCGGGGCCACCAATACCGTCAGTGCCATCTACCTTGGCTACCGTGCAATGGACACCCTGGGAGAAACATTGGTGCTGTTGGTTTCGGTTACCGGCACCATGGCAATCCTGGTGAAGCTGGGCAAGGAGCAAACCGATGAAGAGACAACCAGCTTCTCCCTGACGCCGGAAAAAAGGCCTACCAACCGGCTGAGAACCCATCTCTTGGAGACTGTTGCTTCCAAATTGGGTCCCATCGTCCTGCTCTTTGGTTTCTATGTGATGCTCTATGGGCACATCAGCCCAGGAGGAGGATTTCAGGGGGGCGTCATCGTTGCCTCTGCAATTGTCTTCCTTGCCCTGGGAACCGAGGTGAAGAGCAAGCTGACCAGCACCTTTGTTCTGTCGCGCATCGAGTCCCTTTCGTTTCTGTTGCTCATCCTTGCCTCGATCAGCGGTGTCTTCTTTGAGAGCGGCTTCTTCGGAAACCCCATCAAGTCCGCCTCATCCCTCTCGGCAAACTTCATCATCCTGCTGAACATCATCATCGGCTTGAAAGTGGGAACGAGCATTGCGGTGATGTGCATCGCCATGATGGGAGGCAGCCATGATCATTGAACGCATCCTCATTGCCCTGCTCTTTCTCTCTGGATTCGCAGCGATTGTGGGCATGCGCAATATCATCAAGAAGATATTCGGTTTGAATCTGCTCAATGCAAGCGTGGTGTTGCTCTTCATTCTGGAAGGGAGCAGGATCGGCAACCAAGCCCCGATTCTTGATGCCGATATCACCAACATGGTCGACCCGATCCCCCAAGCCCTGATGCTGACAGCCATTGTCATCGGAGTCTGTGTCAGTGCACTCAGCCTTGCTTTGGCGGTACGACTCTACAAGGCAACCGGTTCGCTTGATATCCAGGTCATTACAGAGAGGCTGCAGCGTGAACATTGAGAGCCTGTTTCTCGCGCCCATCTATCTGCCCCTCCTCGCCGCAGCGCTTTTGGTATCGGCCAAAGCGTTTGGACAGGCAGGCAAGACCATGGATAGCATGGCCTTTCTCATCGGCCTTATCCTCCCTGCTGTGTGCCTTGCTCTTCTGAAACCGGCAATAATCGCCCATCAGAGTGTGGAAACTGTCATCGGAGCCTGGGATACAAACCTCGGTATCCACTACCACTTTGACGGCCTTTCCTGGCTTCTGATTGCCCTGCACCTTGCCATCAGCATCCCGGTCTTCCTGTACAGCAAAAGCAACCCCTCACACAGAGAGAGCTTTTCCATCATCTTCTTCATTCAGTGTGCCTCGGTTGCCGCAACAAGCCTTACCGCTGACCTGTTCAACCTCTTTGTCTGTCTGGAAGTCATGGGGGTTACCAGCTATGTGCTGATCGCATCGAGCGATGAGGATGGCAGCGTACTAGCCTCTTTCACCTACCTGCTCTTCAGTGCCACCGCAATGGTCTTTTTCCTTGTCGGTGCCTTTGGCCTGTACCGCGTTACCGGTTCGCTCTCCTATGCATTGATCTCCCAAGTGAAGAACAGTCTCACCGGGGCCGACCTCATCGTCGCTCAGATGAGTCTGACACTGATCGTTGTCTCCACTTTGCTGCGCTGTGCAGTGGTTCCGCTCTCTGGATGGTTGGTGGGTGCGCACTCCAAAGCCCCGCACGCAGTGTCTGCACTCCTTTCCGGCGTCCTGATCAAAATCCCACTGTTCGCCCTGATCAGGCTCCTGCTGTTGGTCACTGCAAGCGAGCGCATCGGCTCAATCCTCGCGTGGGCAGGAGGAGTCTCAGCCGCAGTGGGCATCCTTCTCGCCCTTCGGGAGGTACAGGCGAAACGATTGCTGGCATACAGTTCAGTCAGTCAGATCGGCTATGTGGTCGCCGCCTACGGACTGGCGATCGAAGTTGGGCTTGAAAGCGAAAGAGGAGCCTTGCTCATCGCTTCCTCACTCTTCTATGCGTTCTGTCATGCCGTGGCAAAGGCCCTCCTCTTTCTCAGTATAGGAACCGCCACCGACGCACTGGGAACGAAGGACTTGAGCAAAGCAAGAGGTGCCACCGCCTCTCTGAAAGGAAGTGGGGAACGTGTTCCGCTGACTACCATAAGCTATTGCATAGCCCTCTTTTCCATCTCAGCGCTTCCGCCGACACTGGGTTTCTGGGGCAAGAATATGCTCACCTATCTTGCAAAAGGCCATGGGTCGGCATACCTGCTGACCATTACCTCGGTGCTTACCATCACCGCCTATCTCAAACTCTCCGTCCTCTTTCTCCCGTCTAAACGGCCGGTTGTGGTGATGAAGACCCAATCATACGGTGCAATCCATGCATCGTATTTGGTGCTGGGCTTGCTGCTCTTGGGAGGAGGAGTCTTTGCCCTGCCGTTCAAGAATTTCATCATCACCCTCTTGCTTCCTCTTGGTGCTGTGGAGGCAAGCATCATGGGCTACAGCGCCTACAGTGAACTAGCCAAAACCTTCCTCACCCTTATGCTTGCCCTGTTCCTCACCGCAATCAGCACAAACAGGTATTGCAAGCGCTTGCTGGCCAAATTCCCCGTACCCAAAGCAAGATTTGCAGACCTCTTCTTCGGGTATGCCCTCGCCCTCTCGGTGATGGCCTTCCAATTGGTACGGTAGGAGTAAGCAGTGGATACGTTGTCAAACATCCTGTTCGCACCAGTCTACCTTCCCCTGCTCGGTGCCGCTCTGATCTTGGTGTGCAAGAGCTTTTTCAAGACAACAATTCGGCGGCTCGCAGAGTATGTGGGCATGCTCATCGGCCTGATTGTGCCCGTTATCCTTACGCTCAGTCTGAGAAGTGAACTGGGGGCGGGAAGAGCTTTGGAAGCCGTTGCCGGTTCATGGGCCCAGGAGATCGGCATCATCTATCGCTTCGATGGCCTCTCCCTCTTGATGATTCTCCTCACCGCTGCGGTTACCATTCCCGCCTGGATCTATTCGCGCAAAGTGGGGCCTGCTCACTCCTCCTTCACGGCCTTGTTGCTTGTGCAGAATGCTGCGATTGCTGCAATCAGCATGACAGCCGATCTCTTCAATCTGTTCGTGTGTCTGGAAGTGATGGGTGTGGTAGCGTATGTCCTCATTGCTGGAAGCCAAAAAGGGAGTGCAGTCTATGCATCCTTCTCCTACCTCATGCTCTCCTCGACTGCAATGGTCTTCTTCCTGCTTGGGACCTTCGGCTTGTACCGTTTGACCGGATCGCTCTCCTACGAAGCGATTGCCCAGAGCTTGGCTGCTGGAGAGAACCAACAGTTCGCCCTCATCTGCCTCATTCTGCTTGTGGTTCCTATTTTGCTTCGGGTGGCTGTATTGCCCCTTTCCCTGTGGCTGGTGGATGCGCACTCCAAAGCCCCTCATGCCGTATCGGCCCTGCTTTCGGGAGTCCTGCTCAAGATTCCCCTCTTTGCCTTGGTCAGGGTCTTTTCCTTGGTTCCCGATTCTGCACTCTTTGCGCTTCCGATCAGTTATGCAGGAGCTATCACAGCCTTGGTAGGAGTTCTCATGGCTTTAGCACAGTCGGATGCAAAAAAGCTGCTGGCCTACCACTCAATCAGCCAGATCGGCTATGTGGTGACCGCCTGGGGCCTAGCACTGCAGGCGGGAGTACATACCCAAGCAGGAGCTCTGCTGCTCTCGGTCTCTTTCTTTCATGCCTTCAGCCACGCCCTTTTCAAGGCACTGCTCTTTCTTGCTGTCGGCACCGCCACCGATGCAGGGGCAAACCGAAACGTCTATACGCTCAGAGGGGCCTCTCGTTCGCTGAAGCGAGAAGGAGAGCGACTGCCCATCACCCTCCTATGCTATCTGGTGGGAGCTCTCTCCATCATGGCCATCCCCCCGTTCAACGGCTACTTCAGCAAAAATCTGCTCACCTACGCCATCAAAGGAGGAGTACACTACCCGATGCTCACCATGGCAGGGGTGGGAACGGTTGCTTCGTTTCTCAAGCTCTCAAGAATATTTCTCCCGGCCAAAGAAAAGGAAGAAACCCTTGCCGCACGACTTCGTCCACGGTTTCCCCTTACCTTGCATGCAGGCTTGCTCATCTTGGCGCTGCTATGCATTCTGACCGGGCTCTTCGCCCCCGAAACCTATGCTTTCATCGCCGGCCTGCTCTCAGCACAGCCAGTACAAAGCTATGATGCGCACTTCTTCTTCACATCCGACACCCTTGCCAAGACACTCTCCACCGCCCTCGCCGGCATTGCGCTCTTTCTCTTCATCCTTACCAAGCCAGGTGCTTGGATTTTCCACCAGCTTGGCCGATACAAAGCTCGTTTCTCCGACCTGTTTTTCGGTTTCGCCCTCGCCCTCGCCCTGCTCCTGCTAGTGGCAAGAGTGCTCTAGGAAAGAGAAAACGCAGCCCGGTTGGTTCCAGACTGCGTTTTTTGGTACATATGATATGGATTGTCAGTTCGCCATCACCAGATCCAGATCGATCTCACAGGCAATGGTAGGCATCGTGCTGCCCCAATTGGCCAGCACCTGGGGATGGATCTCTCCAAAAATACCCACTTCACACTCACCGAGCATCACCTTTGCACAACGCCCTTCGATGAAACGACCATCCCCTTCAAGGGCGGAGAGCGTATACTCCTTGCCCAGGAAGTAGAAAAGGGTGTTCACCAAAGAAGAGACATCGTTGAAGCCCATGATACTGTCGCTTGCCAAGAAGCCGACATTGTTGCGCGTGGTGGTGCCACTGTTGTCAGAGCTATCCAGAAAAGCAACCTTGCCCACCTCAAAAATCTTGTGGGGGAAGGGAGCGTGTGCACTTACACTCTCACTCTCCAACAGAGAGGGAATGATGGAGGGGCGTACCACCTCGTAGTTCTCACTCATCGGATTGGAGATGAAGATGCACTTCTCTTGGGGGAAGTTCATGTTGTCAACATACTCACGCTTCGAACCGAGATAGTTGTACATCATCTCCTGGAAGCCCAGGCCGACCATCAGGTCCTTCACCTTGCGTCCCAGCTCTTCGGCAGGGCTGAGTCGTCCTACCGTGAAGTCCTGGGGCATCTCAGGCTCGAAGTTGCCCAAGCCGTACCCGATCATGACATCCTCAACCAGATCAACGGGGTGCAAGAAGTCATTGCGGTACTCGGGAACCGTTGCAAAGAGGGAACCATCGCTGTAGATGGCGTACATGCCCATCCGCTTCAACGAAGCGACAGCTTCCTCGCCGCTCATCTTCTGGCCCAGCGTCTTGTGAACCTGCTCAAGGGTGCAGGAAACCGGCTCCTGATAGTAGTAGGGAACGGTGATTTCCGTACCGAACTCAGTCTCCTCGGGGAATCGGACCTTCACAGGAAGTATCTCAAAGCCCATGTCAGACATATCGCAGGCCATGATGGAGGCGGCAAGCAGCAGATCCCGGAGGTCCATGCCACTCAGCTCAAGAAAGAGATTCTCATCACCCACCTCGACAGCACCAATGCGATCACTGTTGATGACCGGCGGGAAGGAGAGGGTATCCCCATTGTCGTCATGCAGGTAGGGGAATACACGGCAGTCGCTTACGATCGGGCCGTACTCCCTCCCCTTCGGATGTTCGGTACAGATCTCACGCAGGGTGAGCTTTCTGTCCATCCCGAGGGGAACAAAGGAGGTTGCATCGGGATCGGCACCTCGGTAGTGCACCGGGTACTTGATGAGGTCGGAGCGGTAGATGCCCATGGCAATTGTCTTGCGCTTGCGCCCGAAGTTAGAGCACAGCTTCTCTTGGCTCTGGATCAGGGCTTCCAAGTCGTCCTCATCAACCACATGACCACGAGCAGCAAACCCGATCGAATAGGGGCGGACTTCCTTGGCCGATGCATCTACGATGAGCTCCCTGCCCTCACTGTCAAAGCACTCCTCGCTGGTGGAGAAGAAGTCATACAGCGGAGCCTCAACACCCCAATAGGCCTTGAGCAAGCGGGCGATGCCGGCTGCAGACCAAAGGTCGGGGCGGTTGGTATCGTTGAGCTCAATCTTGAGCAGGTCACCTTCGTGACCATCCAGCTCAGCCTTGGCGACCGGGAAGATCTCCTCAAGCTCACTATCTTGCAATGTTCTTCCCAACAAGCTGTAGAACAACTTGCCGGTGGTTTCAATCTTTGGCATCAGTTCCCCCTTCTCGTGCGTACCGACTCAATGTTCGGGGTGAAGAGCTCACGCAGGTCATTCAGGCCCAGGTGCATCAGAGCCATGCGGTCGATACCCAGTCCCCATGCGAGCACCGGCACATCGATTCCCAAGGCCTTGGTGACCTCGGGTCGGAAGATTCCGCTTCCCCCAAGCTCGAACCATCCCAACACAGGGTGCTTGATGTGCACCTCGATCGATGGTTCGGTGAACGGGAAGTATCCGGGCACATACTTCACTTCCTCAGCTCCTGCAATCTCCTCGGCGAACATCTTCAACAGCCCAAGCAGGGTCTTCAGGTTGACATCATCGCCAAGTACGATCCCTTCGGTCTGGTAGAAGTCAGCACCATGGGTTGCATCGACCTGGTCATAGCGGAAACAGCGGGCAACACCGAAGTACTTGCCGGGAACCTTTGCCTTAGGAAGCTGGCGTGCAGAAAGCACCGTTCCTTGGCTGCGAAGTACCTGGCGACGGGTGAACTCATGGTCGAAGCTGTAACGCCAGCCACGGCTTCCGGTTTTCCACCCATTCTCATGGGTTGCAGCAACCTGGCTCAGCCAAGGCTCTTCGATGGCCTTGGCGTGCACCGGATCCTTCACGTAGTAGACGTCGTGGATGTCGCGGGCACTGTGGAACTGCGGCATGAAAAGAGCATCTCCGTTCCAGAACTCGTTCTCCACAAGAGAGCCGTCGAACTCCTCAAAACCGAGACTGCACAGCTTGTCCTTGACCCACTGCAGGTAGTTGCCGTAGGGGTTGTGGCGACCTGGGATGAGGCGGCTGGTCGGGGCGTTGAGCCCATAGGGGCGGAACGAACCGGTCTTCCAGCTTCCGGTGGAGAGCATCTCACTGGTAACCAGACCCAGCTCCTCACCGGTGATGTTGGCAGCAAGCACAGCCTGCTTGGCAGAGAAGCCCTCATCAGTCAGGTTGAAGACGATTTCTTCACGCTCGATTACCTTGAACGGGGAGTTGCTTGCACCCCGCTTCTTGGCCATCTTTGCCATCGCCTGTTTCTCAGGCTCAGAAAGCATGGCTTCCTCAAGCTCACCGCCCAAGCCCTTGTCCAGCAAGTTCTTGGTAACCAAAAACTCGCCTTCGAGCTCGTCGGCAACGGCTTCGGCCTTGTTCTCTGTATTCATCTTGGCAAGACCTGCTTTGGAAAGCTGACCAAAAGCTGAACCCACCTCACTCTTTTCAAGACCCAAGGCTGAAGCGAGCTCAGGCAGCGCCTGTGCACCCTCAGCCTTGATAAACGTAAAGATGCGCTGGGCGGGGGTTCCCTTCTCCTGCTGTTCTCTTCCGAGATCGGTCAGCTCGTAGAAAATCCGGCTCATGCGGCTCTTCTCGACCAGATAGCCCTTTGCGCTCAACCAGCTGAACGCCTGGTTGCACTGCCCCACTTTGTACTCCAACTCCTGTACGATTCGCTCAGCTGTTATGTCCTGTTGCAGGTCAACATGTCTGAGCAGGCGTACTTCCAGTGGATGCAGGTTCTTTACGTCGATATCCATGCTCTTCTCACTCCTGTACATGAGCGCCGCAGGAGTGCTGCGGCGCAAGTGCTTTGTATTCTAGCGTCTACAGGAAAAAAAGGAAAGGCTATGCAGGGGAGAAAAGCGAACGAACCGCCTCCACCACCTCTTCCTTGGATGGAATGACGGCAAGCTCCAATTCCGGGGCAAACGGGATGGGACTCTCTTTTCCGCATAGACGGCGGGGATTGGCAGCCAATGAGGCAAAGCAATCGCTGTCACCGGTCACCACGGAAACCACTTCCGCCCCATACCCTCCAAACTGTGGACTGTCATGAACCACCAAGAGCCTTCCGGTCTTCTTGACCGACCTGAGGATGGCATCCTTGTCCATGGGCTTGAGGGTGGCGAGATCGATGACCTCGACCTCAATCTCATCCTGCAGGCTGAGCACGGCTGCTGCCTCAAGGCAGGTGGTAACCGCATGGCTGTAGGAGACGATGGTCACATCCTTGCCCCGCTTTTTTGTGATCGCCTTGCTGATGGGCAGAATGTATTGTTCATCGCCTACCGGACCAAGGGTGTTGTACAGACTCTTGTGTTCAAAGTAGAGAACCGGATTATTGCTGCGGATTGCACTCTTGAGCAGGGCTTTTGCATCGCCAGGGCAGGAGGGTGCGACTATGATGAGTCCGGGGATGTTTGCAAACATCGCCTCCAGGCACTGGGTGTGCTGGGCTCCATGGCCGGTCCCGCTTCCGATCGGTGCCCTGAGGACCATCGGGCAGGAGAGCTGGCCTGCACTCATGAAGCGGGTCTTTGCAGCATGGTTGATGATGGGATCGCTGGCAAGGGTGGCAAAGTCGCCATACATGATTTCCACCACAGGCCTGAGTCCGAGCATGGCAGCCCCAACGGCAAGGCCGGTGATGGCTTCCTCGCTGACTGGAGTCTCATGCAACTGCGTGGGATGCTTCTTGTAGAGATCTCCGGTGACACGGAAACAGCCACCATAGAGGCCGATGTCCTCCCCTATGAGATGTACGGCACGGTCGCGGGACATCTCCTCATCAAGCGCTTCACGAATGGCATCGCGATAGCTGATCCTGGTCGTGCTCTTGCAGACCTTGTAGGTTTCTTCATCCTCGGGGGCATGGAGGTACTCCATTGCCTGCTCAAGATTGATGTGAATATCACGGACTGCAGTCGCATCAGCGGCTGCATCATCCACCCGCTTTCTTCCTTCAAGGATGAGGTGGGCAACTTCTTCTTCGGTGAAGTATCCGCTTTCCACCAGAGCTCGGGTGAACAGGAAGATGGGGTCGCGGCTCTCCCACTCCTGCTCCTCTTCCCGGCTTCGGTAGAGGCAGGCATCACTCTTGGAGTGGCCGCAGCAACGATAGGTCTTCACTTCCAAAAAGAAGGGGCGGCTGGTGGAGCGGATATACTCGATGGCCTCTTTGCAAGCATCGTACACCGCTTCCACATCATTGCCGTCAACCGTTGCATGCTTGATGCGATATCCATCAGCACGACTGGCAATGGAGGAGGTGGAGATCATTTTGCTTGCAGCTGCACTCATCCCATAGTTGTTGTTTTCACAAAACAAAAGAAGGGGAAGCTCCCATACGGAAGCAAGGTTCATACTCTCATGCACCGAACCACGGCTGGTTGCCCCATCGCCGAAGATCGCCACGCTGATAGCCTGGCTCTTCTGCATCTTCAAGGCAAACGCAAGGCCCAAGGCAAGGTTCACCCCGCTGCCCACTACCGCAGAAGAGCCTGCATTCCAGGTCTCCACATCGGTCATGTGCATGCTGCCGCCCAAACCTTTGCAGATTCCGTCGGCCGAACCAAACATTTCACTGAACATTTTTCGCTCGTTGGTACCCCGAGCGAGGGTGTGGCCATGACAGCGATGGGTGGGGACTATCCAGTCACCCTCCTTAAGGGCAAGCGCCAGACCCGACTGCGTTGCCTCCTGTCCAATGGAGAGATGGGTGGTCCCATGCATCTCTTTCCGTTTGAAGAAGGCATCGATGTGCTCTTCGAAATGACGCGAACGCACCATGATCGAGAGCGCAGACTGCGCCTGTTCCTTGGTTAAAATCATCTTTGCTCCCCGGCAGGATATCCAGTCCTGCCTTTCCAAGCTGGCCATAGGCCCTATATAGTGTTTTCCATCCTATTGGTTGGAAAGGATACTGTCAATGAAACCTATATAGACGGTATGAAGATCCCCGTCATGATAGAACTCCTTGACCTCGCTTCTCTGAAACGAGGAAGGATCCAAGTCGAACGATGCTGCCTTCGTACAAGAGAAAACCAACGAAGCCTGCTTGAAGGTTACACGTTCGCCTCCATGTGGTGAAGGAATAAAGGTGGTGGTCAAACCAGTCTTCGCAATCTTGTCATACTCCCTGCCACTGTGCTGACCGCACCAAAGGAGACGATCCTTCATCTCCTGAGGAAAGAAGGAGACGGTAAAACCGTCCTGCTCCTCCAAAAACTGATGGGTGTACCGACTCTTGCGAACGTAGAGGGTCATGATGTTTCTCCCCCACAGCACCCCCATGGACCCCCAGGAGGCTGTCATGGTATTGAACTTCTCCGCATTCCCGGCAGTGACGAGAAAACCATCATTACCAATTGCACTGAACGGATTCATCTGCAATACATCAAAGGGAACTTCAACATACATGATGGGCCTCCTTTTCTCTGCTTTCAGTGTAGCTTCTGCACAAGAGCGTGGTCAAGAGGCAAAAAGTATTGCTCTCCTGCCCTCCGCTTGGCTGACCGCCCAACGTTGACACTCCCCCTCTTTTCGTATATTCCTACAAGCATACAGAACATGTTCCAACAGTTCAGCTGTTGCGTTGAGGAGGCCCAATGAATGATTCCCTCGCGATCCCTGCTTTGACAGAGGATCTCGCCCGTGTTCTCATCGATGCCGACACGATCAACCGGAGAGTTGACGCACTGGCTCGCCAGATCAGCAGTGATTATGCCCAGTCAAAGGGTGAGTTGATCCTGGTGGGGGTACTGAAGGGATCTTTCATCTTCATCGCCGACCTTGCCAGGCGCCTGAGCGTGGACCATGTCATCGACTTCATCGCCCTCTCCTCCTACCAAGGAGATCACAGCGGCAACGTTCGCCTGCTGATGGACACCCGGGAGAACATGGAAGACAAGCATGTGTTGATCGTCGAGGATATCCTTGACAGCGGCAACACCCTTGACTACCTCATCCGCAACTTCAAGACACGCAACCCCAAGTCGGTGAAAACCGCTGTCCTGCTGGACAAGCCTGACCGCCACGTTGTGCCGGTGGACATCGACTACATCGGTTTCACCATTCCCGATGTGTGGGTCGTCGGATACGGCCTGGACTACAACGAAAAACACAGAACCCTGCCCTACATCGCAGAGATGTATCCACAAGCCTAAGGAGCGAGAGATGGACGACAAGAAGTTCTACGTCAGTTACAATTCGGTGCACAAGCTGGTCAAAAAGCTCAGTGGTGAGCTCTTGGCCTCCGGCTATGACCCGGATGTAATCGTTGCAATCGGAAGCGGAGGCTTCATCCCTGCCAGGATCATGAAGACCTTCATCAACCGTCCGATCTACGCAGTCGGGATCTCCTACTATGGGATCGACAAGAAGCACAAGGACCACCCCACCAAGATCCAATGGATCGACGAGGTGCAGTCCCAACTGGAGGGCAAGAAGGTCTTGCTCATTGATGAAGTCGATGACACCCGTGCAACCCTCGCCTACTGTGTCGGGGAACTGCTCAAATTCAACCCCGAGGAGATTGCCGTGCTGGTTCTCCACAACAAGAACAAGGAGAAGGATGTCGAGTTCCCGGTTGAGATCAAACGCTATTTCGCCGGTATGGAACTCGCAGACCTGTGGATCAAGTATCCCTGGGACGCTGATGATATCGAGGTGCACACCGAGAACGAGAAACAGATGCTGGATGCACTCGCAAAAGAAGGCAAGGAGCTGTACACATGAGCAACGTAACATCCATCGTGGGAGCCCAGTGGGGAGATGAAGGCAAAGGCCGTATCGTCGACTACTTGGCAGTCAACTCAGATCTGGTAATCCGCTTCCAAGGCGGCGACAACGCCGGACACACCGTCATCAACGACAAGGGCAAGTTTGCCCTGCACATCATCCCTTCGGGCATCTTCAATCCCGAGACGATGAACATCGTCGGGGCTGGAACCGTGGTCAATTTTGAGACCATGGCAGAGGAGCTTGAGTCCATCACCGCAAAGGGTGTGGAGGTGAACAACCTCTTTGTGGATGTGCGTGCCCACCTGATCATGCCCTACCACCGCGCCCTTGACGGCGCCCAGGAAGGAGCAAAGAGCTCCAAGATGCAAATCGGCACCACCAAGCGTGGCATCGGGCCGGCATACAGCGACAAGGCCACCCGATCGGGCATCAGGGCGGCAGACCTGCTGGATTTCGACCGCCTCAGGAACCGCATCGAGATGGCCCTCCCCCAGAAAAACCGCGAACTCGCCTACTTCGGGCTTCCCGAATACACCGTTGATGAGCTGATGGAGCTGTGCGCCAAATGGAAGGATCGTTTTGGCCATATGATCATCGATTCATTGCCGATAGTTCGCCAAGCCTATGAAGAGAACCGCAAGATTCTCCTCGAGGGTCAGCTTGGGGTCATGCGCGACCTGGATTGGGGCATCTACCCCTATACCACCAGCAGCAGTCCCACCAGCGGTGGAGCTGCCATCGGAAGCGGTCTTGGACCGAGAAGAATCGATGAGGTCATCGGGGTCACCAAGGTCTACTCCACCAGTGTGGGCGGAGGTCCTTTCATGACCGAGCTCACCGATGAGACTGCTGAGAAGCTCAGGGCCATCGGAGGCGAATACGGTGCGACCACCGGTCGTCCCCGCCGCTGCGGCTGGTTCGATGCCGTGGCTGCCGACTACTCCTGCTGGATCAACGGCTTCACCGCCCTTGCCCTTACCAAGCTGGATGTGCTGGACACCTTCGAGAAGATCAAGGTCTGCACCGCCTACCGTGTGAACGGGGAAGTGATCACCTACCTGCCCGAAACTGCCCAGCAGGAGATTGCAGAGCCTATCTACGAGGAGTTTGACGGATGGATGGCTCCCACCACCGAAGCGAGGAAGTGGGAAGATCTGCCGCCGAAGGCCCAGGCTTACTGCAAGCGCCTCGGGGAACTTGTCGGATGCCCGATCAAGTACATCTCCGTCGGTCCGGAAAGAGACCAGATCATCATCCTGTAATCAGTTCCGTAGTATATCATGAGGCCTGCCATTCACGGCGGGCCTCTTCTTTTGCATACCAACCAAACCCATTCACTGAGGCAATCAGTTCATACGTCCTCTCACTGTCCTGTGAGAAAAAAGAAAAGAAGTCTCGCATAGTTATTGACATATGCCAATAACATGGCTATAGTCAAAGTAGTTGATGGCATATGCCATTAATAAGATTCATCCCAGGAGGCACACAATGCCAAGAAGAGACGGAACAGGTCCAATGGGATTCGGATCCCTTTTGGGACGGGGAATGGGCTTCTGTGCCCGACAGAACGGGTACGGAATGGGCCGAGGTTGGAGATGCGGCGCTGCTGCAGTCCAGCCCAGTGTCGGACACGAGACACTCACCATGCGCAAGCGCATTCTCGAAGAGGAGCTGAAACAGGTGGAGAGCCTGCTCGCCCAGGAACATCAGAAATAAAAGGAAGCATATGCCGCGACCAAGAAAATGGAGACATGTCTGTTCACTGCCCCAAACAAGCCGTTTCGGCCCGCTCGGGGTTGGGGCCGGCGAGATGGAACCGATACTCATGACCGTGGATGAGTACGAAGCCTTTCGACTCATCGACTATGAAGGGATGACCCAAATGGAGTGCAGTGTCCAAATGGGTGTGGCCAGGTCCACGGTCCAGGGTATCTACGACAGTGCCCGCAAGAAGCTGGCACACTCTCTGGTTGAGGGAAAGCCACTGCTCATCGAAGGCGGTGAGTATCAGCTCAACGATCATGGCATAAGGCACGGCCGCGGCTGTGGTCGGGGCTGCAGACGAAGACAGATGGAGCAAGAAGGAGCACAAGAATCATGATCATAGCAATTCCGGCAGAGGCAAACAGCCTGGATAGCGCAACCTGCGTATCCTTTGGCAGGGCACCCTACTACTGTCTCTACAATACAGAAACTGAGAGCAGTACCTTTATGACCAATCTTGCCGCAGATAGTGCAGGTGGAGCGGGTATCCAGGCAGCCCAGGACTTGGTCGACCAGAGCATCGGAACTCTTATCACATTCCGCCTCGGCGAGAATGCTGCAAAGGTGCTCCAAGCTGCAGAGATAGCAATCCTCAAGGCCTTGAACCTAAGTGTTGCGGACAATATCTCCGCTCTGCAGGAAGGAAAGCTTGCTCCTCTGGGTGAAGTCCACCCCGGATTCCACCATGGGCACTGACCTGACGGTGGCAGTGCTTAGCGGCAAGGGAGGGACGGGAAAGACCTTGGTCTCTGTCAATCTTGCCGCAGTGGCACAGAAGGCAACCTACGTCGATTGCGATGTTGAGGAGCCCAACGGCCATCTGTTTTTCAAGCCCACCATCCTATCCTCACGTGTTGTGACTGTCCCCAAGCCTGTTGTCGATCAGAGCCTGTGCGATGGGTGCCGCATCTGCACCGAGGCGTGCGCATTCAACGCCCTTGCCCTGATCGGCAAACAGCTTCTGGTTTTCAACGAGGTCTGTCACAGCTGCGGACTCTGTACGACACTCTGCCCCAAGAAGGCACTCACCGAGGTCGAACAACCCTTGGGAGTGGTACGACAGGGCCGGCATGGTACAGTCAGCTTTGAGGATGGGATCCTTGACATCGGGCAGAGCGAAGCCGTTCCCCTCATCAAGGCGCTCCTCAAAAAAAAGCACAAGGATCTGGTCGTCATCGACAGTCCGCCGGGAAGCGGATGCCTGGTAACCGAAGCCATCTTGGGAGCAGATTATTGCTTACTGGTTGCAGAACCAACCCGTTTTGGGGCACACAATCTGGCCATGGTCCATGAATTGGTGCAGATTTTGGGAAAACCCTGTGCGGTGTTGCTCAATAAAAATGAAGAGAGTGCAAGCAACCCAAGCAAGGAATATGCCCTTGCTCACAACCTGAGCATCGCAGGCACATTGCCCTATGACCCCAAGCTGGCAGCTCTTGCCAGTGAGGGGCTCATCGCCAGCGAAGAGCTTGGCCACTACCATGCTTACTTCTCCAACTTGCTGGAAACGATACGCAAGGAGGCAGCGGATGCATCAGATCCTCATACTCAGCGGTAAGGGCGGGACAGGCAAGACCACCGTTGCAAGTGCATTCATCCACCTCTCCCAGGCTAAGGCTTATGCCGATTGTGATGTCGATGCACCCAACCTACACCTGGTCATGGGAAACTATGAGACAGAGGGAAAACAGGACTATATGGGGTTGAGGAAGGCGTCTATTGACTCAGAGAAATGCATCGGCTGTGATGCATGCAGACAAGTCTGCCGATTCGATGCCATCGAGGCTGAACCACACTATCACGTAGTGAATATTGCCTGTGAGGGATGCCGAGCCTGCGCCTATGCCTGCCCTCAGGATGCCATCAGCTTTGTCGATGCCAAGGTCGGAGACCTGCGTCTGCTAGAACGGGGCGATGAGCATTTCAGCACAGCGACCCTGATTATGGGCAGCGGAACTACCGGCAAACTGGTAAATCAGGTGAAAAACCAATTAAAAAAGGCTGCTGATCCCAACGAGGTCGCAATCTTGGATGGAAGCCCAGGTATCGGGTGTCCTGTCATCGCATCGCTGAGCGGTGTAGACCTTGCACTCATGGTTGCCGAACCTTCGGTCAGCGGAATAGCCGACCTGAAACGGGTAATCGCCAGTGCCAGGCAGTTGCAGGTGCCGGTGGCTGTAATCGTCAACAAGTATGATATGCATGAACAAAAGAGTGCGGAGATTGAGGTTTTCTGCTTCAAGGAGGGCATCCCCTTCCTGGGAAAGATTCCCTATGACCGTGAAGCGGTACGCGCACTCAATCAGGGGCTGACACTCGACCAGATTTCTTCAAATGGTTCTGAAGCAGTGAAGTCCATCTACTACCGAACGCTACACCTGGCAAGGGAGACCATGAAAGGATGAAGATAACCAGTTTGTTGGAAAATACCAGTTCACAACCCACTATAGGATGCGAACATGGCTTGAGCCTGTACATAGAGACAGGAAGCAGGAAGATCCTCTTCGATACCGGGGCAAGCAACCTCTTTGCCAAGAATGCCGAATCGTTGGGCATCGACCTTGGCAAGGTGGATCTCGCAATTCTCTCCCATGGCCACTACGACCATGCAGGAGGATTGAAAACCTTCCTTGCACTCAATGCTCATGCTCCAGTGTATATCAGAAGGGAAGCGTTCGGCCCCTACTACTCCCAACGGGAAGACGGTGAGTATCACTACATCGGCATTGATCAGGATCTGGCGGCCAACAACCGTCTCATAGACACCAGTGCTTACACGCCTATAGCCGAAGGAATAACACTCTTCTCCAGAGTGGAAAGAAGTGAGTTCGTTCCTTCCGGCAACCAAAGCCTCCATCGCAAGGAGGGAGAGCACTATCTCCCTGATTCTTTTACCCATGAGCAGTATCTGATGATCGAGGAGGGAGAGACCAGGCTTTTGGTCTCCGGTTGCTCCCACCGCGGTATCGTCAATATCGTGAAAAGCGCACATGAGCACTGGCAGGCCTACCCCACCCACGTCATTGGGGGCTTCCACCTCTACAACCACCGCACCGGGGAACCGGAAAAACCGGAGGTGCTGGATGCCATCGCGGAAATTCTGCTCGCCACTAAGGCTCGTTACTCTACCTGCCACTGTACCGGAGAGGAGAACTATACGTATCTGAAAAAGAGAATGGGAGATCATATCGCCTACCTGTCAGGTGGGGATGTGCTCATCTGTTGATAAAGGAAGAGATATCATGCAAGAACACATGCATCAGGACATGAAGGCCGAGCTGAAGAATGGAAGTATCGAATCGTACAACGGCTCCGATATTGGGGAGCTTTGCAAAACCATAGAAATGAGGAAGTAAGGAATGTTGAAAGTAGCAGTAGCAAGTGAGAACAAGATGGTCTGTGGCCACTTCGGGCATTGTGAGACCTTTGAGGTATTCGTGACGGAAGGGGACAAGATTCTCAGCTCTGAGAGTGTACAGAATCCGGGACACCGCCCGGGCTTCTTGCCCAATTTCCTCCACGAACTGGGGGTGAACACCATCATCAGCGGAGGAATGGGAGGTGGAGCTGTGGATATTTTCAATGGGCACAACATTGAAGTCATCCTCGGAGCCCAGGGCGACAGCCGCAAGGTGGTTGAAGAGTACCTTGCAGGTAATCTGGCATCCACCGGCAGCATCTGCCATGAGCATGCCCATCACGACGAGTGCGGCGAATAGCCGGAATCAGTACAAGGTTTCTGAAGCCCTGCCCGCTTGGACAGGGTTTTTTCTTGCTCTTTGTGAACAGAATTGTCATCGCTTTTGGTACAGAATCATCGTATAGGGCGATTATTGGCTTGTCAAGAAGTGTTTTTAGGACATTTTTTGCATTGGGTTGCCTAACTGACAACTTATATATTACTATTAGGTTGTCTAAACCTGAGACATATTTTCTGACCAAAACAACACGAGGAGCACAATGAACAATGATTGAATTCAAGAACGTAACAAAACGCTACGGGTCAAAAACCATACTGCATGACCTGAGCTTTACCATCAAAACCGGCGAGTTTGTCGTGTTGATCGGCCCCAGCGGATGTGGAAAAACCACTACCCTACGGACCATCAACCGCCTTATCGAACCCAAACCGGGGACGGTCTTCATCGACGGCGAGGACGTCACGCAGCAGAATGCTGTTGAACTGCGCCGCAAGATTGGGTATGTCATCCAGCAGATCGGGCTTTTCCCGAACATGACCGTTGAACAGAACATCTGTGTGGTACCGAAATTGCTGAAGTACTCCAAGGATGAGTGCGACCGCATCGTACGCGAGCTGCTTGCCTTGGTTGATATGCCCTACGAGGAGAATGCCCACAAGTACCCAAGTGAGCTCTCCGGCGGACAGCAGCAGAGAATCGGGGTACTGCGCGCCCTGGCAGCTTCCCCTCCGGTCATCCTGATGGATGAGCCCTTCGGAGCGCTGGACCCGGTAACCCGTGACAGCTTGCAGGAAGAGGTGAAGCGCATCCAGAAAAAACTGAAAAAGACCATCGTCTTCGTCACCCATGACATGGACGAGGCCCTCAGACTCGCCGACACCATCATCTTCATGGACGGAGGGCACATCGTACAGATGGCCAGCCCCGAGGAGATGCTGCAGAACCCTGCCAGCAAGGTGATCAAGAACTTCATGGGCAAACACATGAACGAGGATGGCCCGGTGGCCCCCTTGCTTGCCGAGGAGTTCATGAAGAAGAAGGTCTACAAGGTCTACAAGAGCGCCAAGACGCTTGAGTCGATCGAACTGATGAGCAAGCGCGATATCAACAGCCTGGTGGTCATCGATGACGATGATACCTACCTCGGCACCCTCTCCATTGAGGACATCAAGGCCAGAGGGAAAGCAGGCCGATCCATCGCCGAACTCATCAACAGCGAAACCATGACCGTAGGACGCAAGGATGATGCGAAGGATGCGCTGGACAAGTTGCTCTCCTCCACATCCAACTATGTGGTCGTCCTGAATGACAACCGTACTGTTGCAGGCATCATTACCCGGACCAGCACGGCAAAGGCGATGGGCGAGGCCCTCTGGGGGGACTTGTCGGCATGAAATTGATCAACTTTTTCACCAACAACTCACAAGCCATGCTTGTCAGTCTTGGACAGCATATCGCTTTGGTCCTTGTTTCGGTGGGAATCGGCATTCTCATCGCCATTCCCTTGGGTATCCTGCTCACCCGGCACAAGAAAGCTGCTGCCTACGTCTTGGCAGTTGCCGGCATGGTTCAGACCATTCCTGGTCTGGTAATGCTTGGCTTTGCCTTGATTCTGATGGGTATCGGGACCCTTCCGGCGCTTGCCGTACTTTCGGTCTACTCGATCCTGCCCATCCTGCGCAATACCTATACCGGCATCATCGAGGTGCTTCCTTCCTATAAGGATGCAGCAAAAGGCATCGGCATGACCAAGAGCCAGGTGCTCTTCAAGGTCGAGCTTCCCTTGGCCCTGCCCGCCATTGTCAGCGGGATCCGCATCAGCGCCGTCTACATCGTCAGCTGGGCTACCCTTGCCGGCATGATTGGAGCCGGAGGCCTCGGAGACTGGATCTGGACCGGACTTGCCACCTACAACACCGACTATATCCTGGCAGGGGCCATACCCTCAGCCATACTAGCCTTTGCGTTCAGCGCCCTCATCGGCCTGGTGCAAAAACTCATCACCCCGAAGGGGCTTAGGAGGAATGCATGAACGAACTTATGAGTGCAATCGCTGAACATCTAACCATCGTGGCCGTTTCCATGTTCTTTGCGGCCATTCTGGGCATCGCTCTCGGAGTCCTTGCCTACTGGAGAAGAAAGCTTGGTTCGGTGATCATCAGTATCGCTGAACTTATCCAAACCATTCCCTCACTGGCACTTCTTGCCCTGTTGATGATCATCTTCGGGCTCGGAGACCTGACCATGGGAGTCGCTCTGGTGCTCTATGCACTGCTTCCGATCATCCGCAACACCTATACCAGCCTGACCCAGCTGCCTCCCCATATCATCGATGCAGCACGGGGCATGGGCATGAGCAGAGGCCAACGGCTGCTCAAGGTGGAGATACCCCTCTCCATCCCGATGATCTTCTCAGGCTTCAAGGTAGCCTTGGTCAACTCCCTCTCCATCGCCGTCATGGGAGTACTCATCGGCTCGGGAGGCTTGGGATACATCATCTATCGCGGAATCCAGCAACGGAATATGGACCGCATCCTGCTTGGAGCCATTCCGGTAGTGCTCATAGCCCTTCTCTTCGACTGGTTGATGGGCAAAGCAGAAAAACGACTACTCAAACACACACGTTAAGGAGACTTACTTATATGCACAAGAAAAAATTCACTACCATCGCAGCACTGCTGCTGGCAACACTCGCACTTGTCTTTACCGGCTGCACCAAAAATGACACGATTACCATCGGAAGCAAAGACTTCGGAGAGAACATCGTCATCGGCGAAATGCTCGCCCAACTGGTGGAAGCCCATACAGACCTGAAGGTGAATCGCAAGCTGAACCTCGGTGGTACTTTCGTCAACTTCAACGCAATCAAGAACAACCAGATCGACGTCTATCCCGAATATACCGGTACCGGCCTCTCTGCCCACCTGAAAATGGATGTGATCAACGATCCTGAAGAGTCATATCAGGTTGTCAAAGAAGAGTTTGCCAAACAGTTTGACATCGTTTGGCTTGGACCTCTCGGATTCAACAACACCTATACCCTTGCCGTAACACCTGAAGTCTATGAAGCATTCGGAGTGGAGACCTATAGCGACCTTGTTCCCTATGCAAGTGACTTGGTCTTTGGTGCTGAACATGAGTTCTTCGACCGCCAGGACGGTTTCGACGGGCTGGTGGATCTGTACGGTATCTCCTTCAAGGGCGATCCGATGAAAATCAACGCCTCCTTGAAGTACCAGGCTATCGGACGTGGGGACATGGACGTGACCAACGCCTTCGCCACCGACGGTCCGATCAGGCAGTACAACCTCAGGATCCTCGAGGATGACCTTGGCTTCTTCCCTCCCTACCATGCAGCACCAATTGTGCGCAAGGAAGTGTTGGACAAGCATCCCGAACTCAAGGATGTGCTGAATCTGCTTGAAGGCAAGCTGGATGACGCTACCATGACCGAGCTTAATTACCTGGTGGACGTGGAAGGAAAGGCAGTGGAACAGGTTGCCGCTGACTTTCTCAAGTCTCTGAACCTCGTGTAACCACCCTATCAGGGAGCTCTCTCGGGAGCAGGGGCAATAGCCTCTGCTCCCGAGCTTTCTTGTAGCGGTTGCCGAAAAAGAAGAAAGTATCCATACTGTGCCTTCATATCATCCCAGGAGTCGTTCATGCATCACGCCAAGGATACTGCATCCAGTATCCCCCACCTTTCACGAATTCCCTCCCTTCCCTTCTACTACGGTTGGATCATCCTCTTTGCCGGCTCGATCGGAGTGCTTGCATCCATCCCTGGCCAGACGATGGGAGTCTCTGTATTCACCGATCATCTTATGGAGGCCCTCGGCCTGAGCCGGGTGGGTATCTCCTCAGCCTATATGGCGGGAACACTCATCAGCAGCCTCATCATCCCCTATGCAGGGGTCTTGTTCGACCGCTATGGAGCTCGTATTGTTGCTGCCATCGCCAGCGTCATGCTCAGCCTCTTTCTGCTTCTGCTCGCCTTTGCAGCACCGCTTTCCCAAGCCCTCTCATCCCTCGGCCTTCCCATGGGCATAGCAACCCTTGCTGTTACCATACTGGGCTTCTTGGGAATACGCTTTTTTGGGCAGGGCGTCCTTACGCTGGTCTCCCGAGGCATGGTAGCCAAGTGGTTCGGCCCAAGGAGAGGACTGGCGGTGGGGCTGATGGGCGTCATCACCGCTTTCGGATTCTCCTATGCACCACAACCGCTCCAGTCCATGATCAATCAAATGGGTTGGCAACAATCCCTTGTGCAGCTCGCCTTCATCCTGGCTTTTCTCTTCCTCCCCTTTGTTCTGCTTGTCTTCCGTCCAGAGCCCGCAGTCTGTGGCATTGAAGTGGAACAGGGGATGAAAACGCTGTCCAGCAGCAAGGCCCATAAAGTTCCCGATGCGACAGTAGAAAAAGATTTGAAGCAAGCCAGAGGCGATCGTGCCTTCTACCTCATTCTTGCATCGCTCGGATTCTGGAGTCTTTTCAATACCGCTTTTACGTTCCACATCACCAGTCTCTACCAGGAAGTCGGTTTCGATGCAAACCAAGCCGTGAGAATCTTTCTCCCCATTTCGGTGGTCTCGGTCCTCGCCCGCTTTCTGGGCAGTTACCTCACCGATCGAATCAGCATGAAATCCATCTATGCAGGTTTCATCGCATCTTTGGTCATTGCTTCGTTCTCGCTGTTCTTCTTGGGTTCCCTGCTGGGCGACCTTGTGGCGATACTGGGCTTCGGAGTTGGGGGAGGCATGTTCGGGATGCTCAACATCCTCACCTGGCCAAAGCTGTATGGGCGCAAGCACCTGGGACAGATCAGCGGATTTGCCATGTCTGTCAATGTGGCAGGAAGTGCCATAGGACCTTGGATTTTCAGCGTGATCCAGCGGTTTTTCGGCTCCTACAAAGGAGCTGGGATACTGGGCCTGATCTGGTGTATGCTTATGATTATCATGCTGGTCCTCACACCTTTCAAACCAGCAAGCAGTCAAGGGGAACAATCATGACACATGAAGCTTTGGCAAACCAAAAAGAGCTGATCGAGGCACTCATCGCTTCACTTCGGGAGACTGATGAATATCTTACCGAACAGACACAGGTGATTGAGCCCTCAGTAAGCTTAGGGCGCCTTACACGCATGGAAGCAATAGGAGAGAAAGCGGTGCAGGAACATGTGCAGGCGCTCAATCAGAAAAGGATCATCCGATTGGAGCATGCGCTTGACCGCATTGAGGCAGGAAACTATGGCCTCTGTCCTGTCTGCAACGAGGAAATCTCAGCAGAGAGGCTCTCCTCAGTCCCTGAGGCAGTTATGTGTGTAGCGTGTATGGAAAAGCGAGCTAAGAGCTGACCACCTTCAGATTCCTCCCTTCCAACTCGTAGGAAACAAAGGAAAGTCCAGCATCAGAAGCAAAGCTGAAACACTCCTTCCTGCCGACGTTCACTTCAAAGGGAGCATGGGCATCGCTGTTGGTTACCACCTTCAACGGATAGGTTTTTGCTATCTGCCAAAACTCTGAGATGGGATAGGAGTAACGTTGCCCGAGGGGGGTATCTACCTTTCGCTTGCGCATACCGTTTGCGTTGATCTCCAAGGGAACATCCATGGCGACAGCACACTCAATGATAGCCCTGCTGCACGCTTCAGCTTCCTTATCCCACGTGTGGTAGTTGTAGGCAAACACATCAGGATGAGCCCCAAAGAGGAAAAGGCCGGAGGAGAGCGCCTGACAGTAGAGGTCGGCATAGCGATGCAGATCATCCTTGGTCAGGGTATTCCAAAAGAGCGAATACTCCCTTTCCAGTTCCAAGGAGAGGTCGTGGATGGCACAAATGAGATAATCCACACGCGCCCCGATTTCTTGATAATAAGAGCGGTACTGGGGAAGATAGTCGCACTCATAGCCGGTAAGGATGGGAAGCGAGGCTTCCGCTCTTGCGTTGGCAATATCATCTTCATAGATGCTCATCTGCTCAAGAGCCATCCTACTGCGGTTCCACCGATTATCTTCAACCGGGCAGTGCTCACTGAAACCAAGCAATTTCAGTCCCTGCTTCTGGGCTTCCGCGACATATTCGGCTATGGTTCCTGTTCCGTGTCCACAAAAATAACTGTGGGTATGCAGGTTGGTTTCCTGCTGTATATAGTGCTGTGTGTTCATGGTCGTTTTCTCGCAAGTATCGACGATATCTAGAGTTTAGGCAACACCAAATGGCAAGCATAAAAAAATCTTGCCAATTTGTTGTTTTCCCCCTTCAGGTGATTGACTCACTCTCCAAAATACCCAATTATGGGGCTGATTCAACAGGAGAAACCGATGAACACCATCATGAACGGACACTACACTTTTCTCCTCTCCACCCCAGCCTAGAATCGTATGCTGTGCCTTGGCTCCAAGGCTTCATTTCTACCACCGATCCAGGGAATGGCGTATGTTGACCTGGACGGGCAGATACCATTTTCACAGGAGGTTTCGCATGAGCAAACCTACCACCAAGCACTTCATCCTGGCCCTGGGCCTGGTTGTCCTGGCCTCGTCTCTCTTCCTCGGCTGCTCCAAGGGCTCTGACGCCGATTCGAAGAACACCACCGGCAGCAAGAAATTGTATGTCTACAACTGGTCCTACTACACCCCTGACTCTGTCGTCGAAGCTTTTGAGAAAGAGTACAACGTTGATGTGGTGCTCGACTACTTCGCCTCGAACGAGGAGATGTTCGCCAAGCTGATGGCAAGCGGCAATGCAGGCTACGATGTCATCTTCCCCTCCGGTGACTATGTCTCGATCATGAAGAACTTGGGAATGCTGCAGAAGCTGGACACCTCAAAGATGCCCAACCTGCAATACATCACCGAGTTTGCCCGTGACAAGGCATACTACGATCCTGATATGGAGTACTCGGTCCCCTACTACATCGGGGCCACTGGTATTGCTGTCAATACCAAGATGGTCAAAGAGTATGAGAAGACCTGGAACATCTTTGGTGATACCCGCCTCAAAGGGCGCATGGTCATGATGGATGATATGCGCGAGGTCATGGGCGATGCCCTTTCCTACCTCGGTTACTCGGTCAACACCTCCAATGCCAAAGAGCTGGAAGAAGCTCGCGTATTGGTCAACACCAAGTGGAAACCGAACTTGGTCAAGTTCGATGCCGAGGGTTTTGCCAAGGCGTTCGCCTCCGGTGAGTATTGGGTTTCACACGGATATGCAGAAGCTATCTTTGAGGAAATTCCAGAGAACCAGTGGAAGGACATCGACTTCTTCCTGCCTGAGAATGGGGGGCCGATGTACATCGATTCGATGAGCATCCCCAAGGGAGCACGCAACTACGAGCTCGCCCTTGAGTTCATCAACTACATCCACAAGCCGGAAAACTATGCCCAGTTCCTCGATCGTTTCCACTTCCCCGCCTCGGTGAATACCGAAGCCGAGAAGTACCGCACCACCACCCCGTTCTACACGGTGGAGATGCTCACCAACTACGAGCTGAAGGATGACTTGGGTCCCAATCTGGAGATGTACAACAAGGCATGGGAGACAATCCGTTACGTCAATTGACGCAGCCTTGCCTTAGAAGGTACAGTCATGGGTAAGCGGAGGTCTGTATGCAAAGCTTTACCCATGACACCTACATCTCACCCCTTACGTGGCGCTATGGCAGTGAGCCTATGCGCTTTCTTTTTAGTGAGACACACAAACGAAGATTGCTCAGACGTGTCTGGATAGCTCTTGCTTCTGCCCAGATGGAAGCTGGCTTGGTCACCGAACAACAGGTCAGCGAGCTCAAAGCCCATCAAAACAGCGTCGATATCGACCGTGCAATGGCCATTGAAGCGGAAATCCATCATGACCTGATGGCCGAGATCAAGACGTATGCAGAGCAGTGCCCCAATGCCGCACCCATTATCCATCTTGGTGCCACCAGCATGGATATCCTGGACAATATGGATGCTCTTCGCCTCAAAGAAGCGCTTGCTCTTCTCATTGAGCAAACCAAGCAGCTTTTGAAAGCTTTTGTTGAGAAAATGGAAGCCTTTGCAGACACTCCCTGCATGGCCTTCACCCATATCCAACCTGCAGAACCCACCACCGTCGGCTATCGTTTTGCCCAGACTGCCCAGGATCTGAAGGAAGATCTTCAACACTTGATTGCAGTGCACGACTCAATCCGCGGAAAGGGAATGAAAGGGGCTGTGGGAACGAGTGCCAGTTATGCCGAATTGCTCATGGGAACGGCGTTCACTGCCCGTGAGCTGGAGCAGAAGGTGATGGAAAACTTGGGCATCGAGGCTTATACGGCGGCAACCCAGATCTACACGAGAAAGCAGGACCTACGCATCGGCCAGACCATCTCCTCGCTGTGCTGCACCCTTTCCAAGTTCTTCTTTGACTTCCGGCTCCTCCAAACCCCTCCCATCGGCGAGTGGAGCGAACCCTTTGGCAGCAAGCAGGTGGGCTCCTCAGCCATGCCTTTCAAGCGAAACCCGATCAACAGCGAGAAAATTGACAGCCTGTGTCGCTATGTGGAGGGCCAGGTTTCTGCACTGTGGCAGAACGCCGCCTCCACATTGCTGGAGAGAACCCTCGACGACAGTGCAAACCGCCGCATGATCCTTCCCGACCTCTTCCTTACCACCGATGAGATTCTCAGCACTGCCTTGAAGGTAGTAACCGGTATGCAGATCCACAGCAAGGGCATCGAGCGCAACCTTGCAGCCTACGGCATCTTTGCCGCCAGCGAGCGCCTGCTCATGGAGCTTGGCAAGCGGGGGGCAAATCGACAGGAGATGCATGAGTTGATCCGCTCCCACAGTCTCAAGGCTTGGGCTGAGGTGCAGGATGGCCAGCCGAACACGCTCAAGGAGATGCTCAAGCAGGATCCCGAAGTGCGCTCGTTCCTCTCAGAGTCTGAGATCGAGACGGTACTCGATGCACGCGGTTACACAGGCGATGCAGCCCTGCGCACCCGCTTGGTCATTGATGAGGTGCAGGCTGTGCTCAGCCGATGACGATCAGGCCAGCGAAGATAAGATAGTAGATGCCCATCCGAACGTAGCGAATCAGTGAGGAGAGCAGGACATGGTGGACTTTCAGTTCCACGATGCCTGCCACCGTGCAGATGGTGGAGAACGGCAGCGGCGTCAGCCCGCTGATGACGATTGCCCAGATACCATATTTGGTGATCAGGGTTTCGGTATGGGTCCCCGACTGTTTGAGCACCCACTTGCGGAAGACCGGGATCAAGCCTACAAGCCTGCCGAAGAGGTAGGCGCAGAAGGCTCCAGCCACACTGGCTGTTCCCATGACTGTGATGATCATAAACGGATGCCACTCCAGGACGAACGGCCACATCAGGTCCACCGAAAGCGGAAGCACAAACAGGTCAACAATGAAGACATACAGGGCTACACCCCACACCCCAAAATTCTCAATGAAGGTACGCACCACCACATTCTGATCCCATCCGAAACCGGTGTATATCCGGTACCCAAAGAAATACAGGGTGAAGATGAAGAGCATGGCGATGAATGTGCGGAAGAGCAGCTTTCTTACATGAAACGAACCATCCTCACGCAGATAGCTTTTCTTGGAGAACAGTGCGTCCACCCAATGAGGCTTTTTCATGCCAAGCGCTCCCGAAAGGCAGAGAAAAGGGCCTCAGGATCTCCGGTTCCAGCCCCTTGGTAGAGAGGGCTCTTCCCCCCACCCTTTGCGTTGATGGTGGCAAGCAAAGCCTGCTTGGCCTGTGGAAAATCAAGCAGTTCGCTCGCTCGTCCCTGCAAGGCGATGAGCCAGAGTACCCGCTGTCCGTCCTGCTTGGCCGCACAGAGGGCAAGATCAGGATAGGAGAGCACGGCTAGACCGATGTCCTTGAGAGAGAGATCTGCATCCACATCCCAGACCACGACCGGCACACCGTCCTTCATTGCCGCCTTCTGTACGCGCTTGTCAAGTTCAAGAGAAGCAATGCGCTCTTGCGCCTTCTGCAGGTCGCGCTTGTCCGAAGCAGCCTGCTCTACTGCTTGGGTGGCCACCGTCACCAACTCCTCCAAGGGAGCGGAAAAGAGTGTTCCCAACTCAGCGGCTACCGCCTCAGCTGTCCGTATCATCTTCCGTGCTGTCTCTCCGACAGCGAAGATAAGCCTGATATGGGAACGGATCTTCTCCTGCCCTGCATAGTGGAAGAGCCCGATCTCACGGGTATTGGCCACATGCAGGCCACCACAGGCGATGGTGTCCACATCCTCTACAACCACCAAGCGCACGCCATCCCCTTCCACCTTGATGGATCTTCTCAATCCGAGCTCCTGTGCCGAAGCCTGGGTGTGCACCTCATAGTGCACCGCATGAGAAGCAAGGATCTGCTCATTGACCAGGTCTTCCAATAGATGACAGGTTTCCAAAGGAATCTGTAGGGCATCCGTCTCGATGGTAAGGATGCTTTGTCCTTGGTGGACGCTCACCGTCTGAATGCCAAACTCAGAGAAGAGCAGTCCGCTTGCCACATGTTGGGCAGTATGCATCTGCATGAAGTGGTAGCGGTGCTTCCAGTCCAATTCGATGAGCACCTTCTCACCCTCTTTGAAGGTGGGATTCTCAACATGGTGGTAGATGGTGTGTTCATCATCCTTGGTGGTGTCCACCAGCGTGCAACCACCGACCAACCCTATGTCGCCGCTCTGCCCTCCCCCTTCAGGGTAACAGATGGTACGGTCGAGGATGACCCCTTTGGAGGAGAGAGAGACGACGGTTGCTTCCAAGCTGGTAAGATAGGGTTGTTCATAGTACACGGGATATGAGAGCATAGGCCTTCCGATCATTTCTGGAGATTGAGATAGTCATCCACCGGCAGTGCCGTATCGGCAACCGGGAGATGAAAGCGATACTTGATCGCAATCAGACGGATGATGAACACCGTGCTGCTTGCAATCATGAACTTACCGAAGAGTCCGAGGCTGGTCATTTCCAGCAAAAGATAGACGATACCACCCAAGAGGGAGGCAGTTGCGTAGAAATCCGTGGTCAGTACGGTAGGGACGGAACGGCTCATGATATCGCGAACCACCCCTCCTCCAACTGCAGAAAAAACTCCGCAGAGCACCTGGCCGACCGGCCCGATGCCATACATGGCTCCCTTGGCCACCCCAAGAGCAGTGAAGACGCCCAGACCCAGGGAGTCGGCAAAAAGAATGACACGCCACTTGCCAACGAACTTGGGAGCAAGAAAGAAGACAGCCAGCCCGGTCCCAACACAAATCAGAATGTAGGAGCTGTTGGTGAACGCGGCAACCGGGGTTGCCCCAAGCAGCATGTCGCGGAACATTCCCCCACCACAGCCGACAGTGGCGGCAAAGACCACCACTCCCAGGATGTCGAGTTTCAGGCGCACCCCTTTCACAGCTCCGGTTATGGCAAAGATAAAGGTGCCGAAGAGGTCAAAGAGATAGATGATCGTCAGTTCCAGTTCCATAGGTCGAGCCTACCACCAAACCAAGACTTGTCCAAGACGGAGAACTGTACTATCTTTGAGAAAGTCAACAGGAGTGAGAAATGGCAATAATCAAATCAGCATGGGAATTGGCGCTGGAGAAGACCGAAGCGCTCCAGGTCGACCCGGTTAAGATCAAGCATGACCTCAAGGTCAAGGAAGGGAGGCAGCTTGCTGCAACCTTTCTCAACGATATAGATGCAACGAAGGAAGCAACGGATAAGCAGTTTGCCCAGTATGCAGGCGAGGACAAGCAGTTGGTAAAGGAGGGCATGGCCCTCACACTGCTCTCCAACCTCTCCTTGCCACGCTCTGCCGCGTTCAAGGAATCTTTTGCCAAGGTAGTCCAGCTCGGCCTCATTGTGGCTGAAGGCAACGAGCAGGCAGGAGAGCTCATCAGTCAGCTGGAAGGGTTCTTCAGCCAGTATCTGGAGAACCAGGATGAATTGGTGGAGCGGATGAAACAGCAGTTCGCCCCCCATCTGGAGCAGAAGCAGGCACAGCTGCGCAAGCAGTACGGCCCGAACTTCATCCTCCGTCCTGAGCAGGATCCGGAGTTCATGAAACTCCTGGACAAACAGCTTGCTCAGTTGGATGAGCAGTACACCAACATCCTGAGCCAAGCCAAGGAACAGCTCAAGCAGATGCTCGGCATCGAATGACAGAGACAAAGAAGCCTGCCGCCTGGCAGGTTTCCTTTTTCTCCTCAGATCCCAATAATCCGAAACGTCAGACTCTCTCCGATTCCAGCAGCAATTGGTAAAGCACCAGATCCAGATAACGGTTGAACTTGTACCCGACTTCCCGCAGATGCCCGCACTTGCTGAAACCGAACCCCTCATGGAGGGCAATGGAAGCACTGTTATCGGCATCAATGACTGCAAGCAGGCAATGGCCGCCTGATGAGCGTGCATAGCCTATAAGCTCTGAAAGCAAGTAATGTGCATACCCTTTTCTGCGTTGCTCCTTTGCCACATAGATGGAGTGCTCATAGGTAAAGCGATACCCCTTCTTGGGTCTCCAAGGGCCATAGGTTGCAAATCCCGCTAGAAAGCCATACTCATCAAGCACGCCCAACACGGGGTATCCATCATCCTGCTTCTGTTTCAGCCACTGGCGCAACTCATGCTCGCTTTTCGGCTCATAGTCATAGTTGCTGGTGGTATGTTCTATCACCTCATTGAGGATGGACAGCATTTGGTGCAGGTGTTCTTCGGTACAGGTAATGATCTGCATGATAGGTACTCCTGTTCCCATCGTACAAGAACAAAAGCACCCAAGACAAGAACAGAGCCGCCCCTTTCGGGACGGCTCGGTGATGTACTCTGAAAGATTCTCAGTTCCAGTACTTCTCCATCCGCTTCACCAAGGAAACACGATATGCTTCCCAATCGGTGATGGGCTTCTGGGCAAGACCTTCCTCACACGCAGCCTTTGCTACGGCAACAGCTTCCCATTCGATGACACGGGGGTCGAACGGCTTGGGAACGATGTAGTTGCGGCCGAAGCTGAACTTCTGCCCACCATAGGCTTTCTCAACCGAAGCAGGAACCGGTTCCTTGGCCAGAGCTGCAAGAGCCTTGGCAGCCGCCATCTTCATGCCTTCGCTGATGATGACCGAACGGACATCAAGTGCGCCGCGGAAGATGAAGGGGAAGCCGAGCACGTTGTTGATCTGGTTGGGATAGTCGCTTCTTCCCGTTGCCATGATGAGGTCGCTTCGGGTGGCCATTGCCAGCTCGTAGCCAATCTCAGGATTCGGGTTGGACATGGCGAAAACCACAGGGTCCTTGGCCATGGAGAGCAACATCTCCGGAGTCACACAGTCTGCAACCGAAAGGCCCATCAGGACATCGGCACCGACCAAGGCTTCTGCGAGGGTGCGGGCTTTGTCCGAGGTGGCAAACTCCTCTTTCTCTGGCGTCATGCCAACCGTTCTGCCTTGGTAGATGACTCCCTTGCTGTCCGCCATGATGATGTGCTCGCGCTTCACCCCTGCTGCTACAAACATCTTGGCACAGGAGATACCGGCAGCACCTGCTCCGTTGACCACTACCTTGATGTCCTCAAGCTTCTTGCCCACAATTTCACAGCTGTTCATCAAGCCTGCAGTGGCGATGATGGCAGTTCCGTGCTGGTCATCATGGAAGATGGGAATATTGCATTGCTTGATCAGTTCCTGTTCGATCCTGAAGCACTCGGGTCCCTTGATGTCCTCAAGGTTTACTCCACCGAAGGTCGGGCTCATCGCCTTCACCATCTCGATGATCTTGTCCGGATCCTTCTCGTCAAGCTCGATATCGAACACATCGATGTCGGCAAATCTCTTGAAGAGAACACCCTTTCCTTCCATAACAGGCTTGCTGGCCAAAGCCCCACGGTCGCCAAGACCGAGGATGGCTGTCCCATTGGAAATGACTGCCACCAAGTTCCCCTTTGAGGTGTACTTGTAGGCATCCTCAGGGTTGTCGGCAATGGCGAGCACCGGCTTTGCAACACCGGGGGTGTAGGCAAGGCCCAGATCGGCTGCCGTCTGGCAGGGCTTGGAGGGTACTACCGAGACCTTGCCCGGAACACCGTCCATCATGTGATACTCAAGCGCACGCTTGGTCAAATCATCTTGCATTATCGTAGCTCCTTTTCCCTTATTTCTTCTCAAAATCCCAATTGTAGTTCATTTTGTAGCGGTCGCGGAGTGTGACCATCACCTTCTGCAAGGACGGAGGAACGGGGCACCCATGTTCTTTTCGGAACTGGTAGGCCAAATGCTCCTTCTCGCCTGCGGTGAAGATGTAGTCTTCGCCCGGAGCCTTCTTGCTCTCCCTCAGTTCACGGCAGATGGTGCCTGCGATGCGCTTGAAGGTATCCAGACCCATGAAGTGCTCAGGGTCGATGGCGATGAAGAAGTGCCCAAGCGGGTATGGAATGGCCTTGTGATCATCATCAAAGCCATTGAGGGCCTTCATCCAGGAACCGTCCTGCAAGGCTGCAGAGAGAATCTCCACCACGGTTGCATAGCCAAAACCCTTGTAGCCACCGGTCACCTCGCCGATGCCCCCGAGCGGGGTTAGGGCTGCCTTGCCGGTGGTGAGGTCTTCAAGCACCTGCTGCGTATCGGTACGGGTCTTTCCCTCATGGTCGAGTACCCAACCTGCAGGGAGGGCCTTTCCAGCTCGTCCGTACACCTCAATCTTGCCACGCTGGGTGACACTGGTTGCACAGTCAAGCACAAAGGGGAACTCCTCATCGGTCGGGAAGCCGAACGTGAGGGGGTTGGTTCCCAGCATGTTCTCCACCCCGTGGGTGGGAGCGATGGAGGGCCTTGCATTGGTACCGGTAATACCAAGCATACCTTTTTCGGTAGCCATGGTGGCGAAGTAGCCGGCAATACCGTAGTGGTTCGAGTTGCGTACCACAACCATGCCCAGACCATACTTCTTTGCCTTCTCGATAGCCATTTCCATCGCCTTGTATCCGGCGACGTGGCCCATGCCGTTGTGGGCGTCCAGGACTGCGGTTGCATCCTTGTCCTTGATCACCTCAATCTCGGTGACCGGATTCATGATGCCCATGTCGATGCGGTCGATGTAGATCGGCTTGAGTCTTCCGATGCCATGGCTGTCGATGCCACGCTTATCACTCTCAATGAGGACATCACCGATGATCTTTGCGTCGGCAGCGGGAACCCCGGCATGCACCAACGCCTCTTCCATGAACGACTCCAGGTCCTCGAACGGGATCCAGGCACAATCGTGATACTGCTCGGCATACGTATCCATATACTTCATTCGGTTCTCCTCCTACACCTCTGTAGTTGCTACGATTATCTGAAGATCCTCCGGGATCTCCATCTGTTTCACCAAATCAGCTCCCCGCTCGTCGGTGACCAATGCATCGACCAAGTCCAGGGAGACAGTCTTGAAATTCGAAACCACCCCAATCTTGTTGCTTGAGGCAACAACGATGACCCTCCCTACCGTATGTTCGATCATGGCGCGGGTGGTGTCGGCTTCCTCAAGAATGGGAGTGGTAAGTCCGGCCGACGGACTGAAGCCGTCGACTCCGATGATTGCCTTATTGGCATGTATCTGGCTGATGAGCATCGAGGCCAAGGAACCCGATACGGAGTGGCTGCGGCTGCGGTACACGCCGCCTGCAAGGATGAGACGGATGTGTTCGCTTTCCTTGCACAGCCAGATGGCATCGATGTTGTTGGTGACGATGGTCACTTTCTTCTGAAGATCCACCACCGCACGAATAACCTCGAAGGTGGTGGAACCGCTGTTGATGTAGAGTGTGTCACCCTCCTCGACCAGCTTTGCAACGGCTTTGCCGATAGCTTCCTTCTCCTTGGGATACTCACTTGCTTTCTGCAGGTAATCGGGCTCAACCGGCAAGTTGCGCCGCATGGTTGCCCCACCGTGGGTGCGCTCCACCAGACCCTTGGTGGCCAGCTGGTCCAGATCGCGGCGGATGGTAAGTTCACTGACCCCAAGTTGCTCGGCAAGAGAACCCACATTGACCGAACCCTGGGTTTTCACCAGGGAGAGGATGAACTGTTGTCTGCCGGCAGGAATGGTTGACATGAACGTTTCCTTGAATGTTTTTGTACTTTTTTACCAATACAACCCCATGATACAATCAAAAACATTCAACTGTCAAGAAAAATACCTTCACCTCACTCATGTTGATGAAATACTCCGTAAAAAGTTCACCAACCATCAATTAGGGTTTTCCAACCACGACTTTCAACGCAATCAGCACAATCCCCCCTTGATTATCACTCGGAAACCTGCTATGTTCATCAATGCCTATCGCATGGTGCCATACCCAAGTGGTAAGGGAAAGGTCTGCAAAACCTTGATGCATCGGTTCGAATCCGATTGGCACCTCTTGAAAGAGCCGCTGAGATCCAGCGGCTCTTTCTCTGTTCAGCGATAGACTATACCTCGGGGAACGAGATATCCACGGTTCTCTTCTTTTTCACACAGTCAGCCAGATACAGATTGATGATGGTCTGGTAAGCTATCCCCGTATTCTGTGCAAGTTGCTTGAAATAAGAAACAGTTTCAGAGTCCAGTCTGATGGTCACTTGTTGTTTCGGTAGCTTATGAATATACGGGTTTTTGATCCCTTTTGAAAAATCATATTCTGCTTTCATTGTCACACCTCCCCTTCGTAGGTTTGCGTTTCTTTTGTTTTAGCTTTCCGAGCCGAAATAATCCTGATGACTTCATCATTTTCTCAGTAACAATGACAAACAACCAGAAGAGATAATCGGTTGCTCAATCCTAAAATGACAAACCGATCTTCAAGAAGTGAATGATCCGGATCAGAAATGACAATTGCATTCGGGTCATAGAACACTGTCTTCGCTTCGTCAAATGAAATCCCATGTTTCTTGAAATTCGCCGCAGCTTTATTATCATCCCAGACAAAAGAAATCTCATTCATAATTATATTATAATTACAGTATACTTATCCGTCAATATATGCTGCTTGCAAAACAGTGCAATCGGTACTTTCAGCTACAGACAACGCCATGCCAGTATCTTGCATCTATGTATCCAACAAATAATCTCTTCGGTACAGCCTAAAGAGTTACTGACCATGATTGGGATCCCATTACTCCTAATCCAGATTATGTCAAATTCCAAAATCATCAGATGCATCCAATTATTGGCTACCTGTATGAATCATGTGTCCTAAACGTTTGCAGCGAGCTTTTGGGGTGCTGCGGATCGCTCATGACCAACAAGTTTTTCGCCACAAGCGGAAACACGTAGTTCTTCGTGAAATAGGCAACCGATTTGAATCCGAAATACTCAGCAAGTTCTTTCCTGGTTTTCGGAGTCTTGCAAAAGGCCAGAATCATTATTTCAGATTCTGAAAGATTCTCTACGTCCGCTTGCTCAAATCCTGTACGCTTATACAGCGTTACGGTAAAGAGTCCTCGTGATGATTCAAATACTGGATCTGGGTTTCCTGCCTCTCGCATGACCCGATAGATGGTAGGAATACCCGAATACCGGTTTTCAGTAAGTGACAAGAGCTCCATGGAAGTGGCAAGAACGGGATTCCGTGTATCAGGCTGTATTTTGCCCAGTTGATCGAGTGTAATTCGACCGTATAAACCTCCGGGATTTTTTACCTCCATCCGATTTTCATACATGATCAGCTGGATAGGCATACCTTCTGCATGAATGCTGTAGTCCCTATGGATGAGGGCATTCAGGATTACTTCCCTTATTGCAACCATTGGGTAATCGGTAGTATCAGTCCGTATTCCAGTGTTTGCATCGACAATGGTGCGTACTTTCATATTATTCTTAATGAAAACAAGTGCATTGGTAAGCATATCTTCCAGTGTACCTTCAATACGTTTGTTGTCGGTGAATCGCTCATTATGTGCACCGATATCACCGATACGGACACCTGGAATGGAAATGGCATTGATGGTAAGCTGCGGAAAGTATGCCTGGGGATACGGACAAAACAAGAGAACTGCACTCATGGTGGGGCGTCCGTCCACAATCATACTCATCAGACCCAATATCTGTTGATAATCCAGCTTGGCTAGGTTGGGCTTGTTGGATCGAAGCCTCAGAATATAACGTTGCAGGGCATCCTTATCCAGCGAAGTTTCTTGCGCACCCTCAATGGGGCGAATATCATCCCGGTATTTTTTTCTATACGCTTCATAACTGAAAACTTCATACTCTGACATCGGTTCATCAGACTGCCCTACACGGATATAAGAACCCTTGAGTCGCCCCTTACCACCGTAATGACAAGGACGATCGACAATATCTACTGCTGGGATTTCTGCAGACAGGAAGAACATCCCATCTTCCTCGCAGACTGTAATAAGGGGCCTGATTTTTGGAACCATTTCGTTGCACTGCTCTACAATCTTATTCTGTAAATCTGCTGGATCGTACACTCCTACTTTCTGAAAACCTTTCTTCTCATCGATGCCAAAGAGAATGACACCCCCCTCATCCTGATTTGAAAAGCTGGACAAAGTATCATAGAGTCGCTTTGGATTACCATCATGTACTGCTTTGATCTCCAAAGTCTGGCCTTCCATCCGTCGACTCGTTACATCATTGATGATCGCTTTCAGTTCATCTGTTGTCATGCAGAATATGTCCTCCCACTCGTATGGTACATTCAGCACACCACAATTTCACTTGATTCCAAGTATTTTTAACTTGTTTTTCCAGTTTTTACAAATTTTTCACTTGTTTTCACTAATTTTTAAGATTTTTTCTCTCATTTTTTCCTTCAGCAAAGGCAAAATAGAAAGGAGGGGTTTCCCCCTCCCCAAGCGTTCAATAGTTGAACAACCTTTTGCTTACTTGGATTTGCCCAGGTATGCGAACTTGATCTCCTCATTCTCCAGCAGTTCCCTGCCGGGTCCGGTGAGAGTGATGTTCCCTGTCTCCATGACATAGCCGGTATGCGCAGTGCGCAAGGCGACGTTGGCGTTCTGCTCGATCAGGAGCACCGTAACACCCGCCTCGTTGATGCGCTTGATGATGGAGAAGATGTCTTTCACCACTAAGGGGGCAAGCCCCAGGGAGGGCTCATCCATCATGATCATCTTCGGGTTGGCCATCAGTGCGCGGCCTACAGCCAGCATCTGCTGCTCACCACCGGAGAGCGTGCCGGCCAGCTGCCAGTGACGCTCCTTGAGGCGGGGGAAAAGCTCATAGACACGTTCCAGGCTCTGCTGCTCGTGGGCTTTGTCCTGAAGGTACCCCCCGATCTTGAGGTTCTCCAAGGTGGTAAGGTTCGGGAACACCCTGCGTCCTTCGGGAACGAGCACAAGGCCCATTTCCACAATCTTGCGGGTATCCATGCCGTTGAGCTTCACACCATTGTAGGTGATCGTGCCGCTGGTGATGGGTACCAGCCCCATGATCGAGCGCAAGGTGGTGGACTTACCCGCCCCATTGGCACCGATGAGGGTGATGATCTTTCCTTCATCCACGGCAAACGTAATTCCATTCAGGGCGACAATGCCGCCATAGCAGACCTTAAGGTCCTGTATTTCCAGTAAACTCATGCTTCATCCACCCCCAAGTATGCCCTGATGACTGCAGGATCGTTCTGGACCTCCGCAGGAGTTCCCTGAGCGATGGTCTTTCCATAATCCAGGACATAGATGGTGTCCGAGATATCCATGACCAGGTTCATGTGATGCTCGATCAGGAAAACGGTCAGGTTGAACGACTCCTTGATCTCCTTGATGAACAGGGACAACTCCTCGGTCTCCTTCGGGTTCATGCCTGCGGCAGGCTCGTCAAGCAGGAGCAGCTTCGGTCCGGTTGCCAAGGCGCGTGCTATCTCAAGCCTTCTTTGCTTGCCGTACGGCAAGGAGGATGACTTCTCATCCCGGTTGGCCAGAAGCCCTACCCGTTCCAACAACGCCTCGGTGTCCTCAAGCATCTTCGCTTCCTCCTCCCTGTTGAGCATGAAGGTGGAACGGAAGAGCCCTGCCTTGATGTGGCAGTGCTTGGCAATGAGCACATTCTCAAAGACCGTCAGGTCCTTGAACAGGCGGATGTTCTGGAAGGTGCGGGCCATACCAAGGCGTGTGATCTTATCAGGGGTGTTGACCACCTGCTTCTCAAACGGGGTCTTGTAGGTCCCGTTGTAGATCTTCTTCATCTTGGAGCGCGGGTAGTTCTCCCCTATCACCAGATCGTCAAAGGTAACCCTGCCGTTTGACGGCTGGTACCCACCGGTGATGACGTTGAAGGCCGTCGTCTTGCCGGCTCCGTTGGGGCCGATGAGAGCGGTAATCCTGTCCTTCTCGATTTCGATGTTCAAATCGTCGACGGCAACAACACCGCCGAATTGCATCGTGATGTGTTCGGTTTTCAGGAGGATCTCTTTCATTTCTTGCCTCCTTCTTTCGAACGCTTGAACTTCAAGCGTTTGAGTATCCTATCCCAGCTGAACTCATTGGTTCCCATGATGCCTCTGCGGTAGATGAGGACGACGATCATCAGGAGGATGGAGAAGATGACCATTCTGAAGCCGGTGCGGAAAAGCGGCACCTGCCACGATCCTATCAGAAGCGGCTGGTCGAAGAACCGCAGCCACCACTCTTTTGCCGCAGTGACCAGGAAAGCACTGAGCACAGAGCCTGTGACGCTGCCGATACCACCGATGACGACGATGAGCAGGATGTCATAGGTAAGGGTGATGGAGAAGGTCTTTGCTTCGATGGAGCGCATGTACATGGCAAGCAAGCCGCCTGCAATGGCAGAGAAGAAAGAGCTGATGATAAAGCTCATCGACTTGTGCTTGAAGAGGTTAATTCCCATGGCTTCGGCTGCAATCTCATCCTCGCGGATGGCCTTGAAGGCCCGCCCATAGGAGCTCTTGATCAGAAAGACGATGAAGACGATGCAGATGGACACCACAATGAAGGGGGTGATGAGCGAGGGAATGGCTCCCCAGAGCATGGGTGGGAAGTTGGGGATCTTGTTCAGCCCATAGGACCCGTTGGTGACCTGGTCGAACTGTGGGGAGGAGAAGATTGCCCTGACAATCTCAGAAAGACCCAAGGTCGCGATGGCCAGGTAGTCACTCTTCAGCCTGAGGACGGCGATACCGACTATCGCTGCTGCGAACGCTGCCAAAAGACCGCCGAGCAGAAGGGCTATGAAGGGGAAGATGATCTGGATGAACTCAGGAGAGGATGCAACCATCATCTTGAACGCCCTGATCGCAGGGTGTACCCCGTTCATATAGTAGACGCCATCCAGGTTCTGTACCGGGATGAGCAGGATGGCAGTGGTATAGGCTCCGATGGACATGAAGCCGGCTTGTCCGAGACTGAAGAGTCCGGTAAACCCGTTGAGCAGGTTCATGGAGACGGCAACCAGGGCAAGGATGACGCCCTTCTGCAAAACAGAAACGAGCATGCCATTCTGGAGCCGGTTTGCATTGAGCCAATAGAGGAAGACCATCAGCAAGGTCAAGACGATGATACTGTAGAGGTGGTTTCGCTTGATCTTCAACATCACACTTTCTCCACTGTTTTTTCGCCGAAGAGTCCGGTCGGTCGTACGAGCAACATCACGATCAGGAGGAAGAAGGTGAAGGCGTCGGAGAAGGTCGAGTAGCCGAGGGCTACGAGCAGGGTTTCGACGATGCCGATGAAAAAGCCTCCGACCACAGCACCGGGTATGTTCCCGATACCACCGAAGACGGCAGCGACGAAGCATTTGAGACCCGGCAGGGTGCCGGAGAACGGGGTTACCGACATGCGGTCGGTGAAATAGAGGATGGAACCTACACCGGCAAGGAAGGAGCCTATGGCAAAGGTTACCGAGATGACACGGTTGATGTTGATGCCCATCAGCTTGGCTGTTTCAAAGTCCTTGCTGACTGCTCGCATTGCCATGCCTGTCTTGGTCTTGTTGACCAGGATCATCAGGATGACAACCAGTATGATGGTAAGGATCGGGGTCAGGATGGTGACGAAGGAGGCCGAGAGCTCTCCCATCTGGAAGATTTTCTTGAGGAAGGGAATCTCAGGATAGCCGCGGGGGATGGCGGTGAAGAGATAGGTGGAAAGGTTTTGCAAGAGATAGGAGACACCTATGGCACTGATCATGATGGACATGCGGGGGGCCGAGCGAAGCGGCTTGTACGCGGCACGCTCTATGCCGATGCCCATGAGGGTGGTGACCACCAGCGTGATGAGGATGGCAATGGGCCAAGGGAAGCTGGTAAGTGCGAAGATCATGAAATACCCTGCCATCATGAAGATATCGCCATGAGCGAAGTTGATCAGCCTCAGGATGCCGTATACCAACGTATAGCCGATGGCTATCAAGGCATACGCCCCTCCTAGGGATATTCCTGTCAGACAGTGCTGCAGGATGGTTGTCATACTCATCAGTAGTTCTCCATACCCAAGTGCATTGAACCAGGGAAACAAAAAAAAGAGGAGGTGGGGCCGGGACACAGTCCCAGCCCTTCCTCTTACCGAATTACATAACGCTGACGGTCTTCAGGAACTTGAACTGGCCATTCTCAACAACCTTGATGAACGCCATGTCCTTGTTCGCATCACCGTTTGCATCAAATACGATACGACCGGTTACGCCTTCCAGATCAACTTTTGCCAGGGCGTCGCGGATTGCGGGACCCTTGGTGGAGTTTGCAAGCTCAATCGCCTTGAGGGCGGTGATGTAGGCATCGTAGCCGAGTGCGGAGACTGCGGGGATGATGTCCGGCTGCTTGTTCTCAACCAGATACTTCTTGAAGCCTTCGATGAACTTTGCTGCTTCAGCGGTGGCGGGATCGGCATCGTCAAAGAATGTTGAGAGGACAACGCCTTCTGCGCTGATTCCTGCGTTCTCGATGATGGAGGAGTTCTCCCAGGTGTCACCAGCCATGATCTTAGCGGTAATGCCCAGCTCGCGAGCCTGCTTGATGATCAAGGGGGCGGTGGCGATGGAGGACGGAGCGAAGATTACATCGGGGTTCGCAGCCTTGATGTTGGTCAGGATCGACTTGAAGTCGGTGGTGTTGGTCTGGAAGCGCTGCTCACTGACAACGCTGCCGCCCAATCCCTGGAAAGCCCTGCTGAAGAAGTTGCCCAAACCTGAGGAGTAGTCGTCACCAAGCTGGGTGATGACTGCTGCCTTCTTGGCGCCTTCCTGCCAAGCGTAGTTGGCCATGACGGTGCCCTGGAAGGGGTCAAGGAAGCATACTCTATAATAGTAGTCGTTTCCGAGAGTAACCTGGGGGTTGGTGCAGGATGCGCCGATGGCGGGCACCTTGTTGTCCAGGAAGATGTCTCCGGCTGCGATGGATACACCAGAGCCGTAGGAGCCGAGGATGACGGATGCGCCGCTGGAGATCAGGCTCTGTGCAGCGGTGACTGCTTCGGTCTTGTCAGACTTATTGTCGGCTTCGACGAGTCTGACGTTGTAAGTCTCCCCATTGATTTTTACCGTGGGATAGACTTTGTTGGCGTAGCGCATGCCCAGGACTTCCTGGTAACCGCCACCACCATTTTCACCGGTGAGAGGTTCGAATACCCCAATGACAACCTCTTTCACCCCACTCTTCTGTTCAGTGCCGCCTGCGGCAAAGAGTACGGAAGAGGCCAGCAAGAATACCAACAAGCAAACAGTTAGTTTCTTCATACAAGCCCTCCAAATAGACATAGATGCACACATTATTACGTAGGGGTGTGTTTCTATACAAGAGAAATATGCATAGCTACTCACAATTTTCAGAAAAACCAGTTCAATTCTTCTCTCTTTTTGCGTAAAGATGAATACTTTTGCGTCCCAAACCCGACTTTTCTCACCCTAAGTGAATAAAGATACGGAATCATGGAATGTACACACTTCTGCTTCTGCTCAACTTCGCACGTATGTTGCTCTTTGTACCTCTCTTTTTCTACCAAAAATTGAGCAGAAAATAGTACAGCCTCCCATTAAGCCCTACTATGTACAACCTGTTGTCATAAGTACGGGACATACAAAAAAATGCTAAATTCTTTAAATGCATCAACTTAATTAATTCCCAAAAAAATTCAAACTTTTTTTCAACTTTTTTTTATTTAGTATTGACATAAGTCTCTTTTGTTCCTATTATACAGGTGTGCTCAGGGAAAGAGCCAAAACGAAACTTGCACAGGAGCCCAACAAAAGGAAGCTCCTAAAGGATGAAAAAATGAAAAAGACAATTGCTATCCTGTTGGTCCTGGTAATCGCAATGGCTGGTGTGTTTGCTGACATAGCAGGAGCTGCAAGCTCAACTCTTAATCTCACAACTCAAAGAACTGGAATTCAATATCTTGCAATTACTGCATCAGAATTCGAAGGCAATACCCTTGCTCTGTGGAATACTGCTAATGCAACTAGTAACCTCCTAACAGCTGATGTTCCTGTTGCTGATGGAACCCTTGCTTGGTTGAATCTGATTAATAACAATAGAGCTGGTGTTGACGTATATGTTTCTGCCACACAAATGGCCTCTACAGACACTACAGATACCTCAAACACCTATAAAATTGACTATGCAGTTTCTGTAGGAGAAGGTTCCTTCAACACGGCTTCCAATACAGAAGAGGTAAAAATCCTTTCGGCTGCTAATACCAAGGCTGTGGCTGGACTCTTTATGGAATCATATGCGATAACTGCGGTAGTTGATTCAGATGATTTTGAACAAGCACCTGCCGATACTTATAGAGGCATTGTAACTTTTAACTTCGCCTCAATCTAATAATCTCATTAATTAGCACTTTTGTAGATTTTGAAATGGCTGATCAGCAATGGTCAGCCTTTAATTTTAATCACCATTGGTACCAGGTACAACTTCCACAATTACCGCAGAAATCGCAGAATGGCGGTCTTAATCAAGGATTTCGGGGAATAGGGTACCAGTTAGAAAGTCCAATAAATCCACAAGGCTGATTGCTATGCGGACATCGGTACCAGGTACAACTTCCACCGCAGGAATCGCAGAATGGCGGTCTGAATCAAAGATTTCGGGGAAGAGGGTACCAGTTAGGAAGTCCAATAAATCCACAAGGCTGATCAGAAATGGTCAGCCTTCAGTTTGCTGTGCGTACGTTTTGGTAGACACTTATCGATGGACAGGAGCTCGATTTGGAGACACTTTTCCAATGACTGCGACCATATTTGTTTACAACTTCATTCAAACTTATAGCCTTACTTTACCAATATAAATTACTTTTAAGCTTATCGACTATACGTCGTCTCTGGAGTGCATCAATCAGGGCGAGATTATGCATCTTCCATTTGATGGCAGGAAGGTCTTGGATGTGAGGAACACTAAAGTACGACCAATCGGGATGGCCTTCCTTAAAATCAAACAGGAACTGCTTGTCCCGTTCGTCAAATAGGGTATGTACAATCCGAATCAATTCGGCTCTTGCCTCTATCAGATCCGTCAGTGCAATCGGATCTGTCGTCATACCAACAAAGTCGGTTTCATAGATTTGCTTGATATCAAGCAAGTTTGGATTGAGAATTTCAACAATCCTCCGATTATGCGAGAGTAAATACACGATGAAGGCTTCCTTCATTCTGGCAGAGACTCCCTCACGCTCGAGTAACCCCTTGATGTCATAGAGGTCCCTTGGATGCTGTCTATCCAGCGCAGCCATCATTTTACCTGCGAACAAATCCTCAAACGAAACCACCGGCATTTCGGCGAACCCAAAGACTTCTTCAGCAGTTTTGGTCATTCTCATAACGGTGGGTTCAAATACCGTCCCCCGCAATACCGGTGACAATTCTACTTTGACAACTGCTCGCCCAGCTTCGATGAACAATCGGTTTATATATTCAGTATGGTTCAATGAAGCGTATGTAATCTTGGCACCGGGAATCCGTGCAATTACCGTATCACCTACGCCCTTGAGATTCCGGGTGATCGACTCAAGCGATGGTATCCGCTCGCCAATCGGCACGTACACCAGATCGATATCAACAGAAAGGCGTGGCATATCTTTGTAGAACAAATTGATTGCCGTTCCCCCTTTCAGAGCGAAACATGGATGCTCTCCTACCAAAGGCAGAATACGAACCAATAGTTCAACTTGCCTAAAATAGGGGTTCTTGCTGTCCATCTTCGTCCTCCTTGGGTACGGTGATCAAAAACTGTGCATCAAAAATCCCCCCGCTTACTATCTGACGTTTTCCAGCCCCTAGGTTGATCCGGGATATATCGATATGCTTATACCAAGGGTGGCCTATGGTCCTGGCAAGCCAAAGAAACAATCGCTTCGCTTGGATATTCCCACAAGCTTCCAACAGTGACTGCAATAGCATAGGCCGCAGACTTGCAGCCCCTTCCAACATCAATTTTGCCTGCAGGATGTCTTCGCGAGTCACAAGAGTACTTGCCAACTCGATAAACGCACGTTCAGCAGTGGAATATGGTAAAGGCCAATCCCATGTCCCAAATGGGACATCAACCAGACCAATCGAACCATTCGAGAACGGATTACGTTTCATCTTGATGAAGCCAGGACTGATATCCACCTTTTCCACCCATGATGGAAGACTCTGGGCACTGTACAATCTGATGCTCTGTGCAACACCAAGCTTCAAGGTATGCTCGTACCCGTGATAACTCAAGGCAGTCAAGTGCCCGACATGAACATCAGACCCGAGCACTATCAGCGAGTACACAACCTGTTGCCATTTCAACGGCGGTCCTGGTTTTCTGTAGAGACCATGCACCAAAGCTTCAATCTTGCCGGAACGGAGGTAATAATCCACAGCAGTAGATTCTATCCCATGTCTGCCAAACCATGCTCTATCAACGAGCAATCCTTCCTGCATAATTGAATCCAGTACAGCCATAAAGCCTCCAGTTCGTTATATGCAATATTTCCATACATATACTCTGTATTATGTTCAATATATAAACTGTAGTCAAGTTTGATTTTCTATAGTTTCACATATCTTATGTATGTATATTTCCATTTTATTGAACCTTATCAACAAATCACAGCGTTATTCAGATGAGATAAGAACCGTCGGCAACAGGAAGAAAACCAATTATTCCATAAGGCTGATCAGAAATGGTCAGCTACTTTCGCTAAACGCGGGAAACCTGATACCTTCTTGAATATATCGGTGCCATTAGCATCATCTACAATGCAGAAATCGATCAGATTTGGCAATTATTAAGCATTTACGACCATTGCAATGTCGGTATGAACGTCGGTATGAATGTCGTTTTAAACAAAACAGAGCAAAAAATTCTGGAATTACTTATAGAAGATCCAAAACAAACAGCTGAAAATCTAAGCAAGAGAATCAATTCCACAATCCGTACAGCAGAAAGAACGCTTAAATCACTACAAGAAAAGAATTACCTTACAAGAATCGGTTCAAGAAGAGACGGCTACTGGATTGTGAAGCGATAAAACCAACGAATCAGGGTGAAGCCATCGGCTTAGTCTCCGCATAATCCTTAGGTAGCCACCTAATAGAACTCTGGATAGTGGATTCAAGGATGGTGATTACCTGGAACAGACTCCAATAAAACCACAAGACAAGACTGATCAGAAATGGTCAGCCTTTAGTTTTGCTTAGGGATCTGCCTCCTACCTTGTTCTTACCCAACTCAAAGCAGTGCCCCGGTCTTCACCGGGGCACTACCACTACTCTACATAAAACGCTGATAGCTCTCAGCCTTGCCTCTTGTTTGATGTTTGTATCAAACAATCCTTCGCCTACAGCGCAAGCCTATAGATCTTCTCCACATCGTCAGCAGACAACTTCTTGAAGTTCCCAAGATGAGATTTCTCACCCACAAACGCATTCTCTGCCATGAACCTGAGCTTATCATCTTTGATATCTGCATCAGCCAACGTAGTCGGCATCCCGATTCTCTTGTAGAAAGCCTGCAACCGTTGGATAGCTTCTTCCACGATGCCTTCCTTGTCGCTCAGAGGCAGATCCACATTCCAGACACGCACTGCATACTGCACAAACCTGTCGATATCCACCTTGTGTACATATCTCATCCATGCCGGGAAGAGAATTGCCAGGCCTGCACCATGGGCAATGTCATACAAGGCGCTCAGCTCATGCTCAATATCATGCGTTGCCCAATCGCCTACCCTACCTCTATCAAGAAGGTTGTTGTGGGCGATGGTACCTGTCCACATCAGTTCTGCACGATATCGATATTCACTGGGATTCTGCAAAGCCAAAGGAGCATTGGTGATGACATTGCGCATACAAGCTTCCAGCAAGCGATCAGAAAGGTCATTGTGTTCGACGGTGGTGAAATACCGTTCCTGAAGATGTGCCAGAATATCCGAGGCACCGCAAGCAGTCTGGTAAGCAGGCAAAGAGTAGTTAGTCTCAGGATCCATCACCGCAAACTTTGCCACAATGGTCTCGCTGTTGACTGCACGCTTCAAACCATGCTCCGCATCGGTGATGACCGATCCAGTGGAACTTTCAGAACCTGCAGCTGGAATGGTCAGCACAACACCAAGAGGAAGCGATTCACGGATCGTGTACTCAGCTTTCGCGTAGTAATCATTCCAGACATCCTCAGAAGACGGCAGCTTTGCACCAAACGAAATCGCCTTGGCAGAATCAATGACGCTTCCGCCTCCAACTGCGAGAATGAAATCAATCTTCTCTTTCTTGCAAAGCGCTATCCCTTCCCTTACCAGGGAAAGATGCGGATTGGGAACCACTCCTCCAAGGTAGACAATTTCAAGACCAGCAGCTTTCAGAGAAGCTGTCACAGTATCATACACACCATTCTTCTTGATCGAACCACCACCGAAATGGAACAACACTTTCTTGCCCCAGGCAGCAGCTTCCTTGCCGACTTCCGACATGGTTCCCTTGCCGAAGATGATTCGTGTGGGATTGTAGTACGAGAAATTCTGCATATATAACCTCCGTTAACATTGTAGGAATAAAAATTTGCCTATGAACTAGTATACTGCTAATACGAGTGAAAACCCACCCATATCATACTTAATCGCTCACAATTCTTGGCTATCAGCAGAATTTGTACTCATTGTGCTTCCAAATCTTCATGCATTTAGCATTCATAAAGCTCTCATAGCAAGTTTCTATTTGAAATTTCTTATATTCAGCCATATACTAGTGAGAGAGAAGCAAGAAAGAAAGAAAGAAAGAGGGGAGAATGCAAAAAACTGAGAAAACTGATATTGAATTCAAGGAGCTGGAAAAAGAAACAAAACGAATTCCTGATTCAGCAATCAAAACCCTGATTGCCTTTCTAAATACTGAAGGAGGCGAACTTTATATCGGAGTATGTGACGATGGTAGTGTTTGTGGACTTGCAGATCCTGATGACACTTCCAAACGACTCTCAAGCAGTATTCATGATGCAATTCGGCCTGATGCATCTCCCTTCATATCCATCAGAATTGAGGAGAAAGAAGGAAAGCATGTCGTGAAAGCCTCTGTGGCGGTGGGAACTGAACGTCCCTACTACCTTGCTAAGGCTGGGCTCAAACCAGGTGGCGTTTATGCCAAGCTTGGCAATGCATGTATACCTATGAGTGAAGCAGGCATACGAAGCCTCATGCTGGAAACCTCAGGGACTTCCTTTGAGCAAAGCAGAAGTATGGAACAAGAGTTGTCATTCTCAACATTGCAGGAAGCATTGGCCAAACAACACCTCGAATTTGGACAGGCACAGATGGAAACACTGCAATTGATCGGAAGGGATACACTCTTCACCAACGCTGCATTGTTGCTATCAGACCAATGTACCCATACATGCAAGGTTGCAGTATTTCAAGGCAAAGACACTACCCTGTTTCGGGATAGAAGAGAATTCTCCGGTTCAGTTCTTAAACAACTTGCTGAGGTCTACGAGTTCCTGGATACCTACAACAAGACAAAAGCGAGTATCAAAGGTCTGTATCGAGAAGACACAACTGACTATCCCAAGGAAGCAATCCGTGAGGCATTGCTCAATAGCCTCATCCATCGTGACTATCTCTTCTCAGGCAGCAACATCGTCAATGTCTATGATGACCATATCGAGTTCATCTCACTTGGAGGGTTGGTCAGGGGACTTTCGATGGAAGCAATACAACTGGGAGTCTCCCAATCGAGAAACCCAATTCTGGCTTCAATCTTCTATCGCCTACGTCTTGTCGAAAGCTATGGCACAGGTATCCGCAAGATACTTCTCCTCTATGGGGATTGCGCGAGAAAACCTTTATTCAAAGCTGCTGAAGGTGCTTTTTCCTGTATCCTTCCTAACAGGAACGAGGAAGTACAGTATGTCCAAACGCAAGAAGGTGTCATGAGTGTGGCGAAGGATGCTTTCGGCTCAGAGAAGTCATCAATCCTTGCACTAGCCAAAGAAAGAGGCTCCATCTCAAGAAAAGAAGTAGAAGACCTGGTGGGATTGAAGACAACCAAAGCCTTCAGATTGATCAAAGAACTCTGTGATGAGGGAAAGCTGCTGCAACAAGTGAGCGGGAAATATACACGGTATGTGCCAAGAATGAGTTGAATCCTAATCAGGATCGTTAGCTTACACCCCACCCTTGACCACCCACCCCGCTTCCTCTACGATGAGCTCAGCTGGATTTGGAAAAACGGAACGGGGTGTGATTCCCCGGCGGTCCCGCCACTGTAATCGACGATGAACACAGATATGCCATTGTCCAAGAAGGATGAGAAGGCCTGTCAGTAAGTTGACTCGTAAGCCAGGAGACGTTTCCAGATGACAATTCTTCGTGGAAAAAGAGACAGCGCCCAGGACACGGGTATACCTTAGGTATATTCTCATCCCTTCCATGAAGCATTGCATCCAGACTACACACCCTGGAGGCCCTTCATGAAGAAGCGCGGAATCTTCTCTCTGGTCCTGTTGCTTGCCCTCTCTCCCCTCTTTGCAGCACAAGACATCACCGACCTTGGCACAGCCTTTGAGCTTGTCGTAGCAGAAAGCTCACTTGCTGAAGCCCAGACAAACACAGCATCCTCAGTCTCCGTAATCGGCAAAGAGGAAATCGCATCCTACAACGCACAAACTACCGCAGAACTCGTCGGCAAAGCCATCGGCACATCCTTCAACTCCTACGGAGGCCTTGGCGCACTGCAAACCGTTGTCATCCGAGGAGCAACATCTTCCAAGAACCTCATCTATCTTGATGGCGTTCTTCTTTCCTCTGCCCACAACGGCTCTGTCGACCTCTCCATCATTCCCATCGATATCATTGAAAGTATTGAGATCATCAAGAGCGGCCCGGGAAACCTTGGCAGAACCAATGCCATCGGGGGCATGGTGAACATCATCACCAAGAAAGGACAGAAAAGTGACACACCCTTCTCCCTCACCGTGGAGAACGGCTCCTTCCTTCCCCTTCCCTACGGAACCAGCAATGAGCGCAACTGGGCTTCCCTGGTGGACAGCCAGAAACTCGACCTCTCCTACACCAACGAAAATCTGGTGGCAAGTTTCGGGGGCCTCATTGCCCAGAACGCCTACACCTATGAGAATGCAGGCACCCAACTCAGAGACAATGCCCAAGTCCAGGAAGTACATGGATCGGTCAACTACAAGCAGGGACTCTCCGACCTTGCCTCGTTCAACACCCAGAACCTGGTGAGCTACAAGAACCTGGGATTACCTGGTGGTTATGTAATTAGTGGAGGTTACGGAGGTCTTACACCCAACGACTATGAGCAAGATCTTCTTGTGAACACCCATAATACATTTGAACTTGCCGAGCTTACCCCCACCATGGAAAAACTCACCACCCAACTGAACTACAGCTTTGCAAGAACCTTCTACCATGATGACGACTATCAGGACAGCACCCACAACAAACACAAGGCAGCTGCCCAAGCCGAAGCAACCTGGAATGTTGGAGAGAACTACACCCTTACCACCGACGTTCTCTACTCGCTCGACTACGTTGATAGTACTGATGTAGGTAAAAATACCCGCAATACCATCTCCAGTGCTGCCAATGCCAGCCTGTATTTCCAGGAAGGCAAACTCTCCCTGCACCCTAGCATCAACGTGGCCTTCATCAGTGACCTCAAGGTACTCTCTCCGAATGCTTCCCTGGGATTCATCTATCTCATCAATCCTTCCGTGGACCTCAGTGCAACACTTAGCTATGCAGAAAACGTACCCACCTTCTCCGACCTCTATTGGCCTTCCTCCGGGAACCCCAACCTCAAGACGGAAAAGGGCTTGAATGCTGATATCGGTCTTACCACAACCATTGGAAATTTCACCTACGAAGGCAGTCTGTTCGGGAGAAACATCTACAATGCAATCGCCTACTCATCAACGACCTATCTTCCGGACAACATCGCCCACAGTGTCTACCTTGGAACCGAACAGAGTGCAGAATTCACGCTCAACGACATTGCCTCTCTCCAGGCAAACTACCAGTACAACAAAAGCTATGACCTCTCCAACGGCAAGACCTTTGCCGACAACGTAGAGGTTTCGAGCATCAGAAAGCACACTGCAAAAGGCTCTCTCTTCCTTGCCTCCGGCAAGTTTGATTCAGCACTCAGTGCAGAGTATTTGGGCAAGACAAGTTCACTCGAAAGTGTGTTCCTGATCAATCTCAGTGTCGGTATGCAAGTGACCGAAGCTCTGAATGCCTATGTGGCGATAGACAACCTGCTCAATACATCCTACGAGCTTACCAGCGGTGGCTACCCCATGCCTGGCACAAAGATCCGCCTCGGCGGAAAACTGAGGTTCTAGCCTATGGAGTTCACCAACCTCATCTCCATCATGCACAAGGGAGGAGCGGTCATGTGGCCGCTCTATGCCCTCTTGGTCGTAACGATAGTGCTGAGCATCGAGCGAACCATCACGCTCATCGTACTGTGGAAGAAACAGGAACCCATGGTCAAGGAGAGCCTGGAAAAGCCACTTTCCATCCTCGACCTCATTGCCATGATAGCCCCGGTACTCGGATTCCTCGGAACCGTAACCGGCATGATCAACGCCTTCAAGTCGGTATCGGAAGCATCATCAGTCCAGCTGCAAGTCGTTGCAGCAGGACTGTATGAAGCCCTCTTCACCACCGCCTTCGGCCTGATCATCTCCATCCTGGCTACCGTGTTTTCCTTCTTCCTCGACCTAGCCATTGAGAGCCTATGCGAAAAAAGCGAAGAGACCTAGGCCAAGCCAGCGACATAGCATTCCTCCTCATCATCTTTTTCCTGCTTCTCTCAGGCATCTCCTCTTCCCACAGCCTCTCCCTGCAACTCCCATCAAACACAACGACCAGCGCTTCTTCAGAAGAACCTAGCTTGCTGACGCTCACCCTCACACGAAATGGAGCACTTTCTCTCAACAACCAAACAACCTCTCTCTCCCAGCTTCCCAGCCTCGTATACCGTACGACTGACCTTATATTGGAAGTGGAAGCCGCAACAGCATGGCAAGAGGTAGTTTCCATCCTCTCTGTCCTCCAGCAGCTGCAACCTGCTTCTCTGGAATTGGAGATGATGCCATGAGGAAGAAGAGAACTACCCCACCCTCCGCCCTTACGGACATTGCCTTTCTTCTCTTGCACTTCTTCCTCATCATGGCCATCACAAGCCACCAGAGCCCTGTGCCTCTGAATCCTGCACAAACCTCAGCCCAGAAGATGGATCTGAAGGACATCGCTACACTCTTGGTTTCCCAGGATGGACAACTCTTCCTCGATGGGAATCCCGTCATCCTTGAAACCCTTCCATCCGAAAGCACCTATGCCCTGCTTGCTGACAAGAACACCCCGTTCTCCGTCCTTTTTCCCATTATTGAGTATCTGCGAGAACAAGGTACAGAAACCCTGCACTGCCTTGTGGAGGAGACTCCATGAACAGACTGCAAACACTGCTTCTTGGTTTGGTCCTTACCATGCTTATGACAGCCCTGCTCTTTCTGCCTCTTCGCATGAAAGAAAATAAGAAGTCCTCTGTTACTCCAGCAACCGCAGCAACCCTGTCTCTGGTCAGAAGAGTTTCAGTTCAACCGACACCACAGCATCAAGAACCAAAAGCAGAAGAGCCAGTCCAAGAAATCCAAACACCCAAAGAACAGAAGCCACTGGAAGAGATATCTCCTCAAGAGCAGCTCCCGTCCCCTGCTGCAGTTTTGCCAGAACCTGCAATGGTATTGGCACAAGACGAACCTTTGCCTTCTCTCATAGAGGGCTACTACCCGATCGAAAGCGTGACCGAGGCCCCTGTCTTTGACAGAAAGCAACTTGCCCTGCGTATCGTCTACCCACCCCTTGCCAAACGACAAGGCAAGGAGGGCTTGGTCATGCTCAGGCTCTTCCTCTCCGATACCGGCTTTGTAGAACGCATCCTCATCGAGGAAGATCCCGGCTATGGCCTTGCCCAAGCCGCAGTTTCCGCCTTCACCGGCTTCCAAGCACAACCGGCAATGAAAAACGGCACTGCCGTACCTGTAACGTTGCGTTATCCAGTCCGCTTCTCACTTAATTAGGAACACTTCTTACATCCTAGTAATCTGCTAGGCTATTTTTGTCTACAAATTGTACAAATCATTCAGACAAACAGCAGTAGTTGTGACACAGTTCTTACTTTTTTCGATGTTTCATGCAAATACATAGGTACAAAGCAAAACATTCTTCTTACAACACACATAAACATACAGCATTGTTGTCACAAGTTAGGCAAACGTTTTACGGCTACTTATTTTGTTATATTATATTAATTTATTTACTTTCATTATAATTATAATGAAAAATAATCGTTTTTATTAAAGATTTTTTATCTTCCTGTTGACATAAGTCGCTTCTTTTACTATAGTACAAGTGTGCTTTGGGAAAGGCACTGGAACATAGAACATCTTGCACCGGGGCCGAAGCCCTGAAAGGAACTACATCATGAAAAAGAACATCTTAGCCGTACTTCTGGTAATCACCGTTTCCACCTTCGCAGCATTCGCTGTAGTAACCGATTCTGGAACTCTCAATGTCGCAACCGCCGTACAGGGTGTAAACCTCATTGGCGTATTTGCAACTGGCACCGCAGCACCTACAGGTAATGCTGCAGCAAACTGGACTGGTTCATATACTGCACCAACCGTAAACTCTGCAACCGAAACTGCCGTTGGAGTTGTCCATACCAGAAGCAACAATCGTACCGGATATAGCGTAACCATGGCTGCAGGACCGCTGTCCAGCACAGGTACCACTACTGTTTACTTGGGCTATGTTGCCAAAGCATACGATGGCGCAACGCTCTCTGGAACTTCCACCTACGATGCAACTGGCACGACTACTTCGGGAACCGCTGCCACCATCATCAGCACCGGCAATCTCAATGGAATCACCACCACCTCGCGTGATATCAAGATTGAAATTCCGAACTATGCAACCGCACTGGAAGGTAGCTACACTGGTACCATTACCTTCAACTACACTTCCAACAACTAAGAACCATCACTAGCTTGTCTGTCCAAGGCCACCTCTCCCGCAGGTGGCCTTCTCTTTTGCCTGGATACAGGAAGAGGGCCTTTCGGCCCCCTCTGTCTTTCTAGATTTCTTCATTGTTCTGCGTTCGGTCACTCCGAAGTGAGCAAACGCTTGCTGAGTGTTCTCAGACAGTGGAAGGTGGAGTCTGCAGGGATGAAGGCATAGCTCTTGGTCCGCTTGAGCACCAAGCCCTCCACCACCTGCTCCACCGTGTAGAAGTTGCCTCCGATGCGGTTGTTGTCATAGGGGGCGAAGGCTGTGGCGTAGAAGAGGCTTCTTGTCTCCCCGCTCTTGATCGTAACCGTAGTTTCGGCTCCCATGATGGCATCACTCGCCAGTGCATTGTTGATGCCTGTGTAGAGGTTATTGGTCCCAGAACCACAGTTGAGCGAGTACTGCTGGCTCATGCCACCTGTATAAAAGGCCCAGGGCGTCTCGCTCCTACCCCCGAAATCAAAGAGGAAGTTGTTGAAGTTCAGCCCTATCTCATCTTCTGAAAGGGCGGCAGGACCGGGGAAGAAGTTGAAGTAGACCATCTGTTGGCGTGGATTGATCACACTCGACCAACCCAGGTTTGCCGAACGGGGAATGACGCCGCTTATCAGATCCGTCTTTCCGATCGGAGGAGGAACCTCGGTCAGGTCGACCGATCCTCCTTCTTTGAGCGGAGCCTTCTTCCAGTCCTCAAACTGGGTCGCAGGCTGAAGACGGGAGGCAGCACCATGAAGCTGCAGTTCAGGGGCGGAAGTCCAGAGCTCGGCTGATGCATTGAGCACACACCCAGACTCCAGGAAAGGAGACCCCACCTCGTTGTTCCAGGTGGTGTTGGCAACCAAAGGATCCGGGGCATTGTTGGTGATGAAAATGACCGTGTAGTGTATCGGTTGGTTGGGTAGCAGCATATCAATCTTGCGCACCAGCCACTTTGCCTTTCTGTTGCGCACCATACTCATGAGCCACACGCCCCCAAACTCGGGGTCCGTGCCATACCGCTCCACCATCCAGTAGGAAGAAGCGGTGAACCCACTCTGCTCCTGCAGACCCTGGTCGGACTCATAGGCTGGGCCGAAGTTGGGGAAGCTGAAGTAGGAACCGGCTTTCTGGTAGAGATAGGGGCTGTTTTTCCAGTAGTCAGCGTTCTCATCGCTGAACACAGAGGTACCGGTACCGCGGTAGTGCGGGATCAGATGGGCATTGAGCCTTCCCCCTTGGGGGGAAATGGAACTCAGTTCGAGCACCATGCCGCCCTGGTCCTCAACTACCGTCCTGATCAGGTCGTTGGTAAGCACTGTGGCATTTCGACTTTCCCACAATCGCAGACGACGGATATCCATCTCGTTTCTCCTCATTCATGGTGTTAAAAACCGCTTATTGACAGTATACTACTCCTACCAGATACTGTCCCATTGTGCAAGGAGTGCAGATTCATGATTTCCAAGAAGGACCGACTGTTCAATCTCTCCACCAACCATACCACCTATCTGTTCGCCATCACCGAGACTGGCCACCTTGAACATCTTTACTACGGGCCTCATCTCTCAAACCAGGCGATCAGCGTTGACGCCCTTGCAGAGAAGCGCAGTCTGAACATAGGAACCGGCACCGCTTACGACAGCGACCACCCCACCCTGTTCATGACCAACCTCTGCATGGAGTATTCTACCATGGGAAAGGGAGACTATCGAGAGTGCTCGGTCGATATTGAATACCAGAGAGGTATGCAAACCCTCGATTTCCTCGTAAAGAGCTATAGGATCCTGCCCGGAAAGCCCAGGACCTTTGCCGGACTTCCCGAATCGTACGGCACCAAGGAGGTTTGCACCACCTTGGAGATCACCCTCAAGGAGGCCCTGCTTCCCATCCGTCTGCTGCTCACCTACACCGTTTTCGAGGACAGCAATGTCATTACCAGAAGAGCCACCATCCACAACGACGGCACCTCATCGGTACGCATCAAGAACCTTGCCTCGGCACAGCTCGATCTGGACAGTGATGACTGGAAGCTACTCACCTTCGACGGAACCTGGGCACGTGAACGATACATGCAGGAACGAACCTTGGGTCCTGGCATCATCATCAGCGACAGCAAGAGCGGAGCAAGCTCTGCAGAACACAACCCCTGCATCTTCCTGACCAAGGAGGATGGGGAGTGCATCGGCATGAACCTCATCTACAGCGGCAACCACCGCGAGCTGGTCGAAACCTCCCCCTTTGGAAAAATCCGATTGCTTACCGGCATCAACCCAGCCACCTTCAGTTGGGACCTGAGCCCCCAGGACCGCTTCCAGACGCCTGAGGCTGTCCTCACCTACTCAAACAAGGGCCTGAACGGAGCGAGCGCCAACTTCCACCACTTTGTGAACAACCACATTATCAGGGGACCTTGGAAGTTCAGGGAACGGCCGGTGCTCATCAACAACTGGGAAGCGACCTACTTCAACTTCACCGAGGACAAGCTGCTCAACCTCGCAAAGGAGAGTGCCGAGCTCGGCATGGAGCTCTTCGTCCTGGACGACGGCTGGTTCGGCCTGCGCAACGACGACACCACCAGCCTTGGCGACTGGACGGTGAACCCCAAGAAACTCTCCTCGGGCCTTGGTGGCCTTGCCTTGGAAGTCCATCGCCTGGGCATGATGTTCGGCCTTTGGGTAGAGCCTGAGATGGTGAGCATCGAAAGCCAGCTCTACCGAAAACACCCCGAGTGGATGATCGCCATCCCAGGGCGCAGACCCAGTGTCGGGCGCAACCAGTATCTGCTCGACCTCACCCGTGAGGACGTCCGTTCCTACCTCTTCAAGACGCTCAGTGAAACCTGGCATCTTGCGGATGTAAACTACATCAAGTGGGATATGAACCGCGTCTTCAGCGACCTGTACAGTGCAAACGCCGAACTTCGCAACCATGGGGAGTTCCTCCACCGCTATGTGCTGGGACTCTACGACCTTCTGGGCAAGCTTACCCAAGCCTTCCCGAATGTGCTCTTTGAGTCATGCGCAAGCGGTGGCAACCGCTTCGACCTTGGGATGCTCTGCTACATGCCCCAGACCTGGACCAGTGACAATACCGACGAACACTGCCGCCTCTACATCCAGGAAGGAACCAGCTGCGGGTATCCCCTCTCCACCATGGGCTGTCATGTAAGTGCATCGCCCAACCACCAGACCCTGCGCAAGACCGACATCGAGTCGAGGTTCAACGTCGCAGCCTTCGGCGTGCTCGGCTATGAGCTGGACATCACCAAGCTCAACCGACAGCAGAAAGAGGCGATCAGGGCACAAATCGCCTTCTACAAAGCCCATCGCTCACTCTTGCAGTATGGGAATTTCACCAGGATCAAGCTGGCAAACAGCGACTCCAACCACGTCGTTTGGGCCGTGGCAAAGGAGGACAAGAGCGAGTTGCTCGTCCTCTTTGCCCAGAAGCTGAATCCAGCCAACCCCGGCAGTGACAAGCTGAGAGTACAGGGTGTGGACCATGACGCAATCTATGAGGTCTTCCCCCGCCAGCAGAAAATCGATATCAAGATGTTCGGAGACCTGGTAAACCGCATCAGCCCGGTACCCATCACCGAAGGAGGTCTTGCCCAGGACACCATCAGCAAGAACATCTCGCTGGACAGTGAAGTGGAGCATTACCGGGTGACAGGCGAGCAGGTGGCATACGCCGGCATCAAGCTGAACCAGCAGTTTGGCGGCACAGGCTACGATGCCATGACGCGGGTATTGGGCGACTTCGGCTCGAGGATCTACATCTTCAAGAAGATCAACTGAATCGAGCGCTCTTGCCTGCCTGCGGGCTCTTCGCTATTATGGACAGAATGGAACAGACTGTAATCCATCTCGATGCCCAAGCGGCATCACTTGCAACCAACCAAGCCTACCTTGCACTCTGCCAGCAGGTTCGCCGCTCTGTCTTCGTACAGGAGCAGGGGGTGAGCGAGGCGATCGACTTCGACGGCAAAGATCGCAGTTGTGGTCACCTCCTCCTCATGCTTGGCGATGAGGCGGTAGGAACGCTGCGCATCCGTCGCACCGAGGAAGGCACCAAGCTTGAACGCATCGCCGTACTCTCCTCCTGCCGTGGCCAGGGATTTGGAGAACTTTTGGTGCGCTGTGCCCTTTCGCTGGTCGAAGGAAACGTCTATATCCATGCCCAGGTCCACAGCCAAGGCTTCTATGAGAAGCTCGGCTTTGTCGTAGAGGACCCAACCATCTACTATGAAGCAAACATCCCCCACCGAACCATGATCTGGCCTCACGGCCGAGGAGCATCACCGTGTATCGTCACAAGACCATCGTAATTGCAGGAGCAGGCGTTTTTGGCACAGCCATGGCCGAACGGCTCTCCTGGAACACCACCAACACCGTCATTCTCTGGTCCATAGAAGAGGATGTGGTGGAGGACATCAACAAGAACCATCGCAACACAAAATATTTCCCCACCCACTTTCTGAATACCAGCATCAGGGCAACGACGGACAAGCAGATCTTCAGCAATGCCGATGCCATCATGCTCGTCATCCCCTCCAAGGCCATTGTTTCCTTCACCGAGGAGATCAGGCCCCTGACCAAGGAAGACTGCATGGTGATCAACCTGGCAAAGGGGATGAGCGACGACGGGGCCTTCATCACCGAGCAGATCCCTTTCCCCCGCACGGCGAGCATGAAGGGACCTACCTTCGCCATCGAGGTATTGCATGGGCTCCCCTCATCCTTCACCTTCGGGGGGAAACGGGAAGACTACCTCATCCTCAAGGAGAACATCCTCAAGGATACCGGCTTGTACCTTGACTACACCAGCGACATCCGCTCGGTGGAGTTGATGAGCATTCTCAAGAACATGTATGCCATCGCCATAGGGCTTGTCAGCGGTCGCTTCAACTCGCCCAATGTTGACTTTCTCATCTACACCAAGGCAGTGGCTGAGATGAGGCGCTTCCTCTCCCTCTTCGGTTGCACCACCGAGACCATCTTCTGCTACTGCGGTATCGGTGACCTTGGGCTGACCAGTCTCAACGACCTCTCACGCAACCGCACCCTCGGTCTTCTGATGGGCAAGGGCTTTTCCATCGACAACAGCGGAACCAGCGCTACGGTCATTGAGGGAAGCCGGACGGTGAAGCTGATGGGAGAGATGACCCGGAACAAGGGCGTCGAAGAGGAGTTTCCCTTGGTGCAGGCCCTCTACCGTCTCATGTACGAGGGGGAGACCCTCAACGACTACATGGCAGCTGTCTTCGCCTAGCGAAAAACGGCCCCACTCAACAAGAGAGGGGCCGCATTTCGCACTGGAAATCCTGTTTCTTACAAGTTCTCCAGGACCTGTACACCTTCAATGCCATAGTGTGCCTTGATTGCTGCAAGCTCTGACTTCAGTGCTGCTTCCTCTGCGCTTCCCAGCGAGGAGAAAGGACTGCGGACAAAGCCGCCGTCAAGGCCGATCCAGGAGAGCATCCGCTTCATGCTGGCATGCATCGGGTGCTTGAGTACGGCAAAGATGATGGCATCGGCCTGGGTCTGAAGCCGTTTTGCCTCAGCCCAGTCTCCCCTGCCATACGCTGCATAGAGACCGGTGAAGAGCTCGGGAATGACATTGTAGAAGGAACCGATCAGGCCATCAGAACCGTAGGAAAGCCCGGAAAGAGCCATCTCATCACTGCCTGAATAAACTTTGAACGAGGAGCCGATCTCCTCCTTGATCCTGAGGATCTCATGATGGGTACTCGCCGTGTACTTGATGCCTTCCACCTGAGGGAGGGCTGCCAACCTCTTGATCGTGGAAAAATCCACCGTTGCCGCAAGGGCTACGTTGTAGACGATCATGGGAATGGGCACAGACTCACTGAGCTCGGCATAGTAGCGCACAATCTCATCAGAGCTGAACTTCCAGTAGAAGGGAGGAACCGAGGAGATGGCTGCAGATCCTGCCTGGTAGGCATGCTTTGCCAGTTCGATGGACTTCTTCGTGCCGATATCTCCGACATGCACCATGAGGGGAATCTTTCCGCCCACCTCATCGGCAACGACCTCAACCACCTTCTGGCGTTCTTGCCCATCCATCAGGAAGGTCTCGCCGGTGCTCCCGGTCAGGTAGAGCCCATCCACCTTCTGTGAGAGGAGAAAGCGCACCAGCTGACGCTGACGCTTCTCATCGAAGGCCTGATGCTCATCAAAACACGTTAAAAGTGCGGGGATCACCCCGACGATCTTGTCCAAACGCATGGTTTTCATAGTTGCACACCCTTTTGGCACCGATCAGCGATGCCACGCTGACTTATCCCTTCACGGCACCCATCGTGATGCCACTTGCGAAATATTTCTGGAAAAGGAGGAAGATGGTGACGATGGGCAAGGCTCCAAGGGCTGCCCCTGCCATGATCACCCCGTAGTTGGTTGCCATCTCGGCCTGCAAGGTTGCAACGCCAAGGGCAATGGTGAGTTTTGAACGGCTTTGCAGCATGACCAACTGCAGGAAGTAGTCGTTCCAGGTGGAGATGAAGGTGAAAATTGCCAAGGCTCCATAGGCGGGCTTGATGATCGGGGTGACGATCCGAACAAAGGTCATCCACTCATTCGAACCATCGATGCGTGCAGCATCAAGGATTTCGGTCGGAACGGTCTGGGCGAACTGTTTCATCAAGAACACCCCGAACGGCCAGCCCACTGCCGGTAGTATTACTGCCCAGGCTGTATTGTACATCCCGATTGAGTTCATGATACGTACCAGGGGAACCAGGACAACCTGTTTGGGCAGGGCCATGGCTGCGATGATGACGGCAAACACGATAGCTCGGCCGGAGAACTGCTTCTTGGCAAGCACATACCCTGCCATGGCGCTGGTCAGACAGACCAGGAGCATGGAAGCTAGGGACATGAAGACACTGTTGAGAAACCAGGCCAAGGCCGGGTTGAGAAACAGCTCGGTGAAGTTGGCGAACGTCGGCTCGGTGGGAAACCACTGTGGAGGCATCTGGATTGCCACCTTCTGAATCTTGAATGCTCCGGTGATGATCCAGTAGAACGGGAAGATGAAGAGCAGGGAGATGATGATGAGCACAAGCATCATGATAGCGCGATACAGGTTGAGTCGTTGTTTCAGCATGACCATCCCTCCTTAATACTCAACGTTCGATTTGATCGACTTGAACTGCAGGATGCTGAACAGGCCGATGACAATTGCCAGCAGCACTCCCATCGCATTGGCATAGCCGTAGCGGTAGAGGCTGAACGCGTTGTCGTAGAGGTAGTACATGATGGTGCTCGTCGAGTAGACCGGACCACCACTGGTAAGCAGCTGGATCAGGGCGAAGCACTGGAAGCTGTTGATCGTGGTTATGACCACCACATAGAGGGTCGTCGGCAGGATGGACGGCCACTTGATCTGCCAGAACGTGCGCAGATTGCTCGCCCCGTCCACCTCGGCCGCTTCCAGCATCGAGTTGTCGATATTGGCTAGCGAGGAGATGTAGAGCACGATCGGCTGGCCGATGCTGGTGGTAAAAAGGATGACCAGAATGCACCAGATGGCCGTATCCTTGTTTCCCAGCCAGGCAATGTTCTTCTCGATCACGCCCAGGCTCACCAGCACGTAGTTGAGAATGCCTGCATACTTGTCAAAGATCCACTTCCAGACCACAACCACCGGCACGGTACCGGTGACCACCGGAAGATAGAACACCCCTCTGAACGTGGAAGTCACCCAAGCATTCTTGTCATAGATGAGCGAGGCCACCCAGAGACTGAAGATGGTGACGCTCGGAACCGAGACCACCACGATCACAAAGGTGTTCCAAAACGAACGAAGGAACTTCGGGTCGCTGAAGAGGTCGAGATAGTTCTTCAGGCCGATGAAGCGGAAACTGCTCATGGTGTAGTCGAAGAAGCTGGTGAAAATCCCCATACCCATCGGGATGATGACGAAGCCGAGAAAAAAGATCAGCATCGGGAGGAGAAACAAATAGCTTGTCCTGTCGATCTGTCTCTGGATTGCATGGCTTACACCATACTTGTTGGTCTTGCTTTCCATACGTACACCTTGAACCGTTTGAAGTGTCCCCCCTACCGCGGTAGGGAGGACCTGAATGCTACTCTACCTTATTTGGCGAATACTGCGTTGGCGTTCTTGTCATAATCGGCAAGAGCCTTGGCCACAGTCTTCTCTCCGGTGAACACATACTGGAGCATGTTCCACCATTCGGTTCTCATGGCTGCGAAGCCGGGCATGGTGTTGTAGTAGCCACCATAGTACTTCGTCCAGGAAGCGAGCAGGTTGTATTCGGGGTTGCCCGGATACAGATCGCCAAAGGAGGAACGTACCGGGAATGCACCAGTCTGCACCACGTTCTTCGGACCCCAGACAGCATCATCGCTGATGAATGTGATGAACTTCTTGGCAGCCTCAGCGCGAGCGGCATCCTTGTTGTCGAATACGCAGAAGCCGTTTACGAGGTACTCAAGGCTGGGAACGCCGTCGTTGCTCGGGAAGGGTACGGAAACCTGGGTAAAGGCGTTGGTTGCATAGTTCTTGGCATTGGATGTTCCCCAGCAGATGGTTGCGCTGATCTGCTGCTGAGCGAAGAGCTGGAGCTCTTCAGCAGCAGCAATGCTCAGACCTGCATCGATGTACTCCTTGTCAGCCAGATCCTTGAGCAACTGCAGAGCCTTTGCGCCCTCAGTGCTGTTCATGGTATAGCGGGTATTTTCCTTATTGGCAATCGTCGCACCGTAGAGGTTGCTTACCAGAGCACGCGTTCCCTGGTCACCACCCTGTCCACCACAGTAGACCGAGATCCCGATGTTACCGGCTTTGCCCAATGCTTCCATTGCCTTGATGAAGTCGTCGGTGGTCCAGGTGCGGTCCCCTTCGAGATTCACATACTGCAGCGCCCCAGCTTTTTCCCACATCTCTTTGTTGATGCCCATATAGAAGGGAGATGCGCTGATGGGATACATCCAGTAGCTTGCGCCATCACTGCAGGCTGCCAGCAGATCTGCATTGCCTACATCGCTTTTATAGGAGGCGGTGAAGAGGTCGTCAAGCTTTACCAGCTTGCCGTTCCTTCCGTATTCAATGATTCTTCCCGGTGCGTCGAACAGTACATCAGGGGCTGTGCCACCCTCGATGGCTGCGGTGAGTTTCTGCGGCCCACTGGTAAAATCGATGGTCTCAAGCTTCACCTTGATGGTGGGGTTTGCTGCCTCGAACGCTTTGACAAGCTCAGCCTCATAACTGCCGGCAGGCTTTCCGGGATCCTGGCCGAAGGTGGGAAATGCCCACCAAGTGATGGTGACCGTTCCATCCGATGCAGCAGGTGCAGCTTCCTTGCTTCCTGAGCCAAATAGGGGACTTGCAAAGAGGACGAGCAAGAGAGACAGCGCGATTGCCGTAAACTTTTTCATGATCTTCTCCTTTTGTACACGTGTAATCATTGCTAATTCACTGATACTTGTATGCTAGTTTGTGTTTTGTAGTTTGTCAATGAATTTTTTTAAACGAGTTTCTCGAGATAGATATTTCTCATTATTTGTTTAAATAATCTTCATTTATAAACCAATTTTATCATTTCTCCTATTCTCTCAATACTGTATAACAACTATTTTTTGACTTTTCTGGTATTCTAGTTTAAGATATGAACAATATAACTGATTCTTCGGGAAAGACTCTTTGAGAAGTCTTCGGAAGAGTGATAGAATGGGGACGCCATGGCAACAAGAACTGCGATCATTGAGCAAATCTACGACGACATTCGGGATAAGATCCTGAAGAACGAATACGCCCCCGGGAGTAAGCTGAGTGAGAACTCCCTCTCATCCGACTACAACTGCAGTCGTACCCCCGTGCGTGAAGCGATCAAGCGCTTGGAGCAGGACGGTTTTGTCACCGTACTCCCCCAAAGCGGCAGCTACGTCAAGGAACTCACCCTCAAGGACTACCAGCACATTGCCGAAGTACGCACCTACCTCGAAAGCCTCGCCTTTCGCCTGAATTGCGAGAACGAAGTTGATATCGGCCCGTTCAGCGCCATCCTTGATGCAATGGACAGCTGCGACATGGAAAATCCCAACGAGGTCATGACCTTCAGCGATTTGCACTTCCAGTTCCACTTGGAGATGGTGAAAGCCTCGGGCAACGAGATCTTGCTTACCACCTTCAACAGGCTGAACCTGAACACCAACAGCCTGCTCTTCTACCAGCGCCTCTCCACCCAAGGCAAGATACAGACACAGGAAGAACACCGCAAGATCCTGGACTTCCTGGAAAAACGCGATGCAACGCGCGGGGAGAAGTTCATGTTCGCCCACTTATGGAGAAAACGCAACGCGTATAAGCGCAGCAGGGTTTGAATCTACACTTTCTCCACCTTTTTTCCCTTCCTACAGACCAATAGTTCGATGAAAGCCAATTCGTCAACCGTACTTGGCCAGTATGCATGAGAAGCATGGTGTGTTCCACGAGATACAAACACGTGTCCAAACACCACCATCAGATGATGGCAGTTGCTTGAGCCAGCTCCAAACCAGTTGAAAAAAGTCAAAAAAAACTCCCTCAAGCTTGCACCCTTGAAGGAGTTCCGCTATAGCGCGGGAGTTGTACCAACCGTTACCTCAGATCTGAGGGGGAAAAAACGGAGGCACAAACGGTGGGGTATTCATGACATAAGTCAAACGCCCACACGTTCGGACACGTACACTATAGCAGGTAATAATACGTCTGTTAAGCCTTTTCTCCAAATTTTTCAAAAAGCTTACAAAAATGCTAGGTACAGTCTCCCTATGCCTTTATTTCAATACATCTCCAGCACCATGGAGACTGTTGAGGAGAGTTTCATTGTACCGGCAGGAATCTCCGTAGCCATGTCATAGGCTGCCTCGCTGGCCATGGCAAGCTTCATCCGCGGATTGTAGGGATTGGAAACAGAAGCGTACTCACTGATGGTGATCGGCTTTCCGGCTTGCATTCCTGCTTCCTTGGCATAGAGATCCGCCTTCTGCAGCGCATTGGCCACTGCAAGGGCACGGGCCTGGGCTTGCCCTTCGCTCTTGTCTTCCTTGTCCAGCATCACCGAATTGAGCATGATTCCACTCACCTCACCAAGCTGGTCGATGACCGTTCCCAAGAGGGAAAGATTGCGCAAGGTAACTGCGACACTCTGGCTGGCGACCTGTCCTTCCAAGTACTGCTTGCCCTCCAGCCACTGGTAGCTGGGTCTCAGGTTGATGCTGGTGGTCCTGATATCCTCTTCGGCAATCTTGTTCCCTCTCAATACAGAGAGAATCATGGCCATCTTCTCGTTGGCAAAGTGTTGGGCATCGCTGGTGGTCTTTCCCAACTCACTGACCTGGATGGAGAACGAAGCGATATCGGGGGTAAGCGTTACCTCCGAAGTGCCGGTCACTTCGATGGTGCGAACAAGATCCTTGCTCGAAAGACAGGAAGAAAGAAGGAACAGTGCCACCAGTACGAGCGAAAGTGCTGCGATTCGTTTCAGGTTCATGGAAAGACTCCTTGTCTGTTACTGCATCAGCTGCGGTCGCTTTCCTGCTTCCCGCAAAAAGAAGAAGAGAGCGATGCACATGATGCCATTGTCATAGATGCCTGTACCCAAGTCCCGCAGCACATCAGCCACAGGAACAGCGTACACTTCCAACTGCTCATTCGGGTCAAGTTCCTGGCCACTGGTATGGCTGGCTTGCTCCACCAGATAGAAATAGGAACGATTGTTCATGAATGCCGAGTTGGGACTCACGTCGCCCAGGGCTGTGACCTTCCCACCTTCCAGGCCGGTCTCCTCCTTCAGCTCACGCAGGGCAGCAACCATCGGGTCCTCACCTTTCTCAACCACACCGGCAGGAAACTCTCGGGTGACGGTTGCTGAGCCATGGCGGAACTGGTCCACCATGACAAAACGTGCCACCCCATCCTCACCCCTGAACCAAGGGACGACGGTGACCCACAAGGGGGCATCGACTTCGATGAAGGTGGCGATGCGTCCGTCGCTGCTCTCCCGCCTAACCGTGCAGATGTCGAAGATGGGGCCTTTGAAGACCCGCTGTCGCTCCCCTGACTTCCATACCAGATGGCTGGTTGTCTTCCCTTCATCATGGGCAAACGGATCAAACATACATCACACTCCTTTCTTCGAGGGACAATTGCTGGAACATGTTGCGCACGCAGACGGAGCGCACGACGCTGTTCCGACAAAGTCGGTTGAGCGATGCGAGGAAACCGCAGTACCGCTGTTGATCAATATGGCTATGTCACGGATGGCTTTTGAAGAGGGGCTGTCAGGTTTCTTGCTCAGATAGCTCTCCCCGGCATCCTCGGCTTCCATGAGGGGCACTTCCAAGGGCACCCTGCCCAGAAAAGGAACACTCATCTGCTCGGCCATCTTCTTGCCTCCTCCAATACCAAAGATGGGAATCTCGGTCTGGCAGCCGGGGCAAATGAGGCCGCTCATGTTCTCTACTACCCCAAGTATGGCAACACCCATCTTGCGTGAGAAGTTCACGCTGCGCCGTGCATCAAGGATTGCCACCTCCTGAGGGGTGGTTACGATGATGGTTCCGGTGAGCTCGGGGATGGTCTGGCAAACCGTAAGTTGCTCGTCACCGGTTCCCGGAGGGGAGTCGATCAAAAGATAGTCAAGCTCTCCCCAGTCCGCCTGGGCAAGGAACTGACGAATGGCGGCAATTTTCATGGGGCCACGCCACACAATGGGGCTGTCACGGTCAGGAATGGCAAACGCGAGGCTCATCACCTTCAGGTTCGGCCGTGCCTGCACAGGATAGAAGGTCTCTCCCCCATCTTCGGTGGTAAGGATGCCCGCTTCACAGCCAAGCATCTTCGCCACATTCGGACCGTGCAGGTCGGTGTCGAGAATGCCTACGGTGCATCCGCTGTCCACCAGGGCATTGGCCAGGTTGACTGTTACCGTGGTCTTTCCTACACCGCCCTTTCCGCTCATGATCAGGATTTTTCTCCCGATTTTATCCAAATGCCCCCGGATTGCCTTGTCCTCTGCAATCCGCTCTGCAAAATCCACACCTTCTGCCATGTTCTGTACCTGCTCCTTGCGTACGCTACGCCTTGGATAACCTTACGACAAAGCGGAAAAACAGACAAGAGAAAAGGGGCGTTGTCATGCTTTCAGTACAATTTTTCTTGCCGCTATACCCAACACCTATAAATACTTAGAATATTTTCCCAAGGCATACAAAGTGTAAGAAAACCGATGGGTGTATTGTTGTCCTTACGATGCAAATGGTTAACAGGGCAGAAAAAAAGCCCATATTTGTGACTGTAGGTATCGATTGAAAAACCAACAAGCGCATTCCAAAGGTACCAGGAAAGTGATGGCTGACTAACCATTTATACTACCTTTACTTGAAACGCTCCCATTGATTCCGCTATACTTGAGCGAGTGTGCAATTCGTAGTCATTGGCTACGGTCACGATAAACCGAAATCAGGAGTTCGTATGGTATTCTTAGCGCAACTACCGAAAGAGCAGCTAATTGCCCAGCTCGAAAATGGGGTGATCCTCATGGTTCTGGGTATCGCTACGGTGTTTGTGTTTCTCACGTTGCTGGTCTTCCTTACCAAGGGCATGAGCGCCTTTGCAAAGAAGATCGCTCCCCAGAAGAAACCCGCTGCCGTTGTGAGCAGTCCCGCCGCCGCCACCCTCTCTGTAAGTCCTGCAAGTGATGCAGACATTGCAGCAGCAATCGTGGCCGCATTCGCCAAGTCGAAAGAATAAGTTAACCCGGAGGACATTTCCAAATGAAAAAGCAAGTTAAGTTCATGTGCACCGCGTTCCGTGACGGATTCCAGTCTGTGTATGGTGCCCGTGTATTCACCAAGGATTTCATGCCCGCAGTAGCTGCCGCCCGCGAGGCTGGCATCTCCCACTTCGAAGCCGGTGGTGGTGCTCGTTTCCAGTCACCCTACTTCTACTCCAATGAGGACGCCTTCGAGATGATGGACGAGTTCCGCAAGGTCGCAGGACCTGATGCAGACCTGCAGACCCTTTCCCGCGGTGTCAACGTCGTCGGACTTGACTCCTACCCCAGGGACATCATCGACCTGCATGCAAAACTCTTCAAGAAGCATGGCATCTCCACCATCCGCAACTTCGATGCACTCAATGACGTCAACAACCTGATCGACAGCGGTCGGTCCATCGTCAACGCCGGTCTTCGCCACGAAGTGGTTGTGACCATGATGAGCCTTCCCCCGAATACCATTGGGGCACACGATCCCGACTTCTATGAAGCTACCCTCAAGCAGATCCTCGAAGCAGGCATCGAGTTCCACTCAGTCTGTTTCAAGGACGCCAGCGGCACTTCCACCCCTGCGTATGTGTATGAGACCGTCAAGCGCGCACGCAAGCTCTTGGGCAAGGACATGAACATTGTCTTCCACAGCCATGACACCGCTGGTGTCTGTATCCAGCAGTACATGAGCGCCCTTGAAGGCGGAGCCAACCAGGTCGACCTGTCCATGATGCCCGTCTCCGGCGGCACCTGCCAGCCCGACATCATCACCATGTGGCATGCACTGCGCAATACTGACTACGATCTGGGCATCGACATCAAGAAAATCCGCGAAGCCGAGGCTGTATTCCAGGATTGCATGAAAGATTATGTCATCCCCCCCGAAGCCATGACCGTCACTCCCGAGATTACCTTCTCACCGCTTCCGGGTGGAGCACTCACTGCAAACACCCAGATGCTGCGTGACAACAACCTGATGGACAAGTATCCCGCCATCGTCGAAGCAATGGCTGAAACCGTAGCAAAGGGTGGCTTCGGCACCTCTGTTACCCCGGTTTCCCAGTTCTACTTCCAGCAGGCATTCAACAATGTCATGTTTGGACCCTGGAAGAAGATTGCTGAAGGTTATGGCAAGATGGTACTCGGCTACTTCGGCAAGACCCCCGTTGCTCCGGACCCGGAAGTTGTGAAGGCTTGTGCTGATGCACTCGGTCTCGCCCCTACCACCGAGAAAGTTGTGGACATCAATGAAAAGGATCCCAAGAAGGGTGTAAAGGCTGCAAAGGCCATGCTCGAGAAAGAGGGACTGCCTCTCACTGATGAGAACATCTTCATCGCCGCATCCTGTAAGGAGAAGGGTATCCTCTTCCTCACCGGCAAAGCCCAGGTGAACGGCATGTACAAGATCAACCGCGAAGAAGAAGCTGCCAAGAAGAAGGGTGAGTACACCGTCACCGTCAACGGCAAGGCTTATGGCGTAAAAATCGGCAAGGACAGCGCAACCGTCAATGGTTCCAACTATCCGCTCAACGTTGCCTTCGGCATCGATGAGAAGGCAATTGAAGCCACAAAGGCGGTAGCCTCTGATGCTCCTGCTGCTGCAGCCGCCCCCTCGCACGAAGCTGTCTCGGTCAAGGCCCCGATGCCCGGCCTGATCCTCCGCATTGAGGTGAAGGAAGGACAGAAGGTCACCAAGAACCAGGTGGTCATGATCATGGAAGCCATGAAGATGGAGAACGAGATCTTCGCACCCTGTGACGGCGTTGTGACCAAGATTTCTGTGAGCCAAGGCCAGCAGATGCAGAGCGACGACGAATTGCTCGTGATCGCTTAAAGGAGACTCTGAGATGATTGGTTCTGCGTTTAATCAACTCTGGCAGTCCACAGGACTGTTCGGATTCATGGGGATGGTGGAAGGCTTCGGGATCGGCAATCTTGTCATGATCATCGTTGGCTTCATCCTCCTCTACCTTGCCATCGCCAAGGGCTTCGAGCCCTTGCTGCTGGTGACCATTGGTTTTGGATGTATCCTATCGAACGTACCGATGGGCTACATCGCAAGTATCGACCCCAACTCTGGAAATCCCGGGTTCATCAAGATGCTCTTTGACATGGGCATCGACACCGGCCTTTTCCCGATCCTTATCTTCATGGGCGTTGGTGCCATGACGGACTTCGGTCCGCTCATCGCCAACCCCAAGACCCTGTTGCTCGGAGCAGCTGCCCAGGTCGGTATCTTCATCGCCCTGCTCGGTGCTCTTGCTCTGAGTTTCATCCCCGGGATCAGTTTTGACCTCTATGCTGCCGCTTCCATCGGTATCATCGGTGGTGCTGACGGTCCTACGGCCATCTATGTTACCGGCCGTCTGGCTCCGAACCTGCTGGGCCCCATCGCCGTAGCTGCTTACAGCTACATGGCCTTGGTTCCCATCATCCAGCCCCCGATCATGCGCGCTCTCACCACCAAGGAAGAGCGGTTGATCAAGATGCAGCAGCTCAGACCCGTCTCAAAGCTTGAGAAGATCCTCTTCCCGCTTACCGTTCTGACCGCTTGTGCCATCCTGCTTCCCTCCGCTACTCCGCTTGTTGGAAGCCTGATGTTCGGTAACCTGGTCAAGGAGTGTGGTGTTGCCAACCGTCTCTCTGATACCATGCAGAATGCCCTGATGAATATCGTTACGATCTTCCTCGGACTCTCTGTTGGTTCGAAGATGGAAGCTTCCCACTTCCTGAACCTCAACACCCTGGGCATCCTGCTCTTGGGTATGGTTGCCTTCGCCTTTGGTACCGGTACTGGTGTTCTGATGGCCAAGCTGATGAATAAGCTAGACCCGAAGCACCCGGTCAACCCGCTCATCGGAAGTGCAGGTGTATCTGCAGTTCCCATGGCAGCTCGTGTTTCGAGCAAGGTTGGCCAGGAGTCTGATCCCCAGAACTTCCTGCTCATGCACGCCATGGGCCCGAACGTAGCCGGTGTCATCGGTTCTGCGGTTGCTGCAGGTGTCCTGCTCGCAGTCGTACCGTTCATGATGGCCTAGCATTCGTCCATCGACCTATTGGGCTGCCTCGCAAGGGGCAGCCTTTTCCATCCCTTCAGATTTGGCCTTTTCTTGCCTCCCTCTCTAGGGTATAGTGTGGAGTATGTGGATCACCTTCCTTGCAGTACTCATACTCTTTATCCTGTGGAATACCACCCTCATAGGCTACAGGGACAGGAATGTCGAACCACTTGGGGTTGATGAGTCCAAGGTATGTTGCCCGGAAGCTACCAGCATCATGCTCAAGCAGGGTTCAAACACTGCAATCCTTTTGGTCCATGGTTTTCCTTCCACCCCCTCAGTCTACCACTACAGCGCCAAGCGCTTTTCTGATGAAGGCATGGATGTGTACGCTCCCCTGCTTCCCGGTTTTGGAACCGATCCCAAAACCTTCTCTCACACTACCTTCACCCAGTGGTTCTCCTATCTCTCTTCCTATTACGAGCAATTGAGAGCAAGCTACGACACCTTGCATGTGTTGGGTATCAGCATGGGTGGCATGATGACACTCAAGTTGGGGGAGACCTACTGCTCTTCAGAACTTGCTCCCGATTCGCTTACCAGCATTGCAGCTCCTGTGGTCTACAACAGCATCCGGGACGGGGTGTTTACCGACCCCAAGCAGTACCTTGCCCGCACCTTCGCCCTCTTCACAGCCTCCATCAAGCCTCATGTGGTCAACGGATATCCCAATGGTGAGGATGGCAGCGAACTATGGTATGGCTACGGAGGCACATTCGTCCGACCCGGTCTGAGCCTGGTATATGCCATGAGAGAGGTGAGAAAGAATCTGGGCAAGATCACCTGCCCGCTCTTCGCCATCCATGACAAGGGTGATCGCACCGTGCCCTTCAAGAACCTGGCAATCATCACAAATGAGAACAAGAGCTCTGACTTCAGGAAGCTCGAGACCCAGATGGGATCATTCTCTCACTCACGCCATGCCCTCTTGCTCTACCGATCGATCCAAGAGGAACTGACCACCACCATCATAGAATTTCTGCACGACAAGGAGAACCGATATGCCCAAGCGTAAGGATTACATCAGTTGGGACGAGTATTTCATGGGCGTTGCCGTCCTCTCGTCCATGCGCAGCAAGGACCCGAACACCCAGGTGGGAGCCTGCATCGTCAATCCCGACCACAAGATTGTCGGAGTCGGCTACAACGGCTTTCCCATCGGTGTCAGCGATGACAATGTTCCTTGGGAACGCGACGGTGATTGGCTCGAAACCAAATACCCCTATGTCTGCCATGCAGAGCTCAATGCCATCCTCAATGCCATCAGCAGCAGTCTGAAGGGCTGTACGCTCTACGTAGGGCTTTTCCCTTGCAATGAGTGTGCGAAGGCTATCATCCAGTCGGGTATCAAGGAGGTGGTTTATCTCTCGGACAAGTATGCAGAAGCTGACAACACCAAGGCTTCCAAATGGATGTTCGACCAGAGTGGTGTAAGCTACCGCAAGCTTGAGGCTGAGCACACGTCCCTTTCGGTAGCCCTCCAATGAAAACACTGGTTGTCTGCCTGAACCCGACCTTTCAGCATACGCTGGTCTTCAGCTCTTTTTCGCTGGGAGAGGTGAACCGTGCCCAACAGCACTACCTCGATGCCTCGGGAAAGGGAATGAATGCGGCCCGCATCCTCACCCAGCTTGGGCACAAAGCCATCCTGCTCACCCATCTGGGGGGAGAGAGGAAAGGCGAGATGCTCATGCTCTGTGAAAAGGATGGGGTTGAAGTACGTTGGGCGGACAGCCACAGTGACATCCGAACCTGCACTACCATACTGTGCCAGGGACAGGCGACTGAATTGGTGGAAGAGCCACACCCCGTCGACGCATCCGTCGAGCCTGTGATCCGTACACTGTTCACCCAGGCTCTTGATGAGGTGGATGCACTCATCATCACCGGTACCAGAGCCCCGGGTTATGCACCTTCCTTGTATGCAGATTTTGTCAGGGAAGCAAAAGAGAAGAATCTGTTTGTCCTGCTCGATCTGAAGGGTGACGATCTGAAGGCCTGTCTTCCTTTCCGACCCGATGTGATCAAGCCGAACCTCAGCGAGGCAGTGCAAACCTTCCTTGGTCTTTCCGTGGGAGAACAGGAGGAAACCGAGCATCTCCAGGCAACGATCCGCTTCAAACTTGAAGAAATTCATCGCACCTATGGGACAGTCACCTTTCTCTCCCGGGGCAAGCAGGAGATGTGGGTGCAAGGTCCATCGTTTTTCACCGTGCCGATCGAGAGAGTTGAGATCGCGAACACCATCGGTTGCGGGGACTCGCTCGGTGCGGCCCTCACAGCCTCCCTATACACAAGTACAAATCTGCAACATGCTGCAAAGTATGCAACAAAGATTGCAACAATGAACGCAAAAACTATACATCCCGGAAGTATTGTCTAATGAAAAGCCTTTGTTTCATGGTGCAAGAAAGAATTCATAGATTGCGCAATATATAAATCTGCAACACGAAATCATCATTTTTCTCAAATTTATCGAAGAAAAATCACAAATAGCGCAATTCATTGGATAGAATTTTATCATATTGCTCTTGATTTCTTTTGACAGTCCTACAGTTCTCCCCCTATACTGATTCCAGTAAAACCCCACCTAGGTGGGGAGACACCCTAGAGGAGAACTTGTATGAAAAAATTTCTGACAATCGTGCTCTGTTTCGCGCTGGTAAGTTCTGCAGTCTTTGCAGCAGGTGCAAAAGAAGCAGCTCCCGCAGCCAAGGCTGACTCAAACGTAGTCAAGATTGCTCTGATCATCGAGAACACCATCGACGACAAGGGTTGGTGCCAGGCCATGCATGACGGCATCATTTCCGCCCAAGCACAGCTTCCCGGCCGCATCGAGTACAGCTACACCGAGAAGATGAAGCCCGTTGATGCTGGTTCTGCTGCTCGTCAGTATGTTGCCCAGGGATATCACATCATCATCGCCCATGGTGCACAGTACAAGAACCTCATCCTCGAGATGGCTGAAGAGTATCCCCAGGTAACCTTCGCTTTCGGTACCAGTGCTGAGATCGGTCCGAAGAACGTGTTCACCTACATGCCCGAAAGTGAAGAGACCGGCTATCTCTCCGGCCTCATTGCCGGCATGACCACCAAGAAGAACATCATCGGTCTGGTCGGCCCCGTCGACGCTGGTGATGCTGCCCGCTACAACCGCGGTTTCGTCCTTGGCGTACAGGCTGTGAATCCTGCTGCCAAGATCATGGTTGCCCACAGTGGTTCCTTCAGCGACTTCGTAAAGGCTGGCGAAATTGCCCAGTCCCAGATCAGAAGTGGTGCTGACGTACTCACCGGTTCCAGCCAGCAGGCTCTTGGTGCACTGCGCGCAGTCGCCGACTACCGCACCCAGGATATCTGGTGGGTTGGTCAGGATATTGCCCAGATCCGCATCACCGAAGGCTACAAGGTCATCGCAGCTTCCTCCTACAACTACGCTTCGGTCATCGTCGGCCTGGTTGAGAAGCTGGACAAGGGAGTCAAGGGTGGCGAAGTCATTCCTTTGAACTTCAACAATGGTGGATTCGTATTCGAGTTCAACACTGCCCTCAAGGACAAGTACACCGGCGCCATCGAGACCAAGGTCAATGAGGCCATTGCTTCCTTCAAGGCAAAGAGTGGTACCGTCGCTTACACCGCAGTCGACTATTCCAAGCTCTGATAAGTGTTTCTCCGGTCATGCAGGGCAAATCCTGCATGACTGGATTTTTTTTGATTTCGTACGGAGGATTCCCCCATGGAAGTCACACATAAGAAGATTACCAGCCTCAGGATGGAGCACATCACCAAGCGCTTTCCCGGAGTGCTTGCCAGTGATGACATCACCCTCACCGTAGAAGAGGGAGAAGTCCTGGCTCTGGTTGGCGAGAACGGTGCTGGAAAGACAACCCTGATGAACATCCTGATGGGTCTCTACCAGCCAGATGAAGGAAGGATCCTCATCAACGGGGAGGAAGTTCACTTCAAATCCCCCAACGACGCCTTTGACGCAGGATTGGGCATGGTCCACCAGCAGTATATGCTGGTTCCCAATATGACCGTGCTGGAGAACATTGCACTCGGCTACAAGCAAGCTTGGTCGCCGATCAAGCTGGACCTGGGTATGGTTCGCGAGCGCATCAATGAAATATCGAAAAAATACGGGCTCTTTGTTGATCCCGACGCGTATATCTGGCAGCTCTCCGTTGGCGAGCAACAACGGGTCGAGCTGGTGAAAACCCTCTGCCTCGGTGCACGCTTCCTCATCCTTGATGAGCCCACCAGCGCACTCACCCCCCAGGAGACTGATGAGCTGATCGTACTGTTGAAGCGGATGAGCAGCGAGCTCTCCATCATCTTCATCAGTCACAAGCTTCAGGAGGTAAAGGACCTCTCTGACAAGATTGCCATCCTCCGCCATGGAGCCATGGTTTTCGAAGGCACTACGAAAGATCACTCCCCTTCCGATATCGCAGCCCTGATGACCGGACACGAGGTTGATCTGCCCCAGAATGATGCCCCTTCCTGCAACGGCACTCCTGTTCTGGATCTCAAGAACCTCAACGTCAAGAGCGACCGTGGCTTTTTGGCCCTCAAGGACCTGAACCTCACCATCCGTGGTGGTGAGATTGTCGGTCTTGCAGGGGTTTCGGGCAACGGCCAGCGCGAACTTGCCGAAGCCATAAACGGCCTGAGAAAGGTTGAAAGCGGTGAGATCCTGTTCTTTGGGGAGAACATTGCAAACAAAACGCCATACCATATCATTGAAGCCGGAATGGGCTACATTCCCGAAGAACGGAATACCGAGGGAATCGTGCCATCCTTCTCCATGAAGGAGAATCTCATTCTCAAGGACAGCGGCAGGGATGAGTTCTCCAAGCACTCGTTCCTGAAGAACAAGGCTATCGAGAAGAATGCCAATGACCTCAGGGTCAAGTTCGACATCCGAAGTCCCAACATCCATGTTGCGGCAGGCTCGCTCTCTGGTGGAAACATCCAGAAGGTAATCCTTGCCCGTGAGATCTCACGCAAGCCCAAGTTCCTCATCGCCGTCTATCCTATCAGAGGTCTGGACCTCGGAGCCGCGGAGTTCATCCACAAGCAGCTTCTGGAGAAACGGAAAGAGGGAATCGGCATTCTGTTGGTGAGCGAGGAACTCGATGAGATCCTCGACCTCTCCGACCGCGTCGCCGTCATTTTCAAGGGACAGATACAGAAGGTCTTGGATCGAAAGGATGCCAACCGCAGAAGTCTCGGAATCCTTATGGCAGGAGTGAAAGATGACCAAACAGTTTAGGATACTCTATAAGGTTTCCATCATCATCTTGGCCATTTTGGCCGCGATGCTGATCGGATCGATCATCCTGATGACCATCGGGGCGGATGTCTTCAAGACCTACCTGGTCATCTTGTTTGAACCGTTGAAAACAACGCTTCAGCTCAGTGAGGTTCTGCTCAGGGCAATCCCGCTGACCATCATCGCCCTCGGCATCTCGGTGGCGTACCGCAGCGGCATCATCAACATCGGTGCTGAAGGCCAGATGGCCATGGGAATCCTTGGAACCACCGCGGTGGCTCTCGCATTCCCTGAGCTCCCCAAACCGGTTCTCTTGCCGATGGCAGTGCTGGCAGGGGCGATCAGCGGCGGTGTCTGGGGCTTCATCCCCGGTTTTCTCAAGGCAAAACTGCAGGTCAGCGAGCTGCTCTCCACCGTGATGCTCAACTACATTGCCGCACAGTTCTACACCTTCCTGCTCCGTGGCCCGATGCTCGACCCGGCTGAGCTCACCATGGGAAGTGGAACCCCGCAGTCGATGCGCCTTTCGCGCAATCTCTGGCTGGACCGCTTCCTTCCGGGAACGAGGCTCCATACCGGTCTCTTCTTCGCCCTCATCCTTGCCCTCCTGATCTATTTCCTCCTCTGGAAGACCAAGTACGGCTACAAGATGCGTGCTGCCGGGGCCAGTGCCCGGGCTGCACGGTACGGCGGTATCAGCGTGACCTGGTATCTGGTCATCGCCATGGTCATCAGCGGTGCCTTCGCAGGCATGGCAGGAGCTATTGAGATCGCAGGTGTCCATCGGAGGGCCATCGAAGGCATCACCGGCGGCTACGGCTTCTCCGGTATTGTCGTCGCCCTTTTCGGCGGCTTGCACCCAGCAGGCATCATCCCCGCCTCCTTCTTCTTCGGTCTTCTCATCGTGGGTGCTGACATGACCCAGCGCATGGTCGGAGTCCCGGCGAATATGGTCAACGTACTGCAGGGTATCATCATCCTGGTCATCGTCGCCACGAAGATGATCCTTGCCGACCCCTATCTGATGGAGAAGGTCTGGCGCAAGGTGCAAGGTCTGGGAAAGAAGACCAAGGAGGTAACAGCATGAACTTCATCGTAAACATCCTGAGTCTGGGAATCCCCTTCTCGGTAGCCCTCCTGATCGCCTCTCTCGGGGAGATGTTCAACCAACGAGCCGGCGTCTTCAACCTCGGTTGTGAAGGCATCATGGCAATGGGGGCCTTCCTTGGCATGCTCGTTCCCTACAGCATCGGCCAAGGCGGACCTACCCCAGGCATCTACAACGTTCTGGGCCTAGCCCTTGCCATGGGTGTGGGAGCACTGTTCGGCATGCTTTTCGGCTTTGTGGTGGTCACCTTCCGTGCCCCCCAAGGCATTGCAGGCATCGGGCTGCAGATGTTCGGGGTCGGAACTGCAGGAACCCTGTTCCGCCACTTCGTCGGAGGAACCCAGTCTGTTCCCGGCATCGGCAACCTTCCCATCCCCTTTCTTTCGAAGATTCCCATCCTCGGTCCGATCTTCTTCTCACACAACATCTTGGTATACCTTGCCTTCCTCTTTGTCCCCACCGCTTGGTACATCCTCTTCAAGACTCCCTGGGGGTTGAGGGTACGAGCTGTGGGCACCAACCCCCGCGCTGCCGACTCCATCGGCATCCAGGTGAACAAGGTGCGCTACCAGGCTCTGGCTGTAGGCGGAGCCCTGGCAGGTCTTGCCGGTGCATACCTCAGTCTCTGCCAGGCAAAGATGTTCAGCGACGAAATCATTGCAGGACGCGGCTTCATTGCCGTTGCCTTGGTTTACTTCGGGCACTGGCATCCGGTGAAGATCATGGGAGGAGCCCTGCTCTTCAGTCTGGCACAAGCATTGCAGCTTGCCATTCAGGGTCAGGGAATCAACTTCCCCTACGAATTTGCCGTCATGCTCCCGTATGTCATGGTCATCGTCGTCCTTGCTTTCAGCAGGGAGAGCCAGCTGTTGGGCCCCACCGCCCTCGGCCAGCCCTTCAACCGGGAGAAGCGTATTTAGGATTCTGAACCAAAGGCAGGAACATGTGTTGCAGTTTCCTGCCTCTTGGTTCTCCCTAACCGCCAATTTTAATTTCTGCAACATGAAGTGTCGCAAAAAGCTATACAATGCAACAAGATGTTGACTTTTTGCAAGCACTTCGAAACAATGTGGATGGATAGCATCACAGACCGACGTATCCACTTCTGGATACCGACGCTAAGCGGCTAGCACCTGTTCCCACCGTATCCAAGGAGCACAGCTATGTATGCATTCAGCGTAAATGGAAACCCCATCACCTATGACGGGAACGACAAGAAACTGCTGCGATTTCTCCGTGAGGATCTGAACCTCACCGGTACCAAGGATGGATGCAGCGAAGGTGCTTGCGGCACCTGCACCCTCCTCGTTGATGGGGTGAAGATGAAGGCTTGCGCCATCCCCCTCTCCCGTCTTGAGGGCAAGTCGGTCATTACCATTGAAGGGTTGAGCCAACGCGAACAAGATGTCTACTCCTACTGCTTTGCCGAAGCGGGAGCCGTTCAGTGCGGCTACTGCACCCCCGGTATGATCATCAGTGCCAAAAGCCTGCTCGACAAGAATCCAGACCCATCCTTGGATGAGGTACGCAAGGCCATCAAGGGGAACATCTGCCGCTGTACCGGATACAAGAAGATAGAGGAGGCCATCCTGATGGCTGCCACATTCTTCAGGGAATCTCTTGAGGTTCCCCACCAGGAAGAAGAACCCAAGCTTGATATGCGCTATCAGCGTGTCGATGCCAAGGCAAAAGCCTTGGGCAAAGGCCTCTATGCAGATGACCTGCGAGTGGAAGGCCTGCTGCATGGCAAGGCGGTTCGCTCTGCTTTCCCAAGGGCAAAGGTGGTGAACATCGATAGCAGCGAAGCTGAAAAGCATCCCGATTTCGTGCACCTCTTCACCAGCGACGATGTTCCGCACAACATCATCGGACACATCAAGCAGGATTGGCCGGTCTTCATCCCAGTGGGCAGCATCACCCGCTATACAGGCGATGCCATCTGCTTGGTGGTGGGAAAAAGCGTAGAGACACTCGAAGAGCTGGCTTCCCTGGTAAAAGTCTCCTACGAAGTCCTCCCCCCAGTTCTTACCATGAGCGCAGCCTTGCAAGAGGATGCACCCCAGATCCACGAGAGCGGCAACATCCTCAGCATAGAGCATATCCACCGCGGAAACGTGGAGAAAGCCATCAAAGAGAGCAAACACGTCATCACACGCACCTACTCAACCCCATACACCGAGCATGCCTTCATGGAGCCAGAGTGTGCAGTAGCCCTGCCTGAGGGCGAGGATGGAGTGCTTGTCCATACCTCGGGCCAGTCCATCTACGATGAACAGCATGAGATCTGCCATATGCTGCAGTTGCCTCCTGAGAAGGTTCACTGCCACAGCATGCTCGTTGGCGGAGGCTTCGGCGGCAAAGAGGACATGAGTGTCCAGCACCATGCCGCACTCGCTGCCTGGATTCTCAAAAAACCGGTGAAAGTGAAGCTCACTCGCCAAGAGAGCCTTACGGTCCATCCCAAGCGCCATCCAATGGAGATCAAGCTCACCACTGCCTGTGATGAGAACGGCAAGCTGACTGCCATGAAGGCCATCATCGATGCCAATACCGGCGCCTATGCCTCCCTTGGGGGACCTGTACTGCAGAGAGCCTGTACCCATGCATCAGGGCCCTACAACTTCCAGAACTTTGAGGTGGTGGGGCGAGCGATCTACACCAATCTTGTCCCCGCAGGGGCTTTCAGGGGCTTTGGGGTAACCCAGAGCTGTTTTGCCGTGGAATCCAATCTCAATCTGCTCGCCGAAGAACTGGGCCTGGATTACTATGAGATACGCAGGATCAATGCCCTCAAAAGCGGAGACACCATGCCCAATGGCCAGATCGCCAGTGAGGACACCGGCATCATCGAATGCCTTGAGGCAGTGAAAGAAGCATATTACTCCTCCCCAAGAGCTGGGATTGCCTGCGGATTCAAGAACAGCGGTTTGGGAGTTGGCTTTCCCGATACCGGACGTTGCATCCTCTCAGTTGAGAAGGGAAAGGTGCATATCCGCACCAGCGCGGCGTGCATGGGCCAGGGAGTAGCCACCGTTTGCACCCAGATTCTGGGCGAAACCTGCTCGCTGCGTTCCCACCAGATCGTCGTTGAGGACCCAGATACCCGCCGGACACCCGACTCGGGAACCAGTACGGCAAGCCGCCAATCGGTTTTTACCGGGGAAGCGGTCAAGCGTGCTGCCCTTCTGCTGAAAGAGGCTCTTGCAAACTCCTCCTTGGATGAGCTGGAAGGCCGTGAATTCAATGGGGAGTACACCTCCATCACCGACCCGATCAACTCCAAGAAGGAGCATCCGGTAAGCCATGTCGCCTACAGCTACTCAGCACAGGTGGTCATCCTCGATGAGGGGGGCAAGCTGGAAAAGGTTGTCGCAGCATGTGACGTCGGGCAGGTGGTGAATCACCAAGCTCTCACCGGTCAGGTTGAAGGAGGGGTTGTCATGGGCTTGGGCTATGGCCTGACAGAGGACTTCCCCATCAAGGACGGCCAGCTGGCTGTCCGTTACGGGACACTGGGCTTGCTCCGCTCCACCGATGTCCCCCCGATAGAAGTGAAACTCGTTGAAGGCCCGGGCAAGCATCCCATCGCCTATGGGGTCAAGGGCGTAGGAGAACTGACCACCATTCCCACTGCCCCTGCATGCCAGAATGCCTACTACCGCTTTGACGGGAAGTTCCGCACCTCATTGCCGCTTGAGGAGACTGCATACCGCAAGAAAAAGCAGTGATCGGGAAAGGAGGCCATGATATGTCGGATGGACCGGAAAGCACTGCCCTTTTCAATCGCATTTCTCCTATCTACGGCCTCTTCTTCAGTTACCAGAAAAAACGGTATGCAAAGACCTTGGAGAGCATGAAAGAGCTCTTGCTTCCCCACGTCCTCGATGTGGGGTGCGGGACCGGGGCCTTGTGCAGCGCTCTGGCAGAAAGAGGCCTTGGGGTTACCGGCGTAGAGCCTGCAGAGCGCATGCTTGCGGTAGCCAGAAGGAAAACCAAAGGCCAGAAGATCACGTTCATCAGAGCAGATGCGACAGAGCCGCTTCCCTTCCCTGACAAGAGCTTCGACTTGTCCATTGCAAGCTATGTTGCCCATGGGATGGAACAGGAGAAACGTTTTGCACTCTACCAACAGATGAGTCGGGTCACAAAACATCGGGTCATCATCCACGACTACAATGCAAGCCGCTCCCCTCTCACCACTCTCATCGAGTGGCTGGAAGGGGGAGATTACTTCCACTTCATCAAGCATGCACAGAAGGAGATGCAGCAGTGCATTTCCCAGTTGCAGCACTGCTTCTCAGAGGTTGAGGTGATACAGGTCGGGAAACGGGCAAACTGGTATCTATGCACCCCTATGCCAGAACAGGAAAAGAGGGGAGCATCGCAACCTTGAAAAGCTCGCAACATTGTGCATGAATAGAGAGGAACAGCAGATGCTTCTGCTGCATACTCCATCGTGAGGTCAGACACAAATGCAATGGATTGAACGACTGAATGAGGCACTCATCTACATTGAGGAACATCTTGACGGAGAAATCTCCTATGAGAAAGCGGCCCGGTTGGCGAACTGCTCGACCTACCACTTCCAGAGGATGTTCACCTATGTAGCGGGCCTCACGCTCGGGGAGTATATCCGCCGAAGAAAGCTCACCAAGGCCGCCCTGGAACTGCAGCAAGGGAACAAGGTATTGGATGTTGCGCTTCGGTATGGGTACGACTCACCAACATCCTTCAACCGAGCTTTCCAGGTGGTGCATGGCATGACGCCATCGGATGCAAAGAAGGAAGGAGCAGTGCTCAAAGCGTTCCCCAAGATAAGCTTCAGTCTGACTATCAAAGGAGAACAAGAGATGGAGTATCGGATTGAACGCAAAGACGCGTTTCGCGTGGTAGGGGTGAGTTGCAAGATCAGCAAGGACATGGAAGAGAGCATGCGGGTAGTACCCCTCTTCTGGGCTGAGAAAGCCCAGGATGGGACGATTGCAAAGCTCTGCAGTCTTCTGAAAGAGGGAGAGGGCCTCTTCGGCCTCTGCACCAACACCGACGAGTTGGATCATTGGACCTACACCATCGGCATCGTGAAGCATGATCTGGAACTTGAGGGGATGGAGAGCCAGATGGTGGAGCCTTCTCTCTGGGCAATCTTTCCCGGAAGGGGCCCTATGCCCCAGACCATCCAGGAGGTGGAGCGAAGAATCGTCACCGACTGGCTCCCCTCCAGCGGATATGAGTTCGCCGAAGGGGTGGATGTGGAAGTCTATCTTGACAACGATCCTTCCAACCAGAGTTTCGAAGTCTGGATGCCGATCAGGAAATCACGCTGAGGTTTGGGATGAAAGGGGACGAAGGTGTCCCCTTTCTCTATTTCAGAGCATCATCACCATACAATGTGCTGACCTTTGCGTGAACACAAGTATGCAATGCAAAACCATCGTGGTATGCTCAAGTCATGTTATTGACCAACTGCCGCTATTTGGATGAAACCTTTCACCTCAAACATGCTGACATCAGGATTACCGATACCAAGATAGGAATGATAGAGCCACATCTCGCTCCTCTTGAAGGAGAAGAGGTGTTTGACTGCGCTTCCCATCTCCTCTACCCCGGCCTCATCGATGCCCATGTCCATACCCCCGACACCCTGCTGCGCGGCCTCTTCTGCGATAAGAGCCTCCACCAGTGGTGTGACGCGAGTGAACAGGGCAAGCTGCAGCAACGACTTTTCGACTATCTTGATGAGTCGGTACCAAGCAAGGCGTTTTCCACCCTCGTCCAGTACGCATACCTGCAGTATCTGAAGACCGGGGTGGTCTGCATTGTCGAGACTGGGCAAGCCGACTTCTCCTGCAAGGCACTGGAGCGGGCAGCACAAGAAACTGGGATCAAAGCGTTGGTTGATTGGTACGATGAAAAGCCAAGCGCGGCTCTCCTTTCAGATACATTGAGGCGGGGCACTCACCTACCGGAAGAGGAAGACCTGGACCTAGCCGGCTTCAATGCCGCTAAAGAGCGTGTATCTGCAGGACAGGGGCCGCTGATGACACACTGTCTGGAGACCACATTCCGCAGGCAGGAGATACTCAGGAAATTCGGCCTCTCAACGGTTGCGTTGCTTGCACGAGAGGGGATGCTCAATGCAAACACCATTCTCTTTCACTGCATTGAAACCGATGAAAAGGACAAGCACTTGCTGTGTGAAAGCCAGGCTTATGTGGTGCACTGTCCGGTGTCAAACCAGCTCTGCAGTGAAGGTTCAATGGCGCTCGAGCAGCTTTTGGAGGGTCAGGCACGCATTGGGTTGGGTACCGATTTCCTTACCCACGATATCTGGGAGGTCATGCGGACCACGTATCGCGAATTGAAGATGAGCGGCCATCCACAGAGGTGGACTGCAGAGCATGTCTGGAAGTTGGCTACCGCCTCCCCGATCCCACAGCTGTACCAAGGAGCCATCAAGGTGGGAAACAGTGCTGACCTTCTTTTCATCAATGACTCACTGGATCTCTCGCCTTTGGTGGAACTACCCTCTTTCTCCAACGTAGCCTTCAATACACTCACCTACACCAGAGGCGAGCATATCAGAGAGGTGATGGTGAATGGCCAGTGGGTGATCCGGGACAGAAGAAGCTGTTTACTTGATGAAAAAGCACTTGAGAAACAGTATCGTGCACTAGTTGCTGAGGTCTTTGCCCACGAGCCCATCCAAGAGAGCAAGCGCAAGCTCGATTGAGTACATCGAAGGGTGCAGTCTCTAAGAAGGATCCCTTTCTGTTTTATCAGAACGGGATCCTTCTTATACATCGAATACACTGTTGACCCTGGAAAAGGCTCTTCATCAA
>LVBG01000064.1 GCA_001603115.1 Spirochaetales bacterium Spiro_05
ACAAAACTAAAATCACTTTATCCTGTCATTGAATTGAAGAATTAGACTTTACAAGCTACTAGGATATGCGTAAATGTGGTATATTGTCAATAGAGCTATCTTTATACCATTATCATATATAAAATTATCAGATACTTTTAGCATTATATCGTTAATCTTGCTTTGGTAATTTCCTTGTGTCATAGCATTTGTTGAATTTAGTTGAAATTTTGCAGGTCAAGGCTTGTTTCTCACACTTTTTGAGAGAGTTCTGTCATACCAAGGCATTCACTCTTTTTTTATCTACATATTGACGAAATGGGTTTCCCGTTCTATAGTTGTCCTTGGCAAATATTGCTTAGAAGAATCAATTGGAGATCCATATGCTTGACCTATGTGCCATACGAAGGTTGCAAACATCGCTGCGCACCTTCGAAGAAGAACTCAAACGCCAAACAGGCCTTTCGTTCAATGATGCACTCTTGTTGTGCGCCGTCAACAAAGGTATCCAGGAGCCAGGAGCCCTAGCCAAGGAGCTTGAGCTCTCCCCTTCCCGTCTGACCAGAATCCTGGACAGCCTCGAGGGTCGCTCGCTCATCAAACGCAGCCTCAGCAGCGCAGATCGCAGGAGCCTTACCGTAAGCTTGACCGAGCAAGGCTCGGCCATGGTGCAGACCTACAGCTGCTCGGAGATCTGTCTCCCTGAGGATCTTGCATTCACCCAAGCCACTACTTAGGAGGACCTATGGCAAAATATCTTATCGTTGGAGGAGTCGCAGGAGGCGCAGGAACCGCCGCCAGGCTCAGGAGAAGGGATGAAAATGCCCAGATCATCATGTTTGAGCGCGGAGAGTACATCAGTTACGCCAACTGCGGGCTGCCCTACTATGCCGGAAATGTCATCACCGAGCGCTCACGCCTCTTTGTCATGACCCCAGAGCGATTCGCAGAGAGCCTGAACGTTGAGGCACGTGTTCTCAGCGAGGTGGTATCCATCAACCGCGAGGCAAAGACCATCCATGTAAGGGACCTGAAGAACAACACCGAATACGACGAACGCTATGACACCCTCATCCTCTCACCCGGTGCCAGTCCTGTCCGTCCTCCCATCCCCGGCATCGATCATCCTGCCATACTCTCCCTTCGTTCCGTAACGGATATTGATAGGATCAAGGAGAAGGTGGACAAAACCACCACCAAACGCGCAGTCGTGGTTGGCGGCGGATTCATCGGCTTGGAGATGGCAGAGAATCTGAAGGAACGCGGTCTGGAAGTCTCAGTAGTGGAAGCACTCGAACAGGTGATGAACATCATCGACTACGATCTGGCTGCCGAAGTGCAGCAACACCTGAGAGCCAAGGGAGTGAACCTCTATCTCAAGGATGGTGTTGCCGCCTTCGAGGGCCATGACAGCATCGTAAGCGTCCGCCTTTCCTCAGGGACACTCATCGATGCAGACCTGGTCATCCTCTCCATCGGGGTACGTCCCGACACCGCCTTCCTCAAGGAAGCAGGCATCGAACTTGCCAAGAATGGGGCGATCAAGGTAGACCCATACTTTACGACCAATGACAAGAACATCCGTGCAGTCGGAGATGCAATAGAGTTCACCAGCCCGCTGACCAAGCTTCCGATAACCGTACCGCTGGCAGGGCCTGCAAACAAACAGGCTCGGCTCTGTGCTGATGCCATTGTTGATGGGAACAAAAAACCCTACGAAGGGACCATCGCCACCAGCATCGCCAAGATCTTCGATATGACGGTAGCCTCCACCGGCCTGACCGAAAAGAGCCTGAAGGCAGCCAAGTTGCCCTACCGCTGTGCAGTCACCCATGCTGGCAATCATGCAGGGTACTACCCCAACTCCCTCCAGCTTACGCTCAAGGTCCTCTACCACCCCGAAACAGGAAAGGTATGGGGAGCGCAGGGTGTCGGCTATGATGGGGTGGACAAGCGCATCGATGTCATCTCCGCCCTCATCGGCAAAGAGGGGACCGTTCATGACCTCGCTGAGTTCGAGCAAGCCTATGCTCCTCCCTTCTCCAGTGCCAAGGATCCAGTGAACATGGTCGGCTTCATTGCCGTTAACGTTCTCGAAGGCTATAGCGATACCATCAGCTGGGAAGAAGCTGAAGCGGCTCGGAAAAACGGTGCTTTCATCCTGGATGTTCGTACTGAAGAGGAGTTTGAGCTCGGTGCCATCGAAGGGGCTGTGAACATCCCCAATACCGTGCTCAGAGAACGTCTCTCCCAGGTTCCCAAGGATCGTGAGATCATCCTCTACTGTGCCATGGGGTTGCGCGGATACCTTTCCGAGCGCATTCTCCGGCAGAACGGCTACACCAAGGTGAAAAACCTCACGGGAGGGTTCAAGACCTATGACCATGCCGTTCGGGAGCGTGAGCTCTTGGAGAATCGTCAGAAGGTATCGGTCAAGGATGAGGCTGGACTCATCAACCATCTCAATGAGGATGGATCCTTCCGCAAGCGCTCCGAGAACAAGATTTTCAAGGTTGATGCCTGCGGCTTGCAGTGCCCGGGACCGATCATCCGCCTGAAAAAGGAAATCGACAACCTCGAGCAAGGTGACCGTATCGTCATCAAGGCATCCGACCCCGGCTTCGGCGTCGATGTGCAGTCCTGGTGCAAGCTCACCGGCAATGAGCTGGTGAGTGTCACCACCACCAACGGCATCATCGAGGCAGTCATCGGAAAGGGAAATCCTGATGTATGCGCCATGCCCTCCTCTGCTGGGGAGAAACCAGCCATCTGTGACCCCGACAACGGGGCAACCATGATTGTCTTCTCCAACGACCTGGACAAGGCACTGGCCTCATTCGTGCTTGCCAATGGGGCTGCTGCCACCGGTAAGCCCGTAACGATGTTCTTCACCTTCTGGGGCCTTTCGGTTCTTC
>LVBG01000021.1 GCA_001603115.1 Spirochaetales bacterium Spiro_05
ATCCTGGCCTTGTACCAATAATATTTTCCTTGCCCCACATCACGAAAATCGCTATGCTGAATAGCAGGAGGAAACGACCATGAAAGAGTATGAGTGCGATCTTTGCGGGTATGTGTACGACCCGACTGTAGGTGATCCCGACAACGGAATCAAACCCGGAACAGCCTTTGAAGACCTTCCCGAGGATTGGGTATGCCCTCTCTGCGGAGCTCCTAAGTCTGACTTCTCTCCCCGCGACTAAGGTTGTGGGTTTTTCAGACGGGGGTAGGCTTGGCCTTCCCCGTTTTTTTGTGTCCTTACGCTTCTTCTCTGAGGAACCGTAGGACATTCTCCTTGACAGCAGGATGGGCCACGTTTGGGTAGAGGCACAGCCTGACATACGCAATACCCTGTGCTGTCTCCCTGAACAGGTCGGGAGGGTAGAAGTAATCATCCTCACCTCCTGCAACCAAGGTGGGGCACACAATCTCTTACAAACAATCTTCAACCGCATGCGTATCTTCCGCCTCGAAGGTCACCACCAGATCGGTCGGGTCCTCCGGATGATCGAGTGAAAGCAGAAATGCAATGAGGCCAACCAACTCTGAAAATACCCTTGCTGGTTCATTCGGTAATCTCTTTTGACCACTGGATGGCACGCTCAATCTCGCCATCTTTCAGGGGCCCTTCCTTTTCAATGACTATGAATCCCATCGGGGGAACGGCTCGCACTCCTCCCTTTTTCACCAGAGCACTCATGATCGGCTGGGCAGCATATCCGAACAATCTCACTAGGATGGTCAGGAAGCGATTGCCGACCTGCTTCACATCCACGCGGGTATCGAAGGAAGCGACCTTGACGTTCGTGAGGCTTCCAACGGGAAGGTTCTTCAGAAAAGCCTTGACCGACGGCAATGGTTGGAACGCTTGGGTCGGAGAACCGACAAGCAAGATATCCAGATCTTTGAGCTGTTCAGCTTTCACCTCTCCTACGCGAAGCACATCAGCTTTGCAGGCACTGCCAATGGCTTTGGCAATCGACTCAGTATTCCCATATGCAGAATCATAGACAACCAGAATGTTCATACGGTTCTCTCCTTCTTTTTGATTGTATCCTTTTACAGCATCAATAAACAACAAAAATAAGAGTACATCGGATGCATGGATACCAACCCATACAGATCGCACACAAGTGAGCCAAATTGTAGTATCTTGAAAGCATCAATGGAGGATATCTATGCCGATGTTACAAGCAATCAATGACCGAAGAGCGTTCCGTGCTCTTGATGCCAAGCCTATAGAAAAGGAAACTCTGTTGCGCTTGGTCGAAGCTGCCCATACCGCCCCCTCATCCTTGAACAACCAGCCGTGGCGCTTTGTGACTGTCACTGACACCGAGGTGCTCGATACGTTGAGAAAGACGCTTTCTCCGGGCAACTATTGGGCTTTGCAGGCCCCCGCCATCACGGCAGTGGTCACCAACAAGGCGTGGGGAATGACACTGGGCAACCGTGATTTCGCCCCCTTCGAACTTGGCATGGCTGCCATGGCCTATCAGACCCAAGCAGTAGCAGAGGGCCTCTATGTCCACCCCATCGCCGGCTTCAACGCCGATGAAGCGAAAAAAATCCTCAATATCGCAGATGAGGACACCCTCATGATCATGCTGGTGGTAGGCCATCCTGGGGATAGTTCAAAATTGAACGAAAAGCACCTTGAGAGCGAAAAAGGCAAGAGAATCCGCCTACCGCTTGAGAAGGTACACAGCTTTGACACCTTCACCGACCAGATCAAGCCGCAACCCAAATAAGAGGAGAGCAAATCGTGCACCTACCCAACTTACTGGAGGTGCACGATTTCTTGGTTGATGACGTCGTTCAGCCGCTCTTCCTCGGTGATGATCATTGAACTCTCCTTGAGAAAGGAGCTGCCGATCATGGCAGCAACCAAAAGCCCTCCCAGCGAGGAGAGCAGCATCACTGAGTACTGCTCGGTCGTCACCAAGCTTACGATGAGGATGAATGCACATCCAGCCTGGCTGAAAAGCAAGAGCATGCCTTGGATGATCTCTTCATGGATTCCCTGGCCCAACTCTGCAGCATACTGGCTGCCGATAGGGACGGAAGCAAGCAAACTCAATCCGACAATTGAAGCCCCAATCAAGGCAATCGCCTCACTGCCAAGTATGACCTGACCGATTTGCTGACAGAATACCAACAAAAGAATACCTGGTATCGAGCAGACATTGCAGAAGACGAAAAAGAGCTTCCGTCTACGGAACCGATCCGAGAGGGCCGGAAGCAGGACTGCACCCACCATACCTCCGGCAAGCATCGCTATGCCAAGCAGCCCGTTTGAATCGGGGAATCCAAGCAGAGCACTGATTTCGTCAACCTTGATGAACAAGGTCATCAAAACTCCCCAGCCTACTGAAAAGATGATCGTCAGTCCCCTCAGTGAGGTATTGGCATTCAAGGCACGAAACGAGGAGAGGAAACTCTCACTCTTTTTGGAAGCGAGGGAAGACGAGGGGGTGGGAGGGTTCTCCCTGATCAAAAAAGCAGGAATGAGGGCGAGGATGGAACTGAAAAATGCATAGAAGCGCATCATCTGTTCAAATCCGCTTCCCCACGCAGGATCGTTTGCACGGGTGGCAACCATCAGGGGGCTGATGATCATGACCAGAGCAAGACTCAGGTACTGGCTCGCTGAGGTGATACCTACAGCCATTCCCCGCTCTCGGATGGGAAACCAACGCGACACAATCTCTGTGATACTGGTCAGGACAAGCGCTTGGCCCAATGCAAGGAAGAACTGGCCGAACAAAACAGCCAGAAAATTCGAAAGATAGAGCCACTTGGTCATTGCACCGAAGATGATGAGGCCACTGGCTATCCAGGTTGCCCACCTGATACCCAGACGATGCAGCAGGTAGGATGCAGGAATGCTGGCAACGATGAAGACCAAGAGATAGGTCAAGGAGAGCAGGTCAACCGGACTGGAATACCGCAAGGGAAGCTGTCCTTGGTAGTAGTGGTTTGCCACCCTCCCCACAGGAGCGAGGTTGAGCCACTGGACCCCCACCGAAAACATGAGAAGTACCAAGGAGAGCAAAATAAGATACCGATAGCGATACGCCTTCACGCTTTTCATGGGTTACAGCATACAGCAAAGTGTTTCACTTGTATATCTTCTCTGGAAGTGAGAAGACAAATCGCCTATACTCTGGATATGCAAGATACCATCAACCTACTGCTCACAAGACGTTCGGTGCGCTCCTTCGAGGAGAGACCTATTGAAGAGGAACAGCTGAAGCTGCTCAAAGAAGCAACATTACGTGCACCCACTGCGGGAAACATGGCACTCTACTCCATCGTGGAAGTCTTCGACCCGATGAAGAAGCAAAAACTCAGTGAAATCTGCGACAACCAGGACATGATCGCCCAAGCTCCACTGGTCTGGGTTTTCCTTGCTGACATGCAAAAATGGGTGAACTACTTCCACGAAAGCGGTGCTGTCGAGAAGGCCGAGAGGGACAACCTCGCTTCCTATCGGAAGCCCGGTCTTGGAGACCTGCACCTTTGCATGCAGGATGCCATCATTGCGGCACAGAATGCCGTGGTCGCAGCTGAAGCGCTGGGCATCGGATCGTGCTACATCGGTGATGTGATCGAAAACTTCGAGGCTTTGAGAGAGCTTCTCGACCTGAAGCAATACACCATCCCTGCCTGTATGCTCATCTTCGGCTATCCGAAAGGGAAGAAGCCGGTCAAGCTTACCCCACGATGCCCTGCGACCTCCATCTTCATGACCGATTCCTATCAACAGCCCCATCTGGAGCAACTGAAGACAGCCTTTGCTCAGCATGAGATGCAACGCAGAACCACCAACTCCCTCCCCTATGACAACACAGGAACGCTTGCCGACTACTACTACCTACGCAAGCATACCAGCCCTTTCATGGAGGAGATGAATCGCTCGACATCGGTCATGTTCGATTGGTGGTGCAACGGCTAAATTTCTTGCGTCTGCACCGCTTTCCCACTACCATACACCTATGGCGTACACGATTCTTCTTGTTGATGATGAAACGGCGGTACGGGATGGAATTCGTTCCCGTACCCCATGGCAAACCTATAATTTTGAGGTCATAGCAGAAGCCGGCAATGGCATAGAAGCCTTGGAACTGGTTGAGGAGCTGCATCCCGATGTCGTCATCACTGACATCCGAATGCCCTATCTTGATGGGATGGAGCTGATCCAACAGATTCGCAGCAGTCATCCTGCAACCACCCTTGTCATCCTCAGCGGCTATGACGAGTTCACCTACGCCCAACAGGCGATGCGCTATGAGGTGAGCGAGTATGTACTGAAGCCGGTGTCCGTCGAGGACCTGAGCAAGCTGCTCGAACGGCTTGGAAAGCGCCTCGATGAAGAGATCAAGCGTACCCAGGACCAAGATCGTCTCAGACAAGCGTACTTGCAGGCACTCCCTCTGATCAGGGAGAAATTTCTTGTCTCGTTGCTTACCACTGTCCATCCGCTCTCCGACTCCTTGCTGGTCAGCAAAGCCCAGGAGTATGGCTTCGATCTGGATAAGGACGAGTTCATGGTGGCACTGATCGAAACCAACCACTATCAGGATGATCCCTTGCAGGCTCTGGCCATGTTGGAAGTTATCGAGGAAGCGCTCAAGAAGGAGGGAGGAGGCCTTGCCTTCCAGTTTGAGAATCAGATTGTCATCATCTTCAGTGCGCACAGCCACAACCAGAGCCAGTACGACTCGCTCTTCCGCAAACAGACCTACCGCAAGGCTGAGCATCTGAAAACATACCTGGAGAAGTTCTCTTTCGATGCAGTCATGGGGGTGGGAAGCCTTGTCCATAACCCGTCTGCCATCACCCTCTCCTACCATCAGGCCCTCACCGCTCTCAACTACAGCTCCTGTTACCCGGAGCAATCACTCTTCTTCATCAGCGACCTTGAGAACACCCCCACCGAGGAGAGCGTCGGGAAACTGCAGGAGATGAAGTCAAACATCCTCATTGCGGTCAAGATGGGCAATGAGGAGCAAGTCACCGATGGAGTGAACCAGCTGCTCGGTGAGCATCTTGCTTCCCTTGGCGTGCAGGAGATGCAAGCCCTGTTGCTTGAACTCTCCTCATCCTTGCAAGATCTCGCACACTCCTATGGACACTCCCTTTTCGCCATCGGCGAGGAGGAGGGCCGCAACCTTTTCCTAGAACTGGCAAGTCTGACCACTCTGGGCAAAGCAAGGCGGTGGTACACCCGCCTTTGCCTGAACCTAAGGGCAATGATTGCAGGACAACGGGAAAACAGTCATATCCAATTCATTGGACAAGCCAAGACCTTGATCGCCAAGCACTTCACCGAGAGTGGATTCGGACTTGAGCAGATTTGTGAGATGATCGGGGTGAGTCCCTCCTATTTCAGCTCCACCTTCAAGCGGGAAGTGGGGTTGAGTTTCGTACAGTACCTTACCGGAATGCGAATGGACAGGGCCAAGGAGCTTTTGGTGAAGACCGAAGGGAAAACCTATGAGATTGCCCAGACAGTGGGCTTTGCTGAGCCAAACTACTTCAGCTTCTGCTTCAAGCGACATGTGGGGCTCTCCCCCTCCCAATATCGACAGGCAAACCGATGAAGAGCATCCGAGGCCCCCACTCCATCAAGACCATCCTCTCCATCGCCATTGCAGTGGTCTCCATCTCCTTTACCTTGCTTGTGTCTGCAATCCTCTATACCCAGTTCAGTTCGACCATCAGGGAGAACGCCACCGTCTCAACCCGTGAGATAGTCCGTCAGGTGAATGCCAACCTCAACTTCTACACCAACGACATCCTCACCATCGCAGGCTATGCACGGGATCTTGCCAAACAGACCAACGACCTGCCCCGCTTCGAGATTGAGCAACGTCTGCGCTCAATCGTTGACAGCAGACAGGACATCGTCTGTCTGGTGCTCTTCAATCTGGAGGGAGAGGCGGTTCTCTCCACAAGCGATGCAAAACTTCGCAGTGCCAAGGAAATCAAGGATCAGACCTGGTTCACCAGAGCCCTCGGAGGTGAGGGAAACTTCTATTTCACCGGACCGCATGTCCAGCAGCTCTTCACCTCAAGCTACCCCTGGGTCATAACCTACAGCCAACAGATCAGCTATCTGGATGAGGGGGGAGAGACCAAGTACGGACTCTTGGCAATCGATATGAACTTCTGGGCGGTGAGTGAGCTTTGCCAGAATGCAAGACTAGGGTCCACCGGCTATGTCTACTTCATCGACAACAATGGAAAAATCGTCTACCACCCCTACCAACAGCTGATCAACTCCGACCTCTTCAATGAGGATCTGGATGCGGTCCAAGAACACATCTTCGGAACCTTCACCAACACCTTTGAAGGAAGGGAACGGCTTGTGATCGTTGATACGGTCAACAATGCCCGCTGGCGAATCGTTGGGGTTGCCTACATGGATGAGCTGATGTCAGGTTTGGACCAGTACACCTCGGTCATGTTCCTGGTGCTTGCCTTCTGTATCATCATCACCATCCTGCTCTCCCGTACGGTCTCCGCGTACATCAGCCGCCCCATCAGAGAGCTGGAAAGGCTGATGAACAGCGTGGAGCGCGGCGATTTCTCTTCTCCTCCCACCGTAGGAGGAAACCAAGAGGTTGCAGCCCTCTCGCAAACCTTCGCCCTGATGGTCGGTCGTATCCGCCAGCTCATGGATGACATCGTCAAGAGCCAGGAGATGAAACGCAAGTTTGAGCTCGATGCTCTGCAGGCAAAAATCAATCCACACTTCTTGTACAACACCCTCGATTCGGTGGTTTGGATGGCTGAGCAGAACAACACCGAGGGGGTCATCACCATGATTACCTCCCTCGCAAAGCTCTTCAGGATCTCGATCAGCAAGGGAAGGGACATCATCACCCTCAGCGAGGAGCTGGAGCATGTACGCAACTATCTGATCATCCAGCAGATCCGCTACCGAGACAAGTTCGAGTTCTCCATCTCGATGGAAGCGGGTATGGAGAATCTGCCGACCATCAAGCTCATCGTCCAACCCATCGTGGAGAATGCCATCTATCATGGCATCAAGTACCTGCAGGAGATGGGCCATATCGACATCAAGGTGTTCAAGCGCAAACCAGGAGCTGTAGTAATCGAGGTTCGTGACAACGGGGTGGGCATGGATGAGCAGAAACTCTCAAACATCCTTAGCTACGAAGGACCGCACCATAAGGGAGGAGCGGGTATCGGGGTGAGGAATGTCCACCAGAGAATCCAACTCTACTACGGCTCTGATTACGGCCTTGAAATCTCCAGCGAATTGGATGAAGGAACCCTGGTCAGGCTCGTAATACCCGAACAGGTGCCGATCCATCCCATCAAGGTGGCCTCATCATGAAACGAGTACTCCTCATCTTGCTCATCACTACCCTTCTTCTTGGCTGTTCCAACAAGCAACAGGATCAAAACAAGACCTATCGCATCGCCGTCATCACCATGATGCAGGGAGGCGAATTTTGGGGAGCTCTGAAGAACGGGGCAAGAAGCGCTCGCAGCGCTACCGGATCGGTATTGGAATTTCTCGCCCCAGTCAATGAGTCAGACTATGAAGGCCAGATCAGTGCAGTCCAACGCGCCATAGACCAGCAGTTTGATGCAATCGTTCTCTCTCCAAGCCACTACACCCGTCTTGAGGACGTGGTGGCAAAGGCACGAAGCAAGGGTATCAAAGTGGTGTTTGCCGATACATCGCTGATGAACGTACACCCAGATTTATCCATCACCGCCGACTACCAGGCGATAGGAAAAGCAATGGCAGAGCACGCATTCTCCCATTTTGCTGAAGGGGAGCCGATCAAGGCCCTGGTCTTGGGATCGATGCCGAACACCAGCAGCATGACGGCAATTGTGGAAGCTCTGGCAGCCAATTTTGCGAAAAAGGAAGGAGCTGCAATTGTCAATGCAACCTACTCCTTTACCGATGAGGCGATCGCAAAAGATATCACCACCAGCGCCCTTGCCAGCGATCCTTCGATCAATCTCATCTTCGCTCTGGAAGAGTATACCGCCCATGGCGTGGCGAATGCATTGAAAGAGAATCAGAAGGTTCACTTCATTGCCTTTGGAACCACCCAATATGAGATCCAGCTCCTGGAGCAGGGTGTCATCGATGCCTTGGTAGTGGTCAACTCCTTCAACCTCGGTTACCGTGCAGTGATGGCCGCCATCGACCTGCTGAACGGGATAAAACCTATAGAGAAGCTGGTGGATTTCGACCTCGTGACCAAGGAGTCGATGTTCAGCGAAGAACATCAGCGCCTGCTCTTCCAAACGCTGCAATAGAAAGAGGCAGGGTTGCCCCTGCCTCAAGTAGCGTAGGAAGGGACGACTACTTCTTCTGGACGTATTTGCGGATATCGAAGGAGACCGCAGAGACGATGATGACACCCTTGATGATGTTCTGCCAGTACGGGTTGACCCCGATGAACGTCAGACCATAGTTGATGAAGCTGAAGATGATGACACCCGCGATTACCCCGCTGACCGTACCAACACCACCGGTGGTAGATACACCACCGACAACACAGCTGGCGATGGCATCAAGCTCATACCCGTTGCCGTAGTTGTTGGTTGCACCTCCAGTACGGGCTGCTTCCAGCACGCCTGAGAGCGAGATGAGAAAACCACATACCCCAAAGAGCCCCACCAAGGTCTTGGTGATGTTGATGCCTGAAACAGCAGCTGCCTCAGGGTTTCCCCCCACCGCGTATACGTTCTTGCCGAACACGGTCTTGTTCAGGACGAACCAGACGATGATCGAAACAATACCCGCAAAGACAACGATGACCGGGACAAAGCCCACTGAACCCGAGCCGAGGAAGGTGAAATCAGCTCTGAGGCCGCCGATGGGCTGGCTGTTGTTCGGGGGCATGTTGAAGTAGATGGAGTTGATCCCATAGATGATCAACATGGAACTGAGGGTTGCGATGAAGGCCGGTACCTTGAATTTGGCTACGATGAGGCCGTTCATCATCCCAAACAACGTACCTACTGCAACGGCCAGCAGAATCGGCAGAATCACAGGCACCTGCCCCAAATCGGGGTAGAAGCGCCTGACATAGTCAGCAGTCTGCAGCATGGAAGCTGAGATGACCGCTGCCATACCAACCAAACGGCCACCACCAAGGTCTACACCACCGGTAAGGATGACAAACATCATACCCAGGGCCATGATGATCTTCGTGGAGCTCATCATCAGGATATCGCGCAGTACCTGCAAACGCAGGATCCTTGGATTGATGATGGCGATGACGACGACAAGCAGGAGCAAGACCAAGAAAATTGCCTTGTCCATGACGAACTGTTTCACTTTTTTTGCATTCAGCATTTCCATATGGTTCACCCTCCTACCCGACGTACTTTGTCGCCAGTTCCATGATTGCTTCCTGGTTTGTCTCTTTGCTGGCCACCACACCGGCGACCCTGCCCTCACTCATGACCACTATTCTGTCGGTCATCCCCAGCAGCTCGGGCATTTCACTGCTGATCATGATCACACCCTTGCCTTGGGCGGCAAGCTCGCGCATGATCACATAGATCTCAAACTTTGCACCAACGTCGATACCACGGGTCGGTTCGTCCAGAATGAGAATATCGGGAACGGTGAGCAGCCACCGGGCGAAGAGTACCTTCTGCTGGTTTCCTCCGCTCAGGCTCTTGATAAGTGTCCTGGCCGATGGGGTTTTGATATCCAGTTCCTTGATGCTCTTCTTCGTGTCAGCTGCCATCTTGGCAGCATTGAGCAGACCGTTCTTGTTCCGATACGCATTGATGTTTGCGATGACAAGGTTCTCCTGTACCGAGAGGACAGGGAAAATACCGGTTGCACGCCGTTCCTCGGTCAGCAATGCCATGCCCAGACGTTTGGCATCGTAGGCATTGTTGCAGACCACCTCCTTGCCATTTACAAAGAGCTTGCCTTGGCTGTGGAGCCTCAGGCCGAACACCGCCTCCATGACTTCGGTTCGCTGGGCACCGACAAGACCCCCGATACCCAGGATTTCTCCCTTGTGCAATGTAAGCGATACATCCTTGAAGCTTCGGGGATTCGGAGAGGTATACTGCTCGATTCGCAAAAGCTCTCCACCAATGGTACTCTCCCCAGAAGGGAAGCGATGGGTAAGGTCTCGTCCAACCATGCGCTTGATGATGGTAGCTGTCGTAAGCTCGTTTGCAGGCCAGGTGCCCACATACTTGCCATCGCGCATGATGGTGACTTCGTCGCTGATCTTCAGGATCTCTTCCATCTTATGGGAAATATAGATGATGGCCACACCTCGTGCCTTCAGAGAGCGAATGATGGTGAACAGATGCTCCACCTCATTCTCCGTCAGCGAGGAACTTGGCTCATCCATAATGATGATTTTTGATTCATAGGATACGGCCTTCGCAATCTCGACACTCTGTGCCTTTGACACCGAGAGGGTGCGCAAAAGATCGGTAGGCTGAATAGTGTTGAGATTGAGCTCCTTCAACAAGGAGGCTGTCATCTCATACATGGTCTTGTGGTCAACAACCGGACTCTTCGATCCACCGATACGTGGATATCTGCCCAACCAGATGTTCTCCATGACCGAGCGATAGGGGATCAAATGGAGCTCTTGGTGGATCATCGAGATCCCAAGCGCTAGAGCTTCCTTTACGCTGTTGATGTTCACCGGCTGTCCATTGAAGGAAATCTGCCCTTCATCCATGGAATACAGGCCGAAGAGGCACTTCATCAGGGTGGACTTTCCTGCCCCATTTTCTCCCATGAGAGCGTGTACCGTTCCCGGCCTCACCTTCAGTGTTACGTCGTCCAATGCCTTGACGCCGGGAAATGACTTGGAGACATGGTCCATTTCTAATACATACATGACTTCCCCCGTCTCCCCGGAGATCCCGGGGTGTAGTTCCTTGAAAAAACCCTCCGGATTAACGAGCTAACCCGGAGGGGGAATCACACTGACTCAGTTCTTATTTGAACTGCTTGTAGTTCTCTTTGGTAACCTTCTGGTAAGGAACCCAAACGTACTTGCCATCAGTGATCTTGTAGCCGATGGAGTCGCTGGTGGGTTTGATGCCACGAGCCAAGTCGTAGGAGAGCATGAAGGTTGCACGGCCCTGGTTGACAGCGTCATTGAGGACGGTGCCGAGCAGGGTGCCTTCTTCGAGAGCCTGCAATGCGGGAGCGGTTGCATCAACACCGACGACGGGCATGAACTTTCCGTCCTTGAAGTAACCGGCAGCCTTGAGGGCTTCGATTGCACCGAGGGCCATATCGTCGTTGTTTGCGAACACTGCCTCAATCTTGTCGCCCTGGCTGGCAATGAAAGCAGCCATCTTTTCCTGGCCCTTTACACGGTCCCACATGCCGGTGTCTTCAGCAAGCTTCTGCACCTTGATTCCGTTGTCCTGCAGATTCTTGATGGAGTACTCGGTGCGGAGCTCTGCGTCCTGGTGACCGGGCTCGCCCTTGAGCATGACATACTGCAATACGCCGTCGCCATTCTTGTCCATGGACTTGTTGGCCTTCCAGTAGTCGGCAATGATCTGGCCACTCATGGTACCGGACTCTTCAGCACGGGCACCAACATAGTAGATCTTGTCCCACTTTGCCATGTCTTCAGCAAGCGGCTCGCGATTGAAGAACACTACGGGAATGTTGGCCTTCTTGGCCTTGTCGATGATGACACCGGCTGCGGTGCGGTCGACAGGATTGATCTGCATGGCTTTCATGCCCTTGGTGATGAACAGGTCGACCTTCTCATTCTGGGTGGCCTGAATGTTCATGGAGTCGACAACCTCCACCTTTGCATCAGTCTCTGCTGCTGCAGCGACGATTGCATTGCGGACACCAGTCATGAACGTGTCATCAAACTTGTAGATGGCGCATCCGATTTCAATGGCCTTGCTGTCAGACTGACCCTGTGCAAACATGGGTGTTGCCAAGGCAAGTGCCAAGCACACAACTGCGGTAATCTTTTTCATAGATCCCTCCTAATGGATTTTCTCTGTACTCAGTCTTGCATGGGCCTCGTAAGCCGTACATGCAATTTTTTTTGCACAATCTTGGTTTTTTTTCGATTCCAGAGAAAAAACTTCCATGTAAGATTTTGAGGGAAGCCAGAATGCTGCTTGAACGCTATCTACCGCATATCAAGGAGTTACAGTTGCTCAAGCACCTGTTCGATGATTGAAAGTGCCGCACATTTCTCACAACTCTCTCGTCCTGCCAAGGCCCCCGGTCCATGACAGGAGGACTCGAGGAAGCGAGAGTCCTCCGCCTTGAAAACCACCTCCCCACCACCTGGGGGGAAGGCATGCATCCATGTCCACCCTGAGGGGTGTATGTGGGCATCGAGGTGACACTCATGGAGCAGACAGAAGGAGTTGATCGCAGGATCTGCTCCAGGGTGCCAGGGTCTTCCCAGAAATACACTCCCATCTGCAACTTTCGCTTCCCTGACCAGGTTGCACCGATAGAACACAAAGCCCAGCTTTTCCTGTTTGGTTGAGGGAGCTGTGAGGTACCCAGAACCTCTGGAGAGGATGGTGCACTCCTCAAAGAGTGCCGCACCCCCGCCGAAGATAAAATCAATATTGCCGGCAATCAGGCAGTTTTGCAGTCGATGGCTGCCGCAATCGAGCAGAAGGGTATCCTGCCAACCAAGCAACGAACAGTCGGTGAGCGTGGTGTGATCTGCTCCTGTGCAGGTACGAAAAGCCACTGCCTGCAAGCCCTTCACCTTCCCTGGATTCTCCTCCACCCGCTGCCGATGGGCCTCATAGTCGAACGAGTTTGCAATCGTCAGGCTCTCTGCATGAAAGAAAGGACTGCAGACACTCACCGATGCCGATGCAAACGTTCCCATCATCTTCCCGTCCCGCTCCATGAAAGCGGCATCCCCATAGCTGAGCATGGTTCTCTCCCGTCCCCTGCCCAGCAGGGTGACGTCAGGACGATTGATGCACACTTTCTCGGTATATACACCCTCTTCCAGCTGGATGACCAGCGGTCCTTGCACCGTTTGGGCAAGCACCTCATTGATACTCTCTCCGACCTTCACCACTCTTGTCTGTGTCTGCATGCTTCCATCATAACCGCACAAGCTTGGAATTTACCGACACAAGTTTCTCTCTTTCCTTTGTGTAAGCGTAGAAAAAGGGCTGCCGCAGTGCGACAGCCCCGAAAACACAAACTACAATGAGTCTTACATCAAAGGACCAAGCTTCTCGAAGAAACTCCAGCGCTTCAATGCATCGGCCTCAGCCTTCGCGAAGAGATCTTCGGCATTCTCAGGATTCGTCTTGTAGAGTGAAGTATAGCGAACCTCACCCTTGATGAAATCCTGGAAAGAACCGGAAATCGGCTTTGCATCCCAGCTGAATCTCTTGCCTTCCTCGAGTGAGGGGTTGAAGCGGTAGAGCGGCCAGTAACCAGCTTCCACTGCCTTCTTCTCCTCAACCTGGCTGAAACGCATGTTCATGCCGTGGTTGATACACGGGGAGTAACAGAAGATGATGGAGGGACCCTTCCATGCAACTGCTTCCTGCAGGGCCTTCTGGGCATGCAGGCGGTTGGAACCGAGTGCGATGGAAGCAACATACGCATGTCCGTAGGTCATGCACATGAAGCCCATGTTCTTCTTGCCGATCTCCTTACCTGCGTTTGCAAACTTTGCAACGGCAGCGATCGGAGTGGCCTTGGAAGCCTGCCCACCGGTGTTGGAGTACACTTCGGTGTCGAGCACCAGGATGTTGACGTTCCTACCAGAGGCAACGACGTGGTCAACACCACCGTAGCCAATGTCATAGGCCCAGCCATCACCACCGATGATGAAGACAACCTTGTCGGCAAAATAGTCCTTCAGCTCATCAATCTTGACAAGCACGGCCTTCTGCTCGGCATTGGCAGCAGCCATAGCCTCGGGAAGGGCAGCCTGGACTGCCTTCTGAGCAGCGTTGGCAGCATCAGAGGACTCATCCCACAGCTCGATGGACTTTTCGATGGCACTCTTCAGCGCATCGGTGGTACCCAGTGCAAACAGCTGATCGATGTAGATGCGCAGCTGCTCGCGGTTGGAGTCCACGGCAAGGCGCATGCCCAGACCATACTCAGCATTGTCCTCGAAGAGACTGTTTCCCCATGCCGGACCCTGCCCATCACTCTGGCGTACAGTGTACGGAGTGGTCGGGAAGGTACCGCTGTAGATGGAAGAACAACCGGTTGCGTTGGCTACGATCATGCGATCACCACAGATCTGGGAGACCATCTTCACATAGGGGGTCTCACCACAGCCGGCGCAAGCACCGGAGAACTCAAAGAGCGGCTGCTTGAACTGCAGGCCCTTGATTGAGGTCTCAGGAGCGCCATCGAGCACATCGTAGGGCAGAGCTTCGAAGAACTCAGCATTGGCGATCTCACCAGCATCACGCTCGGTCTGGATCGGGCTGAACTCAAGGGACTTCACCTTGGACGGGCAGGTCTCGATACAAACACCACAACCCTGGCAGTCCTCAGTGTAGACCTGGATCTTGAACTGGAGATTGCGATCGTTCTTGGTGCTGGACTTCAGGACCGTGAAAGTCTCTGGTGCTCCTTCCAAATCCTTCGGATCAATCTGCTTGGCGCGGATTGCAGCGTGGGGACAGGACTGTACGCACTGGTTGCACTGGATGCAGTTCTCAGAAATCCAGTGAGGCACGAAGGGTGCAACACCGCGCTTCTCGAACTTGGCGGTAGCGGTCGGCAGACTGCCGTCAAACGACATCTTGGATACGGGAATATCATTGCCCTTCAGGTGCATGATGGGCTCCATGATGTCCTTTGCAAAGTCGTCGGCATCTGCGGGGATCAGGCGAGCAGGCTCATAGCTCTTGGTGATCTTTGCAGGAATGACAACCTGATGCAGTGCATCGCTTGCGCCATCAACAGCGGCCCAGTTCTGCTTAACGATGTCCTCGCCCTTCTTGATGAAGGTCTTCTTGATGTACTGCTTGACCAAATCAATGGCCTCAGTCTCAGGAAGCACTTCGCTGATCTTGAAGAACGCGGCCTGCATGACCGTGTTGATGCGGCTTCCGAGACCGGCTTTCTCAGCAATCTCAAGAGCGTTGATGTTGTAGAAACGGATCTTTTTCTCGATGATCTGCTCCTGCATCTCGCGTGTCAGGTGCTCAAAGACTTCGTCAGAGGAAATCTGGCTGTTGAGCAGGAAGACACCACCCTTCTTGAGCGGACCGAGCATGTCATAGCGCCCAATGTAGGCGGGGTTGTGACAGGCAACAAAGTCGGCATGGTCGATGAGCCAGGGCATATCCAACGAACTCTTGCCGAAGCGAAGATGGCTGACGGTGATACCGCCGCTCTTCTTGGAGTCGTAGGAAAAGTAAGCCTGTGCATTGAGCTCGGTGTTGTCGCCGATGATCTTGATGGAGTTCTTGTTTGCACCGACGGTACCGTCGGAACCAAGACCCCAGAACATGCAGGAAACGACACCAGCGGGAGAGACGTTGATCGTCTCACTCACCGGGATGGAGCGACCGGTCACGTCGTCATTGATGCCGACGGTGAAGTTGCTGAAAGCCTTGCCGGCAAGGTGATCGTAGACAGCCTTTGCATGGGTGGGAGTGAAGTCCTTGCTGGAAAGACCAAAGCGGCCACCGATGACCTGCATGTCAGTCCTGCCCATCTGGCTGAGAGCGGTGATGACATCCTGGTAGAGGGGCTCACCGAGCGAACCGGGTTCCTTGGTGCGGTCGAGCACTGCAATGCGCTTCACCGACTGGGGAATGGCCTGGACAAAGTGCTTGGCACTGAACGGGCGATAGAGGCGAACCTTCAGCACACCAGTCTTGCCACCCTTCTTGTTCAGGTAGTCGCTGGCCCACTCGAAGGTGTCTGCACCGCTGCCCATCACGATGACGATATCGGTAGCATTGGGATCACCGACATAGTCGAAGAGGTGGTACGGACGACCGGTGAGTGCGGAGACCTGGTCCATGTACTTCTGCACCATCTCGGGGAGGGCTTCGTAGTACGTATTGACGGTCTCACGACCCTGGAAGTAGACGTCTTCGTTCTGAGCTGCAACCTTCAACTTCGGATGCTCGGGGCGCATTGCCCTTTCGCGGAAGCGGCGGACATACTCTTCTTGTACCAGCGGCTTAATCTCTTCATAGGAGATCTCCTCGACCTTCTGCAGCTCGTGGGAGGTCCTGAAACCATCGAAGAAGCTGAGGAAGGGAACCTGGGCCTCAAGGGTTGCCAGGTGAGCTACCAAGGACATGTCCATGGTCTCCTGTACGTTGTTCGCACAGGTCATGGCAAAGCCGGTATTGCGGCAGGACATTACGTCGGAATGATCACCAAAGATCGAGAGCGACTGTGCTGCAAGAGAACGGGCCGAGACATGAAACACGGTAGGAATCATTTCACCGGCAATCTTGTGCATGTTGGGAATCATCAACAGCAATCCCTGACTAGCTGTAAACGTGGTGGTCAAAGCACCAGCAGAGAGGGCACCATGTACGGCACCGGCTGCGCCAGCCTCGGACTGCATTTCCATGATCTCCACCGTCTTTCCCCACAGGTTCTTACGTCCGGTGCTGGACCATGAATCTGCGAACTCTCCCATCGGGGACGAGGGGGTGATCGGATAGATTGCGGCTACCTCGCTGAAGGCATATGCAATATGCGCGGCAGCGGTGTTTCCGTCAATAGTAACCCTTTTTTTGTTACCCATTTTGACACTCCATAAAACAGTATTTGATGTACCCCAGAAGGGGGTACCCTATGCGCGTGCAAAAAAAAATCCACACAGATTTTCCCAGAAATCAATCATAAACCAATAAGGAATCGTTTGCAACCTTCCCCAATCTGATTTCCTGTATTGATAAACTTTTAGCCATGTTTCATTTCTTAAGGTGCTTGTTTAGTGCAATATAACCGCACCCAAGCAGAAAACAGAGCCCCGCATTGATAAGCCAGAGCTGCCTATAGTCCAAAACCAGCAACAAGAGCCCTCCATAGGAAGGGCTGAGGGCGTGGCCAAGACTTGAGGTGGTCATCAGATAGGCGTTCGCCCGTGAGCGCAGCGAAGGCGGAGTGTAGGCGTTGACGAACACATTTGCGTTGGTCGCCATCAGGATTTCGCCAAGGGTCCAGATGCAAGTTGCCACCAAGAAAGGAACGAAGCTGGTGCACCCCGCATAGACAGTGTAGCCAAACACATAAAAGAGCATCGCGAGTGCCATCGAATTGAGCTGACCGATCTTATGCGTCCAGATGGTCAGAAACGCAGTGGCAACCAGAACCGTAACGGCATTGACGCTCATCAGAAATGCATAGGATTGCGAGCCTGCCGTTTCCCCGAAGAGGGAGGCAAACTGCAAAGGCAAGGTGAAAGAGTTCTGCCCATAGGTAAGGCTGTAGAGGGCAAAGCCAAGAAAGAACAAGACCAAAATCGGGGATAGATGCAAAGCATCCCCCTTCTCCACGGTTGCCTCATCCTTGGCTCTCCTGGTTCGCATCACATTCGGGATGGCAATCATAAGCAACACGGTTGAGAGGGAGAGCAGGAGCGCCGAGAAGCTGAAAAGCAGAAACAGCGAACGGGCATAGAGGAAGGAGGCGGCCATCGGGCCGAGGGCAACCCCTACGTTCGTCCCCAGATAGAGCAAACTGAAAGATTGGGAGAGTTGCTCCTTGTTGCTGAACTCAGCGACCATGGTATTGGTCAGCGGCGCTGTTCCTCCACGGAACGGACTACCCAGAAGAATGAGATAGGGAATAAGCTGGGGATGGCTTGCATAGGAGAGAGCGCAGCCGGCATACGAGAGAATCACCATGGATTGGAAGAGCACCAAAGGACGCTTTTGCCCCCACCGCTCAGCCACCGGGGCACTGAGCAGTTGTCCGAGCATGGTAGCTGCAACACTCAACGAGACGAAAAAGCCCGCCTGGGCTGGAGTGAGATTGAGCTTGCCGGTAAGAATCAGGACCAGCAACAGCTGCACAAAGTCTCCGAACCGATTGATGATCCGGATGACGAAAAGGACATAGATGGATGTTCCCAGCCCCCTGTACAGGGAAAACCCCGCCAGGGATTGACGGGGTTTCTGTTTGTTCAAAGCGGAATCCCTACCCTGTCTTGGAGGGTAAGGATTGTCATCTCTTTGGTCAACACTCGCTGTGACCGCAAGAGAAACATTTCTTGCAACCTTCAATATTCACAAAGGTGACATTCCCGCAAATCGGGCAGATATCGGGTTTCACACTTGCCGTTGCAGAGGGAAGACCGAGATCAAGCTGGCCTGCTTCGTCCTCCTCATCCTCTTCATCGGGAAGACGCGAAGCCTCCCGATCAGAGTCTGAGGACCCGATGTGCTCCTGCAACACCTGTGCCACTGCATCAGGAAGACTCATGACCCTATTCTTGCCAAAGCCCATCGACCGACCACTGCCGATTCCTGAGAGCTGGCCGATGATCGCCTGTGCCCGCTGATCGGGGGTGAGTGGGCTGGGCATGCGAAGCATCAAGCTGATGAGCCTGCCCAGGCCCTCTGCATCTGCTGCCACATCCGAGCCGACCTTGGCCACATTGATGAACACCTCGAAGATATCACTGGGATTGGGGCCATCACAGTTGACCGTAATGTACGCCGTCCCGATCGGGGTTGCCTTGCGGTAGGTCGTTCCCTGCAATACGGTGGATCTCACACGCGGCTTTGGCTCGGAAGAGCGGCTGACCACCGGCTTCTCAACCTTCGGCTCCTCTTTCTTCACGGTAAGGACCTGCGTGTCGCGCGATCCATCACGATAGGTCGTACCACCCTTGCACCCCAGATCGTAGAGCAGCTCGTAGAGCTTGCCGGTCTGCTCGACCGTGTACTCCTTGGGAGTGTTTCCGGTCTTCGAAATGGAGGAGTCAACCCACTTCTGGATGGCTGCCTGCACCTTCACATGCCCTTCAGGGGCAAGATCCATGGCAGAGACAAAGTAGTCGGGCTTCTTCTGACCAGGGTGATCTTTCACCCACTCATCATAGACTTTCACCCGCTCGATGTTTGTGCCCATCCTGCCGGTTCTCTCCCACTCCCAGAAGTAGTAGGGCTCAATGCCGGTGGAGGTGTTCACCATCGTACCGGTGGTGCCGGTGGGAGCCTGGGTGAGCAGGGTCACGTTGCGCAGTCCCTGCTTTCTCACCTTCTCTCGAAGGGTTTCAGGCATCTGAAGCATGAAGCCGCTCATCAGCAACTTCTCGGCATCGAAGAGGGGGAAGCTCCCCTTCTCCTTGGCGAGTTCGCTGCTTTCGCTGTACGCCTCGATGCAGATGAACTTGTACAACTCCTCGATGAAAGCCAGAGAAGCATCACTGCCATAGCCAAGCTCGAGCTTGATCAACATGTCGGCAAGGCCCATGGTGCCAAGCCCGATGCGCCGCTCGCTGAGCTGCTGCTGCTTGTTCTCCTCAAAGAAGTACGGCGTGTCATCGATGACATCGTCCAAAAAGCGGACTGCAGCACGCACGGCCCTTCCCAGATCCTCGTAGAGCACCTTCTTGTCCTTCACGAAGCGACTGAGGTTGATGGATCCGAGGTTGCACACGCCCCAGGGGGGAAGTCCTTGCTCGCCACAGGGATTGGTGCTCTGGATTGTGGAGTAGTACCACGAGTTGGACATCTTGTTATACCGGTCGATGAAGAACACACCCGGTTCTGCACTCGCCCAAGCACTCTCTACGATGGCTTCCCAGATTTTCCTGGCTTTCAGCTTCTGATAGACGAACACCTTGTGCCCGTTCTTCTTCCACTTGTTGATATCCCCATCCCACTCCTTGTTGTAGGCGGGGTCGGTGGTATCGGGGAAGAAGGTCTCCCAGTCGCCATCGCTACGCACAGCATCCATGAAGTCATCGGTAATGCCGACACTGATGTTTGCGTTGGTGATCTTGCCCATCTCACGCTTGGAGTTGATGAAATCGAGGATATCCGGATGCCAGACGTTGAGGATCAGCATCAACGCACCGCGTCGGGATCCACCCTGCTCAATCAGGCCGGTGACGAAGCTGAAGAGTCCGCCCCAGCTTACCGAGCCACTGGATCTTCCATTTACGCCCTTGACGTAACTGTGCCTGGGCCTGAGGGAGGAGATGTTCATCCCCACTCCGCCGCCGCGGCTCATAATCTCGGTCATCTGTCCCAGCGAGGCAATGATGCCACCACGACTGTCCTTCGGAGAGGGGATCACGTAACAGTTGAAATAGGTCAGATTCTGATCCGTTCCAGCGCCAGTAAGAATCCTGCCGCCAGGGACAAACTTCCAATCCTCCAGGAGCCAATTGAACTCTTTTTCCCATGTTTTCTGAATCTCCGGCTTCTCTTGCGAAGCGATACCTTTCGCTACACGAGCCAACATCTGGGCAGGATCGGTTTCAAGGGGTTTGTCCACATCTTCCCGCTTGACATGCAAGACAATACCGTCGTCCAGCTTCACCGTGATCGAGTCGTTGGCGAGCAGTTCGGTGACCACACCGATCTCACGCTGACCTGTCTTAGGATTGCTTACGGCGACCACGACATCCCCAACCGAAAGGGTCTCTTTTTTCACATCTTTCAGTGCATATCGGTCCAGGAAAATCTTGCGTCCCAACGTACTCAGTTCATTCTTCACAGAGCTCATGTAATCCCTCTATATATGTATTTTTTCACTCTCTCAAAAGACTTGATTGCCAGACTTTAGGGCCTTGCAAGCAAGGGGGCCGACGGCTGTCGACCCTCATCAACCATACCATGGAGACTACAACTTGGCAAGCATGATTACCGTATTTATAGCGCAGTCAAAAGTTGAATAACGCTATATATAGTGTTATATAGGTTTGATAGCACTCACGTATCAAGTCTAAGAAAATGCGTATGAGAAAGGTCTGAAAGGTTCAAATTGACAAAAATAAAAACTTTCAATTCCTTGCTGGCAATGAGCAGAAGTTGTAAGCAGACGCCCCCTCTCAAGCCTTGTTTTCCTGTGGCAAAATCATGCGCATTCCCATCCTTCGCCCATGTACAAGATTGCAAAACTGTCGGTTGCCTAGTGGCCTGAAAAATGGGAGTCTCCCCGACGAGAAGACTCCCATGATACACAAAACCCCATTGGGGGAACAATCATCAGTATCCGAGCTGGACCATGGTATCGGCAACCTTCCTGAAGCCGGCGATGTTCGCCCCCTTCACGTAGTTGATGTACCCGTCATCCTCCTTCCCTTCACGAACACAAGCCTGATGAATCTGGGTCATGATGGAAAAGAGCTTCTCATCCACCTCCTCAGCAGTCCAGGAAAGGTGCATGGCATTCTGGCTCATTTCCAAGCCGCTGACAGCTACTCCGCCTGCATTTGCTGCCTTGCCCGGAGCAAAGGGAATGCGTTGTCCGATCAGGAAGGTGACCGCATCAGCTTGGCATCCCATGTTTGAAGTCTCGACCACGTACTTCACTCCGTTGGCCACCAATATCTTCGCATCCTCAAGATTCAGCTCGTTTTGGATGGCGCAGGGGAAAGCAAGGTCAACCGGAACCTCCCAAGGCTTCTTCTTCGGGACAAACGTGGCCCCGAACTTCTTTGCATACGGCTCCACCACATCGTTGTTGCTGGTTCTCAGGAAGTTCATGAAAGCCCACTTCTCCGGTGTACCCACTCCCTCCTCGTCATAGATGTAGCCATCGGGTCCGCTGATGGTAACCACTTTGGCCCCAAGCTGGGTTGCCTTGACTGCAGCACCCCAGGCAACATTGCCGAATCCGCTGATGGAGACGCGTTTGCCCTCGAAGCTGTCATTGTGTGCCTCAAGCATGGCCTTGGCAAAGTACATCGTGCCATAGCCGGTAGCCTCCGGACGGACCAGCGAGCCACCATAGCCCAAGCCCTTGCCGGTCAGAACACCGGTATTCTCCTCCCGGATGCGCTTGTACTGCCCATACAGGTACCCGATCTCCCTGGCCCCCACTCCGATGTCCCCTGCAGGAACGTCAGTATCCGGACCGATGTATTTCTGAAGCTCAGTCATGAAGGAGCGGCAGAAACGAAGGATTTCCGCATCACTCTTGCCACGGGGATTGAAGTCACTGCCACCCTTGCCGCCACCCATGGGAAGGGTCGTCAGGCTGTTTTTCAGGGTCTGTTCGAAACCGAGGAACTTCAGTGAGCCGAGGGTCACACTGGAGTGGAACCGGAGCCCTCCCTTGTAGGGGCCGATGGCATTGTTGAACTGCACCCGATATCCGCGATTCACCTGTAGGTTACCCTCGTCATCCTCCCACTCCACCCGGAAAGAGTACACACGATCGGGCTCGGTCATCCGTTCCAGAATCCGGTTTTTCTCATAGACGGGGTTCTCATTCACCACATCGATGACACTCTCCAGGACCTCGCGCACAGCCTGGATGAACTCAGGCTGGGCGGGATTCTTCCGCTCCAGATCTTCCATTAATGTTTCAAGGGTATACATACCTAGATTTTTCTCCTTCAGAACGAGTGCAAGCATCTACTGCTTGTTCAAAAAGCCTAAACCCGAGCATAGGTTCTGTCAATGTTTAAATTGAGTTAATCATGAGTATTATTTTTTATATTACTCGATTGTTCAATAAATCGTATATTTTTTGAATTTTTTATCAAATTTATGCAATTCTTGAATTTCTATTCAAAACTGTATGCCCATGCTACACTACTCGGTATGTACACACTAGACCCTACCTGGTTGCCCTTCAGCAACCTGATGCTGAAACATATCTACAACGTCCTGCTCATCTGCAACGAATACGACCGGTTTCTTCTGGAAGAGGACGGACGGGTTGAAGAGGAGCTGTACATCGAATACACCCAGCTGGGGCTGAACAACCCTCCAAAAATCACCCACACCAACAGTGGTGAGGAAGCGCTCAAGCTCATCGCAAGCCGGAAGTATGAACTGGTCATCACCATGCTCGATCTCGGGCCGGAATCAGTGGAACAACTTGCCGACTCCATCAAGAAGCTGGATCCGGAAATGCCGGTCATCGCCCTCTCCCCCTCCTCAAGCCACCGCAGGAACAAGCTGATCAAGGGTTCGGACTGTCAGGCGATCGACTACTTCTTCTACTGGCAGGGCGACCCCACCATCTTCTTGGCCATGATCAAGCTGGTCGAGGACAGGATGAACCTCGATCACGACACAAAGGAAGCTGACGTACAGGTCATCATCCTGGTTGAAGACTCAATCCGTTTCTACTCCTCCTACCTACCCATGATGTACACCTGCCTCATCCAGCAGAACCGCTCAGCCATTTTGGAAGCGCTGAACAACTGGGGCAAAACCCTGCGCATGCGGGGAAGACCCAAAATTGTCCTTGCAAGGACCTATGAGGAGGCTTGGCAGCTGTACAGCACCTACCGGCACAACATCCTGGGCATCATCACCGACATGTCCTACCTCAAGGAAGGGCAGCAGGACAGGCTGGCCGGGCTTACCCTCACCAAGGAGGTACTCGCCCTCGACCCCGAAGTCCCCATTCTGGTGCAAAGCAGCGACAACAACGCCCGTGACGAGGTGGAGGATGGTGGAGCCTTCTTCATCTGGAAGCACAGCTCGTCGCTGCTCTTCGACCTCAACAAGTTCATGACCAGCCATTACGGCTTCGGCCCCTTCATCTTCCGTGACCCGAAAACGATGGAAGAGATTGCACGAGCTGAAACAATGCGTGACCTGCAGCGGCTTCTGCCCTTCATCCCAGCTGAAAGCTTCGACTTCCACTGCAGGCGCAATGAGTTCTCCCGCTGGCTGAGGGCACAGAGTCTCTATACCCTCGCCGCCAAGATCAAGAACCTGCAGATACCTCCCGGAGGCAATGCCTCGCTTGTCCAGCAGCAGCTCATCGACATCATCCGCACCTACCGAAGCGAACGCACCAAAGGTGTCATCGCACAGTTCAGTCGCAACAACTATGACGAGACACTCTTTTTCAGCCGTATCGGGGGAGGGTCCCTGGGTGGCAAGGGCAGAGGGCTTGCTTTCATCGACATGGTGCTCAGAGCAGCAAAGCTTCCTGCCAAGTACCCCCAGGTCTATCTCTCCATTCCCCGTACCGTTGTGCTGACCACAGAGATGTTCACCCAATTCATTGAGGAGAACAACCTCACCGACATCACCACCGCAGACCTCCCGGATGAGACCTTGCTCAAGATTTTCCTCTCCAAGCCGTTGAAAGAGGAGCTGGTGCTCAACCTCGCTGAGATAATCCAGGTGATCCACCAACCCATCTGCGTGCGCTCCTCGAGTTTGCTTGAAGACTCCCACTACCAGCCGTTCGCAGGGGTGTATGAGACCTGCATGCTGCCCAACAAGGGAAGTGACGAAGTACGACTCGCAGAACTGTGTGATGCAATCAGGGCAGTATGGGCCTCAACCTATTTCCGCAGTGCCAAGGAGTACCTCAAGGCAACCGAGCACATGCTCGAGGATGAGAAAATGGCTGTCATCATCCAGCAGGTCATCGGCAGCGAACACGGCTCATACTGGTATCCGAACATCAGCGGGGTTGCCCGCTCACTCAACTACTATCCCTTGGGTGGGGAAAAACCCGAGGACGGAGTTGGAATGCTCAGCTTCGGGTTTGGAAAGTCTGTCGTCGACAATGGGTCGGCTCTGCGCTTCAGTCCCTCCCATCCCAAGCGACCGGCCCAGTATCTGGGAGGAAACCAAACCAGCAGCCAAAGGACCTTCTACGGCCTGAATCTGAAAAACGGGTACCACCCGCTGGCTGAAGGTGGCTTGGAAAACCTTGAACTGCTGGATCTCAGTGAAGCTGAACAGCATCCTGAATCACTCAAGTTCATCGCAAGCACATATGAGATGGCAACCGGGACCCTCAGTGAATCGATCCGTGCAGAAGGGCAGAAGGTCATCACGTTCAACGGGGTTCTCAAGTATGACGCCTTCCCGCTCGCCCAGATTGTCAAGGACATCCTCATCCTCGGCACCGAAGCCATGGGAAAGCCGGTGGAAATAGAGTTTGCCGTCAACCTCAACCGAAAAGCTCCAAAAATCCAGGAGTTCAGTCTCCTGCAGATCAGGCCCATTGCGGCAGGCAATGAGGAGAGCGATGTGGCCATCAGCGATGAGGAACGGACACAAGCCGCAATTCACTCCGTAGTGGTCATGGGAAACGGGAAGATTGAGGATATTCATGATCTCATCTATCTCAAGCTCGATCGCTTCAATGCATCAGCTATGAAGGATATGGCCAAGGAGCTGGACAAGCTCAATGCCCAGATGGTTCTTGCCGAGCGCGACTATGCCCTCCTGGTTGCCGGCAGGCTCGGTTCTTGCGACCCTTGGCTCGGAATCCCGGTAACGTGGTCACAGATTTCCCGCTCCAAGGTAATCATCGAAACCGGCCTGAAGGGCTTCCAGGTTGAGCCCAGCCAAGGAACCCACTTCTTCCAGAACATGACCAGCCTCGGCTGCATGTACCTTACGATCAATCCGATGTATCGATCAGGACGCCTGGATAGGGAAAAGCTATCAGCACTGGCTGTCTATGATGAGACTGAGCACTTCATCCATGCCCACAGTGAAAAGCCGCTCACCATCAAGGTGAACGGCTTCAAAGGGGAAGGGGTGGTGCTGATCAATCAGGAGTGATTCTGAGCAACAAACGCATCCCAAAGGGCATCATGGGGAGGCTCGGCTATCAGGCTGATCACCTCCTTCTTCACCGGGTGGGTAAAGGAGACCGAGCGTGCGTGCAGACAGATTCCTCCATCCGGGTTTGACCTGGGGAACCCATACTTGAGATCCCCCTTGATGTGCAGTCCGATGGCTGCCAGCTGGGCTCGGATTTGGTGATGCCGACCGGTATGCAGGTTGATCTCCAAAAGATAGTAGTTCTTCGAGGCTGCAATCACGCGATAGTCCAGCTTGGCAAGCTTGCCCCCCTTGCGCTCCACAGGAAGGGCGACACTCTTGTTTGTCCTGGTATCCCGGATGATGTAGTGGACCAGCGTACCCTCAGTAGCATTGGGCATCATATCCACAATCGCCCAGTAGTATTTTTGCACTGAGCTTCCTTTGAACATCTCATTGAGCCGGATGAGGGCCTTCTCTGTCTTGGCATAGACGACGATCCCGCTGGTGGGACGATCCAGGCGATGAGGAATGCCCAAATACACATTCCCCTTCTTCTGATAGGTGGTGCGCAGATACTCCTTGACCAGGTCGGCCAGCGTCTCATCGCCGGTCTGGTCTCCCTGGACCAGTTCACCACACAGCTTGTTCACCACGATGAGATGGTTGTCCTCATAGAGAATGCGATCCTGTATGCCCATCATCACTCCTTCTCTTCCTCGTCGAACAGGCTGGGTTCGGCATCTTTCGCATGAACCACTTCCTTGACTGCCCTCAGCTTGAGTGAGGCAACTTCCTTGACGGCGATACGCACCCCGCCGGCCTTCACTCCCTTTACCAGATAGTCGGAAAAGTAGAATTTCTCTTCCAAGATTCTCAGTCCCGGTTTGGGTTTATAAGAAACCGTCAGCTCAGCGTTGGGGAAGGTCGACAGCTTGATGAGCTTGAACTCTCCCTCAGGCAACAAGGAGTAGACCTTCTTCAGCTGATAACTTACGATCTGACACCGCTTGAGGAAGAGGTACTTGTACGTCTTCTCCTGATAAATGATCGTGAAGGTAAGCGAAGCAAGCTCATTCTTGTCAGCAAAACCGCAGTGCAGCATGCCCTTGCCGACAAACTCCTTCTCCGGTGCATCAATCACCTGGTAGGACCCATCCTTGCGGATGACCAGAAGGCGGTCGAAGGGACTTACCTCAAGCAAGGTGGTTCCCCCCTTCACCCCGTAGCCCAGGTATCCATTGGCCGGATCGTACTTGACCGGCAGATTGCGCAGGGCAACTTCCTTCACATCGACCAGCTCAAAGGATTTGAGGGTTGTCTTTCGTTGGTGCTCCACAGGATCGAGCATACTCTTCAGCTCCCCTAGGTAGGAGAGTGCGTAGCCGACCAAATCACCGAGCTTGCGCTCGATATCCTCAAGGTTGGCATTGATCTGCTCGATCTCCGTGCGGTTCTTCTCGATATCAAAGAGACTGATGCGCCGGATGGGAATCTTCAGAAGCCGTTCCACATCGTCATCATCAACCGCCCTGAGCAGTTGGTCCTCGAAGTTCTTGAATCCGGTGATAACCGCCTTGTTCACCTCTTCGGCACTCTTTTTCTGCTCAATCCTCTTGTAGATGCGCTCCTCGATGAAGATGCGCTCCAAGGTCCGGGCATGCAACTTGTCCAGCTGATGCCCCTTCTCCAGCTCAAGCTCGGCCTTGAGGACCTGGACCAGATGCTTTGCATGGTAGTCAAGGATCTCATGCACTCCCATGATGGTCGGCACATTGTCGCGAATCACCAAAGGGTTCACCGACAGCTTGGTCTCACAAGCGGTATAGGCATACAAGGCATCGACAATTTCCTGGGCGTAGGTATTGCGGGCGAGATTGATCTCAATGTTCACGAACTCGGCAGTGTAGTCATTGATCGAACTGATCTTGATCCTGCCCTTCTTTGCCGCTTCCTCCACCGAGTGGATCATTGCTTCGCTGGTGGTACCGTAGGGAAGCTCCTCGATGATGATGCGCTTTGGATCTGAGGTATTGAGCTTCGCCCTGATGGAAACAGAACCCCTTCCATCATCGTAGTTCTCTACATCGACAATTCCCCCTCCGGGGAAGTCGGGATAGAGGCGATAGCTCTCCCCCTTCAGCGAGGAGGCCATGGCATCAAGCACTTCAAAAGCGTTGTGCGGAAGGATGTAGGTACTCATACCCACCGCAATGCCGCTGACACCTTGGATGATGACTACCGGAATCTTTGCAGGAAAGGCTACCGGTTCCTGGTTTCTCCCATCATAGGAGTCAACGAACTCGGTCAATTCGGGGTTGTACAGCACCTTCTTGGCAAACGGCAGCAGACGGCATTCGATGTATCGGGCGGCGGCGGCACTGTCTCCGGTAAGGATGTTGCCGAAGTTTCCCTGCCGTTCGATGAACAAATCACAGTTGGCGAGATTCACCAGTGCTTCATAGATGGAAGCATCACCGTGGGGGTGGTAACGCATCGCCCAGCCGACCACGTTCGCCACCTTGTGGAATTTGCCGTCATCCATCTCAAAAAGCGTGTGGATGATACGCCTTTGCACCGGCTTGAACCCGTCGACAAGATCGGGGATTGCCCGCTCCTTGATGACGTAGCTGGCATATTCAAGAAAATTTTGTCGGAATATTGAGTGTGCCTGGGTCATCAGATGAGATTCTCCATAATGAATTCGCGTCGTTCGGGGGTATTGTTGCCCATATAGAACTCCAAAGTCTTATGCATCTCGTTCATACCTGCAATGGAAACCGGTATGAGACGCATATCCTCACCGATGAACTGCCCGAACTCCTTGGGATCGATCTCACCGAGGCCCTTGAACCGGGTGACCTCGCTGTTCCTGATCTGGGCGGTTGCATTATCGCGCTCCCGCTCACTGTAACAGTAGACCGTCTGGTTCTTGTTGCGCACACGAAACAGCGGAGTCTCCAGGATGTATACCCGTCCAGCGAACACTAAATCCTCAAAATAGGTCAAGAAATAGGTCATCAACAGGTTTCGGATATGGAAGCCGTCATTATCAGCATCGGTGGCGATGATGACCTTGCCGTAGCGCAATCCCTCAACCCCATTCTCGATGCCCAAGGCAACCATCATATTGTAGAGCTCTGCATTCTTGTAGATTTCGGTCTTCTTCTTCCCATATACGTTGAGAATCTTTCCCCGCAGGCTGAATACGGCCTGGGTCATGACATCGCGTGTCTTGGTGATCGTGCCGCTGGCGCTGTCACCCTCGGTGAGGAAGATCATCGAACGCTCGCACTCATCCTGATGGGAAGCACTCTGGCCAAGATGGTATTTGCAATCCTTGAGCTTGGGAATGTTCAGCGAGACCTTCTTTGCTGACTCCCTCGCCCCTTTCTTTACCTCATTGAGCTCCTTGCGCAAGGCTTCGTTGTTGATGACCTTCTGATACAGCTTGTTCGCTTCCTCAGTATTCTTGAGCAAGAAGTCGATGATGGCATCCTTGACCTCATTCACGATCCAGGTGCGTATTTCGGTATTGCTCAGCTTGTTCTTGGTCTGGGACTCAAAGACAGGATCCTTTACCTTGACGGCGATGGCTCCCACCACCCCTTCGCGGGCATCCTGAGGAGCCCAGTTCTTCTTGAAGTGCTCGTTGATAGCCTTGAGGATGCCCTCCTTGAACGCGCTCTGGTGAGTACCTCCGTCGTTGGTATGCTGGCCGTTTACATAGGAGAAGTAGTTCTCCCCATAGCTGCCACCCACATGGGTCAGCGCAAATTCAAGCTGCTTGCCCTGATAGTGGATGATGGAATAGAGGTTCTCAGTTCCCACCTCCTTGTCCAAGAGGTCCAAAAGCCCGTGGGCAGAACGGTAGATCTTATTGTTGTAATCAAGAGAGAGTCCGGTATTGAGGTAGGCGTAACTCCAGATACGAGAGAGGATGAAGTCCTCATTGTAGCGATAGTCACCGAAGAGCTCGGGGTCGGGAATGAAGGTCACCTCAGTCCCATCGGCCTCGCCGGTCTTCCCGATCTCCTCGTTGACCAACACACCCTGGCAGAAGGTAGCCCTGCTGAACTTGCCCTCACGATAGCTGGTTACCGAAAAATGGGAGGAGAGCGCGTTGACAGCCTTCGTACCTACCCCGTTCAACCCCACTGAGAACTGGAAAACATCGTCGCTGTACTTCGCACCGGTATTGATGATCGAAACACAGTCGACCACCTTGCCCAGCGGGATGCCACGCCCAAAGTCCCTGACGCGGATCTCACTCTCTTTGAGCCGGATGAGGATCTTGCTGCCATAGCCCATGATGAACTCGTCGATGCTGTTGTCCACCACCTCCTTGAGGAGGATGTAGATACCATCATCGACATGCGTGCCGTTGCCCAAACGTCCGATATACATACCAGGGCGCTTTCGTATATGCTCCAGCGCACTCAGCGTTTGGATCTTTGATTCATCATAAGTTGTCTTCGCCATGACTGGGTATTATATCAGAATTCCTTGAGGATAGCAAAATAGTGTGCATCATTCCTTCTTGCAGGCTGAAGAAGTGTGCGTTACCGTACCAATATGTACACCTCACTGGTTCCTTATCTTATCCTCTCCTTCCTCCATCTCAGCTTGAGAAGCGAAGGAAAACACAGAGCAGCAGTGGTGACCAAGGCGCTGCTCATGCCTTCACTCGCTCTCTTTGTGCCCAAGACCCAAGCCTACAGCTGCCTATTGCTTGGCCTGGCATTCGCAACAGCTGGGGATGTTCTGCTCACCAAGTCCAAGCAGTACCGATGGTTTCTTGCAGGTATGGCGCTGTTCGCCCTGTCCCACATAGCCTACAGTCTTCAGTTGCTCAGCACTTCCATCTCTCCTCTTCCCACGCTCATCGCGTTTGCCATCCTTGCTGCCGGCTGCATGGTGCTCATCCGAACCTTGGGAAAGGGAAAAGGGAGGCTCAAATACCTGCTCTATGCCCTCAATCTCTCTGCCATGAGTGCCCTATGTGCAGGATCAGGCTCCATTGTCTGTATCCTTGGAGCCTTGGCCTTCCTCATCTCCGACGGTATGATAGCACTGGACACCATGGGGGTGAGGACGAGCAAGAAAATCAGCGAGATGTCTTTGTATATCCTTGCCCAGCTCTTGCTGGTGCTCGGTTTCACCGCCTTATAGGAGAATGACATGTTGGAGAAAAAACAACGCACCATGCTTCACAAGAGAAAAGAAGGATTGGTACCAGGAACCCTGGTCTATGTAGGGGATACGGAAGAGGAGCAGACCCTTGTCCGCTCCCACCACTACAGCTCGGAGTACTATCACCTGGAAGAGGGATTCTCCAAACCTCAGCAAGGAAACCTCTGGGTGGAAATCACCGGCCTGAAGGATATCAGGCACATTGTGAAGATAGCAAAGGAGTACTCCCTCTCCAACCTCAGCCTAGAGGACGTCTTCTCTACCGACCAACGCCTGAAGGTTGACCGCTATGACTCCTACCTGTCAGCAACCCTCCGCATCCTGGGAACCCAAGAGAGTCCTGAACAACAGCTCTCACTCTTCTTGGGCAGCAACTGGGTTCTTTCCATTGCTGAGAACAAGAGTGAAATATTCGAGCCCTTGATCCGCCAGTTGGCAACCAACCAGACCAAGCTGCAAACAGGCAGTGCGGGTATGCTCTTTCACTCCCTGATGGACCGGGTGGTGGACCAGTATCTGGTGCGAGCCGATGAGCTCGAGCTGAAAACAGAGCATCTGGAAGAGCAAGTCATCACCTCCCCCCAGACAACCGATGCGCCCACCATTCACCAGCACAAGGCGGAAATCCTGCGTCTGAGAAGGATGACCAGTCCTCTCAGAGAAATATTGACCACCCTGCTTCGCTCTGAAAGCGAATACCTGGACAAGAACACACTCTTCTTGCTGAAGGACATACAGGACCACGCCCTCTGGCTGAGTGAGGAGTGCGACATGTTGCGTGAAACGGTTTCGGGCATCATGGAAGTCTATCTCTCCAGCCTGGACATGAGGATGAACACCATCATGAAGGTGTTAACCATCATTTCCACCATCTTCATCCCCATGACCTTTCTCACCGGTCTGTATGGCATGAACTTTACCGTAATGCCCTTCACCTCTGCTTGGTGGGGCTTCTATGCCATTCTCTTGTGCTGCGTCCTCGTGGTGACAGCCATGATCGTCTATTTCAGGAGGAAGCAATGGTGGTAGTCTCATCGCTTTCAAAGGTGGACATCGACCATCTTCTTGAGACGTTCAACGACGCCTTCAGCGACTATGACGTCCCCATGCAGATGGACAGTTCCCAGCTTGTCCGCCATATGCATACCAACGGATGCAGCCTGGATGATTCGGTCGGCCTCTTTGACGAAGGAAAGCTGGTAGGCTTTCTGTTGGTGGCACGGCGCAACACAATCGCGTATGACGCAGGAACCGGGATACGAGTGGCCTATCGTGGCCAGGGCCTTGCCCATCAACTGATTGATCAAGCGATCAAGCATACCGCACATCGAGGCTGCACGTCCTTCGTCCTGGAAGTCCTGGATACCAATGATCGGGCAAAAAAACTCTACGAGAAACACGGTTTTTCCACCGTTCGGACATTGGCCTGCCATCGATTGGAACGAGATGCTTGGCCAGGCAAAGGCTTGGTCTCGCTGAAAAGGCAACAGCTCCTGCGCCTCGGGCGGGGGGAGTGCGAGCCGAGTTGGCAATACAGCGAACAATCGCTCAAAGCAGGTTCCTATACAGGATTCGACATCGTTTGCAACAGAGAAGTGGTTGGTACGCTCTGCTTGGACACCACAAGGGGAATGATAGCCCAGATCTTCATAGAACCAAGCCAGAGAAGAAGAGGCTATGCAAAAGAAGCCCTTCTTGCTGCGCAAGCTCTGTGTGAAACGGAGCACCTCTCCTTCTACAACGTGGATACCGCTTGCCTGGATCTCCAGGGTTTTCTCGCAGCTGTCGGCTTTCACTGTCTCCTTACCCAAAGCGAGATGCATCGCACCCTGAATCCGCAGGCCAGAGCATGAGTGACTATCTGATCCATCCTCTTCCACAAGGGCAACAGGAAGAAGCGCTTCAGCTCATGCGTCGCATCTTTGAGCCAAACCTTCACTCCATCTTCTTCCTGCACCCACAGACCACGCTGGTGGTGAGCTTCGAGGGCAGAATTGTGGGAGGACTCAATCTGGACGTCTACCAGGTGAATGCCAAGATAAAGATGGGATATCTTGGGTGGCTCTACATCGACGAGCAGCACCGCGGAAAGGGCCTGGCAGGACGTTTGATCGACGAAGGGCTCACCTTCCTCCGTGAAATCGGTTGCACCGATGCGGCAGGCTGTGTGGAGGGAGATAATCCAGCTTCTTTCAGGCAGTTGGAGCAACGTGGCTTTACCATCCGCTCGCTCTCCTTCCAAATCAAGCGCTACCGCTTGGGAGTGGCCAAGGTCTGGTCCCACGCTTCACGCTTTTTCGACATGGGGTATTTCTTCTGGCAAACAAGCCTGAAGGAGGAGCAACCGAAATCGTATCCAACCAACCTTTCGGCCTTTGTGCGTACCATGTTGGGAAACACCCTTGCCTTTCTGTTGCTTGTGCTTGGTTGGAATATCCCGGCACTGCTCGCCCTGCCCTGGACTCAAAGGGAAGCCGGCATCGAGCCAGCGCTTCTTCTCCTGATTCCCACGCTTGCTCTCTCAGCACGCACCCTCTCCATGCTTCTGGTGGCGCGAGCCTACAAACTCCCTGTGGTCTTTCGCGGCTGGGATACTGCCTATGTGGCCGCCTATCTAGCACCCCTGGTGTTGGGCCTGCCTTTCCCAGCTCCCGGAAATCTCTATATCAAGGGAAGCGCCTGGTCACCGGCATCCCATGCAAAACCTCTCTTTGCCATGGGCTTTGCCTCTGTCTGTTCGCTGGGATTGCTCACCCTCCTCATGCCCTCTCCTTATGTGGTGATACTCCTCTTGCTTGATACTTTTTTCTTCATGTATCCCTTCTGCGGATTCAATGCATCGCGCATTTGGAGGGGAAATCGAAAGCTTGCCCTTCTTGCGGTGCTCATCACCCTTGTCTGCTGTACACTTCTGTTGGTATACTGACTTTATTATGGATGATCCGTTACCTAGAAAAGGGTGCTCTGATGAACACCCATTGTTGTTTGTGGCCGGGAGGTGTACATGCAGGTACAACTGACCGCCATCATTATTCTGTTGGTCTTTTCTGCAATCTTCAGTGCCACGGAAACCGCTTTCACCTCCCTCTCCTTCGTACAGCTCAAGATCCTGGAGAACCGGAAGAGCCGCGCAAGCAGGCTTGCCTATCGGCTCAGCCAGCGGCGTGAGGAACTCATCACCACCGTCTTGGTCGGAAACAATGTGGTGAACATCTCCGTCTCCTCCCTGGTAACGACGTTTGCAATCGAATTCTTTTCCAACCAGGCCATCGGGTATGCCACCGGTATCCTTACCTTGGTCATCCTGATCTTCGGGGAGATCACCCCCAAGCAGCTGGCCCTTACCCACAACATGAAGATTGCTGTCTTCATGGCCTATCCCATGCGCTTTCTCACCACCCTACTCTTTCCGATCATCTGGGCTCTGAGGCATTTTTCCGCCCTCATCACCCGCCTCTTCTCCTCCCATGCCGATCCGACCATCACCACCGAAGGGGTGATGCATATGGTTGATGCGGCAGAAAATGTGGGCTTGGTGGACCAATATGAGTCGGATCTCATGCAACGGGCCATCCACTTCAGTGAGACGCAGGTGAGAACCATCATGACCCACCGGACCAACGTCTTCTGCATCAGCGACGAGCTGACCATCCGGGATGCCTTCCCCTCCATCGTTCGTTCGGGCTACAGCCGTATCCCGATCTTCCACAAAAGCCCGGAAAACATCATCGGCATTGTGTTGGTGCGTGATATCCTCAAGGCCCAGCTGGAAAAAAGAATGGACAAGATGCTCTCCTCAATCCAGCGCGAGCCGATGTTCGTCCCCGAGCAGATGCACCTCGACGATGTCTTCTACCTCTTCAAGAAGGCAAAACTGCAACAGGCGATTGTCTTGGATGAGTATGGTGGTTTCAGTGGGGTGGTGACCATGGAGGATGTGGCCGAGCAGCTCTTCGGTGAACTCTATGATGAGCATGAACGCCGCTTTCCCGACCGCATTGTGGAGCGTGAGCAGAAGCCGGGAACCTTCCTCGTCATGGCCGATACCCCCTTCCAGCAGATGGTCGATGAACTGGACTTGATGGTGGATGAGCACAGGGGAAGAACCTCCACTGTGGCCGCCTATCTGCTTGACCTCATCGGGGACATCCCCAGTGAAGGGGAAGTGGTGCAGTCTCCACTGGGGACCTTCAGAATCATCTCCATGAAGGGGAACAGGATGGAAGCTGTGGAATTTTCCCCAACCATTGATGATGGAACCCTCTAGGAAGAGCTTGTCGGCGTTGACTGATTAGGGATGCAAAGGTATGATTGCTCCCATGAGCAAATACCCCTTCCAGGAAATAGAAACCAAGTGGCAAGCCTACTGGGAAAAGCACCAGAGCTTTGCAGTGACCGAGGATGAGAACGTACCCGCTGATAAGCGTGTGTACGTATTGGATATGTTCCCCTATCCCTCCGGGGCGGGCTTGCATGTGGGACACCCTGAAGGGTATACGGCCACCGACATCTACTGCCGGTTCCTCCGCATGAATGGCTACAACGTACTGCACCCGATGGGCTTCGACTCCTTCGGGCTCCCTGCCGAAAACTATGCAATCAAAACGGGTACCCACCCCAGGGCCACCACTGAAAAGAATATCGAAAACTTCCGCAAGCAGATCAAGAGCTTGGGCTTCAGCTATGACTGGAACCGGGAAGTTTCCACCCACAGCAGCGACTACTACCGCTGGACCCAGTGGATCTTCCTCCAGCTCTTCAAGAAAGGCCTAGCGTATGAGTCCCATACCCCGATCAACTGGTGCGACCAGTGCAAGACCGGCCTCGCCAATGAGGAAGTGAAGGAAGGCAAATGCGAACGCTGCGGGACCACCGTGGTGCGCAAGAACATCCGCCAGTGGGTGCTCAAGATCACCGAGTATGCGGACAAGCTGCTCTCCGACCTGGACAGTGTCGATTGGCCGGAGTCTGTGAAGAGCATGCAACGCAACTGGATCGGCCGCAGCGAAGGAGCTTCAGTCCTTTTCCCTGTAGATGGCCTTGATGAGCAGCTCGAAGTCTATACCACTCGTGCCGATACGCTCTTCGGTGCTACCTACATGGTAGTAGCCCCAGAACATCCGCTTGTTGCAAAGCTGACCACCGAAAGCCAGAAAGAGGCGGTCGAGGCCTACCTTGAGGCAAGCGCCCGCAAGAGCGACCTCGAGCGCACTGACCTTGCCAAGGATAAGAGCGGCGTCTTCAGTGGCAGCTTTGCGATCAACCCGGTGAACAACAAGAAGATTCCCATCTGGATTGCCGACTATGTCTTGATCAGCTACGGTACCGGTGCCATCATGGCAGTCCCTGCCCATGACACCCGTGACTGGGAGTTTGCCAAGAAGTTCGGCCTGCCCATCGTTGAAGTTCTCAAGAGTGAGGTCGATGTCCAGCAAGAAGCGTGGACCGAGGATGGCATTCACGTAAACAGCTCCTTCCTTGATGGTCTGAACAAGGAGGATGCCATTGCCGCCATGCTTACTTGGCTCGAAGAGCATAAGCTGGGGACAAAGGCGGTCAACTACAAGCTCAGGGACTGGATTTTCAGCCGGCAGCGGTACTGGGGTGAACCCATCCCCTTGGTGCACTGCCCCACCTGCGGCACGGTTGCTGTTCCCGAAGAAGAGCTTCCCTTGCTGCTTCCCGAAGTAACCAGTTACGAACCCAGCGGTACCGGAGAAAGTCCGCTTGCAAAGATTGACGGCTGGGTGAACACCACCTGTCCGGTGTGCGGCGGCAAAGCCAAGCGTGAGACCAACACGATGCCCCAGTGGGCAGGCTCCTGCTGGTACTATCTGCGCTACCTCGATCCGAACAACACCAAAGAGTTCGTCTCCAAGGAGAAGGAACAGTACTGGATGCCCGTCGACCTCTATGTGGGTGGTGCAGAACATGCGGTGCTCCACCTCTTGTATGCACGGTTCTGGCACAAGGTTTTGTTTGACCTTGGAGTAGTCTCCACCAGTGAGCCGTTCAAGCGCTTGGTCAACCAGGGCATGATCACCAGCTACGCGTATCAGCGAAAGGACAAGAGCCTTGTTCCCACCGATATGGTCGAAGAGACTTCCACCGATGTCTTTGTTGAGAAGGCAACCGGCGAGCAGCTTGAGCGTGTCGTGGCGAAGATGTCCAAGAGCCTGAAAAACGTCATCAACCCCGACGAGATCATCACCGAGTATGGTGCTGACTCGATGCGGATGTATGAGATGTTCATGGGTCCTCTGGAAGTCTCCAAGCCTTGGGCAACCACTGGCCTGATCGGAGTCTACCGTTTCCTCGACCGCATCTGGAGGCTCTACGACGAGCGGCCGATCACCGACGAGCCGTTGGGTGAAGAGTTGGAGAGGACACTGCACAAGACCATCAAGAAGGTGACTTACGATACCAACACCCTCAACTTCAACACCGCCATCAGTCAGATGATGGTACTGGTCAACGAGTTGTACAAGGTCGACAGCTTCCCCCGAGAAGTGGCTGAGACGCTGGTCAAGCTGCTCTCTCCCTATGTCCCTCACCTCGCTGAGGAACTCTGGGAGCGGTTGGGGTATACGGGCAGCCTGGGAACAGTGGCCTGGCCTGAGTACCAGGAAGAACTGACCTTCGACACCCAGATCGAAATGGTCTTCCAGGTCAACGGGAAGGTCCGCTCCAAGGCAACCGTTGCCATGGGAATGACCAAGGAATCTGCCCTGGCCTTGGCCAAGGAAGATGAGAAGATGCAAAGCTGGCTTGCAGGAAAGACCATCGTCAAGGAGATTGTGGTTCCCGACAAGTTGGTGAACATCGTCGTTCGCTAGCAATACACCCAAGGGGAGGCTTTCGAGCCTCCCTCTTTTATTCCTCCAGCACGAGATGGATGGTCAGGCTGCTCTGCATTCCTTGCATTTGGCTCAGGGGACGAGCAAATCGGGCATACAGCCTTCCCACCTTCACCTGTTCATGAACGATTCCTCCCACCCGGTATTCCAAAGGAAGATCCGCTGCGAATCGTCTCCCTTGTTCATCCTCAAGCTGATAAGAGATCACCTGAGCTCCTTGGGAGAGTGCGGTATGGTCCAGAATCAATCTGCCAGCACCCCGATGCTTTGCATGGAGGGTAAGGTCACAGATAGGGATGCGAGTCCGATTTGCTGTTTCCTCATCGTCAAGAGATTGCACTTCGATCACTACATTGGTGGAGGCCGTCTCAAGGATGATGGCAGGAAAGAGTGGATATAAGCAAATACAAAGAAAGAGAATGCAAAACAAACCCGAACGTACTATTCGGGTGGAAGGAGAGGCTAAGTTGAAGCTAGAGAACAACCCTGTTTTGCATTCCATATGCTATGACAAACAGTACTGTAGTGGACAAACCTATGTCAAGAGTGGAGGATGTTTCCCATTAATCCGGTAATTTATCCCGGATAATTCACAGCGAAAGACTAATCATTTCTTTAATATGTTAAATATTATGAATGTCAGCTATTCTTCCCTATCTTATGACACATCAAAGCCTAACCCAGAACCTTTGCCAAGCCACCTTTGGAGGTCTCACGATATAGGGAAGGCAGGGCCTGCCCTGTTTCCCGCATGACTTCAATGGCATTGTCAAACGATACCTTGTGCCTTCCATCCCCAAGCAGGGCGTAGGTGCAGTGGTCAAGCGAGCGCATCGTGGCAAGGGCATTGCGTTCAATGCAGGGAATCTGAACCAGACCGCGCATCGGGTCGCACGTAAGGCCGAGATGGTGCTCAAGTCCCATCTCCGCGGCATACTCGATCTGATGAATCGTCCCACCGAGCAGATGGGTTGCGGCAGCACCTGCCATGGCGCAAGCCACCCCGATCTCCCCTTGGCATCCTACCTCAGCTCCGCTGATGGAACCATTGGTCTTCACCACGTTGCCGATGATGCCGGCTGTCAGAAGAGAACGAAGAATCTTGATCCTGGGGAATTTGTACTGTCTGGCAAGATAGTACAGTACCCCGGGAAGCACACCGCAGCTGCCGCAGGTTGGAGCGGTGACGATTCTCCCTCCCCCTGCGTTCTCCTCACTGACAGCCAGTGCATAGCTGAGAGCAAGCGCGGTATTGCCCAAAGGCCCATTGAAGTCACTCGCCTTGGAGTTGTACTGGCTTGCCTTGCGGGCAAGCTTCAAGCCCCCGGGGAGCACTCCCTCTGCGTTGAGCCCACTCTCAACCGCTTCGCTCATCACTGTCCAGACCTCGTCCATATAGGTGAGAATCTGGGGATCTTCAAACTGCAGGGCGAACTCCCAGAACTGCAAGCCCTCCTCAGAGCAATAGTCGAGGATCTGACGCATCCTGGAGTACTCTTTCGGGTAGACTTCCAGATTCTGTGCAGCCTCTTCCCCCTCAACAACAATCTTACCCCCACCCACACTATAATAGGTCTGCTCATGTTGGACTGCTCCCTCTGCATCAAAAGACCTGATCGTCAGGGCGTTGGGGTGGAAGGGTTTTTCAATCTCAGGATACCAGATGATTTCCACTTCCTTTTGTTGGGAAGCGAAGACCTCTCTCAGCGCTTTGTCGGTAAGGTGCCCCTTTCCGGTAGCCGCAAGACTTCCGTACAAGTCGGCCTCATAGCGCTCTGCCTTAGTGAACGTAAAGAGAAAATGGGTGGCCGCAGCTCGGGGCCCCATGGTATGGCTGCTGGAGGGACCGTAACCGATCCTATAGAGTTCTCGAAGGGATTCCATACCTTTGACTGTATCGGTTTATGGGTAAAATGGGAAGCTGGTATTACCACAGCGGAGCCTTTGCAAGGCTGCTCAGATACCGTCGCTCAGATAAGTCTGCATAGAGGGTGAGGCAAAGGGAGCGCTCTCGGTTCCACCACCGCTGCAGGCCTCCCCTCACCTGGAGATCCACACTCTCGCCCCACTGGCTCCAAAAGGCTTGTTGTGCGTTTCGCTCAGGGACCCAGTACCCTTCAGGAAGATCGGTAAGCGTGACTTGCAGCATCTGCAGGACAGTCATCTTACTCTGTGTAAGCTCGCCATTGAGCAGCGATACCATGAGCGCATCGCCATCAACCAAAGAGGCATCACCCACCAACGAGGCAAGAAGGGTTCCCTGCAGGTTCTCAACCGCCTCATGATTCTTCTCATACGAGTTGAGAAGCAAGTCTGCAAGACTGCCATTCTCCTCACTCAGCGAGATGATGTTCTCACTTCCGGGATGGCAGAAGCCGGCGACAGGGTGGAGAGATGAGAGCGGATAGGCGGCAATGACTGTCATCTTTCCCCTGGCAACCGATAGCTTCACCCGCTTCGTTCCCGGCAGCAGATAGCGTTTTTCAAGGCCACCCTTGCCATTGGTATACACCAAAGTGTACCACAGCGGGTGGTGGCTCGCCTCATGCCAGGGATGCTTTTCAGAAAGAACGACCTCGATGGTACGCTCAGTAAGGATATGGGTCTCACACCCTGCAAGCAGGCAGAGCATGAGACAGACAATACAGACTCTCACACCCTAGAAGAGGTGGAGAGACCCTGCTTGCTTCAATTGCTTGTGATAGACCTCTCTCCATGCTTTGAGCATGGCCTGCACTTCCTCGCTTCGGTAGTCCTGGTAGGTCCAAGGCAGTAGGGAGAAGGCCCCTGCTTGGTACATCAGCGTCACCTCTGCATGGATTCCATCCCGCAGGGGAATGCGATGGGAACGGGACTTTGTAGTGGCCAGGATGAGGGACGAGAGGCTAAGCAGCCCGGGATCGAGGTTGCAGGTCCTTCTTCCCTCCCTCTCCCATTCTTTTTCAAGGGCATTGGTCCACTTCTTTATGTCGGCAAGCGTGGCTGGATCGACCAAGCGCTCGAAACAGAGATAGAGACGCCAAGGCTTGGCACCCATCTCCTGGTCATAGTAGTCGGTGAATACGAACCTCCTCGGTTCACTCACCGCCATGACCGGCCCGAACTCACCGACCAGCTTCCCGGTCAACGAGGAGAGGAGGGAGAGATCGGTGATGAGCAAGCCCATCACCAACAGGCTTGGGGTGAACGAACGCTCAGTGCCCATCCTAATGGTTGGCGGTAAAGGTCCCCAAGACCCTGATCGAATGACAGAGAGCTTTCAGCTCTTCCAATGCCGTCTCGAATGCCCCTGCATCCCCAAGCTCGGTCTCCACGAAGAATGAGTACTCCCAGGGTTTCCCCGGAATGGGCCGGCTTTCCAGCTTTTTCATATTCAGCCCATGCTTGGTCAGAACGAGAAGCGCCTCAAAGAGGGAACCGGGCCTATCGGGTACGGTGAAGTTCAGCGAAGCACGGTTGACTGCAACGCTGGAGCGATAGACAGCCGAACGTTCCTCACGACAGATGATGTAGAACCGGGTATAGTTTCGGCTGTTGCTCTCTATGCCCTCCTGCAAGATCTCCATCCCATGTACCTTAGCAGCAGGAACGCCGGCGATGGCCGCCTTGGTGGTGTCACCGACTTGTTTGATATGGCCAACTGCTCCTGCGGTATCAAAGAAGGGAATTGCCTGGGCATGTGCCATTTCGTTCTGGAGGAACTGGGCACATTGGGCCAAGCCCTGGGGATGAGAATAGATCTCGCGAATCTCCTCCTTCTTTGCACCCGGAAGCGCAATGAGGTTGTGTATGATCCTGATCTGCTGCTCACCTACCACCTGGATGGCAGGATGACGATCGAGCAAATCGAGGTTCTCATAGAGGGTTCCCCCAAGGGTATTCTCAACCGGAATCATGCCATAGGCTGCCTTGCCCTGCATCACGGCATCGAAGACCGAGGAGAAGGAGGGACAGGGCAGAACTTGGGTTGTTTCATCAAAGGCCCTGCGGATGGCAAGCTCACTATATGCACCCCGCTCTCCTTGGAAGGCGACGATGAGGTCGGAAGATGCAGAAACGGCGACCTGAGCATCAGGAAGGGAGGAAGCCTGCAGACGGGGAATCCGTTCAAGCGACTTCCCTACCACAGCACTGAGGGCCTGTAAATCGCGCATCAGCTTCTCAAACTGGGATGGATAGAGTGACTGAGGCCCATCACTGAAGGCTTTTTCCGGGTTGTTGTGGACTTCCACGATAAGGCCCGAAGCACCGCTTGCAATCAAGGCAAGGCTCATGGGACTGACCATGTCACGCATGCCGGTGGCATGGCTGGGATCGCCGATGACCGGGAGGTGGGTCATCTTCTGCACCACCGGGATAGCTGAGACATCAAGCGTATTGCGGGTGGCACGCTCATAGGTGCGGATGCCACGCTCGCAGAGCACAACCTGGTCGGTGCCACTGGCCATCAGGTACTCAGCTGCCATCAGCCACTCCTCGATGGTAGCGCACAAGCCGCGCTTGAGCAGGACAGGCATCCCTGTCTTTCCCACAGCCTTCAGCAGTTCAAAGTTCTGCATGTTCCTGGCCCCTATCTGGAACATGTCGATGTACTTGGTCATCATCGGGGCGTCCGAAGGGTTCACGATCTCGGTGGTCACCGGCATGCCATAGGCCTGGCCGGCTTCCTTGAGATACTTCAGGCCCTCTTCTCCCAAGCCTTGGAAAGCATACGGGCTGGTACGGGGTTTGAAGGCTCCCCCACGCAGGATGACAGCCCCTGCCTCCCGTACTGATGCAGCGATGGTCATGATTTGCTCACGCGATTCAACGGCACAAGGACCTGCCATGATGGCAATCCTGTTACCCCCGATCTTCACGTTGCCCACCGTAACGATGGTATCCTCTTTCTTCAGCTCGCGTGAAGCTAGCTTGTAAGGCTTGCTGATGGGCACCACACTGGCAACACCCTCAAGCATCTGTACCTCACGAATATCGATGGTACTCTGTCCCACCGCCCCGAAAATGGTCTCTTCCTGACCGATGATCTCCTTGACGGTATACCCCTTCTCAACCAGGAAGGAACGGATAGCCTCTTTGTGCTTTTCGCTGATCTGCTGTTTCAGTACGATTATCATGAAAACACGCTAGAGCGTAACAAAAAAAAGGTCAAGGGAGCGTTGCATCTTTCCCTTCGGTGTGCTACCAAATGGCATGGATGCAGACTACTGGGACAACCTCTTTGCAAGCTTCAGGCATGCTGTCCAGCAGGAAGGTGGGGTCCTGCCCTCCGTCTCGATCATAGCCGAGCGGGAGAACGACCCCTACCGGGTGCTGATAGCCACCATCATCTCCCTCAGGACCAAGGATGAGGTCACCCTCTCGGCAAGCAAGCATCTTTTTGCCCTTGCAAAGGATCCTCAGTCCATGCTCGCCCTCTCTGTCTCCCAGATAGAAGATGCCATCTATCCTGCAGGTTTCTACAAAACCAAAGCAAAGACCATCCAGGCAATCTCCCTACAGCTTCTCGAGCGTTTTGGAGGGAAGGTTCCCGATACACAACAAGAGTTGCTCTCCCTTCCCGGGGTGGGCATCAAGACAGCGAATCTGACACTCAATCTGGGTTTCCAGATTGAGGCCATCTGTGTGGACTGCCATGTTCATCAAATTGCAAACCGTCTGGGTTGGGTAACAACAAAAACGCCTGAGCAAACCGAAGAGGCGTTGGCCTCTCTCATGCCCAGGCGATTCTGGATACCGCTCAATGAGCTCTTGGTCCGCTACGGCCAGCTCATCTGCACCCCGGTCAGTCCCTTCTGCAGCAAGTGCCCGGAAGAGAAAACCTGTCCCAAAATCGGGGTGACACGCTCGCGCTAGAAAACCTCGCGTACAATCCTTGAGACCGATTCGGCCTTTCCAAGCGTATAGAAATGCACTCCTGGCACTCCGTGTGCCAACAGATCCTTTGCCTGCTTGGTGCACCAATGCACCCCGATCTCCCGGATCTCGGAGAGCTTCTGAGCCTTGTTCAACAATTGAACAAGTTCGGAGGGGAAGTCGACATGGAAGGTCTGGGGAATGGTCGCAAGGTCGCGCTTGCTTCCGATCGGCTTGAGCCCCGGAATGATCGGGACGGTGATGCCTGCCTTGCGGCAATCATCGACGAAGCGATAGAAGACTGTATTGTCGAAGAACATCTGTGTCACAATGTACTGGGCACCGCACTCCACCTTGTACTTGAGCATTTGGATGTCCTCTTCAAGATTCGGAGCCTCAGCATGCTTTTCAGGATACCCCGCAACGCCAGTACAGAAATGGGTCTTTCTCCCATCCTGCAAGGTGCTGTCCAAATACCTTCCCTCATTCAGGTTTGCGATCTGCTTCACCAGGTCGGAGGAGTGTGCGTAGCCTCCCTTCATCGGGACAAACCGCTTCTCACCGTTGGGGGGATCGCCCCGTAGGGCGAGGATGTTCTCAATACCTAAGAAGTTGAGCTCAACCAAGGCATCCTCAAGCTGGTCGGCATCCATGCCGCCGCAGATGAGATGGGCGACCACCGGAATGTTGAAGGTGTATTGGATCAGGGCCGAGAGGGCAATGGTCCCAGGACGCTTTCGCACCGTACGCCGCTCCAAGAGCCCATCTTCGCGCTCAAGGTAGACCACCTCCTGCTGGTGGTTGGTCACATTGATGTAGGCCGGCTCGAACTGGGCAAGCTCCCGTACGCTGCCGAGCAGGGACTGGGCATCACTGCCTTTCAGCGGAGGAACCAATTCAAAGGTGAACAGCGGTTTTTTAGCCTCGTTGAGGATGTCGATTACTTGCATGGCCTCAGTATCCCATACCACTGAGCAATGTGGCAAGCGCCTCACGCGAAAGGCCCTTCCTTCCTGCATAGAGGTCCAGCTGCTCCTCACTCACCCCCTTGAGGGCGAAATAGCGAAGATCTTCCCCTCCGATGAGCATACCGCACACCGAGGACGGAGGATCCATGGCAAAGCTTTCGGTCAAGCGCACCCCGATTCTCTCCGTGGCGCCAAGGGCTGCAAACAATACACCCTTCTCGCTGTGGTCGTTCCAGCTCGGATAGCCCGGTGCAGGACGAAGATACATCGTGTGGCCCTGCGCCCATTTGGACCGTATCAAACGCTCGGCTTCTTCTGCAAGTGCTTCGGCAAGCCGGTCTGCAAGCAACTTCAGGCTGAGTATTTCCATGCCATCCAGCTCCACATCACGTGTTTTCAGGTAGGCAGGGAGGGTCAGGGCGGATGTGGTGACAAACAAGCCGACTGTATCCTCCTTGGCAATGCAATCGGCAAGGCAGAGCCCGTTCTCCTCATTGCGCAAGAAGTGGAAGCGATGCTCGCCCACCGTCACCGCCATGCGGTCGCTTGAAGCGGGGAAGAGTCCGTAGACCACCTTGCACCCTGCCTCAAACATGGTCCTGACTTCGTCTCTGGCAAGAAGGGTGTTTGCTTCACCAACCAGACGTCTCCCCTCATCACTGTCAAAGGGGACTTTCCACGCAGCACAGTACATCTTCCAATTGATGCGTTCGAGGAGGGAAGGAAGCGTGAATGAGGAGGCGGTATATACTCCATAGGAGGAAGCTCTTGTTCCTCTCTCTTTTTGCGTGGAGAGGGCGAGGGCTTTTTGGTACGAGCCGTCCTGACCTCCATCACTTTCTTTTCCCACGTGCTGTGCACGAAGACTTTCATACAGTGCATGCTGTTTTGAAAGGAAGGAAACGCGCTCTTTTCCCACCACCTCATTGGCGGCAAGCACCATGGATGATGCGTCCTTGGTCTGGATGACTGCTTCTGAGTAGAGCGGGCTGAGTTTCACTGCAGTATGGAGTGCACTGGTGGTCGCTCCCCCGACAAAGATGGGGATGGCTGACTGATGCTCCTCAAAGAGCCGGATGACCGTCTCCATCTCCTTCAGCGAGGGGGTGATCAGGCCGCTGAGGCCCACCAAATCCGCCTTGTGTTTGCATGCAGCTTCCCATATGGCTTGAGGTTGCACCATGACCCCAAGATCGATGACCTCGAAGTTGTTGCATCTGAGCAAAAGGTTGACGATATTCTTCCCAATGTCGTGCACATCACCCTTTACGGTTGCCATCACGGCAATTTTCTTTGCTTGGCTCTCTGATGAGGCCTGCTGTGCCAAATACGCGGTGATGCGAGGTTGGAGAATATCGACTGCCATCTTCATCGTGCGGGCGCTTCGTACGACTTGGGGAAGAAAGAGCTTGCCCTCACCGAAAAGACGGCCTACTTCCTTCATCCCGTCCATCAGAGGACCTTCTACCAAGAGAAGGGGATCTTCCTCTTTCAATAGCTCCAGATCTTCCTCCAGGAAGGTATGCTCCCCGCCCAAAACAGCCTCATAGAGGTTCTTCTTTGGATCTTCAGTACTGCGCACCACCTTCTTTGCCGGCTTATCGTCTTTCTGCATTCCCACTGCCAGGGCAATGAGATTCGCCCTGACCTGGTTGAGGTCATCCGTGTCGGCAAGCAGGGCATGTTCAATAGTTGAACGTACAGATGGCTCCAAGGCCTCCACCTCAAGCAGGGAGGACGGGTTGATGATGGCCATATCCAGGGAAGCAAGATTGAGGAACGCAGCATGCATAGCAGTGCGCAGCTCATCATTACCGCGGAATGAGAAGGAGAGGTTGCTCACCCCACCGCTGGTGCTGCAGCGCGGGTACAGCCTTTTCAACTCGCCTGTGGCAAGGATGAAGTCGCGTGCATAGGTGTCGTGCTCCTCGATGCCTGTGGCGATGGCAAGCACGTTCGCATCAAAGATGATGTCCTCTTCCCTGATGCCCGCTCCCACCAAAAGCTCATGACTTCGCTTTGCGATGGCAATCTTGCGCTCATAGGTGGCCGCTTGGCCTTCCTCATCAAAGAGCATCACCACCATGGCATGGCCATGGCTTGCAATCTGCCTGGCATGGGCGAGGAAGGGCTCTTCACCCTCCTTGAGGCTGATGGAGTTGACGATTCCCCTGCCCTGCACTTCACCCATGGCACTCTCAATGACCGACCAGTCTGAGGAGTCGATCATGATGGCGGCCTTGCTTACCGAAGGGTCGCTGGCGATGTAGCGCAAGAAGTTTCGCATGCTTTTCGGTGCATCAAGCATCGAGGCATCCATGCAGACATCGAGGACCTGTGCTCCTTCATTGACCTGCTCCCTGGCGATGGCCAGGGCCTCCTCCCACTTCTCTTCCTTGATGAGGCGGGCGAACTTACGTGAGCCGGCAACATTGGTACGCTCCCCGACCACCAGCAACTTTCCGGCCGTCCTCTGTACCGTTTCCAAGCCGCAAAGCTCCAGCACAGGTTCTCTGGCAGGAAGAGGCCTGCTCGTGCCCTGTGCAGAGGCTTGCCTGAGCGCCTTGATGTGTTCGGCGGTGGTGCCGCAGCAACCACCTACGATATTCAGCTTCCCATCCTTCAACAAACGGAGCAGTTGGTCGGCCATCTGCTTGGCAGTAAGCGTATAGTTGCCCTCCTTGTCGGGAAAACCCGCATTGGGGTGGGCGCTGACATAAAACGGGCAAATCGCAGAAAGCTCCTCGATGAGGGGGATCATCTCCTGTGGGCCGGTGGAACAGTTGAGCCCAAGGCTGAACAGGGGGTAGGCACTGAGGCTGGTTACAAAGGCAGAGAGGGTTTGCCCGCTGAGGGTTCTTCCGCTCTGGTCGCTGAAGGTCACACTCACCATGATGGGAACCTTGCGGTTCTGCGCTTCCATCTCCTCTATACAGGCCTGGATGGCGCTTTTGGCTACAAGGGTATCGAACACTGTCTCGATGAGCAGAAGATCCACGCCTCCCTCAAGCAGGGCTTTCACCTGTTGGCGGTACATCGCCAGAAAGGCAGGATAATCACTCTGGCGGTAGGCTGGGTCCTCCACCTTGGGAGAGAAGGCAAGCGAGCGGTTGGTAGGGCCGATGCTTCCCGCTACAAAGGCGTACCCTTCCGTGTTCGCCTCATGGTCCGCTGCCGCTTCACGAGCGATTTCACAGGCTGCCTGGATGATAGTCTCCACTTCATCAGAAAGGCCGTACTCGGCCAGATTGAACGCGTTGGCACAGAACGTATTGGTTTCTATGATGTCTGTACCACTGTCCAGATAGTCGCGATGGATCTGATAGATTACATCGCCTCGGGTGAGGTTGAGCACCTCATTGCATCCAAGGGCCGCATGGCCTTCAAAGGTATAATCATCCGTATCAAGGTCCTGGCTTTGGATCATAGTGCCCATCGCGCCATCAAGCAGGACAATTCGCTGTGCGAGCAGATGCTCAAGGTATTGGGTTCTGTTCATCGTGGGTGCAAACCTCCAGCCGGCCACCGATGGCCAGTGTATCATCAATGACAACCAGGACGGAGAGAATCCCCTCCTGGGAAGAGAGCTCTGTACAGACGCGCTGCGCATCGCTTTTTGCCTGTACCTGATTGCAACCTGCGGTTGCCCAAGCATCGGCAAGCGCGGCATCTATTGCCGCTACCATCACTGCATCTGCCCGGCCGAAGCTCAGTGAATGACCGATCCTAGCTGAGGAAGTGCAAACCCCCAGAGGGCACTCAGAAGGGGAAACCACTACCGAAAGCTTTCCTGAAAACGCACTTGAAGGTGCAAATAGCCTTATCAGAAGGGGTTTGAGGACATCAACATAGAGATCTCCCCCATTCTCAACGACTATCTCTTCGAGTGAGAACTTCTGCTTCAGTGCCTTTCCCACCGCTTGGGCAATTGCACCAGCAACCGCTGCCATGGGTCCGGTGCCGGCACGCAGGGAAGCACTGTGCATGGCAGTGGCGAGTTCGCTTGGATAGTCATGCCCTGCAAGCGGCACCAAGCTTGTCAGAAAGCTGGGATCAGGATGTCCGATCAGCTCCAGTCTCAACCGGCGTACAAGTTCTGCAGCTGATTTGATCAGCTGAGCCTGGTCGACAGACCCGGTCCAGCCGATCCAAAGATCACTTTCCTGAATGGAAAGGGAGATGCTCGTGAAGCGACCTGCTCCCATGTTCTGACGATAGGTTCGCTTCTCGTACATGGTCAGGCCTCTCGCTCGTGCGAAACCTCAAACAAGCGTAGAGGACAGGCTTGGGTGCAAAGACCGCAAACTACGCACAGCGAAACATCAAAGACGAGCTTTGCAGAGCTGTCCATCGAGAGGGCCTTTGGGGAACAGACAGCAGTACAAGCTCCGCAATGGATGCAGGATTCCTGCTTGAAGATCAACTCCTTGACCATCTCGGAGACAAGGACACCAACCTCAGAGAGATAGTGTACGCTCTTATCGAGGTTCTCATCGGTTCCCACCAGTTCAACAATGAGCTTACCCCCGCGACCGCTTGCTACATCTGCATTGAGGATGTTGATGTCCACATCGTAGATTCTGGCGAGCTTGCTGACGATCGGCTGCTCCACCAAGGCGGGAGAGAACCGAAGCGCATATCTGCGTCTCATTGTGCACCTCCTTCGCGGTGTACCAAGGGTTTGACAAAACTGTCCTTGGGGAACATGGCAACCGGTTCGGTCAGGAAGAACTTCCTGCTTCTGATCCTATCGGCAAGGATATCGGCAATTTCTCGTGCCTTTGCCAAGGAAGAGAGCGGAGCTGTCTTGACCTGCTTGCCGTCGGAGAGGGTGACAGACCCACTTGCAAGCTGGGCATAGGTAACCGCACCCACACTGGGATGGTTCTCCTGGCCATAGTCGAGGATGGTGGTCTCAATCTGGTCGTTGCTGATGGCAAGATTTTGGGCCATCCTCTCGTCCAGGACGGGGATGGGAATGCCTATGCCGACAAACATCGAGACACCATACTTCTCATAGTAGGCGGAACGGATGAAATCGGTTGACATCTGCCGTGCATCACCGAGCACCGCCAAGGTGGCACCGGGAAGCTTGGGGATACCCATGCTGTTGCGCTCACGACGGGTGTTGAACTGGGTTCCGTTCCACACAACAAAGCCTTCACCACCACCAAGGAAGATTCTCGTTCCCAGACCGATGGTCCTGAGGTAGGGATCATTGAGCAAAGGACTCAACTCCCCACTGGTTGAGTAGGTGATGTTGCCCATCCGTGGAAGGAGACTGCCCATATAGGTGTATTTGATGCGGCTGGTGCTGTTGGTTGCCGCAGCATAGTTCTGATAGGCGTTACGGGGATTGAACAGGTAGAATTCGTTGACCGTATCCTTGTTGATCCACGTATCGATCTCCTTGGTCGGATAGCAATCGGTCCCCTTCCCTCGGGCATGGAGTCGTACATCCTTGCCTGCAATGAGGTCTTCGATCACATTCGCCCCCCCATAGGTGGGATCGAATTTCGATTCGGCGGTTGCTCCGATGTAGGTGTCCACCGCAGCCAAGCCCTCATAGGCACTCACCCCGTTGAGACTGATCTCCTCCATCCTGATGCCTGGAGACCAATGCCCGAAGTTGATGATGGCACCTGAAGAACACATGGGGCCGAAGGTGGCGGTGGTGACAATATCCACTTCCTCGCTGAGGGTGGAAATCGGCGTTTCCTTGGCCATTTTTGAGAAGGCTTCGGCGCTTACCACCACCACGCTTCCCGCCTTGATTTTCTCGTTGATCTGGGCAATCGTCTTTGCCATGGATGCTCCTATTCGTTGTACTCGACCCCCTCAAGGGTCAAGACTGGGATCAGATGATAGGCAGGAACCTCATAAGGATGAGCGTCGAGCAGAGCCTGTACCGCCAAAGCGGCACTCTCTTCGTCGACCACCAATTCTACCCGCCACTCCTCTTCTTGTGCAAGCATTCCTTCGGTCCCCAGAAACGGAGAACTGCCGGAAAGTGGCATGAATTGCCCTGTTCCCTTGGTTTGGAAGCAACATTTTGCGTAGTTGCCCATGGTTCCTGCTCCTGTGGAGAAGACAGCCTCTTTCACCGACTCAAGATGGGACTGCGGTACATAGAAGACCAGTACATACATCTTTTCTCTCCTCTGGATTGCCCGTATGATAGGCTATGGTAAAACTAATGGTATTCCTGGGCAACCCCGGAAGGGAGTATGCAAGAACCAGGCACAACGTCGCCTGGATGGTTTGCGACCATCACTTTCCCAACCTCTCGTGGACTGCAAAATTTCATGCACAACTCTCCAGTGAAGGCCCTGTCCGCCTGCTCAGGCCTCAGACCTATATGAATGAGAGTGGAAAGGCAGTTCGTGCCGCCCTTGATTTCTTTCATCTCGAGCCCAACAACATCCTGGTGGTTCATGACGACCTTGAGCTTCCTTATGGTACGCTGCGAGTACAGGCTGGGGGAGGACTGCAGGGACACAATGGGCTGAAATCGATCAAGCAGCATTTGAATAGTGATCAGTTCCTTCGTCTGAGAATAGGTATCGGCAGACCAAAGCATGGGTCAGTTGCCTCCTTTGTACTGGAGCGGTTTACTTCAGAAGAAGAAGTCTCGCTTCCGTTGGTGCTAGAGCTTGCATCATCGATGCTTGATAGTGATATTTCTTCACTTCCGGTAACAAATACATTAGTCTAACAGACGCTCATTCCCAAGAAAGGGGTTACAACCAAAGCCTCTCATGGTATACTGGGCTTACCGTTCAGGGATTGAACCACCCTCAGGGAGGCGTGACTTGATTACACGTGATTTTCGCATTTCAGTTCGTACCAGGACTGAAATGGATTTTTTTCCAGCGTTGTTTGCTTCGGATTCCGATCTTGGAGCACTGTACAAGCAGGCTACCGAACTCGCCCATATCTACAACTCCAAGGTAAAGGCGAAAGGGGGCAACGATTGGGTGTCGTCGGGGAAACTGCATGCCACTGCCGTCCTTCATCAACTCTACCAGAGTGTGCTCTCCCGTTACCTCTCCGACAATGAACCGGACTTCTTCACCCGTCTTACTGCATTGATCAACAAGAATCATGCTGCCCAAGAGGTGTTGGCCTTCTATATGAAGGAGTTCCCCTCCCCGCTGTTGATCCAGCAGTCACTGCCTTTGGATTTCTTTTACGAGGAGTCTCTGCGAGGATACTTCATCCATCAGGTCATGATGGAAAACCCTGCTCTCACCAAGGCGGCAAAACCTTTCATTGCTCCCGAAGGACTCTCTTTTCCCAAAGCAGCCCAAGCGATGACCGCACTGATGGGAGGCGCTTCTACTGGGATGCGAAACAGTGACGAGGATATCTTCTCATTCCTCACCCGCCCTGCCAGGCTCTATCCCGACTCCTTGCTTGACCAGATTTCCTATATTCTTGAGGCTTGGAGCGACCTGATACCCCAGACATTGAGAACGCTTCTGCTCAGGGCTGTCGACTTTGTGCAGGAGGAGAACAAACCCCATTTCCCCTCTGCCGGAGGTGGGTCGGCAGAGATGGTAGTCCCAGACTACAGTCTCTTCGACCATGAATATGAAGCCTTCACTGCTGACAAGAACTGGATGCCCAATGTCATTATGATGGCCAAGTCAACCTTGGTCTGGCTTGACCAGCTTTCCAAGGAGTACGGCTATCCGATCGACACCTTGGACAAGGTTCCTGACAAGGAGTTGGAGAATCTTGCAGGGCGAGGCTTCACCGCCTTGTGGCTGATAGGATTGTGGGAGCGAAGCAGTGCAAGCAAGAAGATAAAGAACCTGTGCGGGAACCCCGATGCCGAGGCTTCGGCCTACTCATTGAAGAACTATGAGATCGCCCAGGCAATTGGGGGCTGGGCTGCGTTGGACAACCTGCGCCAACGCTGTGCCCGGTATGGCATCAGACTTGCCAGCGACATGGTGCCCAACCACTGTGGAATCGATGGAGACTGGGTTTTCGATCACAGTGAGTACTTTGTCCAGCAAAGCTATCCTCCCTTCCCATCCTATACCTACGATGGGCCGAATCTCTCTCCAAACCCTGATATCGAGATCAAGCTCGAAGACCATTACTACGACCGTAGTGATGCAGCTGTTACGTTCCGACGCAGGGACTTGAGAAACGGAGATACCACCTATATCTTCCATGGCAACGATGGGACTTCGATGCCCTGGAATGACACTGCTCAGCTTGATTTCCTTAATCCGGCTACAAGAGAGGCTGTGTATCAACAGATTAAGCATGTTGCTTCCAACTTCCCGATCATCCGATTCGATGCGGCAATGACTTTGGCAAAGAAGCATATCCAACGTCTTTGGTACCCGAAGCCGGGCCACGGCGGGGATATTGCAGGACGCGCCCAGTACGGGATGGATGAACTTGAATTCAACCAGAAAATCCCCCAAGAGTTCTGGAGGGAGGTGGTGGACAGGATTAACGAGGAGCTTCCTGACACCCTCCTGCTTGCCGAGGCTTTCTGGATGATGGAGGGCTACTTTGTAAGGACATTGGGCATGCACCGTGTCTACAACAGTGCCTTCATGAACATGCTCAAGAACCAAGAGAACCAGAAGTACCGCGAGACGATCAAGAATACCATCAGTTTCGAACCGGAAATCCTCAAGCGCTTCGTAAACTTCATGAACAATCCCGATGAAGAGACCGCCATCGCCCAGTTTGGTGATGGGGATAAGTACTTCGGCATCTGTACCCTCTTGGCAACCATGCCCGGCCTTCCGATGTTCGGCCATGGGCAGATTGAAGGGTATCGGGAAAAGTACGGCATGGAGTACCGCAGGGCTTATTGGGATGAGAGACCCAACCAAGGTCTTGTCGATCAGCATTACAAGCGAATTTTCCCGCTTCTGAAAAAGCGATACCTGTTCAGTGGGGTCGACTTTTTCCACCTCTTCGACCTCTACCGGGACGGTGTGGTACAGCAGTCTGCGTTCTGTTATGTAAACGGTACCGAAACGGAACGAGCCCTCATCCTCTACAACAACCAGTATGAGGAAGTGAGCGGCTGGATCAAAACATCTGCACCAAAGTTGCAGAAGAATGGGGAAGATAAGCGGACAGTAACCACCAGCCTTGCAGAAACCCTGGGTCTTACCCTGGGGGGAAGGCGCTATGTGATCTATGACTCCTTCTCTGAAGGCCTGACCTACATGAAGCCCTCCCTAAGAGTCTATGACGAAGGGTTCAGCCTTCATCTGAGGGGTTTTGAGACCAAGGTCTATCTCAATATCCGTGAAGTAGAGGATGTCGATGGTACCTATCTGGCTCTCTATGAGCAAATGGGAGAGCAGGGTGTACAGAACTTTGAGCAAGAGATACTGGCTCTCAGGCTCAAACCGGTGTACAAGGCGATGGAGAACTTCCATTCCGAACAGTTCTTCAAGCAGATTCGTCAGATTCTCAAGGGGGAAGCTACCAGCAGGACCGAACGCAAGCTCATCCTCACCCTTGCAGAAGCATACACCCACCTTGGAGCGGTGGTGGAAAACCTCCATCCCACAGCACGGAAATCCTTGCCTGCCCTGCCAAGAGAAATCAACCCAGCCCTCATGCTCAATGAGGTGAAGCGATGGAGCACCCTCTTCAGTAATCCGAAAACCCGTTTCTTCCTCCACGGTTCAGCCATCATGGATGAGCTTGATGCAGTAGTGGCTGCATTTTTCTTCCTCAAGCCCTTCCTCAGTGAAGATTGCACCATCGAGAACGCAATGATTATCAGCGACAAGTTGCTGCTCTCCCGCTTCTTCAGCAAGGAACTGTGCGAGGTGGGCTTTGTCCAAGACCTTTCCAGAAAAGCTTGCCACAGTGCTGCCATTCTTGCGAGTGCCGCCTATCAGGTTGACGACTCCATGGAAGATCCGAAGAAGATTCTGGCCCTTCTGTTGGAGGACAAAAGCCTTCGCTTGTACGCACAGGTGAATGAGTATCAGGGAACCACCTGGTACACGAAGGAAGCAATGCAGGAGATCATCTATCTTTCAGCACTCTCACTCGGGGTTATCAAGGGGATGTCCAGCGTAGAGCGCTACGTACAGGTTCTGCTTGAGGCGGAGTTGGATGCAGCCTATAAGCTCGAGCGTCTCCTGAGCTAAGGATAGATGTTTGATTGACTTGCCTGTGCTGATAAGATACTCTTGGAAACTATGAAGACGTGGATAAGCTATCTGGCTGCAACTGCCCTCGGCTTGGCTGCAACCCTGCTGTTTGGAGAATCGGGTATATTTCAGCAACTGATGTATACGATTACCGCCCTGCTGGTTCAGCTTGGTGGATTCGTGTTGATTCCGCTGGTCTTCTTCGGCTTCTCTTCAGGGATTGCTTCCTTGCGAAAGGACAGCAAGGGAGGTGTCTTTGCCAGGACAACCATCCTCTGGAGCCTGCTCACCACCATCTTTCTGGTAGCCGCCTCTGCACTAGTCTTCCGCTTCTTCCCCTCCAACTTCCCGGCCAGCACCACCGCCGGTACGGATGCTTCCGTCCTCTCCATGGTAGCGCCCCAATCGCTTTCCACCCTCTTTGAGTCGATGTTGCCGGTCAATCCTTTCTACACCTTGGCAAATGCTGAGAGTTTCTTGCTTCCTGTTCTGATCATCGCCTTGGTCTTCGGATACTTTCTCAAGCCCAACGTGGAGGTCATCAGACCTGCCTATGTAACCATGAACTCCCTCAGTGAGACGATGTTCCGCCTGGCCAGGGCATTCAGCACCACTGGCCATTTGTTCGTTTTCTTCGCCTCCTCCTATTTTTTCAGCCATTTGCAGTCTGAGGGCACCATTTTTGTTGCCGAACGGTTCCTGCTCATGCTCCTCGGTTCAACACTCCTTGTCCTATTGGGCCTGCTTCCCCTGCTTTTCGCCCTGGTCACCGCTTTCAAGGTGAATCCATACAAGGTGCTCTATCGCATGATAGCTCCAGCAAGTGCTGCCTTGTTTACCGGAAGCATCTTCTTCTCAAGTCCGATGACCATCTCCCTCTCCCGTCACAACCTTGGGTGCCAGAAACGGGTAAGCGCTACTGCAGTTCCGCTCTATACACTCATTGGGCGAGGCGGTTCTGCCATGATCGCAACGTTGAGCATCCTCAGCCTCTTGTATGCGGCTACCGGTACGTTGCCTGCTGACAAGGTGCTTCTCTTTGTTGCTCTCGCCAGTGCACTGTTCTCCTTTGCAAGCCCGCTCTACCTTGGGTATGAAGTCTTTTTCATCTCCATCATTGCCCTCCAGTTCCTCAAGATCGACCTGTATGGAGCAGAGATGACACTCATTGCCATGATGCCGATCCTCAACGGAATGGGCATTCTCATCGACTCCTACATAGCGGCCTTCGGAGCAACCTACACCTGCCATAGGATGGGAGTGCTCGTCGAAAGCTCCTATTCGGATGTCCTGTAAGAGATTATGGGAAAGAACCTACGCTTCGTCCTGTTGGGTGTCCAAGCCCTTGTAACCCTCATATTGAGTGCAGTGATTGTGCACAGCATCATTGCATCCGTACAAAATGGGATGTGGGTCACTACCCGTTCCCACTTGTTGCCTTCTCTCATCCACCTGTGGGTTGCCCTTATTGCAGCCCTATTGCTCTGTTTCTTCTACCGTGCCAATATCGGGGCCGAAGCACGGGTGCTTCCCTTGCTCTTTCTCATGATCAGTTTGGGCAATGTAAAAATACTTCCCCTTCATCACGCCCTCACCGGCCTGTTTCTTCTCAATCCGTTGAATGTTTCGGTTCTCTACCACTTCTCCCTGCTCTTCGGTTCGTTTCTCTTTCTCTCCTCAGGCCTCTTCCAACAAACCATCAACCCAACCAAGCTTGGCCAGTACTCTTTTGTAGGGGCAGCGAGTGCGCTCTTGCTTTCCATCTTGGTTCCTGTATCAGCAAGCTCAGCTTCCTTCCTATGGGAAGTAAGCGTCACGAATCGTCTCTTTCTGGGAGTCTGCATCCTGATCAACGCCCTTGCGGTGCTGACCTTTCTTATCGCCATCTTTGAAGAACACTTCAGCAGGCAGACGCTTGCCCGCTGTCTCTCCTTCATCCTCATGATCATAGGAACCATGATGGTTACGGTCAGCCAAGATACCCTGTTCAACAGCCTCGGCTTGGTATTCTATGTTGCAGGCACAACAACCCTGATCCTGGTAACCAGGACCTACCATATCTGGACTTAAGCTCAGACAAACAGCGGTTTCATCCCTTCCTGCTCCACCAATGCCAGCATTGCTTGCTCATCCGGTTCTTGGATATCCATATCCGCTGCCTTGAGTACAGAGGGAAGCAAACCCAGGTCCCCAGTGCTGTTGAGAAACAGCTGCTCATGAGAAAGAACATAGTGCACAGCCATCTGGATGGCCTTCTCTTCTCCCAGGGCATCATACCAGGTGGTATACACCTTCTCTTTGGCACCCCATTCCCCTCGGGCAAGACTCTTGATGGTCTGTACCGCTACATTTCGTTGCTTGCACAGACCAAGCAAAGCCTCGACATCCTTCTTGTAGGAGGGCTGCTGAAGCATCGGAAAGTTGTAAGGGAAGAGCACCGAATCAAAATCATAGACACTGAGGCTATTCATATGAGCTTTGGGAGCATCGATTCCATGGCCGGTAACCCCTGCGAAGCGAACCAAGCCCTGCTGTTTTGCTTCTTGTATTGCCTCAAGAGCACCCCCCTCACTCATCGCAGTCTCCCATTCCGTCGAATCGACAAGAAAGTGCAACTGCCATAAATCCAGATGGTCGGTTTTCAGTCGGGTAAGGCTTTGCTTGAGCTCCTCAAGGGCTTCCGCCTTGGTCCGTGCCCCGGTCTTTGAAGCCAGGAAAAAGTCTGAACGATGCATTTTCATCCAAGGTCCAACACGTAGTTCCGCATCTCCATAGCTTCGTGCAGTGTCAATGTGGTTGATGCCGTGGTCAAGCAACAGACCAAGAGCTTTGTCTGCTTCCTTCTGACTTACATCCCACAGCGCTGCTGCGCCAAAAAGGACCCTGCTTGAACGATGACCAGTCCTTCCGAACTCCATGTACTGCATAGATTCCCTCCTTGGAAATACGAACAGGGCCCGAAGGCCCTGTCCATGATACCACGTTTTTCTGCTTACTGCAGGGTGATGATGCTCGGATCATACTCAGCCGGAGCTTCGAAGTCGAGCAAGTTCATGCAGGTTGCTGCAATGCTGCTGATCCCCAATCCCGTCTTGAGTTCGGTCGAATACTCACCCTGATAGTTGCTGTCACAGATGATGCAGGGAACCGGGTTGAGCGAGTGGCTGGTCTTAGCCTTCGGATCCCCGTTCTCCTTGTACTGTACACTGCCGTCCTTGCCATGCTCGAACATATCGTCGGCATTGCCGTGGTCGGCGGTGATCACCATCACACCCCCTGCTTCCATCACAGCCTTGTGGATCCTGCCGATCTGCAGGTCAAGGCCCTCCATGGAGCAGACAACCGCCTGGAAGATGCCGGTATGGCCAACCATATCACCATTGGGGAAGTTGAGCTTGATGAAATCCCACTTGCCGCTCTCCACTTCCTTGATGACGCGGTCAGCAATTTCTGCGCACTTCATCCAGGGTCTTTCCTCAAAGGGGACGATATCACTGGGAATCTCAACATACTCTTCCAGCTTCTCATCGAATTTCCCGCTCTTGTTGCCATTGAAGAAGTAGGTTACATGGCCGAACTTCTGTGTCTCACTGATGGAGAACTGCTTCACCTTCGACGCACACAGGTACTCAGCAATCGTCTTGTCGATGGCCGGGGGGGTAACCAAGTACTGGGCAGGCACATGAAGGTCCCCATCATACTCCATCATTCCGGCGTACTCGACCTTTGGTCTGCGCTTACGGTCGAACTCGGTCAGCTCTTCTGCTTCAAAGGCCTTGGTGATCTCAAGGGCGCGGTCTCCACGGAAGTTGAACAGGATGACACTGTCCCCGTCCTCGATGGTACCCACCGGCTTGCCATCCTTGGCAATGATGAAGGGAGGCAGATCCTGGTCAATCGCCTTGGTCTCCTTGCGCAGTTGTTCAATGGCCTCGTGGGCCGAATCGAATTGCCTGCCCTCACCAAGTACATGGGTTTCCCAACCCTTGCGTACCATATTCCAGTTTGCATTGTAACGGTCCATGGTAATGACCATTCTTCCGCCTCCGCTTGCAATCTTTGCGTCAAAGGTTGCATCGTTGAGAGAAGCGAGAAACTCCTCAAACGGATCGAAATACTCAAGGGCACTCACCTCACCGACGTCACGACCGTCAAGCAGTGCATGCACACGGACAGAGGAAACGCCTTCCGCTTTTGCCTGCAAGATCATTGCCTTGAGGTTGTCAACGTGGGAGTGAACATTGCCATCGCTGAGCAAGCCGATGAAGTGCAAGGTAGATGTATTTGTTTTCGCGTTGTTGATGAGCTTCTTCCAAGTCTCACCGGCAAACATAGCCTTCGATTCAATTGAGTTCACCACCAGCTTTGCACCCTGGGAGAAAACCCTTCCGCATCCCATGGCATTGTGGCCGACTTCGCTATTACCCATATCGTCATCACTGGGAAGGCCGACGGCAAGGCCATGAGCCTTGAGCTTCGTCCAAGGATTGGACTTGTACAACTTGTTCAGGTTCCCGGTGAGTGCAGATGCAACAGCATCGCCATCCTTGTATTTTCCAAATCCAACGCCATCCATGATGACCAGGACAACTGGACCCTTGCGAGAAATCTTTCCCATCTTCTTCAATGCTTCAACCATTGGTATGTACTCCTTATCAGTAATCAGGTTCTGCTGCCTAGAGACTTCTGGTAGCTTCCTTGAGGTAAGGCAATGCCTCTTCATCAACCAAATCCTTCAACTCCTCAAAGACCCACCGATGATAGGTATCAACCATGGCTATCTCTTGGGGTGAAAGCAGATTCTTATCTATCAATGTGCGTTCAAACGGACAGATGGTCAATACTTCAAAGCTGAGGAACTGGCCAAATTCTGTTTTCACATCCTCTCGCACAGCAAGGATGTTCTCAATGCGGATGCCATGCCTGCCTTCCTTATACAGACCAGGCTCATCACTGACGATCATACCCTTCTTGAGGGGAACCGTAAGAGGCTTGGGACTGATGGACTGCGGACCTTCATGGACACCAAGTCGGAAGCCAAGACCATGCCCGGTACCATGGAAGTAACTCAAGCCCTCCTGCCAGAGGAACTGTCTTGCAAGCACATCCAGCTGATAGCCGCAGGTTCCTTCAGGAAACCGTTGGGAAGCCAGAGCCAAGTTACCTTTCAGCACCAGGGTATAGTCACGGATCTGTTCCTCGGTAGGAGTACCGAAGAGAATGGTCCTTGTCACATCCGTCAAGCCGAAGCGGTACATTCCACCGGTATCGAGAACCAAAAGACCATTGCCTTTCAGGGTGAGATTGCTCTTTTCATCCGCGCTGTAGTGACACATCGCCCCATGTTCGGCCCAGCCGGAGATGGGGGCAAAGGACTCGCCAAGGCAATCGGGATTACGAAGCCGTTGTTCACGCAGCAGGTCGGAGAGCTCAATCTCCGTATACTTGGGATGCTTTCTGTCCAAACGGGCAAGGAAGTTCACCAAGGCCACACCATCAAGCAGGTGCGCTCTGCGCATACCCTCAAGCTCAGTCTCGTTCTTGCTTGCTTTCAGGTCGGTGGAAAAATCCCTTCCGACCACCACCTTGTTTTTCGAGAGTGCTGAATGGAGCAGCAGATTTGTCTTCTCTGGGTTGTAATAGACCACATCGTCGGACTTGAGAATCTGCTCCAGATGGGAAACCACCTCTTCATAGGCAAGAATCTCATACTCCTCTTCCAAAAGTCCACGCATCTCATCGCTGAATCGAGCAGGATTGGTAAAAAGCCATGCTTTCTCGGTTCCCACCAGCAGGTAGGAGAGGAAAACGGGATTGTACGAAACATCACTGCCGCGCAGGTTGGTAAGCCAGGCGATGTCGTCAAGAGAGGAGATGAGGGTGTACTTGGCACCCTTCTGCACCATCGCAACACGAACCATCGTCAACTTCTGGATTCTTGAGAAACCGGCGATGTCGTCATTCAACAAGACCACAGGCTGGGAGGGAACAGCAGGACGATCGGTCCAAACCTGGTCAAGCAAATCTTCAGAATCCACCAGGACCAGCTCGTCCCCAAACACCTCTTCCAAGCTCTTCTTGCCTGAAACGGTAAGGGTGGCTTTGTCTATGCCTACCCGGCTTCCCTTATCCAAGTTCTCCTTGAGAAAAGTATAGGGATCGGGATAGGAAGGAGTGTCCACCTTCATCATGGTAAAGCAGGTTCCCTCAATCTGCTGCTGGGCTTGGATGAAGTACCGTGAATCGACCCAAAGCAGAGCCTCATCCTTGGTGATGACCACAGTCCCCGCACTCCCGGTGAACCCGCTTATATAAGCCCGGGTTCTCCACCGCGGACAGACATATTCGCTTTGATGGGGATCGGTACCGTTGATGATCCACCCATCAAGTTGGTGTTGGGCAAGCAACGAGCGCAAAAGTGCAACCCGTTCATCGATGTGATGCATGTTTCACTCCTTTGTGACGTGAGAGAAAGAACATGAACAGCAGGCCGCCTGCAATCATGGCAAGGCAGAACAGCTGTCCCATGGAAAAATTGAAGAATGATTGGAACAAGGCGATATTGTCAGACTCCTTGCCCAAGGCAATGATATACCCAAGGTTCTCATCCGGAGAGCGGAAGTACTCGATGATGAATCGTACCAGGCCATACCCGATCACATACCAGGCAAGGCCGAAACCTTGTGGCAGCTTCTTCCGCCTCCTCCGAATAACAAACCAGAGGAAACAGAAGAGCAATACACCCTCAAAGAGAGCTTCATAGAGCTGGCTTGGGTGCCTGGGAAGATTCACCATCGCTCCGGTTTGGTAGGAGAGACCGACTTCTTCTGCAATTTCCCGTACCCAAGCATAGTTGGTGGAGAATAAGGGAGCATCAGGAAAAATCATTGCCCAACGCTGGGTAGAGACCCTGCCGAACAGTTCCCCATTGATGAAATTGCCCAGCCTTCCGAAGGTATACCCCAAGGGTGCTGCATAACTGACTGTATCGGCAATAGTGAGAAAGTTGACTTTATAGCGTCTGCTGTAGGTCCATCCCCCTACAATGGCCCCCACAAGTCCCCCGTGGTAGCTCATACCGGGAAGCCCGACGAACCGACCACCCTGGAAGGGCCAGAAGATCATCCAAGGGTGTGTCCAGTAATAGAATGATCCGTCATAGAAGAGGACAGAGAAAAGCCGTGCCCCAATAATCAGGCCGATGACGCAGTAGAGTACCAGATTGAGGCTCTGATCGGCATCAAGGTCAATTTCACCCTTCCTTGCCTGCACTCGGATCATGAGATAGGCAAAGGAAAACGCTATCACATACATGAGACCATACCACCTCAGTGGCAAACCGGGGATGATCTCGGGGGAAATCCAACTGGGAAAGGCAATAAAAAACGTCATGCGGCAAGTGTAATGTGCAAGAGTGGTGTGGTCAATATGGCAAAAGGTAGCCGTTTTTCTCTTGATACAGTATATTTGTGGGTATGAAAAGAACACTACATCGCAGGCTCAGCCTCAGTTTAATAACATTGATGATCCTCCTTCCCGTTTTTGGCGGTGGTTCCATGGAGCAAATACTTGCTTCCCCGGTCACCACAAGCTACACACGGGCAGCAGAGGTAGACCAGATCTCTATCGACGTCGCAGCCCTGGAGCGACTGTATCGGTATGTGGATTCCATTTACATCGACGAGGTGGACAAGCAGAAGATGTTCAACGACCTCGCTTCTGCCCTGATAGCAAGCCTCGACGACCCCTACTCCTTCTACGTACCCCCCACAAAGGCGAAGGAGTACCAGGAAGAGACCAGCGGAGTGTACGGGGGTATCGGGACCTACCTGAACAAGCCCGCTCCGGAGAACAAGGATCTTTCCGAGCCAACCACCTTCATGATCACCATAGTCTCTCCCTTCCCAGGCTCCCCGGCCCAGCGTGCTGGGCTGATGGCCGGAGATCTGATCAGTCATATCGGTGGGGAGAAGGTAGACGACCTTACCAGCTACGAAGCGAGCATGAAACTCAGAGGGGAACCAAACACTGCGGTGACAATAACTGTGTACCGCAATGGGACCTCCTTCGATCTGACCTTGGTACGTGAGCGAATCACCACCCCAACGGTCGACAGCGGAATCATCGATGGCAACATCGGATACATCCAACTCTCCGAATTCACTCCCCAAACTGGAAAACAACTGCTCGATCATGTGCAGAAACTCCAGAAACAGGGTATCGTTGGCTTGGTGATCGATGAACGCAACAACAGCGGCGGAGCCGTGGACGGAGCAATGCAGTCGGCAAACATCTTCCTTGACGAGGGAAAGACACTGGTCACCATCCAAGGAAAGAAGGGAAGTTTGCGTGACCAACGCTATATTTCCACAGGTAAGGCTGAAGTCCCCTCATCGCTGCCGATCGTCATCCTCACCAACGGAGGCTCAGCCTCTTCTGCGGAGATTTTTGCGGCAGCAATGAAGGACAACGGCCGTGCCACCCTGATCGGAAGCAAAACCTTCGGCAAGGGTATCGTCCAGGATGTCTTCCGCTTCGGTGAAGGGTTTGCCCAGGTGACAACCGCCCATTACTACACCCCCAACGGGGAGAACATCCACGAGCTTGGGATCGAGCCGGATATCGCGGTTGAGGAAGTCAAACTATCCGATGAGCAGATACCTGCCTTCGAACAGTTGATGACCGACAAAATCATCAGCACCTATGTGAAGGATAATCCAGAACCCAGTGAGGAGAACATCCGTCGTTTTGCCTCCCTCAACAAGGATAAAGGCATTGATGAGAACATCCTTACCCTACTGGTGAGAAACGAGTATCTTTCCAAGATGCCATATGACAAACGGCCGATCGCCGATCCTTTGTTCGATACCACGCTCAATCGGGCTGTCCAGTTCATCAGGACCGGTCGATGAGACAATACCTATTGCCCCCCGGCTACCAAGGAGAGAGCTCCTTGGTACTCGAGGGGAAGGAGAGCCAGTATCTGACCAAGGTGTTGCGTCTGAAAGTCGGGCAGCAGATCCTTGGCCGTGATGCAAAGGGCAATCGGTATGTGCTGAAACTCACCGATATTGCTCGGCACAGCTGCACCCTCTCATGCGCAGTTGCAGAAGCTCAGGATTCGGTGCAGTCCACCGACGAGCTTCCCTCCTTTCAGGGACCCTATCCAAATCTTGTCCTCCTGCAGTGCCTGTGCAAGGGAAAGAAAGAAGAACAGATAGTCCGTCAGGCAACCGAGATTGGGGTGCATACCATCGCCTTGGTCTCCAGCAGATACTGTGTTACCGATCTTTCGGACAAGAAAGAGAGTGCCCTCTCCTCCCGTTTCGACCGGCTGGAAGCCCAGATCAAGGAGGCCATCCAGCAAAGCGGATCGCCGGTTCCGACCCAGCTCGAAAGAAATGTCATCCCTCTTTCAGAACTTCCATCGTGGTGGGGCAATCGTGGACTTGGGTTGTTCTTTCATCAGAGCAGCCGGCCACACATGCAGCAAACCCTTGCTTCCTTGGTACATACTCTTCCGTTCCAAACTCCCATTGCCGTACTCATCGGACCGGAGGGGGGCTTCAGCGATGAAGAGTGTTTGTTCTTGGAAGATCATGGCTTCACTGCAGTGCTTCTGAAAACAAACATCCTCAGAAGTGAGACAGCTGGAATCTATGCGCTTTCTGCATTGCAAGTGCTCATGACAGAATCTCATAACTAAACCGGTACACCTCTTAATCATAGAGTAGAGGGTCTCCTTATAACCGCTTGAAACTCATATCGGGATATTTGCTGAACTTTGACAATCCTGCTTGCTTCCCAGAATACATGTTTCAGGAGTCTGCCATGTCACTGTTCGTCGTCTCTTCGGACTGGAGGTTCAAAGAGAAGTTCAAGCTGCGTTACAAACCGTCATTTCTTTCGCTCTTCACCATGACTGAGAAAGCCCTGTATGCCTTAAGAATGGAGAATCCGAACTTGCTGATTGTTGACAGCAAGCTCGGGAAGAACTCCCAAGAAGCATTCGTCGAAGAACTTGCCCACCAAAGCCCTGCTTGCCCGATTCTCCTTTGTATGGATGAAACATTGCATCTACCCGAACGGATACAGCAAGCTCTCACCCTCCACACCACCCATCGAGCTACCCTTGATTGGGTGAACTTGTTCGAACACCTCGATCGGATGGCAAGTGCAGAGTCGGTTCAAGAGGAAGCCCTTTATCATCCCAGCGGGCTCATCGGCGAAAGTGAGAGTATCAAGAGCGTCAGGAAACAGCTGATGCAGTATGCAAACCACTCCTGTTCAGTGCACCTCTTCGGAGAGACAGGAACAGGCAAGGAGCTTGCAGCAAACTACCTGCACAGCCTCAAGTATCCTCATCGCAACATGGTCGCCGTCAACTGCTCACTGCTATCCGGGGTACTGGGTAACTCAATGTTCTTCGGCCACACAAAGGGTGCGTTCACCGATGGAAAAACTGAGCTGAAAGGGTTTGCTTACGAGGCGGACCAATCAACGCTCTTTCTTGACGAAGTGGAGAACCTCTCCCTCCAGTTCCAGGCCGACCTTCTCAGGTTGCTTGAAACAGGGCACTACCGACACTATGGTGATACCCACCTTCATACCTCACGTTTTCGCTTGGTTACTGCATCGAATGAGAAGCTCCAACATCTTATCGATAAGCGGTCGATGCGCAAGGATTTCTACTACAGAATTACCGATGTTGCGCTCACCCTCCCCCCACTGAGGGAGCATCTTGAGGATATTCCCCTCCTTTGCTCCCACTACCTGAAGCTTCATGCACCTGAGAAAACAATCTCTGACCAGGCTTTGAGACTCTTGGAAACTCATCACTGGCCGGGTAACGTGAGAGAACTCTTCTCCACCTTGAGAAGAGCTCTTCTCCGTAGCCATGACTCAGTACTGGTGGCCATTCATTCCGAAGATATCGCCCTAGCCTGAACAGTGGCTGGTGCAGTCACTGCAGCAACCGCTGCAGGCTGAAAAGTACGCCCTGCCTGCCTTGATGCGCTGTCTTCTTCTCAAGCTCTTCACTGCCCTGTAGATGAGAAACCCCAGGGCAGATACTCCTATCACATAGTTGATCATACTTTCTCCTACCAAACCAACGATCCGAGCAGATTGATCAGAAGGGCCACCACATATGCCGTTCCCATCTGGATTGCGATCGCCCCAGTTGTCCGCTTCCAGCTTTTCAGCTCCCGTTTCATAGCTCCTACAGCCGCAAAGCAGGGCATGCAAAGCAGGTTGAAAGCCATATAGGCAAGGGCAGCTCCTTTGTTGGGAATATCAGCGTGGATACTGCTCAGTGCGTTCGTATCCGAACCCTCCATCAATATGGACTCTGTATAGATGCCAAAGGCCAAATCACTATCATAAACGCCTTCCCCAAAACCCAGCTCATTCAGCTCGTCAGCGTCCATTGACGAGAAGTACTCTTGCAGATACTCCTCACTTACATCCTCACTATAGAGTTGAGCCAAGGTGACAACCACCATCTCCTTGGCAACCCAACCGGTGGCAATGCCAACCGTCGGTCTCCATGCCCCAAACCCAAGAGGTTTGAAGACCGGGGCAATAGCTTTTCCTACCGAGGCAAGCAGGGAGTCATCCATTGCCGAAAGAATTGTCCCTTCTTCTGCACGGTGCTCTGCAGTAAAGGATGAGAGGCTGAAGTTTGAGAGAGCCCAGATGAGGATGGTTGCAGCAAGAATGACCGTCCCTGCCTTCTGGACAAACCCCTTCACCTTCTCATACCCATGGATCCAGACCGATCGGAGGGTGGGAAGCCGGTACTGAGGCAGTTCCATCAGAAAGTTGGAGACCTGACCCTTGTACGCAATGCGGTTTATCACCAGCGAAACGAGAATGGAGACTGCCAGGCTGAGCATGTATACGAAGAAGAGCACCACCGTCTTGTTTCCCTCAGCAAAAAAGAGAGAAACAAACATGATGAAAATCGGTAGTTTCGCCCCACAGGGCATAAACCCACAAAGCAGGGTGGTGATCCGCCTGTCCTTTTCACTGTCCAGGGTCCTGGTTGCCATGATGGCAGGAACCGAACACCCAAAGCCCATGAGCAATGGAATGAAGGAACGACCTGAAAGGCCAAACCGTCGGAAGATCCGGTCCATGACAAAGGCAACACGAGCCATATAGCCGCTGTCCTCAAGAAAGCTCATCAGCAAGTAGAGCACCAAGATCAGGGGAAGGAATCCGACAATCGCCCCCAACCCTTCAAGCACCCCATCCACCACCAGGCTGTATGCCCAGTCGGCGGCACCCAAAGAGAGCAAACCGGAGGCTATGAACTCCGTGAAGGTGCCCCAGAGAAACTCCACCAAAGTTGCAAGGGCAACACCGGGGCTGCTCAAGCCGGGGATGAAGAGGAAGGACTCACTGAAGGTAGCGGCAAACAATACGTACATGACAAGAGCAAAAACCGGAAGCGCAAAAACACGATGGGTGAGTATCTTATCCAGCTTGTCACTGCGATTCTCCTGTACTGCACCCGACTCCTTTCCACTTCTTGCAACCACCTGTTCCACCAAGGAGGTGATGAAGGAGTACCTCCGGTCTGCAAGCGTATCCTCGTCCACACTCCCTGAAAGCGTGTAGAGAGGTAGCTTCTTGGGTCGTCTGTTTGTGCTTATGGTATGTCTTACCTCACGCATAAGCTCATCAAGGCCCTTGCCCTTCCTTGCCTCAAGAGGCACGACGGCAACCCCAAGTTCCGCTTCAAGGCGCTTGAAATCAATGCTCTCGCCCTTCTCACGCACCTCATCCATCATATTGATTGCAAGGACGGTTGGAACACCTGTTTCGAGAATCTGGAGGGCAAGATAGAGATTGCGTTCAAGACTTGTCCCATCAAGGACATCGATGACACAGGCCGGCTTCTCCTCGACGATGTAGGTACGGGTGATGATCTCCTCTGCACTGAAGGGATTGAGCGAATAGGTTCCCGGCAAATCAAGGACGGTAAGGGAGGTGTCTTTTGTATAGATTCCCTCTTTCTTGTCAACGGTAACTCCCGGCCAGTTTCCGACATGCTGGCGCGATCCGGTAAGGGCGTTGAATACGGTGGTCTTGCCGGAATTCGGATTTCCGGCAAGGGCGATGATAGTGGACATGGGGACTCCTTCAATTAGTTAGATTCTTCTAACTTTTTGATTAAAAAAATGATTACAGTTTTTCTACTTCAATAAGAGCAGCGTCATGCCGTCTCAAACTGAGATTGTACCCACGAAGAGACAGATCCAACGGATCGCCAAGTGGGGCCACTTTGATCAACTGTATCTCCACCTTTGGGGTGATACCCATATCCAGGATGCGCTGGCGCATCGCTCCCTGGGTGCCAATGGAAAGCACCCGCGCCCTCTCTCCAGGACGCAATTCTCCTAGTGTCATCGTTACTATCTCCTCGTACTGCGACGTTGTTATGCTACATCAATCCGGTGGGCCAAACCTCGATTGAGGGCAAGACGCACACCTTTGATAGAGAGGATGAGCCCTTCTCTGGTATTTCCCATAATGTGAACACTCTGGCCGGTTACAAAACCGAGATCCATCAGATGGCGTTTGAGCTCTTCATCAGCATGCAGGCTCACAATCCTTCGTGTTTCACCGACTTGGGCATACGGAAGCGGCATAGAAATCCTCCAATGTTAGCTTCTACTAACTTATAGTATGTTTATACCGTCCCTCTCTGCATCATGTCAAGTATTTTTTCTATCACCAATCAATTTCGCAACGATCGCGTCCCGCTTCCTTTGCCCGATAGAGGGCTTTGTCAGCGCGCTTGAGCGCCTGTTGCTCATTTATATCACTCTCGCGGAATGTGGTGACACCGATGGAGATGGTAAGTGAAAAGGATGCTCCCTCACTGGAAATATCCAAAGCCCTTGCCGTTTCCAACAAGGTTGTGCAAATTTTCTCAAGATTTTTTCCTGCGATATCGGAACAGATTACCAAGAACTCATCCCCTCCCATCCGGAACAAGGAGTCTCTGGTGCAGACAACATGCTCCAAGGCGCGGCTAAGTTGGACCAGTGTCCTATCGCCGATGTCATGTCCATAGGTATCGTTGATATGCTTGAAGAAGTCGATATCAAAAACTGCCACCAGCACCTGTTTTTGATCGCGCTTGAATTTGTAGAAATGATCCTTGAGAACCGTTTCACCATAGCGGCGGTTCCCGATACCAGTGAGGGTGTCCTGATTGGCTTCCATTTGCAGAGCCTGATTATCCTTTTTGCTCTTTCGTTTCTCGATGATCATCAAGAGAACAGAATTCAGGACAAAGAGCCCCAGCACCAAGAAGATGAACAGCGGGGTGATCTGCCTGAGGATAAAAGAACTCTGGTTGTTGGTGTTGTTCACATAGGCTGAAAGGTCATCAAGATGAATGCCCATGGCCACAATCCAATTGTAGTCTTTGTAGAGTTTGGCATAGGTGAGTTTTTCTGAGATCTCCTTACTGTCCTTCTTCTGGAAGTAGTAGGTGAAGAACAGCTCCCCGTTCTGTTTCACACCCTCAAGCTCGGTCTTGTAGGGGGTGTTCCCCTTGATATCGGTCATGCTGGTGGAAAGCAGGGTTCCGACCGTATCACGCAGGTTGGGATGAATCCTCCGGATGGCATACCCATCCCCACCATCCCAGTTGACCACCTCGTTTACCCAGATATAGGAGTTCTCTGAGTAGGCAGAGCCATAAATCTCTTCGGTAATGAACGCTTTCACCTCAGATTCAATCACTGTTTGCCGAATGCCAAGAAAGAGGGTGTAGGGTGCATAGGAGCGGAAAATCTGGGTGTCGTACTCGTGTATTCTCTTTCCCACCACCTCAATGGGAAGTTCCCCTTCACCGACCAGTGAGTGAGTGTCCAAAATAACCTTACCTGTTTCCTTCTCCCACAACACGGCAGTCCATGCTGCGTTGGCCGAGTTGGAAAGGTATGAGGTGGCTCTTCCGACAAAACCATCTCCGGTTGTGTAGGCATTGTCAAGGAGCAAAAGCTTCCGCTCCAGCTCCGCCTTATAGCGTTGGTTGGTGATGGCGCGATGCGTATCGATGCGTTTGACTTGGTTCTGAACTGAGTCGTACAAAAACTGTCGCTTCAAGTGCTCAATACTTTCAGCTGTGTTGGTACGGTACACCTTTTCGATGCGGGATATGGTCAGCATGCTAAGGGCAAACAACAGAATCGCAGAAATGAGAATGATGGTGGTACTGGTTGTCCAGAACTTGCGCTTCAAAGATTGCCCCCTGATGTGATGCAATCATACCACAGGCACAAGGGGTGAGCAATGTGAGAAGTTGTGATGAAGGTTATCCACAAGTTACCCTTGCAACAGGATGGCATCCACTCAGTGTCGAAGTTCCACTAAGTGCCGTCATAAGGTTACTTACAGCTCTTTCCAGAGAGGAGTATTGCTTGTGGATAACTTGTTGATAACTCGTTTGCAAAGTGTAGATGCAACACTGCTCCAATCCATATGGAAGTGAATGAATCTTATATAAAAATTCAATTGAAGTTGTGAGGTAGGAATTATACTATTTTGTTTTATTGTATAAACTTGTCATTCTCTCAGAATACGTCCATATACCATGTGCAACAGAGGGAAACTTCTCCCATCAAAAAGGCTCCTCAAACTTGTGTACAAGGGGTTGTGGATAACTTGTGGATAACTTTGGGATTAGGTTGTGGACAGCCTCTCGAACTCTTGGAAAAACAGAGAGTTAGCCAACCCGTTCTATCTCCAGTCCGAGGGCTTGGAGCTTGCCGCAAAGGTCCTCATACCCCCGTTCAATCTGGTAGATATTTTCTATGGTGCTCCTACCCTGGGCACAGACAGCGGCAATGACGAGCGCCATGCCAGCTCGCACATCAGGGCTGCTTACCTGCGATCCAATCAACTGGCTCGGACCGTTCACCACAGCCCTGTGAGGATCGCAGAGAATAATGTCGGCACCCATTCGTATCAGCCAATCGACAAAATACATTCTCGATTCAAACATCTTCTCATGGATGAGAATGGAACCCTCCATCTGGGTTGCACAGACGGTGATGATGCTCAGGAGGTCTGCCGGAAAACCTGGCCAGGGAGCATCATCTATCTTTGCTGTATGCCCTCCCACTTCCTTGCAGAGGACTCTCCTCTGTTTGCGGGGGACCAGGATCGAGGAGGGACCATCCACCACAAACTGGATACCGATCCGCTCAAAGCCCAACCGGATCATCCTGAGGTGCTCATGCTCGACATCCTTGATGAGAACCTGCCCGCCACTTGCACCGGCAAGCCCAATAAAGGAACCTGCCTCCATATAATCACTGCCGATTCGGAAGGAGCATCCATGCAAACGATTTTTTCCCCTGACCAAGAGCCGGTTAGAACCTATGCCCTCGATGGAGGAACCCATACGCTGCAGCAGGTTGCACAAGTCTTGCACATGCGGCTCGCTCGCCGCATTGCTGATGATGCTCTCCCCCTGGGCAAGGCTTGCTGCCATCAGCACGTTCTCAGTGGCTGTCACCGAGGCCTCATCCAAGAAGATATCACCGCCTTTGAGCCGACGGTGATCCGCCTTGATGTGTATCTCTCCCTCATCGGAGATACTGCATGCTGAACCCAGGGAACTGAGTCCCAAAAAATGGGTATCCAGTCTCCGAAGGCCAATCACATCCCCCCCCGGAGGGGTGAGCCGCACTTCTTCATTGGTCGCCAAGAGCGGACCGAGCAGAAGAATGGAACCACGCACCGCCTCGACAAGCGAACGCTTGAGAGAGCCGCTGCGGCTGCCGCTGGTGATGGTATAGGTGTGCGAATCTTCTTTGATAATGGTGGAACCAAGGCTCTTGAGAAGCTGGATCATGACCTGGACATCTTCGATATCAGGCACGTTCTCCAAGCGAACAGGCTCGTCGGTAAGCAAGGTCGCAGCAAGACAGGGAAGGGCACTGTTCTTGTTTCCTCCCACCCTCACTTCTCCACTAGCAGGTTTTCCTCCGAGAATCTGATACGACGCCATGCTTCCCTCCAACCCCATCCTACCCTCGCCCCTTCACTTTCGCAAGGTCCTTGTTGAATTCTCCCCTCTGTCGATGGTAGAATGTGACTACATGAAACAGCAGGAACACAGGGTCTATGGAATTGGAAATCCTCTCATCGACATTATTGTCAGTGTCGAAGAGCAGGATATCACGGACCTGGGAATCCACAAGGGAACGATGGCACTCATCTCCAAGAACCGGATGGAGGAACTGCTGCTCTTAAGCAAGGAACGGCAAACCTCCTACTCTTGTGGAGGCAGCTGTCCCAACACCATCATTGCCCTCGCCTCCCTTGGTGTAGATGCCACCTTGGCAGGAAAAGTCGGAGACGATGAGAACGGTGTCATCTATCGGACAAGGCTCAAGGAACTTGGTGTTCATGATGAGCTTGTGGTCACCAAAGAGGAGATGACCGGCTCCACGGTAATTCTCATCACCCCTGACAGCGAACGCAGCATGAACACCTTTTTAGGTGCCAATCGTCTCTATGCCGAAGAGGATGTGGTGGAGCAAACGGTAGCCCAAGCGGATTTCTTTCACTTCACCGGCTACATGTGGGATACCCAAAGTCAGCAATCTGCAATCATGAAAGCCTTGAGGATTGCCAAGAGCAACCAAACTGTCGTCTCCTTCGATCTTGCAGACCCCTTTGCCGTCGGACGGTATCGAGAACCGTTCATCAAACTGATCGCCGAGTATTGTGACATCGTCTTTGCCAACCGTGAGGAAGCAAGAATTCTCTTTGACAACTACGACCCCTATGAGTGCTGTCGCTCAATGGGAAAGCTCTGCAGGACCGCCATCGTAAAGAATGGCAAGAAGGGCTCGTACATTAGCCATGAGGGAAAGGTCATATCCATTCCAGTGAAAGGACCTGTCATTCCCGTCGACACAACCGGAGCGGGCGATGTCTATGCTGCAGGGTTTCTCTACGGCCAATATCACCATTACAGCATTGAGGAGTCGGGTATCATCGCATCAATTTTGGCCGGAGAGATAATCACCCAAAGGGGAGCCCAGTTCAGCAACGAGAGGGCTGTTCATCTTAAGCAGCTGCTCGACTCAGGAGCATGGAGAACGCTGTAGCAAAGACTTCGCCAGTGCAAAGATTCCAAGCAGGCCTAAGATAGCCACACTCTTCCAAAAAAGACCCACACCCCTAACCAAGAACACCAGGGTGGCTAAAAGATTGGCCAAGAGTCCCCCACTTTGCAGAAAGAATGAACTGAGGCTGGAAAGGGAAGATCGTACTGAGTCATCTGCTTCCTCGTTGAGCAGAGATACCCCAACCACACTCATGACCCCCAAAATCAGGTAGATTGCTACATACCAAGCAAGAAAGAAGCCTATGCGTGCAGAGAATGAGAGCAAAGCCAGCATGCAAAAGACTGCTATGAAAGCAAGAAGATAGATGCGTCGCGGATCCATTCGGTGCATCAGGGACTTTCCTGCAAAAGAACCAAGAATGCTGACAGCGAAGATGGAAGCTGCAATCAGACCGAGAATCCACAATTGGGAATCGGAGTCAAAGAGATTCCTCAAAAAGGGCTGCCAGTAACTTTCAAGGCTGGCAAGCAACAGCCCTTGCAGGAGAACGCTCACGGTATAGGCAACAAGGAAAGGGTGGGATCGCAACGTCTTGAACAGGAGCGCAGTCTGCCCGATAGGCTTGGCATCCTGATGCATACGCTTCTTGGGCTCTTTCACCAAGAAAGGCAGGAGCATGAGCGTAAGAAGAAGCAAACCCAACCTGGCTCCTACTACATAGGATGTCAAACCAGGACCTGAAGGCCCCAAACTGAGCAAGAACCCTCCAACAAGAGAGCCTATGCTCAAACAAAGCGAAGAGCTGACCTCCATTGCAAAAACCAAGTCACCCAGTTTCTTGCCTATATCACGGCCTGCTTCAAGAAAGAGTGCATCGAGGCTTCCACTCCCAAAGGCCCTTCCCATTCCGCTGAAGGCAAATCCGATGCAGAGAAGAGGAAAGGAAGAAGAAAAGAGAAATGCTGTCCCGACTGAAGAAAAGAAAAGTCCGAGGGCGAAACAACGCTTTCTGCCCTGCGTATCAGCAAACATACCGCTGGGGATTTCCAAAAGCATGACAATCACCGAATAGATGACCATTGCCAAGCTCAGATGCGCCAGGCTGTACTGCTTGCTCACTACGATGAGACTCATGGCAGGAATGCTCAGCCCCAAGGCAAAGAAGGAGAGGCCGAGCAGAAGGAGATAGGAAGAGGGGTGGAACTTCTCAGACATGATAGGCTACCAACGAGTAGGCGTAGGCCTTTTTCCCTTCACCATGTTTCTCATGTTTTGCCAAGAATGTCCGGATGAGCCGATAGACTTGGTCGGCCTCCTTTTCGCTCAGATGCACCACACCCGAAAGCTGGTCGGCCATGAAGTGACCTGACTCATCCGTATGGGTCCTTGGTTTTGCATAAAGGTCATCACGGATCTGCTTGTCAATGAAGTCGGAGACAAGCTTTTGCTTCTCAGCACCCAAGGAAGCAAAACTGACGGTCACCAGCGTCTTTCGGAAAAAGGTAGCCGTAATGCCATGGATCAGTTCGGTATGATCGACTTCCACCAAGCCCAACTCCTGCAGACGAAGCAGATGGTGCTTTGCACTCGAAGGCTGCATGGCAAGTGCATCACTGATCTGCTTGGCAGTCATGCTGGCATTCACCGAGAGCACGTGCAGTATTTGCTGACGTTTGGGATGCATGAAAATCTGGAGGTCCTTATCTGTTTTCAAAAGAAGTGTCTTCATAACATTTTATATATCATAACATTTATTGTTATGTAAAGAGATCCCCCTTACCCTTGTACATTTTTCCTGTCCTTGGTATCATCCTTCCAATGACGTCGATTTGATAGCCTCCCGGCTTGCGGGCGTCACTAAAGAAACTTGCTAAAAGGGGAGCGCAGCAATTCATTGAGTTGAGTTCCTCCTTCCGCAGTTCATAAGGAAGGGTATATGCTGACACACGGTTCACACATTTTTACCTCAGAATCAGTAAGCGAAGGACATCCGGATAAGGTCTGCGACCAGATCTCTGATGCTGTTCTTGACGCTTGTCTCGCCCAAGATCCTCACAGCCGCGTTGCCTGTGAGGTGTTTGCCACCACCGATATGGTCGTGGTTGGGGGAGAGATTACGACCAACGCATCGCTCGATATTGAGCAGATTGTCCGTTCCACCGTACAGGATATCGGATACACGGAAGAGGGATGCGGATTCGATTATCGTACGCTGAAGGTCATCAATCTCACCAAAACACAAAGTGCTGACATCTCTCTCGGGGTTACCGCCGATACCTCCCTCTATGGTGAGCAAGGCGCCGGAGACCAGGGCATGATGTTCGGATTCGCCTGCGATGAAACCAAGGAGCTGATGCCAGCTCCGGTAACCTGGGCCCACCAGCTGCTCATGCGTGCAAGCCAGTTGAGAAAGGAAGGCAAGGCCTCCTTCCTCCGCCCAGATTCCAAGAGCCAGGTCTCCTTGCTCTATCAGGATGGCAAGCCGGTACACATCGACTCGGTGGTCATCAGTCACCAGCATACCGATGAGGCGGACCGCGAACACTTGGTGGACTACCTGAAGAAAGAGGTCATCCGGCCAACCCTTTCGCCAACCGGTCTGCTTGATGAGAAGACGAAAATCTATATCAATCCAACGGGTAGATTTGTCATCGGAGGTCCTGCCGGTGACACCGGTCTGACCGGGAGAAAGATCATCGTTGACACCTACGGCGGCATGGGCCGCCATGGAGGCGGTGCATTCAGCGGAAAAGACCCCTCAAAGGTAGACCGCAGTGCTGCCTACATGGCCCGTTTTGTGGCAAAAAACCTGGTAGCAAACAACTACTGCACCATCTGTGAGGTCCAGCTTTCCTATGCCATCGGAGTCCCGTACCCGATTTCCATCTATGTCGATACCTTCGGCACGGGAAAGCTGGATGATTCCAAGTTGGAAGACCTGGTCAGAGAGAAGTTCAACCTCTCTCCTGCCGGCATCATCAGAAGCCTCGGTCTGCTGAAACCCATCTACCGCCAGACTGTCAACTATGGTCACTTTGGAAAAGCCGGACTGCCTTGGGAGGAGATCATCTCCTTAGCATAAGGGCAGGGTGCATCGAACGCAGGATTCCCTCTTCCTCCTCCCCCAGCACAGTGGGGGGAAGGTGGATGCGTCCGACATCCCCTTCCCTGTAGTTTGGCGGTACCCGGTACGTGTTGATCGTCCAGCTTGCTGTTTGCACAAGATCTGTGGCGATCTGCCTGAGATCGACAAACGTGAGTGTGGGGGCGAGCGTCGTCCGCACTTCCAGGTGAAACTCCTTTCTTGCTTCCTTCCAAGAAGCAAGAAGTGCGAGACTTTCCTGTACGCTCTTCGGATCAGCACCCTCTCCCCCGATCTCACGATAGCGCTCCCACGGAGCCTTCACATCAAGGGCTACGTAATCAAGGCCACCTTCCTCCAGCAGGAATGAAAGCATCTTGGGCCTGCTCCCATTGGTATCCAGCTTGACCAAATATCCCAAACTCTTGGCCTGCCTGACAAGCAGGCCAAGATCCTGATTGAGGGTTGGTTCTCCCCCGCTGATTACCATCGCTTGGAGAAATCCTTGTCTGCCTCTCAGCAAGTCCACCACTTCCTGATAGCCCAAAGTGCCATTTTTCTTCTCAATAAGGCTACGATTATGACAATAGAAGCAATCATAGTTGCACCCTTGGAAGAATACGACACAACTCAGTTTCCCCGGATAGTCCAAGAAGGAGTTAGATTCGATGGCACTGATCTTCACGATACGTCCACCTGATAGTATACGCGTTGCCGGTGTTCCTCCCGCTTTCCCGGATGGAAATCCTGCTTCGGTCTCAGATACCCTACCACCCTTGTCCATACCTCGGTCTTCTGACCGCACACCGGACAGCACTCCACCTCGCCGGCGAGATATCCATGGTCCTTGCACGTGGAGAATGTCGGGGTAAGGGAGAGGTAGGGCAGTTTGTACCGTGTGAACGATGTCCTGATCAGATGTTTTGCTGTCTCCACTTCCTCGATGCGCTCGGCAAGATAGAGATGCAGTACTGTTCCCCCGGTATACTGGCACTGCAGCTCATCCTGCTTTTCCAGGGTTTCAAACAGATCGGTGGTATACCCAACAGGAAGCTGTGAGGAGTTGGTGTAGTAGCTATCCCTCTCCCCTGCGGTGATGATCTGGGGATAGGCTTTCTTGTCCAGATGTGCCAGACGATAGCTTGCACCTTCTGCCGGGGTTGCCTCAAGATTGTAGAAATTCCCTGTCTCATCCTGATAGCCCTGGATGAGATCACGCATCTGCTTGAGTGTCCGCATGGCAAACTCCTGCCCCTTTTGGGTAGTAAGGGAACCTTCCTCACCAAAAAGATTAAGACACGCTTCCTCCATGCCCACCAGACCGATGGTACTGAAGTGGTTTGCCCAGTACGAGCCAAGCCTCTGTTTCACCGGTGTAAGGGAATTTTGGCTGAACGGATACATTCCCCGCTCTGTTTCCCCCTCAATGGTCTTCCGCTTGATCTCAAGGCTTTGTTTGGCAAGCTCACAAAGTTCTGACAATCCATTGGCAAAAGTCTGTTCATCCTTGCTCTCATACGCCAGGCGCGGAAGATTGAGCGTCACCACTCCGATGGAACCGGTCAACGGGTTTGAGCCGAACAGCCCACCTCCCCGCTTGCGCAATTGGGAAGTGTCCAGGCGAAGCCTACAACACATGGAGAGGGCATCCTCGGGATCAAGATCACTGTTCACATAGTTCGAGAAATAGGGAATCCCATACTTGGCTGTCATTGCAAAGATGGCATCCACCACCTCGCTATCCCACGGAAAGTCCTTCGTCACCTTGTAGGTGGGAATCGGGAAGGTAAAGACACGTGAGGAGGCATCCCCCTCTTCCATGACTTCACAGAAGGCAAGATTGATGAGGTCCATCTCCTTTTGGAACTCCCCATAGGTCTGAGCCTGCAATTCACCTCCGCAAAGTACCGGTTCATCCTTCAGCGAAGGGGGGACGGTGATATCGAAGGTCAGGTTGGAGAAGGGACACTGAAACCCTACCCGAGTGGGCACATTGAGATTGAAGATGAACTCCTGCAGTGCCTGCTTCACTTCCCTGAAGGAGAGATGGTCGTAGCGGACAAAAGGTGCTGCATACGTATCGAAGGAAGACCATGCCTGTGCTCCGGCACACTCACCCTGGAAGGTGAAGGTGGCATTGACCACCTGCCCGAGAAATGCGCGCAGATGCTTTGCCGGCTTGCTGCTCACCTTTCCTTCCACCCCACCGAAACCTTGCAGCAGCAGCTGCTTGAGATCCCAGCCACAGCAATAGGGACCAAAGAACCCGAGGTCGTGCAGATGCAGGCGTCCTCTCTGGTGGGCTTCCTTGATTGCAGGGGGATAGATGTTATTGAGCCAATACTGTTCGGTGAAGCGCTCCCGGATGAAGTTGTTCATGCCGTTTACCGAACGACGGGTATTTGCATTCTCCTTCGTCCTCCAGGTGGTATCCTCGAGATAGGAGTTGAAGAGCTCGTTGGTTGCCCTGATCAGAGCTTTCCCCTCTCGGATCCTCTCACGATCTTTGCGATACAGAATGTACGCCTTTGCCGTTGCCTTGGCAGAGCTTTCCATCAGAGCCTGTTCCACGGTGTCCTGGATTTGTTCTACGCTGAGGCGTTCAAAGTCATCAAGACGTGAAAGTACGGTGCATGCGATCTGAGGTGCATTCACCTGTTCGTGTGCAGCTTCAGCTGCCTTGTTGATTGCATTGATGATTTTCTGAACCTCGCAGAGAACCACCTGCCCGTCCCGTTTGACCACTTGCTGTTGCATTGGGTTCCTCCCCTGGGAGAATGGGCAGAGGCAGACTCGTTGAGTCCACGCCCCTGTCATGCTCCGTGACGGCGTGTCTGTATAGGCAAGGTCTTCTGGCTCAGGTTCATCATCATCAGCGCCTTCCCGGATCACTCCAGTGGACAATGCCGATGACTCCCCTTTACAGCGGCGGGACCGCGGAGGAATTTCACCTCACTTCCCTTTTCCTATACACACAATATGTAGTGTTTTGTACCATGCGGTACGCTACCAACAGTAGGCGCTTACACTGTATTTGTCAAGCATAAAAAACGGGAACCTTGATGGCCCCCGTCTTGCTGTTGTTAGTTTTTCTGATTCGAAATACGAATTTGTTTATAGAGCCCTTCGCCTTCGCTCTTGGTGTCCACACCCCCAAAATCATTGAGTGCGGTATGGACAAGCCGCCGCTCATACGGGTTCATCGGCTCAAGAAGCCTGCTGCGACCACTCTTGCGTACCTGTTCAGCGGTCTTGAAGGCCATCCTGATCAGTTGCTCTTCATGGCGCATCCGGTAGTTCTCACTGTCAACAACGACCTTAAGGTCCGGATCGATCTGGCCGGCATACACATTTGCCAACAGCTGGATTGCATCCAGATTCTTTCCTTTGCGACCGATGATGATGCTCGAGTTGTCACTCTCGATGTTCAGTCCCAGCTTCCGTTCCTTTCTGAAAGAGATGGTCACCCTTCCCTCATACCCCATCTTGTCGAGGATGGTGGCTACGAATGCCAGAAGCTTGTCTTCAAGGTCACTGTTGATCGGAGCATCAATCTCTGGCTCTTCATCGGCACGGGTAAAGTCAAAGGACTGTTCCTCTACCTCGCCTGCCTCATCAAAATGGATCCTGATGCGTACATTACTCTTTTTGAACAGTCCTTTTCGAACTGGTTCAACGATTTCCACATCGAAATCTTCACGCTCGATATGCAGTTCCTCAATCGCTTTGGCGATTGCCTCCTGCTCGGTACGTCCTTCGAATTCTTTCATCATATGGCTACTCCGTTTTTGGGGGGGACAGAGTCCCCCGCAGTTGATTTTTTCGTAGTTCTTACGTCCGCTTCTTACCCTTTGGTCCAGGGAATTGCTGCACATTCACTGCTTCATTCTCCTTGGCCTCACGCTCTTTCTTCTTGTTGGTGTACAACTGCTGGAAGATGGAGAGAGCGTTCATGACCGACCAATAGAGGATCAGACCCGAGGGGGCGCTGTAGAGGACAAAGAAGAACATCAGCGGCATACCGTAGGTCATGAACTTCATCATGCTCTGCTGGCTGCCAGCAGTGGATGCATTCTGGGTGATCTTCATCGAGTAGATCATACTGACTGTGTAGATGATCGGAAGCAAGTGCAACTCATTCCCGAGGAATGGAAGGTTGAACGGGAAGGTGAATACGGTGTCGGGTCGGGAAAGGTCAGGAATCCAACCCGGAATGAACATGGCTCCCCTGAGCTCAAAGTGCTTGTTCAAGAGGCCATAGAAGGCAATGAGAATGGGGAACTGCA